>CAZJCQ010000007.1:0-66238 GCA_964544665.1 uncultured Chryseobacterium sp. | reverse complement strand
GTTGAGATCAACAAGAAGGGTATAATCTCAGACCATCCGTTGATGGACACCCCTTGGAACGAAGCAAATGTAATGAAAAAGGGAAGAAACAAAAAAGGGTGCTGGTAAAGCACCCTTCTTCATTAAATTTTTTTTTACTTGGACTTTCCCACTTTTACCTGACGCATGAGTACTTCATATAATTCTTCTTTTTCACGAAGAATATTACGAAGCATCGCATTTTCTTTTTGGCAAAGCTCGAAAGCATCTGACTCTTGTTCGGTGCGGTATTCTTTGGCATACAAAGAGAAGAAGTTGTAGTCCACCACTTGGCAGATTCTGCTGAGAAGTCCTGTATCCATACTCTGACGTTCGTAGATCTTATAGATGTTGGGTATCGATACATTTAATAACTTCGCCAGCGTCTCCGCTTTGATGCCCTTCTTCTTTACTCGCATCCTGATTTCTTTTCCTATGTGAATCTTTGACATGATGCAATATTAAGTACTCTTTCCTTCTAAGTCCATTGTATTAAAAATCAATTTGCCCTCATATTTATATTGATTTCGAGTTTTTCGCCCCTTAAAATCGCTAGAATAGTCTGTTATCAAAGGGTTTGAAATTGTTCAATTTATATCCTTTCGGATTGAAATTGTAAATGTTGTATAATGTTTGGGGTGAAATTCATTGATTTGGACTGATTAACCGGCTGAAATCACTGAAAAATCGGGAGTTTTAGTAGGAAATTGATCTCCATTATGAAGTTTCAAATCAAAACCATTGTGAAACTTTGCGCAACGGTTTTAACCATAACGTATACCATCTGGGACGAAGTTCATTTAATTGCCAGCTCTTTTTATCAAGTCGGTTTGCCTGCCATCTTTTTTTCCAAGAATCATTGCTCGCTCCTCCGGATTTCATTCGAACTAAAATTCGGGGTAGGTAATGCATGGTGATTTTATATTTGTGAATGAAACGAAGCATGATTTCATAGTCGGCAGCTGTTCCATGATCCGTTCTAAAGATCCCCCATTTTTCATATACCCTTCTTTTCACAAAAAAAGTGGGATGAGGGGGCATCCAACCGCGCAGGAAATCAGCGTCATGGTAGGGACCAGATTTCCATTTTCGGAGGGTTTTTCCTGTTTCTCCGTTCACGTATTCTAAATCTCCATAGATCGCATCTTTATCCACGATATGTTTCATCACATCTTCGAGTACATAGGGATCGGCATAAGTGTCATCACTATTTAAAATACCAATGACCTCTCCCGACGCCAATTGAATACCTTTATTCATGGCGTCATAAATGCCGTGATCGGGTTCGGAAATAAAATGATGAATTTTGCTTTGATAAGGTTGAATCTTTTCCAAGGTTCGATCGGTCGAGGCGCCATCTATGATAATGTATTCTAGCTCTACCCCCTCTTGCAGCAAAACACTTTTGATCGTTGCCTCAATGGTTTTTTCGCTGTTGTAAGAGATGGTGATGATGCTAATTTTCATTTCCTCAAATATTCAAATACTTCGTTGTAATTTTAGCAAATGAATAAAATTATTTTTACAGCACTGGCTTTTTTGCCTTTGTTGGTTCACGGTCAATTGGAGTCTTTTAAGGGAATGAATATGCGATCCATTGGACCGGGTGTTACCAGTGGAAGAGTCACTTCGATTGATCAAGATCCCATCAAGGACATTCTCTATGTGGGTTCGGCTTCGGGTGGATTGTGGAAGAGCGAAAGTGCGGGGGCGACGTGGGAACCACTTTTTGATCAGCAGTCGAATATCAGCATCGGAGCGGTGCATGTATCCCCTCATCATTCAGATGTAATCTGGGTGGGAACGGGAGAAGGAAATCCCAGAAATTCTCAGAACAGTGGAAATGGAATTTATCGCTCAATGGATGGAGGGAAATCATGGAAATGCATGGGCTTGGAGAATAGTAAATCCATTCATCGTATTTGCATGGATCGTCGAGATAATGTTTGGGCGGCCGTGATGGGATCTGCTTGGGGTCCCTCAAATGAGCGAGGGGTTTATGTGTTTAATAATGAAAAAGAAACTTGGTCACGATCGTTATATATCAACGATTCCACCGGTTGCGCAGATTTAGTGATGGATCCCAACAATGATCAAAAGTTATTCGCAGCCATGTGGCAGTATGAGCGCAAGCCATGGACGTTTAACTCTGGAGGTAAAAGCTCCGGATTGTATCTCACTTTTGATGCAGGTAAAAATTGGAAAAGATTGGGAGAAAAGGAGGGACTGCCAAAGGGGTCCTTGGGTAGAATAGGATTGGCCATAGCACCATCGGATACACGCATTGTGTATGCCATGATAGAATCAAAAAAAACTGGGCTTTATCGGAGTGATGATGGAGGGTTGCATTGGTCATTGGTGACCGAAAATGGAGTAGATGATCGCCCTTTTTATTATTCAGAGTTTTATGTAGATCCCACCGATCCGAATCACTTAATTTATTTGCATAGCATCGTAAGTGAGAGCATCGATGGAGGAAAGACTTGGAAGACCATGTTGCCCTATTGGGGCGTGCATCCTGATCATCATGCATTTTGGTGGAATCCGCTTCAGCCCAATGAAATGTGGGAAGGAAATGATGGAGGGTTGAATGTTTCTCGTGATGGAGGAAAAAATTGGACCTTCATTCCCAATTTGCCTTTGGGGCAGTTTTATCACATACAAATTGACCATGCAAAACCGTATCACGTTTATGGAGGTTTACAAGATAATGGAACATGGAAAGGACCCGCTTATGCATGGCATTCTGATGGAATACTGGACAGTGACTGGCAAGAGTTATATTTTGGAGATGGTTTTGATGCAGTGCCCGATCCTAGTGACGAAAATTGGGTTTATGTATTATCGCAGGGAGGCGACTTAGCGCGCGTAAATGCGCAGACAGGCGAAGATCAGAATATTCGCCCTGTTCATCCACAAGGTGTTCCATTGCGATTTCATTGGAACACTGCGATATCCTCGGATCCATTCAATAATAATGGAATTTATGTTGGCTCTCAATTTTTGCATTATTCCGCAAATCATGGTCAAACTTGGAAAGTGATTTCTCCTGATTTAACATCGAATGACCCTAAAAAACAAGAGGCTTATAAAAGTGGAGGATTGACAACCGATGCGACTTCAGCGGAGAATCATTGTACCATTATTGCCATTGCCCCATCTCCCAAGAGAAAAGGAGAGATCTGGGTTGGAACAGATGACGGACAGTTGCAGCATACCATTAATGATGGTGTGCTATGGGAAAATGTTTCAGGAAGAATAAAGCAGTTCCCAAAAAACGCATGGATTCCGCAAATTGTAATTAATGACAACGATCCGAATGAAGTGTGGGTAGTGGTCAATAACTATCGTCAAAATGATTGGGGTACTTATCTTTTTCATACCCAAGACGGAGGTAAGAACTGGGAAAACTGCGCAGAGAAAAAAGGAATTCTTGGACATTGCCTCAGTGTATGTCAGGATCCCGTGGAATCTAAATTGGTGTTTATGGGGACCGACCAAGGATTATATGTTTCCATGGATCAAGGAAAGAAATGGGAGAAGTGGAAACACGATTATCCGAGCGTGGCTACCCAAGACTTGAAAATTCATCCTACGGAGCATGATCTGGTCATTGCCACATTTGGTCGAGGTATTTATATCTTGGATGATATTACTCCGATGCGAACCTGGATACAAAAGGGAAATTCCATCAACGATACACTGCTGGTATTTACTCCTCAACCTGTACATCAGTCTTTTCAGAAGCGACACAATGGTCAACGATTCCCTGGAGATATGGTATTTAAGGGGGAAAATAGGTCGACTCATTTGCAAGTGGGATGTATGGTTAAGCAACAGAAAACCAAGGAAGGTGCGGATAAAGCAAAAATGAAAATTGCTATATTGTCTTCGACTGGCGACACCATTCGTTGTTTCGAACAAGAGCCCGATTCCTTTATTACCTATATTCATTGGGGTTTTGATCGCAACGGAATGGAGTTTCCTACTCGAAGTAAAAGAGAGAAATCAAAGGAGACACCTGGCGGAGGGTGGCGAGTTGCTCCCGGTACTTATCTTCTGGATGTTCGTTACGGCAAGCATCATTCCAGTGTTCCAGTGATTGTCCAACCAGATCCACGTGTGCCATTTAATCAAGCTGCTTATGATCGACAATTGGCTTTGTACAATGAGTGGTCTGCTGTCATTAGAACTTTGGATACCGAAGTGGAGAAAATAAAGAAAAGCAATGAGCTAATGGACTGGTCCTTGCAAACAATCAAGTACATGCCAGATAGCGTTCAAAAATCGTGGAAGTCGCAAGTGGACAGTATTCAAAAGCAATGGAATAAGCAATTGGAAGTGGTGTTTATGCCCGAGGGCAGAAGAGGTCACCAGGATCATAGTCGATATTTAAATGGAAGAATTTGGACACCGATGTCACTGATTCAGACTGGAAATGAAATGCCTGGGGAAAATGTAGTCGTAGCTATCGAGCAATTGAGAACTGAGGTGGAGGAGTGGAAAAAGCAAAATGCCTTGACATGGGAGACCAAATGGTCTGATTTTGCTGAACAAGCCAACGCAATGATCCAATGGCCCGATGAGTGGCGCGTTCAAAAATAGCGAATCAACGAAAAGGCAACGGTGCTGTTGTAGTTGCCTCTTTCATAATAGCTGTATTGGTTTGCTTGAGCAGGATTGGGTCGGATAGGTAAAATACTTTGACCGAATTCTAGCAAAAAGAAACTTTGTTCGGTGAATTTAAATGCGAGGCCAGCGGTGATGCCGAAGTCCCAGGGGTCAAATGCAGGGCCGTAAGAGGCTTCCGTCATAGAGCGAGAGATCCCGTTGGTCATAACACTTTGCTGAGCTAAAAACGCGGCATAAGGACCTAAATGAAGTCGAAGACGCTGATTGATATCCAATTGCCACTGAAGGGGTATTTGAATATAATGAAGACGGAAAGCAAAGGTATTATGATTGATCGTATCAATGGGAGCTCTACTTCCTTTGCTGTTGTACTCTATGCCAATGGAAAAATAATTTCTTTCGTTAATTTTTCCTTTTACCGTAGCGCCCAACACGGCTCCAAATTTATCAAAACCGCCTAGGCCGTCACCGCTCATTTGACTGGTATTGGGTCAGATTTTTAAGCCCATTTGAAAGCGTTGCGGCGTTGAACCTTCTTCATTTTGTCCCCATCCAACTAAGCTGATAGGGAAAAGAAGAAAAAGCAAAAGACTATTCCAATTCATATTCCGCAGCATTGATAATCTCCTGTGAATTCGGGTCAATTAAATAGGCGACCACCGTGCAATGATTGCCTACCCAACCGCTCTTGAGAGGAAAGGTATAACTGGTTGTTTTAATTTCATTGGCAGAGGGGTTAGCGGCAATGGTGTTTCCCATGGCTTCCGTTACACTTGCCCTTAGTACATGTTTATGATGATAGTCTTCTACTTCAGGAGGCGTTTGATCATAATCTTCTTGCGGCGAAACGATATCGGATTCTACCACTAGCACAACGAGTTGGTAGTTTCCACTTAAATTGGTTTGAAATTGAGTGGCAGTGTGGATGTTAATCACGTTGTCTTCTGTTACAAAATCGGCTTGAAGCTGAATAGCAGCTTTTGGAGTAAGGTTTTTTTGAGATTGAATAATGTCTCTCCACGAATCGGGATTATCAGCGTCGAGCCAGGTGAAATTGGAAATACCTCCCAATCGATCAATTCTTGCGCAAGGATTAAATCCACCATTGAGTTGGCTCCAATATAAATTTCCTGGCGTTGTATTGTAATCTGCATCAAAAGGTGGGGCGCTTACTGCCGCAAGTGTTCCAGCATGAATGGATATCGTCACCATTCGTTCTCCAAGTATGGAATCCAGTTCATTCACCAGTTTAGTAGAGGCGGGACAAAACCCACAAAGGTGTCCGGTAAACTCTTCTACTAGCACGTTTTTTAAAGGATTATTGAGCAATGAAAAAGTAGGCGCTGGACCATATTTTTCTTCTTTATATCGATACTTGATATTGGAATAGGGTTGCTCTATTTGGTCACATCCAATGAGTAGAAAAGTGACGACAAGTAAGTTAAGATATTTTTTCATGATTAAAAACTACTGGTGATACTGAGTTCGAATCCATTGGTAGCAGGAACAGCACGACATACACCGCCGATACAAAATACACCTTCTCGGCGTTTTCCATATCCTAGCGTAATGCGATGAGGTCCGTTAATGTAGCCAACTGTTCCAAAAAGATAGTTTATGCGTTTATTCTCATCTGGATTTCCTTTGTTGTATTGATTTACAACGCCAATGGTCCAGTGAGGGGAATGGGTATATTCCATCACAATGGTTTCCCAATCGCCTTTGTCTTGCTGGGTGTTCAGGGTTTGAAGTTCAATTCTAATATTGTCTTTTTTGGTGATTTTATATCCCATCTCTAAGACATTGATGTTGGCATACACGATCCCTTTGAAAGTATTGGTAACGGGGGTGACCAAGGTGTTGAACTCCATGTAGTAAAAGGTATAACTGGCCGAAAACTCTTTGGTTAATTTTCTTTTGATTTCCATGTTGAAGTCACGTACGTATTTTTCAGGACCAAATCCCAATGAATTTAATTGATATCCTTCTGTTTTGGCCCCAATCCCGGTGAGTCGTGTGGTGTCTAAGCTATTGGCGGCTGCATAGCTCAAGGTGATATTGGTTCCATAGGCACCACCCAGTTTGCTTCCTTTTGGAATCATGTAAAATAATTCCAACATGAAACTGGATTCTCCCGTGAGTGGAGTAGCGTATGGATAGAGCGTGGAGGCCAAATTGTAAGTATGTTGTTTGGTAATGGCTGGTGTATAATTGATGGGAACATCAAATAATTTTAAATTCCGATCGGATCGAAAGCTCAAATTATCAATGCTCTTTGCCATGGCGTTCAATCCGAAACCTTTTCGGCTATAGGAAGTATTTAAAAAGATTCCTCTCCCGTTCCGATAGATATAGCCATTGTCTGCGCTGGGGTCGTTGATTTTGTGCGCATATTCTCCCATCATCATCCATCCACCTCTTTGAACTTGAAAACGACCAGAATACATGGCCACATTTTCGGGTAAAACAAAAACCAGGCTATCCTGAAACATATTTCCTCCTTCTTGGTATTTGCTCACAAAATTTCCTCCAACCATCACATGTGTTTTGGAATCGTTCCAAGAACGGATAAGGTCGTTCATGTTGATCTCTCCATCGAATCCACGTACAATTCCATCGGCATGTATGATTTGATTGTTGAAATCCAATCGTTGTCTTCCAAAAATTCCTTTTAATGAAATTCCCTTTTTAGGTCGAAATACGACACGTGCTCCATCCAAAGCGTTATCGATACCCAAATTCGGTTCCCAATACGTTCGGAGTGTGAGTCCATTTCCAAATTGCTCGTAAAAATTTCCAATCGTCACTTCAAAAGTGGAATCTGCATAGGTTAAATATCGATTACCAATTCCGGTTCCCTTGTATCGATTTTGAGCGCTGTATCCCTGAATGGCATTTTGATAGGTTTCTATTCTCCATCCAGCAGTGACTTTTCCGTAGGTGTAGGTGAAATTACCAAATCCGTTCAAAGCCGCTTTGGCAGGAGGAACGGTCGCATTAATTAAACTATCTTCTTGATATTGTTGAGCAAGGAATTGGAAATTACCTCTCAAAATTCCTTGAGGGGTGTTTTGTTGGGAACGTCCCCAAAAGGAAACGAAGAACAAAGGCAATAAAAGCGCATATTTCATGCTCAAATATAGCAAGATTGGTGATGGAATAAATCGAACTTTACCACGGGTTATTCAGGAATAAATGTTACTTTTGTGCTTTTAGCGAAATCATGAATCCAAACAACTATTGCGTAATCATGGCAGGCGGGATTGGCTCCCGTTTTTGGCCCATGAGCAAAACGGCTTTTCCCAAACAATTTCACGATATTTTAGGAGTGGGAAAAACCCTGATTCAACAAACGCATGATCGTTTTTTGCCGCTCTGTCCTCCTGAAAATATATTGGTCGTGACCAATGAACGTTACAAATCTTTGGTCCTCGAGCAATTGCCTTCTCTTCGACCAGAGCAAGTGTTGTGTGAGCCCTTTATGCGCAATACCGCCCCTTGTGTAGCCTATGCCTCCCATTGGATTTTGGAAAAAAATGCAGATGCGAACATTGTCGTCGCTCCAAGCGATCATCTGATTTTAAATGAGACGGAGTTTGTAAAAACCATTGAGATGAGTTTGGAGCAAGCGCAGCAGGGTGATTTGGTGACATTGGGTATTAAGCCCACTCGCCCCGATACAGGATATGGTTATATCCAGTGGGAGGATGATCTTTCTGTTGTTCATGATCGCGTAAAAAAGGTCAAAACGTTTACTGAAAAACCGGATTTGGAGTTGGCTAAAGATTTTATTGCCAGTGGCGATTTTTCTTGGAACAGCGGTATTTTTATTTGGAAAGTAGGAAGCATCGTTCAAGCCTTTCAAAAGTTTCTTCCCGAAATGGATAAGGCATTTTCTGAAGGGCATGGAAAATATGGGTCACCAGCTGAGCAATCGTTTATCAACGAGATGTATGCAGCATGCGAAAATATTTCCATCGATTATGGAATTATGGAAAAGGCAAGAAATGTAAAAGTAGTGCTCAGCGATTTTGGTTGGAGTGATTTGGGAACTTGGGGTTCATTGCATGGACATCTTGAACATGATGACCATCGAAATGGTGTGGTGGGAAAAAATGTATTGACTTATAACTGCAGTAATACGCTGGTGCGCGTGCCCGGAGAGAAGTTAGTTGTTTTGCAGGGATTGAATGGATACATTGTGGTAGATTCAGGCAACACTTTGTTGGTTTGTAAAATGGAGGATGAGCAAAAGATCAAATCTTTTGTCAACGATATTAAATTGAACAAAGGTGAAGAGTGGGTTTAATACGTTGGTGCTACATTTCGAATAATCCAATTTCTTAACTCCTCTAGGTTTTGCTTTTTATGAGCAGAAATAAAAATGACGTCGGTTTGTGCGTGATTCATCCAAGTCTTTTTTAAGGAGGCCAAGCTGTGTTTTCTGAGACGTTCTTCTTCTAAAATTTCGTCATCATTATCGGGATGATAGGCGTCGATTTTGTTAAATAGCAAGAGCGTTTTTATGTTCCCACTTTCAATATCCTTGAGCGTATCATTGACCACTCGGATATGATCTTCGAACTGAGGGTGGGAGAGGTCTACGACATGAATCAGTAGGTCGGATTCTCGCACCTCATCTAAAGTGCTTTTGAAAGATTCAATTAAATCATGCGGAAGTTTTCGGATAAAACCAACCGTATCACTTAGCAGAAAAGGTTGATTGTCCAAAACCATTTTCCTTACCGTTGTATCCAGGGTAGCGAATAATTTATTTTCTGCGAAAACATCACTTTTGCTCAGCACATTCATTAAAGTGCTTTTTCCAACGTTGGTATATCCAACCAGCGCCACGCGTTTTAATCCGCCGCGATTTCCTCGCTGCGTTTTCTTTTGACGATCGATGACCTCCAGTTCTTTTTTTAAAAATGAAATGCGATCGCGGACAATACGACGGTCGGTTTCAATCTCCTGTTCACCTGGTCCTCTCATTCCAATCCCTCCCTTTTGTCTTTCCAAGTGACTCCACATTTTAGTTAAGCGCGGAAGTAAGTATTGGTATTGAGCGAGTTCGACTTGCACCTTGGCATGCGCAGTGCGGGCCCTGTTGGCAAAGATGTCAAGAATGAGGTTGTTGCGGTCTAGGATTTTAACTTTCTTGTCTTCATTGTTAAAAATCTGCTCTAGGTTGCGCAATTGGGAAGGAGCGAGCTCATCATCGAAAATCACCATGTCCACATCATTTTCGAAAACGAAGGTTTTGATTTCTTCAATTTTTCCGCTTCCTACAAAAGTTCGAGAGTCTGGGTGAGAAAGACTTTGGGAAAATCGCTTTAGCGTTTTGGCATGTGCTGTTTCTGCCAAAAACGCCAATTCATCGAGGTATTCTTCTAGCAGCGATCGATTTTGTTGTTGGGTAACAATGCCGACTAAAACGCAAGTCTCTTGCCTTTTAGCTGTATCAATCAACTTAGCCATTAAGGAGTTCGGAGCGTTAAAACGAATTGGGACAATGCATTGATTTCTTCTTCGGAGAGACGTCCTTCAAAAGGAGGCATTGATCCTTTGCCCTTTTTGATTTGTTGGACGATATCCGCTGCGCTCAGTGAGCTGGTATGCAGCGGCTTAGAACCCCCCATGGTTAATTTTCCATCAAGACCATGGCAAGCCGCACAACGAGTCGTGTATAATTCTTTGGGATTGATGGATCCTGCGGCTTCAGGTTGCTTTTCATTACAACTTAAAACTACCAATACCAAAAGAGAAAGGAAGAAATTTTTCATTAAAACCATCCTGCATTATGATCCATAAATCCGATTGGCCATGGAATAGAGAGCATCATGATGATGAATCCAATTAAGAAGAACCAAAAAATGGTATTGTAGCGTTTCGGCATGTCCGAGATCTTTTTTCCTTTGATATGACCAATCGAAATTAAAATGATGGCCAGCAGCATCATGGTGCTGTGTTCCATGATGAAGAAACGATTATCTGGAAGTTTCATTTCCTCTTTTCCTTTCAGCTCCATAAACTTCATGATCCAAAGTGCCAGCCCCAAAAGGAATTGGGTATGTAAGATCATCATGCTCAACATGGACCACTTAGAGGCGGTAGCAGCAGAATTTTTTCGGTTTAAAAAAGCATGAATGATGGTCCAAAGGATCATCGCAACTGCGATATATCTTAAAAAGGAGTGCAAATGATTGATTCCGGTAAGCATGGTATTTGAATTTAGGCAAATATAATGTTTTGATGGGAAAATAAGTTAGTGCATTTTTGGAGAATGAATAAAATTATTTATAATGTGACGGTCAGTGTAGATGAGACCGTGCATGAAGAGTGGTTGAGTTGGATGAAAGGTATTCATGTTCCCGAGGTGTTGGCGACTGGTTTTTTCGAAAACGGCAGAATCTGCAGGGTATTGGCTCATGAAGAAGGCGGGGTAACCTATGCAGTGCAATATGTGGTGAAAAGCATGTCGGATTATGAACGATATCAAGCAGATTTTGCTCCGGCATTGCAGGCAAAGCATATAGAAAGGTATGGACAACAAGTTGCCGCTTTCAGGACTATTTTAGAAATTCTGCACGAAGAAAGTTAAATCCTCACTAATCCGAGGTTGTGGTTTTTTTGAATTTTCCCGTTTTCTTGTCAAATCCATATGGGCAATGCTTGCAACCGCTTTGACAACAATTTCCTCTTTTGAGATGATATTGTTCCGTAAATACGATATACCCTTCCTGCGAGTAATAGAAATCTCCTTCTTCAATGGGTATTTTTTTATTAAAAGACATAAACAAATTTCTCAATCTTTGCGTTAAACAACAAGAAAAAAGAACAATGGTTCAGGCGATATATCTAGATTGGGCAAAACCTGCTAAAAGTCACCAACCGCAGGTAGTAATAAAAAGATGGCGGGCAGAGAATGAATGGGAGGCAGGGAACAAGTGGTTCAAGTTGAAGTACAATTTGCTGCATTTGCAGGAAAAAGGGTATCAAGGTTGGATCAGTATGGGTGGACCATGGAGTAATCATTTATCTGCCATGGCATATGCAGGAAAAAAATTGCAGGTACCCAGTATTGGTTTGATTCGAGGTGAATGGCGCATCCAATCGCCCACATTGGCGATGATGGATATGGAACAAAATGGGATGCAATTGCAGGGCTTAGACCTTGCCATGTATGAGCTTCGGGAAACGGAAGATTTTAAAGTTTGGATCCGAGATCAATACCCAGGCTACTATTTTATTCCAGAAGGTGGAAGTAATTATTGGGGATTGATGGGCGCAATGGAGATGCTCGATGATTTTGATAAAAGTTCTTTTGATCATATTTGGATCGCCGGGGGAACGGGAACCACCGCAGCGGGATTATTATTGGCTGCGGGAAACCATCAACAAGTGCATGTCGCTTTTGCGCTCAAGGCTTCCATTTCGGAATTAAGAGAAATGGTTCGAAGTAAACTCAGATGGGTCATCACTGAAGAGTCTGAGCTCAATGAAATAATGGAGCGTTTATCCGTTTACTCAGATGAGCGATGGGGTGGATATGGAAAGGGGCATCAGGAATTGTTTGAATACCTTCATGCCGAAGATAAAGAGGGTTATCAGTGGGACCGTGTATATAATGGGAAGTTAGCATGGATGATAGACAAGGGGCCGTTGTCATTGGAAAAAAGGAACTTAATCATCCATACAGGCGGATTACAGGGCAATAGAAGCCTTATTTCCGCTTAATCCAAGATTCCGGGTTTTGTGCAGTCCCTTTTACACTGCTCACCGCCCATAATTCAAAATGCAGTACCGCTTCCTCATCTCCCATGGCGACAGTACCCAGTGTTTGCTTGGTAGAAACTTTATCGCCCACCTTCACATTGACTTGCGCCAAGCCAGAGTATACCGTCTTGTAGGTACCATGAGTGACTATAATGTTGTATCCCGCCCCAGGTATGCTGAATACAGAGGTGACATTTCCTGAAAAGACGCAAAGGACCGATTCTCCAACTTTGGTAGTAAAGTCAAGTCCGTTGTTATTTAGAACAATATCGTTTAATGTCGGATGATTATGTTTTCCAAATCTTGAGGTAATGGCGCCGTGAGCAACCGGCCAGGGTAGATTGCCTTTGTTATTTTCGAAATTACTGTTCATGGAAATTACTTCGGGGGCTAATTCAATCTTGGTAATTTTGGTTTCTGTTTTCTTTTCCGTTTTCGCCTCGGTATTGCTAGAGCCATTCGATATCTTGGGTGTTTCTACTTTTTTGTTTTTACTAGCATTGGCTATTTTCAGGAGCTCTGCTGCTTTATTGGCTTTCTCTTGCTCTCTTTTTCTTTCTGCCGCTAGCTCTTGATTAATGATGTCCTGAATTTTAGAACTTAATTTTTTACGATCACTTTCTTGTTTTTTTTGTTGATCCCTGAGTTTGGAAGATTCCTTCTTGAGACTTAACAGTTTGTTTTGCTGAGCTAATTTATCTTGATTGATTTCTGCTTTTTCATTCTCTTGCTCTTTTTTAAGTGAAGCCACCTGTTCTTTGCTTCGCATCATCTCTGCGATTTTTTCATTTAATCGTGATTCAGTATCATGAATTAAGGTGACTTGATTTTTTCTAGTCTCAGATAATGACTGCATTAATTTAAATCGCTTGTAGGCTTGATAAAAGTCGCTTGAGGCAAGAATAAATACGATTTGATTGTAGGAAGAACGATTTTTATAAGCTTGATAAATCATGGTCGCGTATTCTTTTTTAAGCGACCCTAATTGGTTGGATAGATCTTCTATTTGTTCGTTCTCATGTTCAATCGTTTCATCAATAGAGGACATCTCTTGATCAATATTCGAAATCATTTTTTCTCGATACTGAATCTGTTCATTGAGTACGGAAATTTGTCCTGCCGTCAGCCTTTGATTTTTTTCGGATTCGGCAATTAGCGCTTTGGTCTCTTTTATTTTTTTGGTTATTTCATCGCGTTGATTTTGAAGTTGGTCCTTTTTCGAGGATTGCGCAAAAATCAAATGACTGAGAACAATACCCAGAATCAGCGCTGATATTGCTATGATGAGTGTGTAAATACGTTTCATAGTTTCTTCTTTATTTCATAATCTTCGGGTATCTCAAAAGGAAAATCGAAAATTCTATCTGTAACCATTTTGTTGATTTCCCAAAGAAATCGATAGGTAATTCCATCATCATTTACTTGAATTATACCGCTATTAGGAAACGGATTTTCAGGATTTTCATTGTTCCAAGATTCATAGATAATGGTGATTGTTTTGTGCGAAATGAGATCGGTAAATTGCATTTTGTCGAGCAAGTAATTTTTTCCGTCAATCCAGTATTGTGATATAACCAATCCCTCTTGATCGATTTTCTGGAGCTTTCTTTTTTCTCTTTCGGAGTCTTTTTTATCCGTGGAGTCTTGAGCTTGATTGATAAAGTTCAAATTTTTCTTGATGCGCCTTTTGTATCGAGTGTTGATGATATACTGAGACCCATCTACATCACTTTTAAACTTCCCGCCAATCTTGTCAATTCCAATGGGACGACCTAATAAAACATGTTGCAAATCGGAAAGGTCTAATTCAAAGTGTAACCAATTCTCCAGATCAGAAATGGTGGTGATATATCCAAATTTGTTATCTGGAATTTTAGAGAGTAGCGAAAGGCTATCGGAGGTGATGAGTGCTCTTGCAACTTCGATACCCAAAGCAGGTGAGATGGACAACCAAACGGCACTGTCCTGGGACATTCTTAAATTGGCTTTGAATCCCGTTTCTTCTTCGCCCGCAATAAAATTCCCCTCTAGTTTCATTCCAATATGATGATAGGGAAACCAGGTCTTTTCATTTTGCTTTAATAGATAGAGCGCACTGCGAGGTCGCAGCAATGCTACTTCATCTAATTGAATTTTTTTTTCGTGATGACAGCTCGTGAGCAGCAAGGAAGCTGTTATGAATTGCAAAAGGATAGAAGTAAATTTTCTTATCGACATTTTGAATGCATTTGTTGAATCCAAAGATTCCATGGAAGGTTATCTTTTAATCGCTTCGAAAATTTGCAGGCGGTAGCAGCATCGGTGGATTGAAAATATTTCACACCCATTAACGAGTCGTAAAAATTGGAGGAATCAAAATCTTTTTCGTTTAATGTTTTTCCTTTCTTGATCTGTAGGGCATTTTCGAAATAACGGGCGTGTGGAAAGTTTAACCCTTTTTCATCTAATTGCTTTTCAAATCCTGGAATATTCATATCGAAGTATACACTGTTCCATAATAGATTTTCTATAATGATGGGCTGATTGATCGGGGTCATTCTTTGCAGGAGTTGTTGAGCGGAGGAAATGGCCAAATCTTTTTTATTCATTACTCCTAAAGCAAAAATTTTATCTAAATAAAAAACAGGCAGGTCTGGATCATCCGGGAGTAAGACATCCATTCCCATATCACAAGTGATGATCATGGCATTGAAATCACCTAATCGGTACTGTGCCTTGTACTTGCTCTTGTAGAATTCAGGAGAGAGGCTAAACAAATCAATGGCTTTTTGCGCCTCTGCAACCCATTCGTTCGGATCGAGTGTATACGATTGCTCGTAAATCGAAAGCAGCGCGGACCACACAGCAGCTTTGGATGGATCCAAACGCAATGTTTCTTTATAGGCCGCAACCGCTTCTGCGTCTTTATGTTGTGTCGCCATAAAATCGCCCTTCATGGAAAACGCTTTTGCATCTTCTGGAAAGAGCGAGGTGGTGGCATTGATACAATTTTCGATGATAACTTGAATGGTAGGTTCATTCAATTGATATAAATACGGATAAAGGACAATGACTCTTTTATCTACATCAACCTGACTGCTTTCCATGGCCAATTGAAGGTGGCGGAAACGCTCATCGCTGCCTGGATTTGTGATATTGAGTTGCTGAAAAAGGAGATAGTGATAATAACCACTGCTCTCCAATTTATTTTTTTTCAGTAGTCCCAATGCTTGATCCGTTTTTTGAATTTGCATCAAGTAGTCTGCGGCTTGGAAAGTGTAGTTGATTTCTCTAGGGTAGGCAATGGCAAGGGCTTCGAGTTCTTTCGCTGCGAGTTCCTCCTGATGATCTCGCTGATAAATTTGAAATTTGGCCTGAGTTAGAAATTCATCTTTACCATTTATTTTTTCAATTCTGTTATAAGATTCAATTGCTTTTTGTGTCTTGTTCAGGCCGTCATAAGCTTCGGCCATTTCAAAAAGCGGCAGGGTCCATTTTTTATCCAAATCAAAGGCAGCTTCATAGGCGGCAGTGGCCTCACTGAGTTGATTGTTGACTACATAGCATCTTCCCAATTCAAGGGCATACCATTTATTGTTAGGATTGATGGAAAAGGCTTTTTTTGCATTGCTTAGCGCTTCGGGTGCCGCTAATTTTCGCTCTCTTTGCATTCGAGCAATCTCATAATAGGCCGTTGCATCTGAAGGATTCATTTTGATGTACGACTCGAAAGCAGCAATGCTTTGGTCCCATTTTTCTTGATTCTTAAACTGAATGCCTGAAAAAAATAAAGTGTTCGCAGCTTTACTTTCTTCTTGTGAGTTGGAGGATGTTTGCGCTTTTTTAGTTGCCGTGCATGCCGCTAATTGAAAAGCAACAAGACAGATAAGGATATTTCTTGAAAGATTAGTCAATTTTTCCGATGGTTGAGTAATCTCCTAGGTTGATATTTCCTTCATATTGATGCACATGGCAGTGGCTTCCCACCATGCTTTCGTCAAGCTGTGAAGCAGAGATCGTGGTATTGGCATTGATGATGGAATTTTCAATTTTACTGTTGAGGACACGTACTCCATCTTCGAGCGAAACATAAGGCCCGATGGTGGAGTTTTTGAGCACTACATTATCCGCGATATAACACGGTGGAATCACGTGGCTATTTTCTCCAATCGATATCGCTTGTGCATATTGAGGTTCATAGCCTAATATTTTTTGATTGGTTTCTACTACGGCTTGTTTATTACCACAATCCATCCAATCGTTTACAGTGCCTGGAATAAAATGGGCCCCCTGCTTCATCATGTTTCTGAGTGCATCGGGAAGTTGATATTCACCACTGTTGGTGATTTGATGGTCAAGCAGGTATTGTAATTCACGTTTCAACCATGCGCCATCCTTAAAAAAATAAATGCCAATCATGGCGAGGTCACTAACAAATGTTTGTGGTTTTTCGGCAAATTCTAAAATTTTTCCGTTGTCATCGGTTACCACCACTCCAAATTGACGGGGGTCATCAATTCTTTGCACCCATAGGACTCCATCGGCGTGCTCATCTAATTGAAAATTGGCTCGAAATAAAGTATCAGCAAAGGCAACGGTAACGGGCCCCTGTAAATGTTCACTGGCACACATTACGGCATGAGCGGTCCCTAATGCTTCATCTTGATAATGAATGCTTCCTTTGGCTCCCAATGCCTCGGCTACAGCGAGAAGATGTTGTTCTGCCGCCTCTCCAAATCGTCCTGTGACAAAGGCAATATGATCTACTTTTTGATCACTTACTTTCACAATGTCTTCTACCAATCGTTGAACGATGGGTTTGCCAGCCACGTGAATCAATGGTTTCGGAGTGGTAAGCGTATGCGGACGTAGACGTTTGCCCATTCCCGCCATGGGTACAATTACATTCATTCGGTTCTCTCTTATAAGAACAAAATAAAAGCATAAAGACCTGATATTTTTTCCCTAGGAGGCGAGAAATGAACAATCATTTGGGGATTGTCCTCAAATCGAACGGAGGGGAATTTAATTCTTTTGCGCGTACTTACGCTTGTACTTCATGTACAAGTCATATTGCTTATTTCTTACCGTGACATTTCGTCCATCAATAAATAGGTAGGTAATTTGATTGGTTTTCATGTCCAAGGCATCTCCTTTGGATAAAAAGAATGATGCACTTTTCCCTGTTTCTATGGAACCGTAATGCTCATCAATTCCCAGCATCTTCGCGGGGTTTAAACTCAATCCTTTGACCCCCTCTTCATAAGGAAGACCATAAGCTACCGCCGTTCCCGCTTGAAAGGGGAGATTTCTTGAATTCATCGCTTCCATGTCTCCCTCATTTTGAAAACAAAAAAGGACTCCCGCATCGTATAATTTTTTTGCCAATGTAAAGGGCGCATCCACCTCATCAGAAGAGAAATGAGGGAGACTGTGAACACGAGGAATCATTACGGAAATATTTTCTTCCTTGAGGGTATTGGCTACCCAAGGAGCATCGTATCCTCCAATGATTACCACTTTTTTTATCCCCCATTTTTTTTTGAAACTTACCACCTCCAAAAGTTGTCTTTCATTTTCTGCATGTACATAGAGATTGCTCTTTTCTTGGAGAACAGGACACATGGCTTCCATCCGTAAGTCAACTAAATCATGCGCGTTGGATTGACAATAAACCGATGCGGCTTCAAAGAACTCATCCATTTTTTTCTTCTCGTCTTCATAACTTTTACTAAGCTCAAATCCTGCGGCAGATCGAGTGTAGAGAGAAGGCCAATTGACATGAACACCATCATCTTTTAGCACCATGGCGTCTTCCCAATTCCAGCCGTCTAAATGAACCACCGAAGAAGTTCCGGAGATCACCCCACCGGAAGGTGTCACCTGGGTAAATAAAACTCCGTTGCTTCTGACGGTAGGTAAAATTTCGGAGTCTGTATTGAACGCAATAAGAGATCTGATGTGCGGATTAAATTCACCCACTTCATAAAAATCGGAAGTCGCACGCACGGCTTCCATTTCGATGAGCCCCAAATTAATAGCGGGAGCAATGAACCCGGGATATAGGTGTTGGCCCTCCGCGATAATCGTGGTGTCATAGGCATTTTGCGATAAGCGAATGGTGGTAGCATCTCCTACCAAATCAATTTTTCCATTTTTAAATCCAATGGCTGCATTGGTAATCACTTCCCCATTTCCCAGGTGAGCGGTTGCATTTAAAATCAATATAGATTTCGTTTGCTTGGGCGCAGGAGCATATTGTGCCCGAGCAGGAAGAACGATTAACAGTAAAAATAGCTTAATGATGGTTCTCATGTTCATGGTCTTGGATAATGAATAATTCGCCTGCGGAGTCACAATGAAAGTGGCGTCTTTTTCGACCACTTGCTTTTTGCGGCTGCTCTCCGTTTTCAATGGCATGCTGCATCGCATCCATCAGTTTTTTTCGTTCTGCCCATTCTTTTTGATGAAGTTCATTTTCTTCTGATCGATCATAGAGGCATCTTCCATCTACAAAAGTTTTTTCTGCTATCGCATAGATACTGAGCGGTGAATGGTTCCAGATCACCACATCGGCATCTTTTCCTGGACTCAGTGAGCCCATTCGATGATCAAGATGAAGCATTTTCGCGGGGTTGAGGGTCACGAATTTTAACGCCTCTGCCTCTGGCACATTGCCATATTTTACGGCCTTAGCCGCTTCTTGATTGAGTCGACGGGCCATTTCTGCGTCGTCAGAATTAAATCCAACATTCACTCCCTGCTCATACAACAAGGCGCCATTATACGGAATAGCATCCCTCACTTCCATCTTATAAGCCCACCAATCACTGAAGGATGAAGCGGATGCTCCATGGGCTTTCATTTTGTCTGCCACTTTATATCCCTCAAGGATATGTGTGAAAGTATTAATTTTAAATCCCATGCTATCTGCGACATGCATGAGCATGTTGATTTCACTTTGCACATAACTATGACAGGTAATGAATCGTTTGCCAATGAGAATTTCATGGAGTGCTTCCATTTCTAAATCTTTTCTCGGAGCCGGAATCGGTGATTTTGATTTAAGCGATGATTGATATTTTTTCCAGGCCTCGCCGTATTCTCGAGCTTGATGAAAATGATCATAGTACAGTTGTTCTACCCCCATTCTGGTTTGTGGAAATCGAACACGATTAAAGTCTCCCCAATTGGATTGTTTTACATTTTCCCCAAGCGCAAATTTGATAAATCCAGGGGCGTTTTCAATGAGCATTTGCTCAGCATTCATTCCCCATCTCAATTTGATGAGCGCACTTTGTCCACCAATCGCATTGGCGCTTCCATGTAGCAATTGAGATGCAGTAACGCCTCCCGCTAATTGTCTATATATGTCAATGTCTTCGGGCCAAACGACTCTCGATTCTTCTACTTCTGCACTGCTTGATTGCGCACCTTCATTGACACTCATCAAAGCGATATGGCTGTGTTCGTCGATGATGCCTGGTGTAACATGCATGCCCTTTGCGTTAATAGCGATCGCGTTGGCGGGAGCTACCACTTTACCGACTTGTAAAATTTTCCCATCTTGAATCAATAAATCTCCTTCAATAATTCCTTGTGGTTCATTGGTCCAAAGTGTGGCATTTTGGATCCAATAGGTTTTTTTATCGGGTACTTGAGTTCTTCCATATGATCCAAATGGATAGGTCATGGTGGAGATGGGCTGGATCCACTCCACGATTTCATCAGTCTTGGTTTCCTTTTCTTGATTGTTGGCCTGGAAAGTACCTTTTACATTTCTGAGTTGGTTCCATCCGTCCAATAACACGCCTTCTACGCCCGATATGGTCTTTTGTATCGTTAAGTATTGATGGTTAATCGAGGTGGAGTCTTTAGGGTGATTCATGTAAATCGTCATGCGAACGGGATCGGTCGTGACCTTTAATGATTTCGCTAACGTATCTCCTTTTTGAATCCAAGTTCCATTTAAACCATTGGGTCTTTTTTCAATGATAATGGTTGAGCTTTCCGATCCTGCTGCATCCCAAGAAATTTCGTAGGTTCCAAGCCATGTTTCGCTTTTGGGTTTTTCTATTTCGTGTTTTTCTCCCATTACCCAATTCTCCGTAATTTGACATTGTTTGGAGAGCAGCGGATGTGAAGTGATAATGAAATTCGCATACTTCTTCGATTCTAATGAGCCGATCCGATCATAGCATTGAATCCATTGTGCAGGCAAACGGGTGAGGGCAGCGAGCACATCGGCCTCTGTAAGACCGTATTGCGCCGCTTTTTGTAATTTACTTAAAAACTGCGATTTATCTTCAAGCCCGTCTGCCGTGAAAACAAAGGGAATATTTTCTCCTTTCAGCATCGATGCATTTGCGGGGGCCCAATCCCAATGTTTCATTTCTTCTAAAGGAATTTGCTTGGCAAGAATAGGATCTGTGCAATCAATGGGGCCGGGAAAATTAACAGGAAGAATGAATGATCCTTTGGAGGCTTTGATTTCCGACAATCGTTGATATTCATTGCCCACTCCTTTGATGTAATATTGAACATTGAATTCATCTCCAATTTTATCTGCTCTAAGCGAATTCCATTTATCATCACTATCAAAAAATGACGGGAAATTTTGTAGTTGTAGGAAAGACTCTAAACTCAGGTTTCGCTCGGATTGAATTCCTGTGGTTTTATACCATTGCGCATCATAATAGGTTTGTCTGAGTAATGCAATTGATCCCATCAGACTGTTAGGGTACTCTTGCTTGCTGGAACCTTTATCAAAAGAATAATGCGCGGAAGCTTGGGAGTGTATCATTGCTTTTTGTTCGTTGCTATGAAAGGCAACAAGACAACCACTGCCTCTTACAATTCCATCTTTTTGATGGGTTAGTGCAGCACCAAATCCTCCCTTGAGGTAACCTTGTGCAACATCCTCTTGGTATTGGAAATGATAGCTCGCTGCGTAATCTGCGTGTATCGCGTCATTCCATCCAAAAGCACCTTTTCTAGTCCTTTCGATTTGAGGCACAGGACTCCATTCTCCTCGTTCAACTTTGGGTTGTCCATAGTTCGAGGATAAGTCAATAAAAGAAGGATAGATGTGTTTACCGCTGCAATCGATTTTTAGCGTGGAGGCAGGAATTGAAATGTGCTGACCCGCATTAACGATGCGATCTCCAAGAATAAGTAAAGTAGCATCTTGGATAATGAGGGCATCACTGATGTGCAGCGTGGCATGTTCAAAGGCAATGTATTTCCAATTTTTTTCACGTGCCCCGTTGACAGGAAAAGTTTCTTGAGAAAACGAAGAAAGAAAGCACAACAGTGCAATACACGACAGTAGTTTACGCATATTGCAATGATAATACAAAAAACTATTGCACGATTCCTACCTTTTCCGGAATTACCAAATGACCAGCAGTTTTTGCTTGTATTTCTTCGATCGAAACATCTGCCGCTCTTTCCACGAGATGAAATGCACCATCTTTAATATCGAATACCCCCAAATCGGTTACCACTTTTTGGATGCAATGTATCCCGGTAAGGGGTAGAGAGCATTGTGGTAATAGTTTGGAATTTCCTGCTTTATCACAGTGTTGCATCGCTACGATGATGTTTTTCGCAGAGGCCACTAAATCCATAGCGCCACCCATTCCTTTGACCATTTTTCCAGGAACTTTCCAATTGGCGATGTCACCATTTTGACTGACTTCCATTGCTCCCAAGATGGTTAAATCCACTTTTTGAGCGCGAATCATACCAAAGCTCATGGCACTGTCAAATATCGAAGATCCGGCCAGGGTGGTTACCGTTTGCTTTCCGGCATTGATCAGATCAGCATCTTCTTCTCCTTCCCAAGGAAAAGGTCCCATTCCGAGTAGTCCATTTTCGGATTGAAGAATAACTTCAATTCCTTGCGGAACAAAATTCGCTACCAATGTGGGAATTCCTATCCCAAGATTTACATACATGCCATCTTTCACCTCTTGGGCGATGCGTTTTGCTATTCCGTTTTTATCCAACATGTTCAGTCTCTTTTGCGGGTCGTTCTTTGTTCGATGCGTTTTTCAAATTGATCTCCTTGAAATATTCGATGCACATAAATACCAGGAGTATGAATGTGGTCAGGATCCAAGGATCCTGCAGGGACCAGCTCTTCGACTTCAGCGATGGTAATTTTTCCTGCCATGGCCATCATGGGATTGAAATTTCTAGCGGTACTTCTGAATATAAGATTACCCAGGGTGTCGCCTTTCCATGCTTTCACAATTGCAAAATCAGCATCGAAGGCATACTCCATCAAATACGTTTTTCCATTGAACACCCGCGTCTCTTTTCCTTCAGCTACCTCTGTGCCCACTCCTGCAGGTGTGAAAATTGCGGGCATTCCATAGCCTGCAGCCATGCATCGCGTGGCCAATGTACCTTGAGGAATGAGGTCTACTTCCAATTCTCCTGAGAGCATTTGCCTTTCGAATTCCGCATTTTCTCCTACATAGGAACTGATCATTTTTTTGACTTGCTTATTTTGAAGTAAAAGACCCAAGCCAAAGTCATCTACTCCAGCATTGTTGGAAATACAAGTAAGATTTTTCACTCCTTTGTTGACCAATTCATTGATGCAATTTTCTGGAATGCCACAAAGACCAAACCCTCCTACCATCAAGGTCATTCCATCTTCGATGCCATTACAGGCTTCGTTGGCATTTTTTACAACTTTATTAAATCCCATTATTCTTCGTTAGTTGAGTCCATTTCCATTTCAAGCTCGCCATTTTGATAAATGGCATCATCCCCCTCATCCCAAATGTCTTCTGTGAAAATGCCGCCTGCACCGGGTTTTTTTAATCGTGCATTACAGTCGAATTTTAGGGTGTCGAAGTTGAGTGGTTTGACAAAATCTTCCTTAGAAACATTTAAACTTTTATCCGCATATACTTTGTTCATGTAATATCCGAAAATAGGAAGGCCGGTATTGGCTCCTTGTCCATACGCGGTGCTGGAAAAACGAATGGTCGGATCTTGTGCACCCACCCAAACACCAGTAACCAACTCGGGTGTTAAACCGATAAACCATCCATCGGTGTTATTTTGGGTGGTTCCCGTTTTGCCCGCCACGGGATTGCGGATGTTTCCATAAGGTCCGCTGCCACGAATTCTTGAAGCAGTTCCGAATTGGCAAACCCCTTTCATCATATTCACCAGTGTATATGCGACAGTTGGATCTAATGCTTGATTAATTTGTGGATCTGCCTCATAGATCAGATTGCCATTTCTATCTTCAATGCGAATAAGAAAAGTGGGTTCTATGTACATTCCATTGTGCACAAAAGCGCCATTAACTCCAATCATTTCGTACAGCGAAAGGTTGGCCGCTCCCAATGCGATTGCATAGGATTTGGGAATGTCACTTTTAACACCCAGATTTCGGGCCAATGCGATGACCGCGTCTAATCCGTAGTCGGCCATTAATTGAGCCGCTACTACGTTAACAGATGCAGCTAGGGCTCTTGCCATATTATAGGAACCCGATCCACCTCCTTTTGGACACCAGCGTTGTCCGTTAGGTAAAGTGATGCATGAGGTGGGAACTCTAACTGGGTCGCAAGGTCTTTTTCCCATCCTTAAAGCGGTAGCGTAAACAATGGGTTTGAAGGTAGAACCTACTTGTCTTTTGGATTGATAGACATTATCAAATTTGAAGTAGTTGAAGTCAATACCGCCCACCCAGGACTTTATATATCCAGAACGAGGATCCATGGAGAGTAAACTAGCATGCAAAATCGTTTTGTGATAAATGATGCTATCCATGGGGGTCATTACCGTGTCCTTTATCCCATTGGGAGTATAAATTTTCATTTTAGTCGGCTGATTGAACCTTGCCGCTATTTCATCATCATTTGAAATTTTCCATTGATTGCCGCAGCCTCCGGCTTCTTCGTTACAAATGTTCTGGTTGTCTTTTTGTACAATATAGGATTTTGGTCGTGTACATTCTGGACATAAATCACCATGCATGATTTTATATCGTTCACTTTGCTTATAGGCTTGTTGAAGAATACGTTCTTTATCCCCATCACTAATACCGTTGTAAAAAGGATATTTTTCTGGTCTTCGATATTTTAAATCTCGCCAAAAGGCTTTTTGCAAATCTTTTTTCAAATGTTCTTTCACCGCCCATTCTCCGTATTCTTGCATGCGAGAATCCAGACTGGTGTGAATGACCAATCCATCTTTATAAATGTTATATGGACTGCCGTCCGGATGGTGATAAATTAACTCTCCTTTTTCGTTTTTAGCAGCAAAAATGTCTTGTATTTTCTCTCTCAAGACCTCTCTGAAATAAGGAGCACTTCCCTCTGTATGACTGATTCTGCGGAAGTCAATGTTTAAAGGGATAACGCGTAAACTATCATAAGCGGCAGCGGTGATGTATCCAATTTTTTCCATTTGTTTCAATACCACCTCTCTTCTTTTCATCACTTTCTCTGGCCTGCGAAGGGGATTGAAGAGGGAAGAGTTTTTCAGCATTCCAATCAGCATGGCACCTTGTTCAATGGTCAGCTTGTCTGGCGTCGTATTAAAATAAACATAGGCAGCCGACTTGATCCCCACTGCTTGGTTGAGAAAGTCATATTGGTTCAGATAGTGGGTAATAATTTCTTCTTTGGTATAGAGACTTTCAATTCTGCAAGCGATGATCCACTCTCTAATTTTTTGCCATGCCCGGGTGATGCTGGAGACATTTTCGAAATTGGTGGTGAATTGCTGTTTTGCCAATTGTTGTGTCAAGGTGGAACCTCCTCCGTCTGAACCGAAACTGAAAATGGCTCGAACTAATCCCAGATAGTCGACACCACTGTGATCATAAAATCGCTCATCTTCCGTGGCAATTAAAGCGTCCACGACATGCTTAGGAATTTCGTTGTATTTTACATCAACTCGGTTTTCTTTGAAATAGGAACCTAGAATTTTTCCGTCTGCACTGTAAATGGTAGAAGCGAGGTTTACCCTTGGATTGGCCAATGCTTCTACATCTGGAAGTCCACTAAACAATGCAATTAGCAAGACTAATAAAGCCAATATAATAGGACTTAGTCCTATCCACCACAATCGTTTTTTAAACTTTTTAATTGTTGCTTCATCAAGGTTTTTCATCCGAGCAAAGATAAGTAAGAATATTCACTGACTTAAGGGGCACGGGATAGCTATTAACACCCATTTGCTCATTTTATCAACTCGAAATTTTAAAATAGGCTGAAATCATTTTTGCGTTTCTTTTGCCGACTGTTTCAATTAAACTGATTTCATCCGCTTGCTTTATCTTTTCTACACTGCCAAAGGTCTTGAGGAGTTTGGCTGCCGTGGCACTTCCGATGCCTTTGATTTGAGTGAGTTCCGTTTGAATCGCTGCTTTACTTCTTCGATTGCGATGTTTGGATAGTCCATAGCGATGGGCTTCGTCACGTAAATGCTGAATCAATTTCAATGATTCTGATCGTTTGTCTAGATAAATCGGGTCGGAATCCCCTGGAAAGTATATTTCTTCTAATCTTTTGGCTATTCCGATAACCCCCAATTGACCAATCAACCCCAAAGCTCCTAAACTTTCCAGTGCCGCGCTGAGTTGGCCTTTTCCGCCATCTATGATGAGCAATTGCGGAAGAGGTTCCTGCTCTTCTATCAATCGACGATATCTTCGATAAATGGCTTCTCGCATCGTGGCAAAATCATCGGGTCCCTGCACTGATTGCACGTTGAAAATTCGATAGCTGGCTTTATCGGGCTTGCCATTTTTAAATACGACACAAGCACTAACGGGATGAGTACCTTGAATGTTCGAGTTATCGAAACATTCAATGTGCCGAGGGAGATCGGTCAGTCGCAGATCCTTTTGCAAAGTTTCTAGAATGCGATCAGTATGCCGCGAAGGATCAGTGATTTCAATTTGCTTGTAGTAATTGAAAAGACTCTGTTTGGCATTTCTTTCTGATAATTCCAAAAGCTTCTTTTTGTCCCCTCTTTGCGGAATACAAAGCACGATGTCTTTCCATGGCAGTGCTACTGAAAAAGGAAGTATGATTTCCTTGATGGTGGTTCCAAATTTTTGCCTGATTTCCACAATGGCATATTGTAGCAGCTCTTCATCAGACTCCTCTAGTTTTTTCTTAATGGCTAAATTGTATCCAGTGGTTATTGATCCATTCATGATCTGCAAATAATGGACGTAGGCTATTTGCGGGTCGGAAATAATCGAGAATACCTCGGTGTCTGATATCGAAGGATGAACAATGGTGTTTTTAGATTGAAAGCTCTCTAAAGCTTGTATCTTTTCTAAGGTTTGATGCGCGTCTTCAAATGCCATTTGCGCTGATTGCTCTTGCATTTGCTTTCGCATGTCTCTTAAAATATCCTGATAATTACCTTTCAACAATCGTTTGATATTTTGAATGGTCGATTGGTAGTCGTCTAAAGATTGATGACCATCACAAGGTCCTTTGCAATTACCAATGTGATATTCAAGGCAAACCCTAAATTTTTTCTTCTCAATGTTTTCTTCCGATAGCAGCCAGTTGCAGGTTCTAACTGGATATAAATTCTTGGCTAAATCCAACACCTGGTGCATTGCCTTTACATTGGAATAAGGGCCGAAATATTCAGAACCGTCTTTGATGATTTTACGTGTTGCAAATACGCGTGGAAATCGCTCTTTTTTTATCACGATACTCGGGTAAGTGCGATCGTCTTTTAATGCGATGTTGTACTTGGGTTTGAACTTTTTAATTAAAGAGTTCTCCAGTAATAATGCATCTGTTTCCGAAAGCACCACGATAAATTGGATGTCATGAATTTTTCGGACCAATTGAAGCGTCTTCGCACTCTCATATTTAACTTTAGAGAAATAACTACTCACCCTATTTTTAAGGACTTTGGCTTTTCCGATGTACAATAATTGCCCCTGCTCGTCAAAGAACTGATAAACGCCTGGTTTTTCTGGTAGCGTTTTGAGTAATTGTGCAATGTGGGGTTTCGTTTCCAATCGTGGCGAAGTTAATTCACAATATCCTTAACTTCGCCGCATGTTTTGGGTCTCGGGTGCAACTGGTTTGGTAGGTTCTCATGTTTTGCTGGAATTGGTGAGGCAAGGTCATGATGTTTTGGCTTTTTATCATTTGCAAACGCCTGAATCATTGATTCCATTCTTCGAGTTTAAAAAAGAAATATCGAAATGGAATCAAATCACATGGAAGTCGGTGGTAGAAATCGATTGGGAATCTAATCCCAAGAATTGTGACGGATTGTTTCATTGCGCTGCTATGGTTTCTTATCATGCGAAAGATCATGAGAGAATGCATCAGGTGAATGTTGACGGAACGGCGAATTGGATGCATTGGGCATTGGAATTTAATATTCCCGTTTGCCATGTGAGTTCGATAGCTGCTTTGGGCAAGGCGCTTCCTGGGCAGGCCGTGGATGAGGATTGCTTCTGGCAGCCATCCAAGGAGCACACCGAATATGCGAGAACAAAATTTCTCTCCGAAATGGAGGTGTGGCGTGCAATAGAGGAAGGTTTAAATGCAGTGATTGTAAACCCTGGGGTAGTGATTGGACCGTGTCTTCCCGGCCAAAGTTCCGGGAAACTTTTGGCAACAGTGGCGAGAGGTTGGAATGCTTTCCCGAGGGGAGGCACAGGTTTTATTGCCGCTCAGGATCTGGCCATGGTAATGGTTCGATTGATGCAAGAAAAGCGATGGGGAGAACGCTTTGTTGTAGTAGGGGAAAATTGGAGTATGAAAATGTTCTTCCAAAAGACCGCTGAAAAAATGCGGATTCGTATCCCACAAAAGGAAGTGCCTAATAGTGCGTTGTTTTGTTTGCGTTGGTTGGATCAGGTGAAGGAATGGTTCACTGGAAAAAGAGCGATCATCACAGCGGAGACCATTCGAAATACCGATAAGGTTACAACCTACCAATCTCGTAAAGTCAAAACAGTATTGAATATAGAATTTCAAAATATGGAAGAGGTGATCGATGAGGCGGTGCTGTTTATGCGACCTTCCTTACCTTTGCCGTCCTAAGGAAATCATTTATGGAAGCGATTAAGAAGAAAGAAGCACTGGATTATCATGAGCAGGGTAGAAAAGGGAAACTAGAGATTATTCCAACCAAGCCTCACAGCTCCCAACGCGATTTAGCATTGGCCTATTCTCCTGGAGTAGCTGAACCCGTCTTAGCCATTGCGGAGAATCCTGAAAATGTTTATCGATACACAGCCAAAGGAAATTTGGTGGCCATTATTTCCAATGGAACTGCGATTCTAGGTTTAGGTAACCTTGGACCAGAGGCCTCCAAGCCGGTCATGGAAGGGAAGGGTATGTTGTTTAAAATTTTTGCAGACATTGATGGAATGGACATTGAGGTAGATACCACCGATGTAGAGGAATTTATCAAGACCGTAAAAAATATCGCCCCAACTTTTGGCGGTATTAATTTGGAGGATATAAAAGCACCAGAGGCGTTCGAGATTGAAGAACGCTTAAAGGCAGAGTTGAATATCCCTATTATGCATGATGATCAGCACGGAACAGCGATTATTTCGAGTGCGGCGCTCATCAATGCATTGGAGATCGCTGAAAAAAAAATAGAAGATGTTCGGATCGTAGTGAGCGGCGCTGGCGCTGCTGCGCTTTCTTGCATCGACATGATGTTGCAATTGGGAGCGCGCATGGAAAATATTTTCATGTTCGACTCCAAAGGGTTAATTACTCAGGAAAGAAACGACATTGATCACCGCAAAAGAAGGTTTGCTACTACTCAACAAATGGCCTCGTTGTCTGAAGCCATGAAAGGGGCGGATGTGTTTTTGGGATTATCACAGGGGAAATTGGTTTCCAAAGAAATGATCAGTTCCATGAACCAAAATCCTATCGTTTTTGCACTGGCGAATCCCGAACCAGAGATCGCTTATCAAGATGCGTTAGATGCGCGCCCAGATGTGATCATGGCCACTGGTCGCAGTGATCATCCTAATCAAGTCAATAATGTTTTGGGATTTCCCTTTATTTTCAGAGGGGCATTGGATGTGAGAGCACGATGTATCAATAACGAAATGAAATTGGCTGCCGTGCATGCATTAGCAGCATTGGCCAAAGAATCGGTGCCAGAAGAAGTAGTAGAGGCCTACAACCTGCAGTCGCTGAATTTTGGTCGCGATTATATTATCCCCAAGCCTTTGGATCCACGCTTGATTCATGTCGTTTCTACCGCAGTGGCCAGGGCGGCTGTTGAAAGTGGAGTTGCCCAATTGCCCATGCCCAATGAAGAGGCTTACAAGAATGAGTTGCTTAAGCGAATTGGTCGTGACAATGCCTTGTCAAGAGGTATAGCGGAAAGAGCCAGGAAATCACCTAAACGAGTGGTTTTTGCGGAGGGAGAGAATGTGAAAATTCTGAAAGCAGCGGAGTCTGCAAAAGACGAAGGATGCGCCATTCCCATTTTGTTAGGAGATGAGAACAGAATAAAATCTTTGATAGCAGAATGGGACATCGATTTGCAAGGAGTAGAGATTTTGGATCCTCGCGATGCCTCCCAAGATGCCAACCGAGATCGATTTGGTAAAATTTATTTTGAAAGAAGACAGCGCAGAGGGGTCACCCATGTAGACGCGGTTCGTTCCATGAGAGAACGTAATTATTTTGGAGCAATGATGGTGGAGACCGGAATGGCGGATGCCATGATTAGTGGAATGACCAGAAATTACGCCAAAGTGATACGCCCCGGGTTACAGGTGATTGGTCCTCAGGAAGGAGTTAAAAAGGTATGTGGCATGTACATTGTCCAAACCCTCAAAGGTCCCTTGTTTTTTGCCGATACCACGGTGAATGAAAATCCTACGGCAGAGGATATTGTGGAAATTACCCTACGTGTTACGGAGGCCATCAGTAAGATGAAAATCACTCCTCGAGTGGCCTTATTGAGCTATTCCAATTTCGGGTCAGCCAAGGGTGAGGATCCAGCGAAAATGGCCAAAGCCGCAGCTATCCTGCAGAAATCCCATCCCCAGTTATTAGTGGATGGTGAGTTGCAAGCGAATTTTGCGCTGAACAATGAAATGCTCAAGGAGAATTTTCCGTTTTCTAAACTAGTGGGTCAACAGGTCAATACCTTGATATTTCCTAATCTTTCTGCTGGAAATATAGCCTACAAGTTGCTGCAAGAATCCGCAGGATGCGAGGTTATTGGGCCCGTATTATTGGGAATGAATCATAGTTATCATATTTTACAAATGGGCTGTTCCGTGCGTGAAATAGTGAATATGATTCGATTGGCTGTCGTCGATGCGCAATTGAAGGGAACAGGAAGAGCTTGATGTCGTTTTTTTGACTATTTTCACGCCTTTCTTAAAGAATTATGATTCATAGCGTTCGAGGAAGGTTGATGGAGAAAAGTCCATTCCATGCTGTCGTAGAAGTGGGGGGCTTAGGCTATCACATACAAATACCATTGAGTACCTTCAGTGCTTTGCCTGATTCGGGAGAGGTACAGCTTTTTACTCATTTACACATTAACGGTAATGACTTTTCGTTGGTCATGTATGGTTTTGTATCTGCCGATGATCGAGAGGTGTTCAAAAAGCTCATTTCGGTTAGTGGGGTAGGTCCGAACACCGCAAGAATGGTACTTTCCAGTCTATCAGCCGATGAGCTCAGGATGATCATAGTGAACAAGGAGGTTGCGGCACTGAAGCGCATCAAAGGAATTGGCGAAAAGACGGCAGAAAGGATGATCATCGACCTGCACGATAAAATGGGCAAGGTGGAAATATCCATCTCCGGAGAAAAAACAGGTTTCGGACACAATATACAGCGTCAGGATGCGTTAATAGCCCTTTCCTCATTGGGACTGGATAAATCCAAAGCCGAGAAACACTTAGAACGGGTTATGAAGGAGCATCCACAAGCCACTTTGGAAGAATGGATAAAATGGGTTTTGAAGCAAATTTAAGTGTCAGGTTATTTTAAGCATATAGGTATTTGGACGTTGTTGTTAGGTACGGTGTGCCTTTCTTCTTGGTGGGCATTTGCCAAGTCTGAGATCGTATACGCCGGTTGGGATGAATCCAAATATGCCCGAAAGGGTGTTGCCGTGGTGGCCAGTGCAGATACTACCGTCACCCCCGTATGGCCCAATCAAGATCCAATTAATCCCCAGCCCAATCCAGGCGGTGTGGCTTTACCCCTTCCCAAAAACATCAAATACAATGTGGTCTATAATCCAGAGACGGGCTTGTACGAGGTTTCTCAAAAGATAGGCGATCGAATTGATTTTAGAAATGCCACCCAAATGACGCTCGAGGAATATTTGGATTTTCAGATGAAAGACAATGTGACGGCCTATTGGAAGGAATTGGTGGAGGAAGAAGATGCCGCGAGTAAGGAGTTTGCTCCTGTTTTCAAAGTTCAAAGTGAAGCCTTTGAGAATATTTTCGGATCAAATGAAATTGAGATTCGTCCCCAGGGAAGTGCAGAATTGACTTTCGGAATGAATATGTCCAAAGTGGAGAATCCAAGAATTCCGGTAAAACAGCAACGCGTTTCCACATTTAATTTCGATCAGAAAATTCAATTAAACGTGACTGGAAATATCGGGACACGAATGAAACTCAATGTAAACTACAATACGGAGAGCCAATTTGATTTCGAGAATCAAATGAAATTGCAGTACACGGGAGACGAGGATCAGATCATTAAGAAAATCGAGTTAGGAACGGTGCAAATGCCGTTAAGCGGTTCCTTGATCCAAGGGAGCTCCAGTTTGTTCGGAGCAAAAATTGAAACGCAGTGGGGAAAGTTAAAAAACACAACCGTACTTTCACAACAAAAAGGAGAACGCAAAGAAATTACAGTACAAGGCGGAGCCCAAACGCAGCAATTTGATATTCCAGTTGACAACTATGAAGCGAATCGACATTACTTTTTATCTGGTTTTTTCAGAGGGCAATACGACAATGCCATGGCGGCATTGCCAGTGGTAAATAGTGGAGTCAATATCACACGTATCGAGGTGTGGGTCGTTAATCAGCAAGCGAACACACAAGATGTAAGAAACATTCTCACGTTTTCTGATTTGGGAGAAAGCCAAGCTCACATGAGCACGGATTATAACTATCAAGGACTGGTCAATTTACCTCAACCCAATAATCCAGATAATGACAATAACGACTTGTATGCCACGATGATGGGAAGTCAAGAAATTTTGGATTTCACCAATGCCAATCCCGCTATTCAGGCGTTGGGATTGGGCTTAAGGCAAGGGATCCATTATGAAAGAGTGGGTAATGCAAGAAAGTTGACGACTTCTGAGTATACTTATAATTCGAAATTAGGTTTTATTTCTTTAAAGCAAGCTTTAAATAACGCAGAGGTTCTAGGAGTGGCTTATGAATACACCCTCAATGGTCAGACATACCAAGTGGGTACACTCTCTCAAGATGGAATCGCAGCGCCACAAGCGTTGGTTTTAAAGATGTTGAAGTCCTCCATTACCATGGTGAAATTGACCAATGGTGATCCTGCGCCGCTGTGGGACAACATGATGAAAAATGTCTATAATCTGGGAGCTTTTGGAGTATCTCCAGAAAATTTTAGATTGGATATTTGGTACAACAATCCGGCAACTGGGGTCAATATGAATAGCATTCAACGAGCGCCACTTGAGGGGAAATTATTGTTACAGGTGTTGGATTTAGACCGAATTGATGCGCAACAGATGCCTTATCCTGATGCGTTTTTTGATTTTGTTCCCAATGCTTCAACCCAAGGAGGATTGATTGATGCGCAAACAGGGCGCATTTTCTTCCCACACGTCGAACCTTTTGGAACGCATTTATCCAATGAAATTATCGCAGGTCTTGGTAATACAACCGCAGCGCAGCAAATGATCAGTCAAGTGGTGTATCAGCCCTTGTACGATTCTACCAAGACCGCTGCCCAAATTAATTTTCCTCAATTGAACCGTTTCAGGATCAAAGGACAATATCAATCGGCTTCAGGTTCTGAAATTTCTCTCAATGCAATGAACATCCCGCAAGGATCAGTGAGTGTAACTTCGGGAAGTATCAAATTGGTGGAGGGGCAAGATTTTACCGTTGACTATAATTTAGGAAAAGTAAAAATCATCAACGAAGGGGTCATGAACAGCGGTAACCCCATCAAGGTTTCGGTAGAAAGTAATTCGTTGTTCAATATGCAATACAAGACGATGATTGGAAGTCGTTTTGATTATAAATTTAATAAGGATTTTACCGTCGGCTCTACCTTTATGAACCTTCGCGAGCGCCCACTCACACAAAAGGTAAACATCGGAGATGAACCGGTAAACAACTGGGTCATAGGAGCGGATTTAGCCTATCAAAAAGAGGTGCCTTTCATTACCGAAATGGTGGATCGTTTGCCTTTCATTAAAACCAAAGCTAAATCCACCATCTCGGTAAGTGCGGAAGCGGCAAAAATGTTTCCTGGTCACAGTAAGGCGATTTCAAAAATTGGTAATTCTTACTTAGATGATTTTGAAGGAAGTCAAAGCATCATTGATTTGCGCTCCTTGAATCAGTGGTTCTTGGCCAGCACTCCGAAATTACAACAGACCTTATTCCCCGAAGGAAATATCGAAGACAGTGTTGTCTATAATTACAACCGCGCTCGTTTAAGTTGGTATGTGATAGACCCACTATTTTATCGCAATAACTCCTTAACACCTTCCAATATTACGGCTGACATACAAAGTGATCATCGAATGAGGGAAGTGTTGGAAAGCGAAGTTTTCCCCAATCGACAACTTCCAACAGGGACTCCTCCCAATATCCAAATGTTTGATGTTACATACTACCCTCAAGAGAGAGGTCCTTATAACTATGATAAGCCGCTCGGTTTAGCGGGGTATTCAGCCGGATTGGATACCGATGGTAACCTCAATGATCCTTCTTCACGTTGGGGTGGAATTCAAAGAGCATTGACCACCACTGATTTCGAAACCAGTAACGTTCAGTTCATTCAGTTTTGGTTAATGGATCCTTTTAATTCCGATTCTGAAAATATCAATGGTGGGGATTTGTATTTCAATTTAGGAAATGTCTCTGAGGATGTGTTGAATGATTCGCATCTATCTTTTGAGAATGGATTTCCTACCGACAACAATCCGTTGCCTGTTTTAACGGGAACATGGGGAAATTTCCCTAATCCATCTACCTTCAATGTGGTGAATGCTTTTGATAATACAAGCGGGTCATACGATCAGCAAGACATTGGTATCGATGGATTGGCCTCTGCAGACGAGCAGACTTTCTTTTCTCAATGGTTAGCATCGGTTCAAGGGCATGTTACACCGGAAGCATATGTAAAAATTGCAGCCGACCCTTCATCGGATGACTATGAATATTTTAGAGGATCGGCAAGCGATCAAGCGAACCTCAATACTATCCAGCGTTACAAACATTTCAATGGATACGAAGGGAATGCCAATACTTCCAGCCCCGAAGGGTATCCCATTACAGCAACTACGGTTCCGAACACTGAGGATATTAACCAAGATATTACCTTGAATCAAATTGAGAGCTACTTTCAATACAAGGTAAGTCTTCGTCCCGGTGATTTAGGAGAAAGTAATATTGGTTCAAATTACATCACCGATAGTTTTGTTACTACTAAAACAACCGCAAACGGCGATGAAAAAACGATTCGCTGGTATCAGTTTAAAGTGCCCATTAAAGAATTTGAAAAGCGAGTAGGGAATATCCCCGATTTCCGTTCCATTCGTTATATCAGAATGTTCTTGAAAGGATGGGAAGAGCCCGTAACCTTGCGATTTGCTCGTTTGGAATTAGTTCGTGGGGAGTGGAGAAAATATACGAGTAGCTTGTTAGGGCCACAAGAATTGGAGCCGAATGATGATCTCGCAACGGAATTTGATATCTCGGCAGTGAACATTGAAGAGAATGGTAATCGTGAACCAGTACCTTATGCCATTCCTCCTGGAATTATTCGTGAGCAAGATGTGGCAACCGCCAATTTGCGCAGCATGAACGAACAAGCATTGTCAATGACGGTCTGCAATTTGAATGATGGAGATGCACGTGCCTCTTATCGCAACGTCAGTTTTGATATGAGACAATACAAACGCTTGCGCATGTATGCTCACGTTGAGGCTAAAGGAATAGAGACAGAATTAAAAGATAAAGATTTGACTGTCTTTGTACGCTTAGGATCAGATTTCGATCAAAACTATTATGAGTATGAAATGCCGATGAATGTTACCCCTTGGTATACCAACGATGATAATGAGATTTGGCCAGAGTCGAATAATTTTGATATTGTCATTAAGGATCTCCAAGATCTGAAAGCCAATCGCCCAGCGGGTTATTCTAATCTCATCGAGTTTTCAAAGATGTTAACGGATAATATTCGGATTTCAGTAAAAGGAAATCCCAATGTATCGAATGTGACGGTGCTCATGATCGGGATACGCAATCCAGACGACAAGAAAAATCCATTTACAAAACAAGATGATGCTAAATCGAAATGCGCGGTGATTTGGGTCAATGAATTGCGACTTTCTGATTTTGATAATACATCGGGATGGGCCGCAATAGGAAGAGTAACAGCGCAGTTGGCCGATTTAGCAACGGTGAATGTAGGAGGAAATATTAGCACTCCAGGTTGGGGGACCATCGAACAAAAAGTTCAACAGCGTCAGCAAGAAACCAAAACGGGAGTGGATGCCAGTACTACGGTGCAGTTAGGTAAATTTTTCCCAGAAAATTGGGGAGTGCAAGCCCCATTGTATTTAGGATTTTCGGAGCAAGTGTCCACGCCGCGCTACAGTCCGTTGCAACCTGATTTGGAATTGAATGAACTTCCCAACCTTTCTAAACCACTGAAAGAAAAGTCGCAAACGTTAACCAAGCGCCGAAGCATCAATGTGACCAATCTAAAAATTGCACCCAAAAAAGAAGGCGCTTCGGCCGATTCCAAGGGCGGGGGAGAACCCTCCAAAACGGACGCTGCTGCAGCAAAGGGAGGTGAAGAAAAACCCAAGTTTTATAACATGGATAATTTTTCGTTGAGTGGTTCTTACAACGAAATTTATTTCCGTGATATTAATATTGATGGACGATTGAATCAACAATACCAAGGGGCTTTTGATTACAGCTTTACCAATAAACCGAAGGAGATTAAACCTTTTGCTAAAGTGCCCGTGGTTAAAACTTCTCCTTACTTAAAGTGGATCAAAGAAATAAACTTCTATCCTGGAATCAAGCAAATGGGATTTCATACCGATATGAACCGCACCTATGAGACCAGTAGAATTCGAAATAATACCTTGGAGTTAACAGGTGTGTATAGTGATATGCTTATCCAGACACAAGCTCAAAAGAATTGGAATTGGAATCGTAATTATACCGTGAAATATGATCTAACGAAAAGTTTAAAATTTGATTTAACGGCAGCAACCACCGCATTGATCATTGAACCCAGAGGAGTAATCAGAAAAGACGATGTGGATTGGTATCAAGCCTACAAGGATACCGTAAGTCAAAATATCAAGAGCATGGGTGAGAGTACAGTGTACAATCATCAATTTAATGCTTCTTACAAATTGCCGTTGGACAAATTTCCTTTGATTGATTTTGTAAACTCAGATGTAAAATACAGTTCTAGTTTCCGTTGGGATCGCGCACCATTTACCCAAGATACTTTGGGACATAAAATTCAGAATTCTCGCCAGATTACAGCCAATGCGACGGCCAATTTTGAGACATTATATAACAAGGTGCCAAAGCTTAAGGAAATCAATCAAGGTAAAAAAGAGGAAAAGAAAGACAAGGGAAAGGATAATCCGGACAATAAAGATGGATACGGTAAGGATATTGAAAAGAAAGACAAGAAGGAGCCCATTAAATGGGGTGATGTCACTTTGCGTTTCTTGATGATGGTCAGAAATGTCAATGGATCTTACACGAAAAATGAGGGCATGATGTTGCCTGGTTATAATCAAAAGGCCGGATTCTTAGGAATGAATAACAGTTTCCAAGCACCTGGTTTAGGCTTTGCATTTGGTGAGCAGAATACCGACTGGCAAGGGCAGATGACAGATCGAAATTTTGCGATGACCATGGCAGAAGGTGGTTTTATAGTACAATCTCCTTATCTCAATAATCAGTACACAGAAACTTCTACTACGAATTGGAATTTAAAAGCATCCATCGAACCCATCAAGTACATGAAAATTGAAATCAGTGCGACGCGGCAGGACGGACGAAATCTAACCAGTTTCTTCCGATACAATATCGATTCCATGGAATATCAATTTCAATCTCCCATGGAGACCGGAAATTTCAGTGCCTCTATTAATACCTGGTCGACTGCTTTTGTCAAGGATGATAAGTCCAATGGAAACATGTCCGAAACGTTCTTGAACTTGTTGGAATATAGGCAGGTGATTTCAGCACGTTTGAACGATCAGAATTATCAACTCGCACAGGCAGAGACCAGTGGATATTATCAAGGGTTTGGTGGTACGGCACAAGATGTTTTAATTCCTGCTTTCATAGCGGCCTATACTGGAAAAAGTGCCAATGAAGTTGCGCTCAATTCCTTTAAAACACCGTCACAGCCCAACTGGAAAATCAGTTATGATGGATTGACTAAGATTGAAAGTGTTAAGAAATATTTTAAGCAATTCACCATCAACCATCAGTACAAATCAACCATTACAGCGAGTTATGTAACCAATTTGAATTTCACGCAAGATCAGCAAGGAAGACCTTCTGCACTCGATCAAACAGAGGTTCCTAATTGGATCTCTCAGCATCAAATTGGAACCATCACCATCTCCGAGCAAATGGCACCATTGATTGGATTTGATATGACATTGAAGACCAAGAAGAGTAACGATCCGCAGTTTAAAGTGGAGATGAAACGTGATCGTACCGTGGGATTGGGTCTGAGCAATAATCAAGTGACGGAAATGCGAAGTAATAGTTTTGTCGTGGGTACAGGATATAAATTCACCGACATTCCGAATCCAATCGCAAAAATCAAAGGTCAAAAGTTCCCGATGAAGTTGTTAAAGAGTACCAGTATCAATTTGAGAGCAGATTTGACGATGCGAGATAATGTAACCATTATCCGAAAAGTAGTAGAAAAGCAAAATCAAATTACCGCAGGACAAACTTTATGGAGTTTGAAGACCAGCGCAGATATGGCAGTAAGCGATAAACTGACAATTCGTTTCTTCTACGACCATCAATTCACCCATCCTAAGATTTCTAATTCATATAACTCAACCAACATCAACACCGGAATTGCCATCCGATTTACCTTGAATGGGTAAGCAATATTTGATTTCCATTTCGAATTCGATCTTCGCTTTCTTTTCGCAGCGATGCTTCGCTGTCTTTTTTTACTTTGCTTGAAAATTACGCACCTTCCATCCAGCTTCTTCTTGTACTTCGCTTACCTTGCGTTAACTTTGTTGGCTCATGAGCAGTAGTTGGAAAAAACCATTTCAAGGTGAATTCACCAAGCATGTGCTTACGCTCATGACAGGAACCATTGCAGGACAGGCTTTGGTTTTTTTGTTTAGTCCGGTCATTACGCGATTATTTACCCCTGATGATTTTACTACTTTGGAATTGTATACCATGATTACGACAGTCGGGGTGGTCGTAGTAACCGGAAAGTATGAATTTGCCATCATGCATCCCAAAGACAAGGAGGATGCTCGACATATCTTGGGATTGAGTATCGGTTTGGCGGCCATCATGAGCGTAGTGCTTTTGGGCCTCAGTTTCGTTGTCAATGATTGGGTGGGAGATTATTATCAGAATCCTACCATTGGTCAATATCTTTGGATGGTCCCGATTGGATTGTTCTGCTTTGCCGTATTTAATAGCGTTAATTATTGGTTCAGTCGACAGAAAAATTACAAAGTCTCTGCGGTTTCTAAAGTGTGGTTCTCTGGTGCTTCCGAACCTGTAAAATGGGGAACAGGTTTTGCCAACTGGGGAGGATTTGGGTTGTTGTTAAGTACAACCATCGGACACATTGTGACAGCTATTTATTGTCTTTATCATTTCTTTAAAGATGAAGCCAAAGGGCTGGGAAGTTGGGAGTGGGATCGCATGAAACGACAAGCTGCCTTGCACAAAGATTATCCGCTATTTAGTATTTGGGGTAGTATTCTCAATCGCCTGGCCCAATGGGCACATGTTGGAATTTTCACTTATTATTTTGGCTTAGTAGCCATTGGTTATATGGCGTTGTGCAGGAGGGTTTTTCAAACACCACTCAATGTAATCAGTAGCTCGTTTGGACAGGTTTTTTTTCAAAAAATTTCGGAGATTGAAGACGCCAATGAATTAGAGAAGGTTTATCGCAAAAGCATGTGGAAGTTTTTTGCGTTCAGTTTGTTATCGGTAATGGTAGTGCAATTATTGCCCGATCAAACCATGGGATGGATTTTCGGAGAGGCATGGATGCCAAGTATGCCATATTTAAAATACCTCAGCTTTTGGTATGCTTTCAATTTTATGACATCGTCATTGAGTTTTATTACACTCAGAATTCAAATGCAAAGGATGTCTTTGTTACTAGATGCACTGCATTTTGTTTTTGTATTTGGTGGAATTTATTTAGCACATGTTTGGAATATGGATATGATGGGAGGAGTAAAGATGTTGGTGTTATCTAAGGTGATTTATTTCACGATTAATTTATTGGTCATTCTCGTGTATGTAAGAAAGTATCGGAATAAAATGAATGCGGTATGAAGAAGATTATTTCCCTTACGATCAATAATTTTAAAAATGATAACCGCGTGTATCGAATGGCTGCAGCGCTGCAAGAGTGGGGCAACGAAGTATGCGTTGTAGGTATATTAAAGGGCGATGTTTTAGAGCACGAAAATTTTAAAGGCGTTACCGTGCACCGGGTCCGCCTGAAATCCATGACCTTGCCCGATAACAACAAATTTTTCGGCATCATCAAGTACATCGAGCTTTTCTTTAAGATCATTTTTACGTATCGAAAAAAAGACATTTGGCATTGTAATGACTTTGACGCATATTTAATTGGAGCTTTGGCTAAATTAACGCGACCACGATTAAAGTTAATTTATGATTGTCACGAATATGAAAGCGAGCGCAATGGAATGTCCAAACCGTTCCGGTTGTTTGTGAAAATATTTGAGCGATTATTTATTCCTTTAGCAGCGGAGGTCATCACCGTAGGTCCGAGTATTAAAAAGGAATACGAACGATTATATGGTTTGAAAAATGTCCATCTGGTGCGAAATACGCCCTACTTGATGCCCGATGCAAAGCATGATCGATTTCGTGAATATTTTCCCATTGGCCAGCATCAAAAGATATTTCTTTATCAAGGAATTCTCACCTTCGGAAGAGGATTGGAAGTGCTATTGGAAACTTTTGCCAATCGAAAAAAAGATGATGCAGTGGTCGTAATCATGGGGCACGGTGTGCTATTGAATAAAGTCAAGGAGTATGCTGATCAATATCCATTGATCTTTTTTCATCCGAGTGTGCCTTATGAAAAGATCTTTGAGTATACCAGTAGCGCAGATGTTGGAATGAATACGGTTCAAAATACCAGTTTGAGTTATTATTATTGCTACCCCAATAAATTATTCGAATACATTCAAGCACAACTCCCCATCCTCACCAATGATTTGCCTGATTGTACTGCCTTGGTCAAGGAGAACGGCATTGGGCAGGTCATACAAGATTTTTCTGTTCAAGGTTTCAGTGCGGCCATCGATGAAATGATGCTTTTGGATTGGGATCAATTTCGCGAAGCGATAAAAAAAATTAAACCGAACTTGCATTGGGAAGAGGAAGTGAAGCGGATGCATAGCGTTTATCTTCCGCATTTGTAATTTCATTACCATTGAATCAGCGGTCAATAATTTTTTTCTTTCGATTATTTACGTACATTCGGATTAATGAAGTACGTATTCAATGTGCTAAAGGTAGTGATGGCATTTGTCTTCATCTTTGTATTCGGTAGTGCAGCAGCTATTTTGCGATTAATTTCGTTCGGAGCCCTCACCAATTTTAACCGTGTTTATTTTATTCCATTATTCTGCAGAATTTCCCTTTTTTGCTTGGGGATTAAATTGGACAATCGTATTCGCCTTCAATTGCCAGACCGTCCGCATTTTATTACTTTTAATCACAACTCTTATTTAGATGGCTTTGTGTTAATGGGACTGGGGCTTCCCAACACACGTATTCTAATGAGCGAGAAAATTTTGATATTTCTACCCGTTTGGTTGATTTCCTTTTCGATTGGATTGTTGTATATCCCAATGAAGACGAATAGGACGCGCCGATTGAGGTTTTTCTTAAAGCTAGAGAAAAGAATCAAGGAAGAGAATATTCATATCATGGGCTCTTCGGAAGGGGTACATGTTTATGGACAGCGCATTGCCGAGTTTAATCGCGGAGTATATCACATGGCATTGGTGTCCAATATGCCGGTGGTGGCATTGTTTATTTACACGCCCATTGAGTCTAATCCCTATTCTAATTTCAGGCCATTCAAAAGAGGGACTGTGATCGCCGAAGTCTTGGACATCATTCCCACCGATCAATGGACCATGCATCATTTAGATGTTCACATCGCAGATGTTCGAAAGAAATACGTAGATCGTTTTAACGAATACTATCAAGATCAAACTACTTAATGAATAAATGAATACCTCCGAAATCTTTTCCAGAGCAAATAAAATTGCGACAACTCCGCTGCCATTGCTGGATGAATCCAAACTAGCGATCGCGATGGAAGAAATAAAGGCGAGAACCGCCAAGTCCGCGGCGCTAACAGAGCGAGCAAAGAAGGTGCTTCCGAACGGATCGCAACATACGTTACCATTATCCAATCCCTATCCTTTCTTCATGGATAAAGGTACAGGGAGCCATTTGATGGATGTGGATGGAAATGAGTATATCGATTACATCCTCAGTGGAGGGGCTATTATTTTAGGACACAATGATCCCGGATTGGTGAAGTGCATTCAAGATTTGCTTCAACATAAAACGCATTTTCATGGTCATTTTGATGAGTTGGAATTAGATGCAGCAGATGCTGTGATTTCTTTTTTTCCGTCCATAGAAAAAGTTCGTTTCACAGCTAGCGGTAGCGAGGCCAACAATGCTGCCATAAAAATTGCACGCGCGGTAACAGGCAAAAAAAAATTGATTAAATTTTTAGGACATTATCATGGATGGGGCCACGAGTATTTGATGGATGTTGAGGTGCCAGGGTCGGGGAAGTTTGTTACCAATGGCATTCCCGATGAATACATGGATCAAACGGTATTGGTACCGCCGAATGATTTGCAAGCGTTGGAAGATGCATTTAAAGCGAATCAATCCGCGGGAGGGGTTGCTGCCATTATCATCGAGCCATACGGAGCGGAGTCGGGGTTGGTTCCCATCGAAGATGGATTTAACGAAGCTGCAATGGAGATGGCGCATCGATACGGGGCCTTGTACATCATGGATGAAGTAGTTACCGGATTTAGGTTGGGAAAAGGAGGAGCACAACAGCGTTTGGGAGTAATGCCTGATTTAACCACCTTGGGCAAGGGATTGATGAACGGATTTCCGTCATGCGGAGCGGTGGGAGGCAAGGCAGCAATCATGGATGCGGCCAATACCAGTATTCCATACCAAGAGCCATACACCTATGTAGCAGGTACTCTCTCTGGGAATGCCTTATCAGTCGCGGCTTGCAAACAGGTTGTAACTACTTTAGCCAATTCGGATTTATTGGAAAAAGCAGAGGCCACTGCAAATGATGTAGTCGCTAAATTGAATGCACTCTTTTCTGCTTATCGTTCCGATTTTTTCGCCTACAACATCGGGAATATTTTACGAGTAGAATTAACGGCACCACACGCGGTTCCATTGACATCGCAGGAAGCATTGATGGAAGTAGTACAACGACGAAAAATATTATCATCTTACTCCGCAATTGTGGCGGCCACAGGAGTGTTGTCTCGACACGGTAGAGATTTTGTGAGTTGTGCGCATTCTGTGCAGGATAATGATCGATATGTAGCGGGTTATGAAAGATTGATGCAAAGTTTTTCGCGATGAATAAAGCCAAGCGAGTATTAATTACGGGTGTTTCAAGAGGAATCGGAAAAGCTATCGCCATTGATTTGAAAAACCAAGGATATGAAGTGTATGGCACTTCTCGACATCCAGAGCAGATAATGGATAAAATACCTGGGGTAATTTATCTTCCTTTGAACCTGTGTGATGAATCGTCTATCGAGGGTTGTTTTAAAGAACAACCGAACATCGATGTACTCATCAATAATGCAGGACAAAGTCAAATGGGTCCTGCCGAGGAAATACACAATGACAAAGTCCGAGAAATTTTCGAAGCTAATTTTTTTGGTACCATCAGTTTGACAAAAAAGTACTTAAGCGTAATGCGTCCGCGCAGGCAAGGACAGGTCATCAATGTGGGAACGTTGTCTGGAACCTTTGCCATGCCGTTTCAATCCACTTATGGATCATCCAAAATAGCCTTGCGCATCTGGACCATATGCTTGCGAAAAGAGCTGCGTCCTTATGGGGTTCATATCAGCACCATAGAGCCATTTTACATCAATAGCGGAATCCAGTTGGAATATTTATGTGAGCCCACTTCGGAATACAAGACCGTCGCGGATGCGGTATATCAGCGAAGAAATACCAATTTGGCCTCGGCGGTGGGTCCAGAAGATTTGGTGCGGACGGTCAATCGAATTTTAAATTCCAAAAACCCAAAAGGAATGTACATCTCAGAAAGGAAGGGAGCGTTGCTATTTTTTATTAGTCGTTTTCTCTCTGGAACATGGATTGAGCGACTTACTTGTAAGGCGGTGGGAGTGAGGTATTGATGAGTAGAAACCTTAGGTTAGTTGTAAAATAAACTCACCCTGTTTTTATCACCGTGAATTTTTCCTTTTTCCGAAGGAAATAGGATTCAAAATAGCGATAAGATAGGTGTGCGATGAGGATGCTGAGCAGGGTTGTGGTAAGGATGGTCATTAACCCTCCGAGCCAAGTCGGCAGTGCCACATATAAACCCAACTTCAAAAACGATTTCACCACCATCACTACCACCATTAGGTGATACACGTACAATCCATATGAAATTTTTCCTAGAAAATCAAAGAGACGGTTTTCCAAGGACCATAATCGCTGGGGATTACTCGAAATATTCAATATCAACATCATGACGTTGACGGCAAGAATTTCATTCTTTATGAAATTAAATATCCCGCTATCCAAAACATTGCTCAAGATTAGTGTAAATAAAAAAAGTTGTAGGTATTGATTCGTTTTAGAATAAAGGAAATTTAATAATGCTGTTTTTTGATGATATAACATTACCGCTCCAATTCCCCCTATGACCATGCAAGAGATTCGCGTGCGATCGAGCCAATAATAAAATTGATTCGGTAGTTGGGCTTTGATACCCAAACCAGGAAAATAGGCGACTGTTTTCAGTAGGAGGTAAAAAAGCAGAATACCCAAAAACACTCGTACAGGCGATTGAACATGCCTTACCACCCATGGCCAAATAAGATAGAATTGTTCTTCTACTGCTACCGACCACAAAATGCCGGCATAGGCGATTGGAACACAATAAATAAAGCCGTAGTTAGCCAACAAGGTGCCGTAGGCCCAAAACGAATCCCAAGGGAAAGTTGGGAACGTACTCGAATAACCAGGGATATGAAAAATAGAGAAGTATGGGAGTACAAAAAATCCAAGGATAAAAATCAAATAATACAATGGCCAAATGCGCAATATTCGGCGGATGTAAAAGGATTGAATACGGATGGGGCCAATGGATTTTTCCATGAACAATAAATAGGTAATGAGAAATCCACTGAGAACAAAAAAGATAGTTACTCCTGTGCTGCCCAAATGGGCGCTGTATGTTTCACTCCATAAAGTAGGAAGGCCAAGGTATCCTTTGATCAATTCAGTGTGATCCAATAAAACTAAAAACGCCGCTAAGAATCGAATTCCGTTGAGACCAGGAAAGTGAAAGTGTCTCATGGTTTTATTCTTGATAGCCTTTGCCTTTGAAAATGTGATTCACAAATTTTTCGATGCGACTGGCTCGGGTGGCGGATTGTTTGGCTTGCGCAAAGAATAATAAATATCCACGCTGCCTTCCGGGAGTGAGCGACTCAAATGCATCTTTAAAGGCGGGATCTTCTTTGAATTTGGCGGTAAGCTCCGCTGGAACAGGATATTCAGAAGTGTCCTTTTTAACCACCTTAATTCCCGCTTTTTCGATTTCAATGGCCGATTGAATGTACGATTTGATGAGCTTTTCGTTTTTTAAAACTTGCTTGACATCCGTAAATCTGAGTTGTTTTCCAGATTGAGAATTTTCGCCAGGACTCACGAGCAGCTTTTTGTCGTCTTTGATCAAAGCTCCTTTAAGAAAGTTGAATGCAAAATATTCTTTGAAGGCCCCAAGAATCAAGATGTTCTTTTTATTGGAAGTGTAACACGGATGCTGCCATTTGTATTCTTCTTCGAGCCCGCATTCCAAAGCAATGCGCCTCATTTCATGCAAACCGTCGTTCCAAACCAATGCTCGACAGGCGGAGGTTTGGTATAAATGACAACGTCCACATCCTTCCTGTAAAAATAAATCTACCTGAGGATTTATTCCGGCCATTTTACTACAGGATTAAATGGTCATGATGTCTTTATCCTTCGCGGCCAGCACTTCTTCTACTTTTTTATTGTAACGATCGGTCAATTCTTGAACCTTGGTTTCTCCGGTTTTTGCCTCGTCTTCGGGCAATCCATCTTTTTGAGCTTGTTTGATAAAATCCAATGCTTCTTTGCGTGCATTGCGAATCGAAACTTTCGCATGTTCCCCCTCCGCATGTGCTCTTTTAGAGAGATCTTTTCTCCTCTCCTCGGTTAGCATAGGGACTGAAATAATAATAAGGTCACCATTATTTTGTGGATTAAGACCCAAGTTGGCTTCCATAATTGCTCGGGCTATTCCTTCGAGCATGTGCTTTTCCCATGCCTGAACGGTAATGGTGCGGGCATCTGGCGTGCTCACATTGGCCACATTTTTTAGTGGGGTCATCGAGCCATAGTAATCTACTTTTACACTGTCCAACATCGCTGGACTGGCTTTTCCTGCACGTATTTTATTTAATTCAAAATCCAAATGGTCAATCGCCTTATCCATTGCGGCGGTGGCTTCTTCCATTGCCATGCTTACTTCATCAGACATATTCTATTGTATTAAAAGTCAACTAATGTTCCTACTTTTTCCCCATGAATCAATTTTTTTAGATTTCCTTTTTTGTTCATGTCAAAAACAATAATGGGGAGTTTATTTTCATTGCAAAGGGTAAAGGCGGTCATGTCCATCACATTGAGTCCCTTTTCATAGACCTCTGTAAAAGATACTTTTTCGTATTTGGTTGCGGTAGGATCTTTTTCTGGGTCTGCGGTATAGATTCCATCTACACGGGTTCCTTTTAAAATAACATCTGCTTCAATTTCAATCGCTCTTAACGATGCGGCGGTATCGGTTGTGAAGAAAGGATTGCCCGTCCCAGCCCCAAATATTACCACACGACCTACTTGTAAATGCTTGACTGCTTTTCTTCTGATAAAAGGCTCAGCAATTTGTTTCATTTCAATGGCGGATTGCAGTCGGGTAGGAACGTCGATGCTCTCTAATGCACTTTGCAGGGCCATGGAATTGATCATGGTAGCTAACATGCCCATGTAATCTCCTTGCGTTCTTTCCATGCCTCCTTGCTCTGCTTGTACTCCTCTGAAAATATTTCCGCCTCCGATCACAATGGCAATCTCTACTCCATCTGTAAATATCTCCTTGATTTCTTGCGCATAAAGCATCAAGCGATCATTGTCTATTCCAAATTGCTTGTCTCCCATCAGGGATTCGCCACTTAGTTTCAATAAAATGCGGGAGTATTTCATAGGGCAAATATAACGCATCAGTCTTCTGTCTCACGACAGAATTGGCAATATTGCGCCTCTTCTTGGTGAATAAATCTTTCCGTCTCTAGCATTCGCTCCGCTTGGTGTATGATCCATTCCTCAAATTGCCTCATAAAATCAATGTTTAACAGCGCAGCTGATTGCTGCAGCATGGCAGGCTCATATTCCTTGGCAGAAAGCGGAAACAATCCAATTTTCATTTTCTCTAATGGAATGCTTAGATCATGATGTGATAAGTAAGCATAGATGAGTAACTGAATCAACTTGGCTTTTTTTGCTATAAATAGGCCATCTTCACTAACCTCCTCGAGCAGCAGATCTTTGTCTTTTACTTGTCCGGTTTTGTAATCCAAAATGAAAATAGCTCCGCCAGCCGCATGAACGCGATCAATGTTTCCTTTTAATATCAACGGAGCTCCATTGGGCAATTGAAGGGTTTTAGACACGGTTTTTTCCGTATGCAGAATGGTTGGGGGAGTCCCTGTTCGAATCAATTGAGCATCGTAATGCAGCACTTTTTCAATCATTTTTTTTGCGGCCTCTAATGCCAATAAATTGTATCCTTCTATCGGCATTTCTGGATCATCCCCTTTTAAAGTATTGGCCAATTGGAGGTCGCATTCGGAAGTCCAAAGTTGAATATCGTTCAGGGTCAGCGCTCTTCCAATGGTTGGGAAATGCCAGTTTTCTAGCACTTTGTGAACCAAAGACCCAATGGTTGCGCTATCCAATTGTTCTTCCATTTCTTTGATTTCACCCAGTCCAATGACATAGCGATAATAAAAATCCAGTGGACATTGTAAATATTTATTGATCGCGGAGGGACTGATGCCACTGGCCATTTTATGGAGAAGTTGTTGGCGTGAGAAGTCATTGGCATCTACCCATTCACTTATATTGAATTCTGTCGCTTTCGGTGCGTTCAATTGATATTGATTCCACTGTATTTGTGTATTGGCCTTGGGCCACTCCCATTGTAATTGTTGTAAATAACGAGATCTTTCTACCGAACGGAAATCGGAGGTGGAGGAGGGAAGGTAAAATTGAATTTCCTCAGCGCGCTGCAGCAAACGATAAAAATTGTAGGCATAACTGGCATCCCGATCGCGTGGTAAAGGCATTTGAAAGGCCACTCTGAGGTCATAAGGAATCAGCGATTGGTAAGGTTGACTTCCGGGCATTACATCCTCTGTGGCTTGAATGAAAATAATACGCTCAAAATCGAGCGCCCTGGTTTCGATCATTCCTAAAATTTGAAGGCCTTCCAATGGTTCGCCCTCGAAGGTGATGAGTTCTTTACCCAATAGGTGCTGAAAAATAATCTCCACCGCGTAGAGATCATTCAGATGGGGCATTTGTTGTAACCAAGTGGTTATATAGCGCAACTTTTCTTTAAGCTGAAAAGCACTTTCCTTGGTAATGGCATCGCTGTCAGGATGCAAGGCGACAATTTGCAGCAATGCATCCAAGTGGTGCAATGCTCCAACCGCGTCAACTTTCATCACATCGAAATATTTGAGAAATTCATCAAAATCCTTCCAGTGAAATTGTTGTTGAAAGGAATTCAACTTATCCATTTGAAAATAGGTAAGTCTTTTTTTGATGAGCGTCTTTTGAAGTTCGTCACGCCAAGGTTCGGAAATAAATCGAATCGCAGGCTGTTCAATAAATCGATTAAAATCTCGGTGATAGATGCGCTGTTGCTTTTGCGTATTCTTGGCAAATTCCCAATAAGAATGGCAAAGTTGATAAACGGCGGTATTGCGAATGGGCCATCCCATGGCTACATTGAGATCGCCTGGAATATCCAATTGGGAGAGAAGTGGTTGTAGCAAATTGGCTTCGGTCATAATAACCGCCGTTTCACTTCTTTCCTCTGCTGTTAATTGCTGAATCGTTTCTGCAATTTGGATGGTGTTGCCATAGGCCGTTTGCGCTTGAAAAGTTTTAATATTTCGCTGCGCTTGCGATAGGCAATCATGAGCGGTTATTTTTTTTCTTGTGGAGATGGATCGGAAGAATTGTCCGGCCTCGTGTTGAGGGTTTTGGAAATAATATTGATCTACATCCCAACAAAAAATGAGGTCGCTCTTTTTAGCAACGCGGTCGAAAATCTTTTCCTCAGCCGCGGTGAGTGAGGATAAACCGACGGCGTAGGTGCGTTGATGTGGAATTTCAATATCAAAGTTTCCTTCAGCAATTCTACGCGTCAGTTGGGCGTAATTCCATTGTTGCTTTTCATCGCAAAAAGTCTGAAAAAAATGATAGAGTTTTCCGAACTGTTCCCAAAAGGCAAGAAATTGATTTTGAATATCCGATAAAGGTTCGGATTGCAAACTCCATTGTTCGATTCCTTTGATATCCTTGATGTTCTGAAAAATTTGACGAGCATCCACCAAACCTTGGTCTACATCGTTGAAGTCATTCATCGCTTGTGGAGCCCATTTCATAAATAACTGAAAAGCCTCACTCTGATCAATTTCTTTTGCATATACCTCATACATAAGGAGTATCGATTCAAAAGTGGCGATACTGGCTTTTCCACTGATACATTTGAACCAGTCCGGCAAAATAAAAATCTGAGGAGGGAAAAGGGGACGTTGATATATCTCTGCTAAGTGTTTCTTAAGAAACAATCCGGCTCGCTTGCCGGGAACGATCACGGCAATGTGCTGAAGCTGATCGCTGCCTTGTGCATCGTCATGGATTTTTTGGGCTACTTCCCACAAAAAAGGTTTCATCTTGCACAAGATAGAGCCGTTCATATGATCTTTGTGTAATGGTTGAAAAGTTTCCCGTCTTTTTGAAAACCTTATCAGGTTCGAACTACTACTACATTTTGGCACCGGATCATTTTTGGGAGTGGCAACGCATAGGGAACAAGGGTGTCTTATGGGAAGTAAACGCCCTCACTTTACCTGATCGTTGGGTCATTCAGGATTTGTTGAATAATACAACGGGAAATATGGTCGAAATCGATGAAGAGGAGTGGCGTTTAATTTCCAGCTCATCGTAAACATTCCGGTGTTAAATCATCTTTCTTACAATGATCGAAATTGAAAAGGTTTCGCTCATATTTGTCTTATGTTGAATTGGCAAGAAAACGCTTCTTTAAAGGCGCTGAATACCTTTGGAATGGAGGTGAAGGCAGAGTGGTTAGTTTCGATTACCAGCAGGGAAGATTTATGGGAGCTCATTCAAGATTCAAGATGGAAGACATTGCCACGATTGATTTTGGGTGGTGGAAGTAATATTTTGTTTACCCAAGATGTGAAAGGGGTGGTAGCAAGAATGGAGTGGAAAGGAATTCATGTGACAGAGGAAACAGCGGAATCGGTTTGGGTCGAAGTACAAGCAGGTGAAATATGGCACGAATGGGTACTCGATGCGATCAGCAAAGGGTGGGGAGGGATTGAAAATCTAAGTCTCATTCCGGGCAGTGTTGGCGCTTCGCCCATGCAGAATATAGGCGCGTATGGAGTAGAAATAAAAGATGTGTTTGTTGCGCTGAAAGCTGTCCATGTGGACACCGGCGTGGAGCGATTATTTTCTCATGACGAATGTAAATTTGGATACCGCGAAAGTATTTTTAAGAGAGAGGAAAAGGGAAATTGGATCATCATTTCAGTGACGTTCTGTTTGTCCAAGCAGCCCATTTTAAAAATGGATTATGGCGATATCAAACAGCGCCTCCTTGATCGGCAAGTGGTCAATCCCACGATCGTAGATATCAGTGAAGCGGTAACTGCCATTCGTCAATCGAAACTTCCCGACCCAAAAATATTGGGGAATGCGGGGAGTTTTTTTAAAAATCCCGTGGTCGAACGGGCGCAGTATGAAGATTTGGTGAAATGGCATCCTGACATGCCACATTATTCAGTGAATGAGCATGAGGTCAAAGTGCCGGCAGGTTGGCTCATCGAAAGAGCAGGATGGAAAGGAAAACAATGGGAACATTGTGCAGTTCACGATCGTCAAGCCCTTGTATTGGTTAATCACAACGGAGCGAAGGGTTCTGAAATTTGGGATTTATCCTCCGCAATTGTGGATGATATTCAACAAAAATTTGGGATTCGATTGGAACGGGAAGTCAATATATACTAGTTAGAAACTAGCACAAGGAAGAATTTTTCGCTTGCTTTTTACTTTGACGGCTAAATTATACGCCAAACTTATTTCATGCGAACCGGCACTGCTTCCTACCCCTAAAGAGGAAGTGGTAATGTCATAACTGTACCCAATGCTATAGGCCCCAGATTGGATACCTACGAGCAATGCCAGTGCATCACGATTGGGTAATTGATAACCGTTTGATTTTACGGGTAGTCCGCGATACCAGATTCCCATGATAATGGGTTTGAACTCATAGTAACAACCGAGGTCTAATTGATCGTATTTACCTTGGCTCAGGTAATTGGCCGCTACCAGAACATGATGATCTAATTTCCTTAAGGAGTAGCCTTTAATTCGGAATCGTTTTCCTCCATGAAACGCATATCGAACCGGTATGTACGAAACCTGCGATTCATAAAGCGACTCATCGGGTGTGTTCAAATGCATGGCCGATACCCCAACCCAAAAATCAGGGCCGTATAATAAACCACCCGCACCGGCGTCAAAGTACATGACGGATTGTCCTGGATAGGTCTCTAAAGAAATCGGTGCGTTATTTCGGATGAGTTGATCATAAAAAGTCAAAGAGTTGAAATCCATCGATCGAGCGCCAAGTGTAAATTGGATAGCAGGACGGATGTATAAGTTTTTTTTGATCCTGGTTTCATAAGCATACTGAATGCCGACCTGCGTGCGTGAAAGCCTTCCCGCGCCGGCAATATCACGCTGCATGACCAATCCAAATCCGCTATTAATCTCATTGACATAGGTATCGAAGGTGGCAACGTAAGAAGTAAAGGCTTTGGGAATTCCCGACCATTGATTACGGTATTGGGTAGCGAAGCGACTCTGCAGACCCGCACCCGCGAAGGCGGGATTTAAAGCACAAGGAACCGCATAGAATTGGGTAAACTGTTGGTCTTGCGCAAATATGTTTTGCACCAGACTCATCACTACAACCAAGACAAATAGTTTTCTCATGTTATTTTCTTACCAATGTTACATTTCCAGATAGCTCAAAGGATTGTCCATTTTGGAAATAACCATTAGATTTCCAAATATACACATCTTGTTGGCAAATTTCACCTTTGTAATATCCATTCCATCCTGTATAAATATCCGTTGAATGAAAAAGGACTTCCCCCCATTTATCATAAATGGTTAATTCGTAATTCTTAATTCCTTCAAATTTGGGGAAGAATAGGTCGTTATCATAGCTGTTTACATCGATGCGGCCATCATTGGGTCCTGTCGTAAGCGGGCTAAAGGCATTGGGAAATTCGATGGAACCTCCGCCTACCGCATTTACTGCCCCAAATTGAGTCAAGGTGTCCGGGCAATTGAATTCATTATTGACCATCAAGGTAATATCATAAAGCCCCACTTCGGTATAGATATGCTGGGGATTGAGCACGGATGAAGTATCGCCATCTCCAAAATCCCATAGATATTGATTGGAATTTTCACTGAGGTTGACAATGTACACGGGTTGTTGAGGGATGGTGACCTGAGAGGGCGTAACCGTAAAGATCGCTTCGGCCCTTGGAAAGACCACCACCGAGGCAACATGGGACGTGGAGTCCATTTCCCCGTTGTATCCAATGACGATTTGGCGAACAGTATAAGTGCCGGGTGTATCAAAAGTGTGAACAGGACTGGTATTGATGGAGGCTCCTCCGTCTCCAAATTCCCATAACCATCCATTAGTGTATAGAGAAGTATCTTGAAAAGCAACAATCAACGGAGCACAACCACTGGTATCTCCTATAAATCCGGCCACTGGATCGGGGGCAATGATGGGGACCGTTAAATAGGCGGTGTCACTGCATTGCCCATTATTGGCAATCATGAGTACATTGTAGGTATTCCAAGTAGCAAAATAAACGGTGTCGGGAGAAATTCCTTGGTAGACAGTTCCATTGCCTAAGTCCCATAGATAATTGGTGCTATTGTTAGAATTGCTGTTGTTGTTAAATACAACCGGTGCTGGCCATGTTTGCGGAAGGGGATTACCTGCAATCGAGGCGATGGGGACCGGATAAACCTGCACAGATTGGGTCAGCGTTTGCGTACAACCAAGCGCATTAGTAGCGGTGAGCGTAACCAAGTAAGTGGTATCTGTTTGATTCGGATTGGAAAAAATATGACTTGGATTGAATGCATTGGAAACGGTGCCATCGCCAAAGTCCCATGCATAGGATTGCGCTCCAATGGATTGATTTAAAAACAAGGTCGAAAATGGATGACATCCTTCAAAATCACCTGTGAAATTGGCGGTGATGCCCGGAGGAGTTGTTACAGGCATGGTGTAAGTGCTGTAACATCCTTCGGATGTGATAGCGGCCAATACAACCGCATTGGTCACTGCCACGTTGGTAAGATTGAAAAAATTATGCTGATGGATATCTTCTCCGTTTATGCTCGTTTCCCCAGTGCCGTAATTCCAGCTATAACTATCCGCTCCAACTGATCCATTATCAAAGGTGATGGTCATGGGATAACAGCCGGTCGTGTCGATCATATCGAAATAAGCAACGGGTGTTCGGTGCACTTGTATGAAAGTGGATTGGGTGTCGGCACAGCCAAAAGCATTATTGGCTACCAATGTTACTTGATAGGTGGAGTCTTGCGTAATTAAATTCTGATAGGTATGACTGGGGCTGATGCTATTACTGTTATTGCCGTCACCGAGTTGCCAATTAAATAAAGTAGCACCCGTTGAAGTATTTTGAAAAAGGCAATTGAAGGGCGCACAGCCCTCGGTTAACGATGGATTGAATTGGGCAATGGACTGAGGATATAAAGTGAATGGAGCCGAGCTGGTATCGGAACATCCATTACTAGCAATAGCAATCAACTCGATGGTGTATTGGGTAACAAAATCACCTATGGCAGTGAAAGTGTGATTAAATATACTGTCGTTGGTGTTGCTTGTGCTACCATCATTAAAATTCCATTGATAAGATTCTGCCTGACTACTGTTGTTATTGAAGACAATTTCAGCAGGTTCACAACTGCTATTTTCATCCATTAAAAAATCGGAGTGAGGACTTCCTAAAACGATGATTTCGGTTGATACAGCGCCCAAACATCCGAAAACCGTTGTTCCAGAAAAGCTCACAAGAAAAGTATCTGCAAGTGCAGCAGTTTCGAAAGTATGGGAGGGCAGTGCCGCTGTGGAAGTAGCACCATCACCAAAATCCCATGCATAACTCGCAACCCCTGGAATGAGCGGCATGCTCACATGAACCGGACTACAGCCCGAGTAGGTTGTTAAATCTAAATTGAAGTTCGCTGCCGGAAAAACCACCACTGTTTGCGCAGTAGTGTCGTTACAACCGCCAGGAGAATAAGCAATCAACGATACATTATAAAATTGCACTACGTTGGTGTTGTTTTCGTAAGTGTGATTAGGAGAAACAGCACTAGAAGTGTTACCATCACCGAAGTCCCATAAATACTGTGTAGCGGATTGGGAGTTGTTAATGAATGCGCTGTTGTGAGGACTGCATTCGGGAATGTTATTGGCATCAGTAAAAGCAGCAGATGCACCCGATGAAACCGTGATGGTTTGCGAGGCGCTGGCACTACATCCTTCTGTGCTGATCCCGTTCAACGTCACCGTATATTGACTGATGTTTCCAAGAGTTGTGGAAAAAATATGAGACGGCGAGTTGAGATTGCTCGATGAATTATCGCCGAATGTCCATGTTTGAGAGACAACCCCTGAACTGTTGTTTGAGAAAAGCACACCCAAAGGGGTACACCCCGTTGTCTCTGAAGCGGAAAAATTAATGGTAGGTAAAGGCGCGATGAAAATAGAGTCCACGATAGTATCTTGACATCCCGTAATACCTGCAATCAGCTGCACGCCAAAAGTTCCGGCAGTTGGAAAAACATGTGAGGGGGATGAAGCATTTGAACTAGTACCATCTCCAAAATTCCATTGGGAAGGAATATTAGCACCACCGCTCGTATTAATAAATTGAATGCTGCTTCCTTGACAAACGCCGCTACTCGTAAATTGGGCGCTGGGTGTGCTGATCACCTGCAGCAATTGGGAGTCTGTCGCAGAACAACCATTAGACGCCGTCACCTGTAAGCTTATCGTATAATTGCCAGCAGTGGTGATGTCAAATGCGGGTGGATTAATTCCACTGAAGGTTAGGCCATTCAGTAAAGTCCAAGAATATTGAACAGGATTTCCGGTTGAACTTTGAGACAACGTCACGTGCAAGGAGTCGCAAGCCGATGTAAGCGGTGTGGTTATTTGGGTGGTCGGTGCCGCCAAAACGACAATGGTTCTCGACGCGGTGTCTGCGCATGATGTCGGAGAAAGGGATTGAACGGCCCGATAAGAAACCGTGTAGGTGCCAGGTGTATTGAAACTAAAATTCATGACGCCTCCATCAGCAGGAGTCCAATTTCCAGTAAAATTCCAAAAGTGTTGATTGGCCCCGGTGGCAGAAGGGGTGAATTGAATGTTCTGTCCTACGCAAACCGTATCTTGACTAACAGTAAAACTGGCGGTCGGTGGGTTGACGATGTGAACCGTTATTTGATCTTCCTCTATGCCACAATAATTGCTGTCTAAAACGGTAACCGTGTAATCACCTAATCCAGGAAAAGTAACACTTTGCGGTAGGTTGGGAGGAAAAGGAATCCAACCCGTTTCTTGAATTCCCGTACCCCAGTAATCTCCGAATATCCATTTTTCTTGACGTTGAAAAATGTTTCCTTGCGTGAAGCAATTTTTGATTCCGTTATTGGTAAAATTAAAAGTAGTCTCTGGAAAACAAAGGGTGGTATTGGGAACGGTTATATTGGGCAGATCGGTATCCCAAACCCTTATGGGATTGAATGTAGCAACGGATTCACCACCTTGGATGGCGTTGCAATAATTCTCAGCTGTTAAAGTAACAATGGTTTCGCAGCTGACCGATCCGGGTTGATAGGTGTGATTGATAACAGCATTTAAATTACTCGCATCGAAGGTCAAATCAGCGGTGTTGTCTCCAAAATCCCAATGAAAGACGGTGGTCTGCGAAACGTTGGTGGAACTGTTCACAAAGCTCATTAATTGCGGAGCGCATCCTTGTGTAACTCCTCCCACTGGAATCTGTATGGAAGCGGAGGCTGCTTGTTCCATAACCACTACTCCCGTTATCAAACAACCTGTCGTATTTGTTATGGTGACGACAAATGTGTCCACCGCAGCGGCATAGGTATGATTGATGGGTGTGCCAGCGGTCCAGTTGTTGAGTGTGGAAATACTCGTACCATCTCCCCAGTTAATGGTGATGTCATTCCAATTATTGGGAGATTGAAGACTGAATTCGTAGGTACCTCCATTACAATCGTACCAGTAGGGCGAGCTCGTGGAATTACCCTCAAAGTCAAAAACTTGCGGGCATTGTCCAACGCTTATTTGGGCAACGAGAATAGCGAAAGAAAAGAGTAATGGTCTAAGCATGTATTTAATAATACGAAATTGGAGAAAAAAAGGTTCGTTATCGATGTTTTTTTTTGAAGGTTTTCCCTATTCAATTGTGTAAAGACTTAGCCTTTCATTTTTTGCACCATCCAAGCTACCGCAGGACAGACCAAGGTATTCCTGAAAGTCATATCCATAATTTGTGTCATGTTCTTACGGTCAGTATGCGGGTATTCTCGGCAAGCTTTTGGCCGCACATCATATATTCGACAGGTATTATCGGCATTTAAAAAAGTGCAGGGAGATTGATTGAGCACCCAGTCTCCGTCCTCATCGATGTGCAGGTATTGCTCGGTGAGCTGAGAGGGTTTGATTCTTAAATGTTGCGCAATGCGATTGATATCTACATCCCGAAATATGGGACTGGTAGTCTTGCAACAATTGGCACATTGTAAGCAATCAACTTTTTCAAAAATGGTTTCGTGAAGGGAATGAAATTGCACATCTAAATCCTTGGCTCCTTTTTGCTGTTTGAACCATTTTTGATTTGCTTTTTTCTCTGTTTTGGCGCGGGAAAGCCATTTGCCATATTCCTCATTCATGGGGATCGGAGAAGGATTCTTGATGAATAAAGGAGGTGTCGGTTAGGCAATTTAAGAAGGCGATTAAGTCCGCCTTCGAAGTTTCAGAGAGTTGCAATCCTCCCGAGGTGAACTTCATAAATGAGTCGATGGTGGTAGAAGGATGCCCACCACTGTTGTAATGCTCAATTACTTCTTGTAAAGTTTGGAATCGCCCATCATGCATGTAAGGGGCAGTTAGCGCGATATTCCGTAAAGTAGGCACTTTGAATTTTCCGCTGTCCAGCGGATTCAATGTCACCGAGGCTCTGCCTGGATCTTGGTGAAAATGAACGTCAAGTCCGTTGTTGTGAAATAAGCCATCGGTCATTTGCATGTCGCCAAAACCATGACAATGGAAGCAATCGGCACCAAATGATCCGCCGGGAACTTGATCGGGACTCCCTCCCTCCGTCTGAAACAGGACAAAGCCCCGATATTCTGCATCTGTAAATTGATAAAGTCCGACACGTTGTTGATCGAATTTTGATCCCGCACTTATCATGGTTCTGATAAAGGAAGAGAGGGCTTTTGCGGCTCTTTTTTTCGTAATGTTTGGACTTCCAAATGCGGCCTTGAACAAGGGAGGATAGAGGGTATCGTTTTTTAGCTTTTCTAATACTTGTGTCCACTCTTCGTGCATTTCAATAGGATTTTCCACGGGCTGTACAACTTGGTCTTCCAGGGTGGCGGCTCGTCCATCCCAAAAGAAATAACGCGCCCAACCTAAATTGATCAAGGCCATGGATTGTCGATGTCCTATTTGACCTTCAGCGCCCAAGGAAAATTGTGCGCTATCTGAAAATCCATGTTGTGGAATATGACAACTCCCACAAGATTGAGTTTGATTAATGCTTAATTTTTTTTCCCAGAACAAATACCTTCCAAGCACAACCGACTCATTGGTCAATGGATTGTCTTGTGGGATATCCATTGGAGGAAAAAAAGGAGGTATAGAAAGAGGGTATGGAGTGGTTTGACTAAAATCATCTATGATGCTCTCTTCAGGATTTTCCGCAACGTCATATCGGCAGGCCATGACCAGCGTAAAACCAAATAGCAGCAACAGCACTTTTTTCATTCTTTCAAAGGTAAAAAGGATTGGTTTTGAACAGCGTTCCAATCCGTTAAACTTTCAAGAAAGGACACCAAATCTTTCTTTTGTTCCCAGGATAATCCCAAGGGTTGAATGCGCGAATCCTGATTGGGATGGTGGAAATCGCCCCCGCGGTTATAAAATTCTATCACCTCCATCAAGCTTTGAATGGAACCATTGTGCATGTACGGACCTGTGAGTTCAATATTACGTAGTGTGGGCGTTTTGAATTGAAATCGGTTTCTAGGCAGGTAGGTATCTCTTTCTTTTCCTTTGTCCAATGTATCTAAAACGCCAATGGAATGAAATTGAAAATCCGTAAACAAAGGCGGGGGATGGCAGTTGATACAAGCAAGTTTTTTTGATTGGAAAAGTTCCCAACCGCGTGATTGAGATTCGAGTAATGCATTTTGCTTATAATAAATAGCTTTATCAAAAGGGGTGTCGAAGCTTATTAAGGAACGCTCGTAACAAGCGATGGCTCGGGTGATGACATAATAGTCCAAGGGTCGTTGATAAGCGTTTTGACTCAGTTCTTGATAGCAGGAATCGTTGGTTATTGGAAGTGGTATCTGCAGTGCAGAGTTAAACATCTCGTGCTCCGAGAGCAGGGGCGCGAGGGCTTGAATTTCTAAATTTCGAACACCGCCTTCGGCCATTAAGTACGGTTGCCATCCCACATTGAAAAGGGTTGGAGTGTTTCTCTTTCCGGTCATTTGTTGGTGACCAATGGCAACTGCTTGTCCGTCTGTAAAGGCGGCACTCAGTTGATGACAACTACTACATGAAGTTTTCCCATCCATGGATAAGCGGGGGTCATGAAATAATTTTTTTCCTAAAGTGAGTCGACAATCGTTAGGGAGATTGTCATCGGGAAGGACAAGTGATGGGAAGTGGGCGGGTACTCGATAAGCATTGTATTCTTGGGAGCAGGAAGTACATGACTTACTTTCATCACAGCCTGGAATAACCAGTAGGAAGATCGAAAGAATAAATAATATGGCTGTCCAATTCCTATTGATCACTACCAATCATTATGGGACATAAGAAAAAGCACTGGAATACATGTTCATCGCTTTGATCGCCAGGGGTAGATTACCAGTGGTATGGGTGAGGTAATCAATGCTAAAGTCCATGGTATCGGTATCATTCCAAACACATTTCTTAGCATCAAATTGAAAATTCCAAGTATAGCTTTTTCCAGCTTCTGTTTGAATAGGGGTTGTGTTAAAAACCAATGTTTGATATAAAGTGTCATCACCACAATGATAAGCAATGGGATCAATGAGTGGTGCAGACGAACTCCCTGTAAGGTCGGTCTTTCCATTCAACATATAAAAAATGTATCCGGTATTCCAAGTCCAAAACATGCCGGAGGAACCTGCGACACTTAACGGATGATTGTTGGGATAGGTAGTTGGATCGGTAAGGGTATTAACCGCGGCAGGAATTCCCAAAGAAAAAGCAATTTTAGATACTTGCCAGGGCTGTGACTCGATGGTTAAAGTAGGGTCAGTAAACCAGTTCAGTAGCGCATAATCTCGAATAATGATACTGGAATCCTGGTCGTTATATAGCTTGATTTCACTGATATATCCTCGCAAGTCCTCGAATAAAAATCGCCTATTCCAAGCATCGTAATAGGTTTGTCCTTGAACAAGATCTTCATTGTCGAAAACGGAATTCCAATGCAAATGATAGGTAGCGGTAGTTGGGTTGGAAGGTGGATCTACAGGGGTTTCTTTGCATCGGTTACATTGAGCAAACAGCAAAAAGAGACCAAACCCAAACCACAAGCGAGCATACTTATTCATAATGATAAAATTATATCAACATTTGCAATATTGTTCTTGACTTTTGTTAATTGTCGGGTATTTTCGTAAGGTATGCCTATTCAGCTTCCTTCATTCATCGTGTATCGCAGTTCCGCAGGTAGCGGGAAAACGTATAGTTTGGTCAGACAATATTTAACCTTAGCGCTCAAGGACCCAACCCCTGCAGCATACATGCGGATTTTGGCCATTACTTTTACCAATAATGCAGCGGCAGAAATGAAGGATCGCATTGTTTCTCGTTTGCATGATTTTTCCCAAATGAGTCAGCTGCCTCCAACAGACGGTGCTTGGGCGCTTTTCAATGAGATACGGGGTGTTCATGATTTGGATCCCTTGGAGTTAGAAAGCAGAGCAGAAAAGATGCTCGCTCACATTCTCCATCATTACAGTGGATTTGCGGTTTCCACCATCGATTCTTTCATTCACAAAATTGTTCGATCCTTTGCGAGAGACTTGGGTCGACATCCAGATTTCGATATCGAGATGGATATGGATCAAGTATTGGAGGAAGTGGTAGATAGATGTCTCGATCAAGTGGGCAGAGATCAAGCCATAACCGATTATCTCAAAAGTTTGATTCTTTTTCAAATGGAGGATGGTAAGTCGTGGAATCCAAAAAAAATAATGTTGGACTTTTCGAAAAGTTTGGTTTCCGAAAAGGGAGTGCGAGCCTTGGAGCGACAAAATGGACTCACATTAAACGACTTTACTCAAATAAGAAGGGACTTATCCGATTTACTGGAACAATTGGAATCACCTCCCAAAGCAATGGCTAAAAGGGCCTTTGATCTTTTGTCTTATTGCTCGATTGATCCGGAGGATCACTACTACAAAGGAAAAGGTTTGTATTTTAAATTGGGTGATTTGGCGGAGAATGTCATCATCAGTCCAGACAAGAATAGTTTAATGAATCCGACTTTTTCTGGAAATTGGCCTAAAGCAATAGAAGTAAAATGGATTGGAAAAAACGCAGGTCCAGATGTGAAGGCTAAATTCCAACAAGTAGCGGATGATGTGGAAAAGGAGGTTCACGCACTTTACGAGTGGTATCATAGCCCTGATTTAAATAGGTGTTTTTTAATACAACGAATACTCAAGAACTTTTTTGCTCTTGGCTTGATTCATTATTTGCATCACATCGCAGAGAGCCTAAAGGAAGAGAAGAATTTTTTGATGATAGATGATTTTCACCAAATGGTTTCAAAGGTGATTAGTGAAAATCACGCTCCTTTCATTTACGAGAAGGTTGGAGAGAAATTTGAACATATTCTGTTCGATGAGTTTCAGGATACTTCTGAATTGCAATGGAGGAATTTTTTACCATTGGTTCAAGAGTGTTTGGCCAAGGAAGGAAGTGTTTTTGTGGTGGGGGATGGTAAGCAGAGTATTTATCGTTGGAGAAATGGCAATGTGAGGCAATTCGTTGAATTACCGAGCATCATTGAAACGCCCAACGTGGCCGGTTTGGCGGCAGCAATGAATGAACATTTTCAGGAACCTTCACGCGGGATCAATCATAATTATCGAAGCGCAGAAAATATTGTCACGTTTAACAACGAGTTATTTGAATCGTATAAGTCAAAACTCGGAGAGCATGAGGCTGTCTATTTAGATCACCAACAAGAAGTAAAAGGAAAGGGTAAAGGATTGGTTCAGTTGAACTGGTGCTCGGATCCCAAAGAACCGCGTGAAATATTGTACAAGCAGATCATTGAGATCATCAATCAATGTAGAAAAGATGGATTCAAATTGTCGGATATTACCCTGTTAACCCGAAAGGGAAAAAAGGAGTCTGGCCCAATAGCTCAAGCAATCAAAGATTACAATCTCTCTGCGGCTCCTGAGGATAAAATTCTTGTCAGCACTCAAGATAGTTTTTTATTATCTCTGTCTCCAAAAGTTCGATTGATCATGAGTTATCTGATTTATCTAACCGCTCCAAATGAAAGCTATTTTCGTTTTGATCTGATTCGTTGTCTTGCCGAAGTTTTTCCAGAATCCGTCGATCGTGGTGCTTTTTTAGATGCGTGCATGGAACATTGGAAAACAGAGGATAAAGAAGGATATCGCTTTGCGGATATTAAAGAGGTGGTCCTCAGTTGGAATCCAAAATTACCGATGAAATGGCCAACCGGAAAAAGTGCATTTGAGATGGCAAAGGCCATGATCAGTGCATTGGAGATGGAGATAGATGAGTATGTAGAGTTTTTGTTGGATCAATTGTCTCAGCGCGCAAAGCAAATCGGATTTCAACCGGCTGAATTGAAAAGATGGTGGGATAAAGCCCAGGATAAATTATGCATCAACGCATCGGGTGTTCAAGATGCGGTAAAGATGATGACGGTTCATCGTTCCAAAGGATTGGAATTTCCTGTCGTGATTTACCCAAGATTCAACTCGAATGTTCCTGGCGGATTTCTATGGATGGATACCGCTCAAGAACAATTACCTATACAAGATGCACTGATTAATTACAAAGCAAGTGCGCCTAAATACTTTCAGCCAGCAGACATGCACAAAGAGTATTGGGATGTTCAACTAGATGATGCCAATTTAATTTATGTAGCGCAAACCAGACCTACGCAGCGCCTTTATATTTTGCAAGAAATAAAAGAGGAAGAGGAGAAGAAAGAGGACGGTAAGAAAGACGAGGGAAAGACCACAAAGAGTAAAAAGAAATCGACAGGGGATGATTCCAGTGATCGTTCGGAGTGGGCGTTCCATCATTACTTGCGCAACATGATGATGCAAAAGGGAGTGGAAGTAGAAAAGGATATTTGGAGAATAGGAAATCGTGATGCACCTATTAAGGAGAAGGAAAAAGAGGAGGTTCCCTCCATTGAGATGAATGCAAAAATGTATCAGGTGGAGGAAAAACAATTGCGCTTGTCTGCAACTCGAAAGCAAACCATGCAAGAAATTTGGGAGAAAGGCAAGTGGGGAGAGCAAGTACATGTACTTTTTCAGCGCTATGTTCAGGGTTGGAATGCAGACGAGGCTATTGATGAAATCATCAAGTCGGACAGAACCTTGGATGCTCAGCGAATACAGATGCTCCGACAAGAATGGAAAAAGGCCGAGGGAGATGACACCATGAAACAATTTCGAATGATGCAACTTCAATGGGCCATCGAACAACCCATCTTGATGGCCAGTGCCAAAGAATTACGTCCAGATTTATTTGCTTGGAGCAAGGAAGGTGATAAAATTTGGTTGGTTGATTTTAAGACAGGGAAGGTTAGTGAAAAACATGAGCAACAAATCCTAGGTTATGCGCAAGTCATTTCCGAAATTTGCAAAGCACCCGTTCACGCGGCATTATTGTATACCCAAGAAATGAAATGGAAAAACTGTTGAGTAAAGTCACCTTGTTTTGTGGCCTAATGACGGCCATGATTTGCCAGGCGCAGTCGCATCAGGATCTGGTGAAGTATGGAAAGGTGGTAGGAAATAATCAGGATCAAGGAACTTTGGAATACAGGGCAGCGGCCTGCGCACCGGCAACTGGTTTGCGCGATTTGGAATGGAATAACGTCAATGCATTGATTGAAACAGGCGGCTCACTGTGGCAAGATCGCGCCAATGGTAGATCTCATTATTATGTTCCAAAAGAGGGAAATGTTTCGGTATTATTTGCGGGCTCTTTGTGGCTAGGTGGTATTTCTCCTGATCAAACATTAAAAATGGCAGCCGTGCTGTATCGATACAATGGCAATGATTTTTGGGCAGGTCCATTGACCAATGATGGAACGGCTTCTGTCAACGAGAGCACTTGCAACGAATGGGATCGATTCAATGTAAGCTACCGGCAAGATGCTCAGCGACATCGTCAATATTTTGAGTGCATCAGTCAACCGGATTGTAACGCAGAGGCAACGATGGGAGGAAGTTATTCGATACCGGGATACTTTTATGATTACCCGGCAATGGGAAATACGGCATTGGGGCAAGACTTATACATCGCACCATTTTATGATTTTGATAGCGATGGTATGTACGCTCCTGAGAATGGAGATTATCCTTGGTTCGATTTTTTGCGTGAAATTAACTGCGCCTCCAGAAAGAGAGAGGACATTGTTCCGTTGTTTGGCGATATCAATTATTATTGGGTATTCAATGATAAGGGTAATGCACACACCGAGTCACAAGGTCAACCAATCGGTATGGAAATTCGTGCTCAAGCGTTTGCCTTTAATACCAATGACGAAATCAATAACATGACTTTCTATAATTATGTATTGATTAATCAGGGAACCCAAACTTTACAAGAAACTTATTTTGGGACGTGGATAGATTGCGACATTGGTGGACATACTGATGATTACGTGGGCTGCGATGTTCAACGCGGTTTGGGTTATGGATACAATGGACCTGCTGTAGACAATCCAACGGGACTCTCCCCCGGATATGGGGCCAATCCTCCTGCTGTAGGAGTAGATTTTTTCGAGGGGCCATATCAAGATGAAGATTCCATCGATAATCCACTGACCACAGATATTCTTCAAGCCATAGAACAAAAAGGAATCCCCTATAAAGGAATTGGGATTGGCTATGGTGATGGAGTTGTAGATAATGAGCGATTTGGAATGCGTAAATTTTTATATCACATTTCCGGTTCGGGGCCAGCGGGATATCCGACGGTGGCAGTACATTACTACAATTACCTGAGAGGATATTGGAAAAATAATCAACGCATGTCTTACGGAGGGAATGCGCTTTCTGCAGCGAGTGGAGCGGATTTAACCATTGGAGCGGATTACATGTTTCCTGGAGATACAGATCCCTATCATTTTGGGACACTGGGAGCAGCTACTACGCCATGGACCGAGGTGAGCAGCGGAAATGTACCGGGTGACAGAAGATTCATGCAAAGCGCAGGTCCTTTTACGCTGGAACCGGGTGATTATAATAACATCACGGTCGGAGTGGTATATGCAAGAGCAGAAAGTGGAAATCCATTTGAATCAGTCAATCTCGTTCGTGCGGCGGATGATAAAGCGCAAGCGTTGTTTGATAATTGTTTTGAATTGATTTCAGGTCCGGATGCTCCCGATGTCACTACGAGAGAGTTAGATCGTGAAATTATTTTAATGTTGAGTAATGAAAGCCCTTTGAGCTCTAATGTGAATGAATCATACGTAATGCTGGATCCCACCATACCGGAGTATGATGCGAGTCTGCAGCCGATTTCAGAGGAGGAAAGAACTTATCATTTTGAAGGCTATATGATCTATCAATTGGCCAATGATAAAGTGACCAGCGCCGATTTAAATGATGTTTCAAAGGCCCGTTTAATCGCACAAAGTGATATTCAAAATGGCATAGCGAATATTGTGAATTTTGAAAAGGATGTGACCACGGGATTTACGGTTCCGGTGATGAAAGTGCAGGGCGCTGATCAAGGTATTCAACGCAGTGTGCAAGTAAAGGAAGATGCCTTTGCTCAAGGGGATAGTCGTCTGATCAATCACAAGACGTATTATTTCATGGCCATTGCTTATGGTTATAATCAATACCGTCCTTATCAAGTCGGAAATGGATCGGGTCAAGATGAACCATTTTTGGCTTCTAGAAAATCTGTTTTCGGTGCAATAAAGGTCATCGCCGCCATTCCTCACAACACGCAACCTGCATTTGGAGGTTCGATTTTAA
>CAZJCQ010000006.1:2764-73027 GCA_964544665.1 uncultured Chryseobacterium sp. | reverse complement strand
ATGTGGGGAAGTCAACCTTGTTCAATCGTTTGACAGAAACCCAAGAGGCCATCGTGGATCCTACCGCAGGGGTTACCCGAGATAGGAAGTATGGCACTTCGTCTTGGAAAGGCAAAGAATTTATCGTTATTGATACAGGAGGAATGGTCTCGGATTCGACGGATGAATTCGAGAAGGACATCAATAATCAAGTAAAATTAGCCGTTGCAGAAGCAGATGCCGTTTTTTTCGTGGTGGATGTCCGCGATGGACTGTCGGAATGGGACGAGGCCGTGGGTAATATGCTCAGGAGAATAGATAAGCCCATGTTCATCGTGTGTAATAAGGTGGATACAAGTGACAAGGAGATATTATCCCATGAATTTTGGACCCTCGGTTTGGCTGAGAAGCTCTATAGTATCAGCGCTAACAATGGATACGGAACGGGAGATTTACTGGACGATTTATATGATATCATGCCGGACGAACCAGAACGTGAGGAGTCCAGTATCCCGAGGATTGCAATTGTAGGTCGCCCAAATGTGGGTAAATCTACCTTGATTAATACCCTTATGGGTCAGAACCGTTCCATCGTTTCGGATGTGGCGGGTACAACAAGAGATTCGGTCGATACTTATTTCAATGCCTTTGAAAAAGAAATGATTCTGGTGGATACAGCGGGTTTGAGAAAGAGAAAACAAATGGAAGGGGATATCGAATATTATTCTTCCATTCGAACCCTCAAGGCCATTCGCAGTGCGGATGTCTGTATGCTACTCATTGATGCTCAAGAAGGAATTACCATTCAAGACTTGGCCATTTTTCATGAAATTGATGAGGCGAATAAAGGAGTGGTAGTTCTGGTGAATAAATGGGATTTGGTGGAAAAAGATCACAAGAGTGTGCAGGTGATGACGGAGGAAATTAAAAGGCGGTTGTCACCTTTCACCGATGTGCCCATTTTCTTTACCTCGAACGTAACAAAACAGCGATTATTAAAAGCGTTGGAGATGGCGCTGCAAGTGTATGATAACCGTTTTCAACGTATTCCTACTTCAAAATTGAACGAAGTGATGTTACCGCTTATCCAAGCCTATCCACCTCCTATCTACAAGGGTAAAGAGGTGAAAATTAAGTTTGTGACCCAGCTTCCTACTAAATCGCCAGCCATCGCTTTTTTCTGTAATACGCCCCAAAATGTCAAATTGCCTTATCAGCGTTTTTTAGAAAATAAGATCAGGGAGCATTTTCATTTCAGTGGTGTTCCAATCCGACTTTATTTCAGGCAAAAGTGATAAATACCTTTTTTTAGGTATTGTAACCGCACTTCGATAAGTCGAAATTTGTATGGTGGAAAAGAAACTCCTGTCCCAATTACCGCTCGGTGCTCATGCTATGATCCAATCTGTGAAGGGTGGTTTTTTAGCGCCGAAGTTGGCAGACTTAGGTCTGTTTGAAGGTAGTGATGTAGCGGTTCTATACAGAGCCCCATTGGGTGATCCATTAGCAGTTGAAGTCCAAGGTACTGTTGTATCTTTGCGACGAGAAGAGGCAGATTGGATTACAGTGGAGGCATGAACAATCAAATCCAGAAAATAGCATTAGTAGGAAATCCCAATACGGGTAAAAGTTCTATTTTTAATTGGCTTACTGGATTGAATCAAAAAGTCGGCAATTTCCCGGGTGTCACGGTAGATAGAAAAAGTGGAAACATGCTCCTTGATGAAAGGGAGATTGAAGTGATTGATTTTCCAGGTACGTATTCCTTCTTCGCTCGTTCAGAGGAGGAGAAAGTAGTGCAAGATGTTCTACTGGATAAAGATCATCCTGATTATCCTGATGTTTTTGTGGTGGTAATGGACAAAACTCAATGGATTAGAAATTTTGTTTTGTTTTCTCAACTGTACGATGCGGGGCTGCCTTTGATGGTCGTCATTACCATGGGGGATAGAGCGGTTCCTTTCGAAGTGGATGTACTAGCCTTTCAAAAAATAGTCAAGGTACCCGTGATTTTGGTCAATGGAAGAACGGGAGAGGGAATAGAAAACTTTAAGCAGGCACTTAGCGAATTTGCTCCTGAAGCTCGCAATCCACTGGTGAATGGAGAATATACCTTGTTGGTGAATGATGCTGATGGGCAGATTGCAGACACCAAAGCTCGTTATCATTGGATACAACAACAGGTTCCCAAAAAGACAAAATTCAATACTAAAGAAAGTTCCAGTAAGTGGGATCGTTGGTTGGTTCATCCCATTTGGGGATATGTAATTTTCTTATCCATTCTGCTGGTTATTTTTCAATTCATTTTTCGTTTTTCGACCATTCCGATGGATTGGATTGATGCGGGATTTACAGAATTGGCGGGTTGGATGCAGCATCAATTGCCTTCAGGGTTGTTAAGTGAATTGATTACTGAAGGATTAATTCCTGGGGTAGGCGGTGTTTGTGTTTTCATACCACAGATTGCGCTACTGTTTTTTTTCTTATCCATTTTGGAAGAGACAGGTTATATGTCGCGCGCTGTTTTTATTATGGATAAGTTAGTAAGGCCGTTTGGTTTAAATGGTAAAAGTGTTGTTCCCCTCATGTCCAGTGTAGCCTGTGCTATTCCTGGGGTGATGTCGGCACGTACCATTTCGCAAGGTAAAGATCGACTGATTACCATATTGGTGGCTCCGTTGATGAGTTGTAGTGCGCGTATTCCAGTTTATACATTACTGATTGCATTGGTGATTCCCAAGACATATTGGATGGGATGGGTGGATTTGCAAGGAATGGTATTATTGGGTTTATACCTATTGGGTTTGGTAGCAGCACTGGTCGTTTCTTGGATCGCTAAAAGAGCATTGAAATCTGCACAGCCAGGTTTTATGATCATGGAAATTCCGTCTTTGCAGCCCCCCTTATGGCGTCAGGTTTTTTTGACCATGTGGGAAAAAGTAAAAGTTTTTGTTATAGATGCAGGTAAGGTAATAGTAACCTTATCCATGATCATTTGGGCATTGGCTTCTTTTGGTCCATCCGAGCGTAAACAAAGTGCATTGTCAAAGGTGCAAGGTATGTCATTTAACACCGCTGAAGACAGCGCTAAATGGGTAGCGGCGGTGGAGTTAGAAAACTCGTATATCGGTATCATGGGAAAAGGAATTGAGCCAGTGATTGCACCGTTAGGTTTCGATTGGAAAATAGGCATCTCGATTATCACTTCTTTTGCTGCACGTGAGGTTTTTGTGGGGTCACTCGCTACCATTTACGCAATCGGCGAAGATGAGGAGAGCAATGATCGACTGTTAGAAAAAATGCGCGATGATCGAAGGCTGGACAATGGCGAACCTGTATTTACTTTGGCAAGTGGAAGCGCTTTATTGGTTTTTTACGTATTTGCGATGCAGTGCTTGGCAACATTTGCAGTGGTCTACAGGGAAACAAAAACATTGCGTTGGCCATTGATTCAGATGATTTACATGGGAATCTTAGCTTACTTGGGTGCGTTCATCACTTTTCATTGGTTATCATGATGCAGGAAATGATGGTCGGAATTTTAGTGGCAGGCGCCGTCTTTTATTTGATTAAAAGAGGTTGGATGCAATGGAACAAACGAAACCATCAATGTGGTGATGGCTGTAAGCATTAATCATCAGAAACTATTGATCATTCTCTGAACTTCCTTAATGTCTTTCTTTAAATAACCTTTTGTATCGTATTTCTTCGCTTCATTTAAATGCATCATGGCTTCTCGTTTTTTGCGCTTGTTAGCAGCTAAAACAGAAAGATTCAAATAAGCAGCTGCTTTATCATGATCCATGCGCAACCCATGCTGAAGTGCTGCACGCAGATTTTTTTCGCTGTTCGCCATACTCTGGTTTTGAATGTCAGTGGTGGCGGTCAAAAAATAGTAATATCCTTTTTGCTTCGCCCACAATTTGTCAGGATTGATTTTTACTAACCAGTTTTTTGCTTTCTCCATATTTTGTCTTTGTAGGTAATAAAAGACAACCATTAATCGGGTGCTTCGGAAACAGACCAATACTAAAACAGCTGAGACCAATGTCATAAATATCCCAGTACCTATGGACCCTTCAACAAATGAATAAACGGTGTAAAACAGAGAGAGCGCCGCGGCGGTAAATTTGATAATTCTTGTATCCATGATAAACAAATAGGTTTCAAAAGTACGAAATACTCACGTTTAAAAATCAAATCAATGGTGAATAACTCTGTTGAAATGTCATGATTTGCACTTTGTCGCAAGGTCGAATGATGCCTTTATTTTTGAAAGGATTGAAATTAAATAATTGTATACATTATGTTACAACTTTTTGGAAAAAAGAAATTGAATACAGAACGCGTAGCGCATCATTTAGTAAATGCGATGTTGAACAGTGTGGAGGAGGGTTTTGAAAGCATTGCAGAATATATTGCCTATTGTCCTGAATTCGTTACTACTCCTCCGATTCATAAGGAGGATAGCGGAAAGTTCTTGATGATTGTCATTGCAGGTAATTTCAATATGCTTCCAAAGTATTTTTTAAATGGAGAGGATCAAGAAATTATTGCGGAAAGCATCAAGAAACTGGCTCCTGTTTTTGATTTATCTCCCGGTCAGTTTCAAGGTGTCTTGAGTGATTATAAGGAAATGATGTCTCGTGTAAATGCGCCATCTAAGAATTCATTGTATGCGATGTCTAAGGCGGTATTTTACAAGTATAATCTAAGCGCGTACCAGCAAGATTATTTTAAGATGATGCAAACCCCCAATCCTATCTTTTTGAAGAAAATGGATGAGATCATGACCAACTTTTTATTCAATTGGGAGAGTTTTACGGTCAAGTACAAAGTAGTGAATCAATCGGCTGCTTAATTTTTCTTTTTTCGCAGAATGGTCTTTTGAAAAAAATGGGGTTCCATTTCGCCCATCACCATTTTTTGCATGGGTAAAGAGAATCCTGTTAGAGTGAACCACAGTTCTTGCTCATGATACAAAGTGTAAGTACTTTGAAACACGTCGGTACCTTCTTCATTTTCAACCAAAAAAGTTCCGATCAGCTGGTTTTCAAATGGGCTGAAAAAAATGGTAAACCCATCATCTTCTACTAAGTGAATCGGTGTTTTGGTAGAGTCCACCCATACCATTCGATAATCTTTTACCACTTTAGGCCATTTTTTTTCCTGGTTCTCTTCATAAATGGTCAGCCATTTCCATTCGTGATCTGAAATAGCTTCAATTTCCATCGTGACTTTTACGGTGATTGCTTCTTCATGAAATGCTGAAGAAATCATGGTGCCTTCCCATTTTCCTTCCATGTCTGACAACAGCGATTGCCCAACGTAGGAATTGGCAAAGTGAAGACTGGCCATCAGCATACCCATGGCCAGAAAGTTTATGCCTCGTTGAGTAAACCACATAAATGAAAAAGTAAGCGAGCGCCGACGTTGCCATTCCAATCATCCGCTCCTGGCGAAACTTCCACTAAATCAAATCCAATCAGTTTCTTTTTTTGTGCGGCCATATTCAATAAATAAAGTGCTTGCGCAAAACTCAATCCTCCAGGTACAGGAGTTCCTGTGTTCGGACACAAGTGTGGATCCAATCCATCGATGTCAAAGCTGATTACAAAATGCGTGGGCAATTGTGCTACAATTTTTTCGCATTGTTGTTGCCACGTTGTTCCTTCAAACGATTGGGTCTGTAAATCAAAGTCATAATGAACCTCCACCTTATTGGAATGTTGACGAGCCACCTCAAATTCTTGAGCGCAAAAATCACGAATACCCACTTGCACTAATTTGGTAAGTGCGGGTATCTTGAGTGCATTGTACATGACCGATGCATGTGAATATTCAAAACCTTCATAGGCGATTCTCAGATCCATGTGGGCATCGATATGAAGAATACCAAAATCTCCATGTTCATGTGCCATGGCTTTGTAATAACCCAGCGGCGTGCTGTGATCACCACCCAAAACCGCTACTTTTTTGCCTTTGGCTCTCCAGTATTGGGTCCTCTCAGTCACCCATTGATTCATTTTTTCGCAAGCTTCATTAACCTGACGGATAAGATTTTGTCCATGTTCATGGGTATCCATATGAATTCCAAGTTCATGCAATTCGATCACTTCTTCAGCCAAGGGACGCATCTGCTCACTGAGCTCTTTGATCTCCTCGGGAATGGCATCCATCCCTATTCCGGCCTTCCATAGTTGTGGAAATTGTCGATGAAATAAATCCACCTGGAAACTCGCTTCAAAGACGTGCTCTGGCCCATTGGCGGCGCCGCTTCCGTAGCTTACTGTAACCTCCCATGGAACAGGGATGAGTATGATGTCGCAGTCTTCGTTTTGAAAGGGAAGACCATAAATATTTGCCTCTTTGAGTCCTGCACTATTCGGATCAAATTGTTCAATGATGTCTAGCTTACTTGCCATAATTAAAAAGAAGTGTATTGTGTAATTTCAATTCCATAGCCATTCAAGCCGGATCGTTTAACAGGATTTTGAGTGAGCAAATGAACTTTTTTAATGCCCAGTTCTCGAATGATTTGAGCCCCTGTTCCGTAATCGCGGTTATCCATGGGTAGATCTTTTTGCGCATGATTTGCATGCATGTAGACCAATGCTCCTTTTTCCATGGAACAGATGGCCTGGATGGCCTTACTCAACATGTTGTGATTGGGGTGTTGAATCATTTGAATCAAGTCCGTTTCCAAATGGCCTGAGTGAACGCGAACCGCAATTTCTTCTGAATCATGCCACGATCCTTTCACCAGTGCAAAATGTTCTTCTCCTGAAATGATTTGACGAAATGAGTATTTTTTAAGTTGTCCCCATGGAGTGGGGAAGGGTTCTTCCTGTACTGCTTCAATCAACTTTTCCGATTGTAGGCGATACGCAATAAGATCTTGAATGGAAATTATTTTGAGGTCGTGTTTTTTAGCAATTTCGATGAGCTGCGGGAGTCGAGCCATGCTGCCATCTTCGTTCATGATTTCTACTAAAACTCCCGCCGGTTTGAATCCAGCCAATCGGGCTAAATCTATTGTAGCCTCTGTGTGACCAGGTCTGCGCAATACCCCTTCTCCCTTAGCAATTAGGGGAAAGATATGCCCAGGTCTTGCCAGGTCTCGGGGTTGCGTTTGCTCGTTGATCAAGGCATTGACCGTTTTAGATCGGTCATGAGCGCTGATGCCTGTCGTACAACCATGACCAAGTAAATCTACGGATACCGTAAACGCCGTCTTGTTGGGATCCGTATTATGGGTAACCATTAGATCCAGCTCCAATGCCTTACATCGCTCCATGGTTAGGGCCGCACAGATCAAACCGCGTCCTTCTTTACTCATGAAATTGATGATTTCTGGAGTGACATTTTCTGCAGCCGTGATAAAGTCGCCTTCATTTTCGCGGTCTTCATCGTCAACTACAATTACAATTTTACCCGCTTTAATATCGGCAAGTGCACTTTCAATGCTGTCTAATATTCCAGTCTTTGTCTCCGAATTCATCGTACAAAGGTATAGCGTTCTTACCTTTGCATCGCTAAACTTAAAAGCATAAAGATGGAACTATTATCAAGTGAAGTAATGAAAGCCGGACAAGAGCTCTTTCAACTGAATTGGGATGCAAAGCAGATTCAGTTTCAAGAGACTCGAAAGGAATTTGCTGGTGATATAACCTTGGTTGTTTTTCCACTGGCCAAATCTTCTGGAAAAAACCCAGAGGAATTAGGACAACTGGTAGGTCAATTCCTTCAAGATAATGTCGATTTTATTGCAGAATTTAATGTGGTCAAGGGATTTTTAAATTTGAGTTTCTCCGCTTCCTACTGGATCAGTCAGTTGAAGGGGATGTATGAAACGGAAAATTGGGGATGGGCAAAACCAAATTCGCAGCCCAGAATGATGGTGGAGTATTCCTCACCGAATACCAACAAACCTTTGCATTTGGGACATCTAAGAAATAATTTTTTGGGTTTTTCAGTTTCTGAATTGTTAAAGGCAAATGGACATGCAGTCACACGCGTGCAGATTATTAACGATAGAGGAATTCACATTTGTAAAAGTATGTGGGCATGGAAACATTTCGGGAATGGAGAGACTCCCCTTTCTTCAGGTCTCAAGGGAGATAAATTAGTAGGAAAGTATTACGTGGAATTTGATAAGCAATACAAATTACAGATTGCTGAACTCCTCAACCAAGGAAGAACGAAAGAAGAGGCTGAGAAAGAAGCGAAATGCATGAAAGAGGCGCAAGATATGTTACGCGCTTGGGAAAATGGCGATGAGGAAGTGATTGCGTTATGGAAACAAATGAACCAATGGGTATACGAGGGATTTGAATCTACCTATCAAAAAATGGGAGTTGCATTTGATCAATTATATTATGAAAGCAACACCTACCTTAAAGGAAGAGATGAGGTGCTAAAAGGTTTGGAAAAAGGAGCCTTTTTTCAGAAGGAGGATGGAAGTATTTGGATTGATTTGACCGATGAAGGCTTGGATCAAAAAGCACTTCTTCGGAAGGATGGAACCGCGATGTATATCACGCAAGATATTGGCACAGCCATTTTGCGTTTCGAGGATTACCCCGATACAATTAGTCAAATCTATACGGTGGGAAATGAGCAAGAATATCATTTCAAAGTATTATTCAAGATTTTAAAGAAATTGGGTTGGACGCAGTCTGATGCCTGTCACCACTTGAGTTATGGTATGGTGGAACTACCAGAAGGGAAAATGAAAAGCAGGGAAGGAACGGTAGTCGATGCGGATGATTTAATGGACGAGATGTACACCGCAGCCAAGGAAGTTTCTGAAGAGCAAGGAAAATTAGCTGGATTAAGAGAAGAAGAAAAAGAAGCTGTCTATGAAATGATTGGGATGGCAGCCTTAAAATACTTTTTGTTGAAAGTGGATCCAAAGAAAAATATGATGTTCAACCCGAAGGAGAGTATCGACTTCAATGGCAATACAGGGCCCTTCATTCAATATGGATATGTTCGAACACAGGCTTTGAAAAGAAAGGCAATAGAATCTAATATTGAAATCACCCAACAGGAAATTACGGACTTGAGTGATGCGGAAAGAGCGTTGGTGAAGACGTTACACAAATATCCGGAAATCATACATCAAGCAAAAGGGCAGTACGATCCTTCTTTGGTTGCCAATTATGCCTATGATGTAGTAAAACACTTTAATGGATTTTACCAGCAATGTGCGATTCTGCGTGAAGGTGATGCTGCCATTCGATCAAACCGTTTGCGTTTGTGTGAACTGACCGGTCAGGTAATCAAAAGTTCGATGTCCATTTTAGGAATACAAATGCCGGATAGGATGTAAAAAAAAAGAGGTTGATAACAACCTCTTTTTTTTATGAATCAAATCCATTTATCATCGTGCGATGGTAATGTTTCCTTGAAGTTCCTTCTTTTCTCCGGTAGAAATGGATCTCAAGGTAGCATTCCACATATAGATTCCATTCGGAACGAAGTAATCGCCATTATAGGTATCACCCTGCCAATGATCATTCGGATCGGTAGAATGAAATACGACATCTCCCCAACGATTGAAAATAGTTAGTTCAAAATATGTAGGATCGATGTCGGTTCCCACAAAGGAGATTGCATCGTTGATATTATCTCCGTTCGGAGTAAAGCAATTGGGTACAAAGAATAGGAATAATTCATTGACATGAATATTGCCGAACGCGTAATCCATACAACCATTTTGATCCACAACTACTTGGGAAACGATATAATCTCCTCCGATTCCTGGAGGGAAGGTAAAGCTGGGATTTTGCTCTTCAGAAGTTCCAGCATGAGTGAGTGTATCAAATTCCCAATAATATTGAACAACACTACCTTCACTCATATCCGTGAACTGAATGGTGGTATTTTCTGCATCTGCCGGTTGAGGATCAGCGAGCCATCCCGCAACCGGTGGATTGTAAGAGGTCAAATATCCAAAAATGGTGGTGTCGTATACACAACCAATATCATCGATAAGGGTTAATGAAACATCATAAACGCCAGGGTTGGCAAAATTTCTGGAAACACTATCAATATTGCTGACGGAGTAACCATCTGAGAATGTTAGCGTCGACTGAGTGTACAAAGAGGGATCAGTTGTGATTTCAACGCTCATATTTTCTGGCCAGCAGGCTGCCGCAGGCGCAGCATTCATCGTAACGGGTACCAATGTTTTTACCTCTACATTGAAGCAATCGGTAATCACATCGTTACAAAAATCGGTCACCGTCAAGCAAGCTGTCCCAGATTGTGTGGGATGGTAACCAGTATAATCCATCGCATTAGAAACGACAACGCCGTTATAATCCCAAGAATAGTTGAAAGGGGTATTGCCATTTTGTTGGGTGAGCAAATCCATATTGAGTTGTCCCATATAACAAATAGCGGTGTCATTGGCAATGGTCATTTGATAAGGCAGATTCATTCCCACTGTAACTGTCGCAAATGCATTACAGGCACCCATTGAGACGGTGTAGGTATAATCACCAGGAGTGCTGGTTGCAGGATCATATTGTGGATTAGCAGGCAGGGCGGCTCCGTTTGGATCCGTCCAGGTTCCAGTAGTAACAGGATTACCACCTAATTGAGAAAACAAATCAAATGCGGGGTCATTATTGCAAACCGTTAAGTCGGTATCTAATCCTGGATCTCCCAGTGGATCAATAAATACGGTAACATCATCTGAAGAGGCACAACCAGGATGGCCCACGGGATAACCAGTGACGGTGAAGGTAGTAGTCTGCGTCAGATTGGAGATGGTAGGCGCTTGCAATGTGGGGTCATTAAAAAAGTTGACAGGAGCAGTAGGTGACCATTCCCAGGTATACGCAGGTCCTCCAGGGCTTACAGAGTATTGCCAAGGAGTATAAAATCCTCCTCCACATGAGACAGAACCATCTGCGCTAAATGAAACGGTAATGCAACCGTCCGAGTTCGTTGCAGACCAACTTTGTCCGGTAGCGTCTCCAGTGCTCCATGTGGCTATGATAGGAGCAGCAGTGCTGTTTCCGTCATATACAGTGAAATTCTCAAAGAAACCTTCCATTTGTCCCGATAAAAATTCGAAGCTCAAGGTGGTGCCATCACCCGGATTATCGGGACAAAAAGTCCAGGTAAAATTTTCTCCATCATTGTAGCAATGGCTGAAAACACCACAATCAGCACAGGCAGGTGTAGGTAATCCTTGAAACCATCCTTGGAGTACCAAATCACCGCATGAATAGGTTTGATCAGCAGGCGCTGAAACTTGAAGGGGATCTACAAAAGTGATCTGCACGGTGGTGTCATATTGGCATCCAAAAGAGTTGATGACATGATATGTAAAGTCGTAGGTACCAGCTGCCGGAGGAATCACTTGCATAATGTCGCTATTGGTATTTCCATCTACCAATAACATGTCAGGATCAATCTCCCAATAAGAGGAATCCGATGCAGCACCGATAGATGGGGTAAAGGTGGTAATACCTGGATATAATGCAGGGTTCAGATTTAATCCCCATTCGAAAATGTAACCATTGTCAATGGCTAGATTATCGGTAACGGAAAAAGTCCATGAACCATTTAAGGGACATCCCACTAAATCACATAAATTACCTTGAGCAGCATAGGTTCCTGGGGACAATGAATTTCCGTTGGTCGGGGTAGTTACCGCAGTCGTGAGACCTGCAGCAGAAGAGGCGCCCCAAGTTCCATTAGTCGCATTTGGGGCCCAGTAATAGTCCCATCCTATGCCTGGAGTAGTTGATCCATCGTCCAAAGCTTGTCCTAAAAATGTTCCTCCTCCTCCGTTCGTTCCCCAAAGCACCAAATCAACTGTAGTACCATTTGGACAGGAAATGGTTATTCCCAAGTCTCCCATATAGCTATGCTCCATGTTAACGAATATGCTCTGCAAATCGTTACAATCCGTTAAAGTGGCGCCAGCCTCGAAAAAGTCAAATTCCAGCGAACTGCTGTATGAGAAACCTGCGCCGTCTGCTAAATAGGTTTGGCCTGCTACTACTTGAGGAGGTAATGCAGTCCATGTCACGCTTTCATAGGTTCCTTCGAGGGTAATTAATTCTCCAAAACAAGTAGTACCGGTACCAATTTGATCCTGAAGGCCCGTAAATAACGGGATAGTGGAAACCAAAACTTGTACAGGGAGCAAGTTTAAACTTTGACATCCATTGTTATCTTCCACAACCAAGCTCACTATGTACTCTCCTGGTTCGGTAAAAGTATGGGCAGCGGTGTTCACACCAGCAACAGCGGGATTCACGATGGGTGCGCCATCATCAAAATTCCATATGTAATTACTCAATGAAAATCCGGGCTGAGGCGCAGAGCCCTGTCCGCTGAAGGTCAATGATTCACCTATGCAAATGGAAACGCTGGGTGCAGTGGGATCTGGAACATTCATTCCCACAATGGAAATATTACTGGTAGGATTTGCGCAAGGGGTAGTGCAAATGATTTCTGCTTCAAATCCGGGTGACGTAGTATTGGCAGGGCCATTGTCAGAAAATACGATGGTCAAACACCCGGAGGTATTATTCACGGTGCCCGTTACTTGATACCCTTGTAACGAACTTCCCGTATAGCTACCCAAAGAGGGGGCAGCAGTACTATTCCCATCATAAAAAGTAATGTAATCAGAATTATTCGGGTTGATGTTTGTTTGTAACGCAAATGCGGTAAAAGTTAGTTGTATAACATCACCAGGGTTACTAGGACATAAAGTCATGGTATAGTCCGTTCCGGAATAAGGAGCTCCTGCCGCACCTCCATCATCGTAAAGGGTTCCTCCGCAAACATTAACGGTTCCATTGGACATGATCACTTCTTGTCCGTTCATTCTCACCGCGGAAAGCAAAACGAAAAGGAAAAATAAGCACTTTAAATTTTTCATAAATATGAGTATTGGATGGCCTCCAAATATTACGGACGAAATTACAAAGAAATCAGTTGCATTTGTTGGTGAATTAACAAAAAAAAACTCCTCCCTTCGGAAGAGTCTTTTTACTAGATATATAGGGTTTGGTTAAGGTACTAGGGCTTCACTAAAACTGCACCGCTGTAATAGCGGTCTTCACCGGTTTTAGCATCATGGATGATGGCGATCCAAGGATATTGTTTATTGACTTCAACTTTATTGCCGTTCAGGTCCGTGCAAGCCCATGGATTCTTCACATCTTTTGTTTCGAAAATCTTCTTGCTTCCATCATAAATGGTTAAGGAAAATTTTCCTTTTAACTGAGTCAAACCTTCGGGCATAAATCCATCCCCGCAATTCACATAACCAGCCGCATTAAGGTTGTAATCGGAGTTGATATTGATGTATTTTACTTTTTGATCCTTGCACCCATATTCATTGGTTGCAGTCACAACTACTGCATGGCTTCCTTTGGTGCTGAAGGTCTTTACGGGGTGCATGGCCTCTGAAACAGATCCATCGGAAAACTTCCATTCAGTGCTAACGAAATGGCTGGACTGATTGTTGATTTCAACTGTAGGAGCTTCTTTTCCACCGTTCGTGAATGTCCAATCAAAATCAGCACTGGGATTGGGTAAAATGGTGATGGTTTCACTCATATTTACCGTATTGATTTGTGCATTTTTGTTATCGGTCACTGATAATGACACTTCGTAAGTGCCGGGCTTGAGAAAACGGTGTTTCGGACTGGCTTCGTTGCTGAAAGCACCATCTCCAAAATTCCAGAGGTAACTGCCATCCGTGGGACTGTTTTGAGGTTTGAAATTAACCTCGGTACCTGCACATGTTTGACGAACACTACTCAAAATGTTACTCTCCGCTTTTCCGTTTGCTTTGCTGTTATTAAGATCAGAGGGATCGGTTGGGGCAATCTCGAAACTGTTTTTCCCTTGGCTTTGATTGCTGGAAAGGGGCGTTGAATTTTTGATTGATTGAACGTTTAAGTTGGAATGATTAGTCCCAGAAGCGAACTCTTCAGTAGCATGGGGCTCAAGAACTTCTGGTGTTGTCTGAACTTGTTCTGGCAAATGGGTCGCTTCGCTTGGATTTACACCCGTAAATTGTTCGTTGGAGATGGAGGATGATGAATCATTCGAATCAGTTCTGTTCACCATCCATATGGAAGCTACCACAATTCCTAAACCTAGTCCCATTCCTAGAAACCATTTCATTCCTTTGGAGACGACAGATTTACCAAGAGCAGAATTGCTCAAACTGCTTTCGATGGCGCTCCAACTTTGTTGGGAAGTAGGCGCCTCATACGAGTCGTAAGACTTTCTTAATTTTTCTTCAAAACTTTCCTTTCTCATTTTCTTGTGGTCAAATCTAATAAAATTCGCTGAATATTTCTTTTGGCTTTGGCGTAGTTACTTTTGGAGGTTCCTACACTGATTCCTAACTGATCGGCTACTTCCTGATGTGCGTACTGTTCAAAAGCTATTAAATTGAATACGGTACGATAGACCGGTGATAATTGTTGCATCGCTTCTAAAATTTGATCCGGCGAAATTTCAGGCAATTCTAAATTTTCCTCCTCTGGATCGGTTTCGCTTACATCGGTAAGCTCATCCTTGAATTCTACCTTCCATCCTTTGGATTTTTGTTTTCGGAGATGGTCAATACAGATATGTACAAACATTCTTCTCATCCAACCCTCAAAACTTCCTTCGAATTTGTACTGGCCAATATTCTGAAATGTTTTAATAAAGCCCTCTTGTAAGAGATCTTCAGCGTCTTCCCTAGATTTCAAATAACGTAAACATACCGCTTTCATCTTTCCTGCAAACATCGTATAGATAAGCTGCTGAGACCTGCGCTCTCCTTGAACACAGCCACCAATAAGCTCGTCTAATAACTTTGTTTTTTCCACTACACGAATGTAAAGACGAAAATAGTTGATCGGGTTGCCTCGGGAATTAAAAACTTCTTATAATTTTGCCCTATGACATCAAAAAGAGTGGTGGTGGGCTTGTCGGGCGGGGTAGACTCAAGTGTTGCGGCATATTTGTTATTACAGCAAGGTTATGAGGTGATCGGTATTTTTATGCGGAATTGGCATGATGAGTCGGTGGTCATCAATCAAGAGTGTCCCTGGATTGATGATAGTAATGATGCTATGCTGGTGGCGAATCAATTGGGGATCCCTTTTCAAGTGCTCGATCTGAGTAAGGCATACAAAGAGCGAATTGTTGAATACATGTTTCAAGAATATGAGGCGGGTTTTACCCCGAATCCTGATATTTTGTGTAATCGCGAAATTAAATTCGACGTTTTTCTAAAGGCAGCAGAGCAATTGGGAGCCGATTTTGTGGCCACGGGTCACTATTGTCAAAAAACGGAATCCGTTGAAAACGGGGCAAGCGTGTTTCATTTGTTGGCAGGGGCGGATGGAAATAAAGACCAGAGCTATTTTTTGTGTCAAACCAATCAGTTGCAATTGTCCAAGGCGCTGTTCCCTATTGGGCATTTACAGAAATCGGAAGTGAGAAAAATAGCACACGATATTGGGTTGCCCACCGCTACAAAAAAGGATTCGCAGGGTCTATGCTTTGTCGGTAAAGTAAAGCTTCCTGTTTTTCTGCAGCAGCAATTGGCTCCGAAAGAAGGAAATATTGTTGAGATTTCACCGGAGGAATTTAGTCGACATTGTTTCGATTTGGCCAAGGAAATCGATGGATCCATGGATTTGGATTGGGAACATTTGTCCCGAGAAATCGATTGGTCCACGATGAAAGGTAAATGGGTAGGCAAACACCAAGGCGCTCATTATTATACGGTTGGTCAGCGGAAGGGATTAAAACTTGGGGGCTTCAAGGAACCCCTATTTATTCTCGCAGTAAATACCGAATCGAATACTGTTTATGTGGGCGCGGGAGAAAATCATCCTGGGCTATATCGTTCCGTTATTTTCATTCCTCATGAGGAGCAATCTTGGATTCAGTCCAAAGAATTTTTCTTCCAGCAAGGAACCAGATATGATTTCTCTGTTCGCATTCGTTACAGACAAATACTAGAAAGGGCTACCATGATTTCAGGTGAGGAGGGTATTTACTTGGTCTTTGAACATCCGCAAAGGGCAGTGGCAAGAGGTCAATTTGCAGCCTGGTACAAAGCCGATGAACTCATTGGAAGTGGAAGGATGATTCGGTGATTAATTTATTGTTTTTTGCAGGCTCTTTTATTTATACATTAGCCAAATCCAAAATTTATTTTATGAAGAAACTTGTACTATTGCTTTCTCTTGTTTGCGCTATTAATCTAACACAAGCGCAGGTTAGTCAGGGTGGGGAACCCATGCGTTGGGAGGATAAAAAATTAGATGACGCTATACCCTTCCTTCAAACCGCGCCCATCGATTTGGATTATTTGGCCATGGAAGACGCAATAACGGACCAAGATTCGAAGTTACCATTTCGTTTTGGAGTCGAATTCGAAGAATCCCATGGGTTGAACGAAGGTCTATGGTTAACGGATCCTTCCAATGAGGAGGCGATATGGTTGCTCGGAGTTCATTGCCCAGGAGCCAGAACCATCAATTTTATTTTTTCTCAATATCATTTAGTAAAGGGGGCCTCTCTTTTTATTTGGAGTGCGAACCGCCAGCAATTTCTTGGCGCTTTTAATGAGAAAAACAATACCGATGCGAACGTTTTAGGAACAACCGTCATAGCTGCTGACCAAGTGGTTTTGGAGTTGCATGTACCGTTAAGTCGCATCAATGAAGTTCAATTGGAAATTGGAACGATTGTCCATGGGTATCGTCCCGTTTTAGTAAGTCACTTCGACGAAGATCGTGGTCCTTATGGCACCAGTGGAGCTTGTAACAATAATATTAATTGTCCAGTAGGTGCGGATTGGCAAGTGGAAAAAAGAGCAGTAGCGTTGATTTTAGATGGTGGATTTGCATCCTGCACGGGTGCATTGGTTAATAATACTGCAAATGATGGAACTCCCTATTTCTTGACTGCAAATCACTGTTATGGGAACACGACGACCAGTTGGGTATTTGTTTTTAATCACGAGGCAAGTACTTGCACGGGAACGACTGGACCAACTAATCAAACAGTATCAGGTTGTACTTTAAGGGCAAAAAATGCGGGAAGTGATTTTTGTTTGGTAGAATTGAGCGCTGTTCCTCCCGCGACTTATAATGTGCAATATGCTGGTTGGGACGCAAGTGATGCTAATACGGTGTCAGCGGCAATTGGAATTCATCACCCATCAGGCGATTTAAAAAAAATAAGCTTTGAAAACGAAGCACCTGCTCTAGGTACTTGGAGTGGTGCACAAACATGGAATGTAGCCCAATGGGATGACGGAATTACCGAGCCTGGCTCTTCAGGATCACCATTGTTCGACCAAAATCATCGCATTATTGGTCAGTTGTATGGGGGAGGCTCTGCTTGCAGTGGAGCCGTTGAAAATGGACAAGGCGACTCCTATGGAAGGTTTGGCGTTTCATGGGATGCAGGAACCAGCGCGGCAACTCGATTAAAGGAATGGTTGGATCCAGGAAACACGGGTGTATTGGTACTCGACGGTTATCCTGATGGGTTTACCCCGCTAGCATTGGATGCCGGTGCCTCTGCGATATCAGGTTTGAGTGCCAATACTTGTGATCCTGTGGCAACACCCATTGTTACATTATTGAATCAAGGTTTAAATCCGCTTACCTCTTGCGTTATTCAGTATCAAATCAACGGTGGGGCATTCAATAATTTTCCATGGACAGGTAACTTAAACCAAGGTCAAACCGTAGATATTACCTTGCCTTCAATCACCTTATCAGCGGGAGCTAATACCATTTCTGTTACGGTGATAAATCCCAACAATGGTACGGATGAGAATAACAATAATAACTCCATTAGTTTTCAAGCTAATTTGATTGATGTGGGGTTGGCTGCGGGAGTGCCCTACATAAACTATTTGACCAATGCTACTTTCCCTTATGCGGGTTGGCAGCTGAATAATCCTGATGCTGATATCACTTGGGAGCAAACAACAGTGACCAACGGTGGTGGAGTTTTAAAATATGACTGTTACAACTATAACGCGGCAGGTGAGGAAGATGATTTTATCACCTCCCCTTTTCAGTTGTCTAATTTCACCTCATTCTCTTTGAAATTTAAAGTGGCTCATCGTCGTTATAGTAATAATTACACGGATGGTCTAAAGGTGAGCATTGCGACCGATTGTGATGGTCCATGGACCGAAGTTTATAATAAGTCTGGTGCTAATTTGGCTACGGCTTCCAATTCCACGCAAGATTATTTAGTGCCAAGTTTGAGCGAATGGAGACAAGAATGTGTGGATGTCAGCGATTTTGCACTCTCCAATGTATTGGTAAAATTTACTGGTGTCAATGGATATGGTAACAACATCTTCGTGGATGATATTGAAGTGGTGAATACCGATTGCCAAGGGGTGGTTTCTTTGGAAGAAAGAAACCAAACACATCAAGTTTCTATTTATCCTAATCCATCTGGAAGCAAAGCTACTTTGTCAATGACGGGGTGGTTGGATAACAAGTTGAGTGTTGAGGTATTTAATATGTTGGGTGAAAAAGTAATTTCAATGGAGGGCTTAAGTGTTTCAGGTAATTATAATATTTCATTAGACGCTACCGGACTTTCGAATGGTATTTATCTCGTAAAAATGCGAGGCGATCACTCTTCTGCGGCGACCCGTTGGGAAATTCGATAATCAAAAAATTGTGGATAAAAAGCCCTCTTAGAGGGCTTTTTTTTTTCTTAGACCTTGAGTAGATAGGTATTTTTGTAAAATAATGCAGGGTATTTTTTCTTTTTTGCAAAGTGAAAGTTGGGGTTTCCCAATGTGGAGTTGGTTATTGGTAGCCATCATCTTGATTTTATGGTTCATTCAAATATTTTATGTATTGAAATACCATTGGCCCTTGGGGAAAATTCGTCCCAAAGAGCATAATATGCATCAGCCAGGCGTAAGTATCGTGGTGAGCGCTAGGAATGAAGAGAAGAATTTGATGATGAATTTACCCAAGTGGATGGAGCAGGACTATCCCAATTTCGAGGTGATTGTAGTTAATGATACCAGTTATGATGATACGGCCGACATATTGAATGCATTAGCTGTTTCATATCCGCGATTGCACGTCATTCATATTGATGAGGAAAAGCAAAACATGCAAGGAAAGAAGTTTGCGTTAACCTTAGGTATCAAAGGAGCAAAAAATGAAATTATATTGCTTACAGATGCAGATTGTTCACCACGTTCAAACGATTGGATAAGTAACATTGTAGCCCATTACCACAGTGGTGTTCAGATTGTTTTAGGATATTCACCATTTGAAAAGCGAAAAGGTTGGATGAATAAGCTGGCACGTTTTGACAATGCGCTTGTTGGTTTGCAGTATCTCGGAGCGGCCAAGGCTGGAAGACCCTATATGGGGGTGGGTAGAAACCTATCCTATACGCAAGATGTGTTTTTTAGAGTGGGCGGTTTTAGGAGTCATTACAGTTTGCTTTCAGGTGATGATGATTTATTAATGAATCAAGTGGCCACGAAATCGAATGCTGAAATTGCTTATCATTTTGAAGCACAGACGATTTCTCCGGCAAAGAAAACCATGACGGAATGGAGAAATCAAAAGAAGAGACATTTCAGTACCTCTCCCCATTATAAAAGTAGGGACAAGCGATGGTTGTCCATATATCCAGGAACCTGGTTTTTGATGCACGGAATGATGATACTCACCTTGGCGCTATTTCCCCTATTGTATCCTGTGCTTGCGCTACTGTTAATCAGAAACATTCTCGTCTGGGCAGTGCACTTCCGTTTTAGTAAGGTGACCAAGCAATCTGCCGATATCGCTTGGTTGTCTCCAATATTAGAAGTGCAACTTATGTTTTTACACGTGTCTTTGTACTTCTCTAACTTGATTAGTAAACCACAGAAATGGAATTAATTAATCATCTTTCTTCTAAAGCGAGAGAAGATTATTTTTTAGTGCAAAAGGCGTTGCACGAAAAAAATCAATCGGCCTTCGCAGAGTTGATGAAGCGGTATAAAAATTCATTGCATTATACCATTATGAAAATGGTGGAGAATCCGCAAGATGCAGAGGATTTGACCATTGAATCTTTTAGTAAAGCGTTTAAAAAATTAGATCAATATACCCCTCAATTTGCTTTTTCAACTTGGCTGTTTAAAATAGCTTCTAATCATTGTATTGATTTTTTGAGAAAAAAGAAAATTAAGGCAATGTCGATTCATCAGTATTCAAAATCTGAAGATGGGGAGCAATATGAGATTCCCATAAGTGATGGCGAGTTAGACCCTGCGGAAGCGTTAGAGCGAAACCAGCGAGTAGCATTGCTCAGAGGTATCGTAGAACAACTGAAACCCAGCTATCAAAGAATGATAGAGCTGCGTTATTTTGAGGAGAAATCTTACGAAGAAATAGCCGAGGAGATGCAACTTCCCATCGGTACAGTAAAAGTTCAGCTTTTTCGAGCGAAGGAATTGTTAGAAGGATTACTATCGAAACACAAGGATATTTAAAATGGTAACGGCATCGCTCATTGATCAGTATTTTCCTCATCTGTCAGTTGAGCAAAAGGAGAAAATACAATCGGCTTTTGTGCATTATAAAACTTGGAATGATCAGATCAATGTCGTCTCGAGAAAAGAATTTGATTTCTTCTATGAAAGGCATTTCCTCCATAGTTTAGCAATCGCAAAATTTATTCAATTTCAACCTCATTCCAGAATTTTAGATTTGGGAACAGGCGGAGGTTTCCCTGGAGTGCCATTGGCCATATTATTTCCTGAATCACAATTTACTTTGGTCGATTCCATTGGAAAAAAAATTAAAGTGGTCAATGAGGTTTGCGCCGCTTTGGACATTACCAATGTGAAGGCGATTCATCAGCGAGTAGAAGAGTTGAAAGGTCAGTTTGATTTTGTAGTGAGCAGAGCCGTGGCTCCACTTTCGGAGCTATTACAATGGACCAAAGGAAAGTACAGCGGAGATCAACGTAATGCATTACCCAATGGGCTGATTTGTTTAAAAGGCGGAGATTTGAAGGAAGAAATGAATGCCGTTAAAACACATTACATTGTAGAACATTATCCGCTCTCAGAATATTTCAAAGAGTCGTTTTTCGAGACCAAAGCTTTGATTTATGTCGTGAAAAAGTAATTACGTCATGAGCATCATCCAGATCACTAAGAGTATTAATGCACACAAATTGAAGAGCAGTCCGATGCTGAACATTTGCCTAGCACTGACATGTCCGCTGCTGTAAGCAATGGCATTGGGTGGAGTGCTCATCGGAAACATAAAATCGCAGCTCGAAGCCAATGTAACCGGTATCGCCAGCAGCACGGGCGACACATCTAAATGCAGGGCAATCGCGCCCACTATTGGAATAAAGATAGCGACCATAGCAAGATTACTCATCAAAGCAGTGAGGAACAAACCAGTAGCGCAGAGGATTACGATGAAACCAAAACTTAGATGTTGATGCTGTGCAAAGGCATTGGCGATCCAATCTAAAATACCACTGGATTTAAATCCGTTGGCCAAACATAAACCGCCTCCAAACATGAGTAGTATTCCCCATGGTAGAGATTTTGTTTCTTCCCATTGGATCAATGGTTGGTTGTTCCAAGATACAAAAAGGAAAAAAGACATCGCTAATCCAATGGCGGTATCATTAAACCAACTGCCTAACAAACCACTGATAGGCGATTGAAAAACCCACAATGCTGCTGTGGTAATAAAAATCAATAAAGTCTTTTTTTGATGAAAAGTTAACTGATGTTTTTTTACTTGATAATTGAATTGAGTGTCAGCCCAATCTTTTTTGCTTACTAATTGAGTAAGTAAAAAGAAACCGATGATCAAGAGTAAAATCGAAAAGGGAAAACCCCATTTAAACCAATCCCAAAAAGAAACGGGTGTGTTAAAGTCCTTGGCTAATATCCCCGCCATTGCAGCGTTGGGAGGTGACCCGAGAAGAGTTGCCATTCCTCCAATACTTGCAGAATAAGCAATGCCCAGTACCGTTACTTTTTTAATGGCTGCAGGTACTTGGTGTTGTTGAGATGTGGTCATTGCCAAGGCCATCGGAATCATCATGATGGCCGTGGCTGTATTACTGATCCACATACTCACGAAGTAAGTAGTAATCATTAATCCCGCTAGAATTGCTTTAGGTTGTTGACCTGTTTTACTGATTATCCATTGCGCAAATACGTGATGCAAATCCCATTTTTCGATGGCAAGAGCAAGCATAAAGCCCGCAAGAAATAGAAATACATATTTATCGCTATACGAAATCAAGCATTGATCAAGAGTCATGATGTTACTCGCAGAAAAAATAAGGATGGGAAGTAAAGCGGTGACTGCCATAGGGATGATTTCGGATAACCACCAAGTCAGCATCCACGCAATAGTCCCCAAGGCAATCCATGTTTTTACATTGCCGTAGAAAGGAATGAGCAGGCAACTAATAGCGAATAAAAGGGGACCTAAAAGAATGAATAATCGATGCTGAATCACATTGCGAATGTAAACATTTAAGGGTAAGATAAAGATCTTCAAGTGTTTTGTACCTTAGCATCATGCAGAAATGGTTAGCGGTAGCGTTTTATTTTGTGTTCATTTTTCATACAAAGGGTCAAGATGAAAAATTAGCATGGTTTAAAGATGCCAAATTGGGCATTTTTATTCATTGGGGAATTTATGCGGTAGACGGTACCGATGAATCTTGGGCTTTTTACAATAATAAGGTGCCTTATAATCAATACATGTCGCAGCGCGCTCGATTCACTGCAGCTCGATATAATCCGGATGAATGGACCAGTATCATTAAAGCCAGCGGAGCTAAATATGCGGTGCTTACAGCCAAGCATCATGATGGTGTGGCCTTATGGGACACCAAGCGGTCTCACAAAAAAGGAATGTTGCCTTTGTCAATACCTGCGCAGTCTCCAGCAAAAAAAGACGTGTATTCGCCGTTTGTGGCGTCACTCAGAAAGCAGGGTTTGCGAGTAGGAGTCTATTATTCCATTTTGGATTGGTCGCATCCTGATTATACAGGATTCAGGAATGATAGTACTCGATATAAAATAAAAGATCAACCGAAAAGATGGGAGCGTTTCTTGGAATTCAATAAAGCGCAATTGACGGAGTTAATGAATGAGCAAAATCCTGACCTATGGTGGTTTGATGGCGGCTGGGAGCATAGCGCTGAAGAATGGAGAGCAAAAGAAATTCGCGACATGCTATTGGCCAAAAATCCCAGGGCTGTGATTAATGAAAGACTTACCGATAATGGCGATTATGGAACGCCGGAGCAAAATTTTCCTATTCAGAGGCCCAAAGAAAATGTTTGGGAGCTTTGTATGACGACGAATGACAATTGGGGATTTCAACATCGAGATAAAAATTGGAAAACACCGAAGGAAATAATAACCATTTTTGCGGATGTGGTGGCGAACGGAGGGAATTTACTATTGGACATCGGACCTCGAGAGGATGGATCCATTCCAGAAGAACAAATGAATATTTTAAAAGAATTGGGCAGATGGAACAATAAACACAGTGAGGCCATTTTTAGTACGATCCCCGGGCTTACTTCTGGTCATTTTTATGGCCCTTCTACGATGTCAAAGGATAGTACACAGTTGTACCTGTTCTTGCCGGGAAATGCAACGGGATTCATCGAGGTCAAAGGAATCATGAATAAGGTGAAGAAAGCAGAAATTTTAGGTCATGGTAAAGAATGTGCAACGAAAGTGGTCGGTAAGATATCATGGAGCGCGAAACCCGGATTGCTCTTTATTGACGTCCCATCGGATCAGCAATATCTCGATCCCATGATGACTGTGATTAAGTTGACTTTTGATGAACCATTGCGCATTTATTCTGGAACAGGAGGATTATGATCATCGGAGAGCAAGCATATTTGGAAGAATGGATGACGCCGCCATCTGAGCGTTTGGCTGAGCTAGAGAGGGAAACATGGCAAAAATTGGTAAATCCTAGGATGTGCTCTGGGGCTTATCAGGGAAGGTGGTTAAGTTTGATCAGTAAGTTACTTCGTCCAAGTTCTATTCTCGAGTTGGGGACTTTTTCTGGATATAGCACCCTTTGTTTATTAGAAGGATTAGATCAGAATGGAGAACTCCTAACTGTAGATATTAATGAGGAACTAGCGTGGATTCATCAAAAGTACTTAACGGATCATCGGATTCGAAATCATTACATGAGCGCAGCTCATTTTATAGACCAACATGATTTATCAAAGATCGAATTGGTATTTTTGGATGCAGATAAGAGTCAATATTTAAAATATTTGGAAAGTCTAACCCATAAACTCTCTTCTGGTGCAATTTTGTTGGTAGATAATGTGCTTTGGAATGGCAAGGTGTTTCAAGCGATTCAACCCGGAGATAAGGATACACAAGTTTTACACGAACTCAATAAAACGATAGCACGTCACCCATGTTGGGAAGCCATGATTATCCCCATTCGAGATGGGATAACTTTAGCTAGAAAAAAGTAAAACATGCCCTTGATGTCGCTTTGAAACCTTATTTTTGCGACATGAGTGTTAAGCAAAGAACTTTGAAGAGCGTCGTGCACTTGACTGGGGTGGGACTCCATACGGGGGCAATGGTAAATTTGCATCTGTGTCCAGCTCCTGAAAATCATGGCTATAAATTTCAACGGATAGATTTAGAGGGCCAACCCATTATTCCTGCGGATTGTAATTTGGTCACCTCTACTCAGCGTGGAACGACTCTAGAATTGAATGGCGCCAAGGTGCATACTACGGAACATGTCCTGGCCGCTTTATATGGAAGTGAAGTGGACAATGTGTTGATTCAGATAGATGGTCCGGAAATGCCGATCATGGACGGAAGTGCTCATCCTTTTTTAGAGGCAATTGAAGCCGTTGGTTTTCAAGAACAAGATGCTGAACGTGTCTATTATGAATTGAAAAAAAATCTCACTTACGAAGATCAGGAGAGAGGAATTGAAATGTTGGCGGTACCCACTAAAGGTGGTGAATTTAGGGTGACAGTCATGGTGGATTATAACTCACCCATTTTGGGAACCCAACATGCGCACATGTACCAATTGCAGGATTTTAAAAAGGAAATCTCTCGCTGTAGAACTTTCGTTTTTATGAGAGAACTAGAGAAATTAGCGGAACATGGATTAATAAAAGGGGGAAGCTTGGACAATGCCATTGTCATGGTGGATAAAGAGTGCACCACAGAAGATATTGCAAGCCTACTGAAAAAAATTGGCAGAGAGCCGATGGATATTAAGGTGGAGGGAATTGGTGTACTGAACACAGTGAAATTGCAGTATGAAAATGAGCCCGCTCGTCATAAATTATTAGATATTGTGGGCGATTTAGCGCTTACGGGTTGCTTCATTAAAGGGCATATACTTGCGGCACGACCTGGTCATTATGGCAATGTGGAATTTGCGAAAAAAATTAAATCGTTAATGAAAGCAGAAAAGCACGAACCTGTTCATTTCGATTTATCGCAAACACCGGTGTACGATATCAATCAAATTTCAGCGATGCTTCCTCATCGCTATCCCTTTTTGCTCGTGGATAAAATAATATCCATGGACCAAGAGACGATTGTGGGTGTAAAGAACGTTACCATGAACGAACCATTTTTTCAAGGTCATTTTCCAAACAATCCAGTAATGCCTGGGGTACTTCAAATCGAAGCAATGGCGCAGGTAGGCGGAATTTTTGCATTAAGTCAGGTGGAGGATCCCGAGTGCTATAGCACGTACTTTATGAAAATTGACACCGTTAAATTTAAGCAGAAAGTAATTCCAGGAGACACCGTGGTGTTCAAGTTGAAATTGGTTTCCCCCATCCGTCGTGGTTTAGTACACATGTCGGGAACGGCTTATGTAAACGGAAAGGAAGTTAGTGAGGCTACCATGTTAGCGCAAGTAGTAAGAGATAAAGTGCCGCAAAATCAAAATGTAAACGCATGATTCATCCAAACAGTGCAGTCGACCCTAAGGCCCAGTTAGGTAACAACGTAACCATTGGTCCATTTACCACCATTGAATCGGATGTTATCATCGGGGATGACACCTGGATTGGACCGAATGTGACGATCATGAACGGTGCAAGAATTGGAAAAGGATGTCGTATTTTTCCTGGTGCTGTTATTTCAGCCATACCACAGGATCTAAAATTTGATGGAGAACCAAGTACGGCTGAAGTTGGAGATTATACCACCATCAGGGAATGTGTTACCATTAACAAAGGAACCAAAGATCGAATGACCACTAAAGTGGGAAGTCATTGTTTATTGATGGCTTATGTGCATATTGCTCATGATGCCTTTGTGGGGAATCATTGTATTATAGCCAATTCGGGTAATATTGCGGGACACGTAGATATTGAGGATTGGGTCATCATTGAGGGGGTAGTGGCTGTTCAGCAATTCGTTCGAATTGGGGCACATGCGTTTATTGCCGGTGGATCATTGGTTAGAAAAAATGTCCCTCCTTTTATTAAAGTAGCGCGAGAGCCACTGAGTTTTATTGGTGTTAATGCAATCGGCTTGAGAAGAAGAGGATTCGAGGAAAACGTGGTCATGCACATTGAAGATATTTATCGTAAAATATTTGTTCAATCTCCGACCATTGGAAAAGGAGTAGAAGAGGTAGCATCCATGGAGGAGACTCCTGAAGTGAAGCAAATTTTGTCGTTCATCCGACAATCGGATAAGGGCATCGTGAAGGGTCTCAATAGCTAATGGGTGCGCATTGAATGTGAAAATATCGGTAAGAGATTTCAAGGCAAATGGCTTTTCCGCAATCTCAATCTTTGTTTTCAAGAGGGCGAACGGGTGGCAATCACAGGCCAAAATGGCTCTGGAAAAAGTACTTTTACCCAAATAGTCAGTGGATTTCTTTCCCCTACAGAAGGTAAAATGAATTGGATGCTCGGAGACCAAAATATACCGGTAGAAGAGGTTTGGAAACACTTATCATGGTGCTCACCGTTAATTGAACTTCCGGGTTCATTAAGTGTGGAGGAAGTCGTACAGCTTCAAATGAAAATGCGAGAAATGGAAGAGGGTAATATGATGAATCGATTAGAAGAAGTCGATTTATTGCCACATGCTAAGAAGAAGATAGAGGATCTATCCAGCGGAATGATCCAAAGGTTAAAGCTCTTGTTGGCTTTTAATACAAAGAGTGAGATTGTGATATTAGATGAGCCAGCGAGTCATTTAGATCGTCATTGGCAAAATTGGTTAAGCGAGCAATTGAATTCACTTCAGGAAAATCGATTGGCGTTCATTGCGAGTAATGATCATCCGCTGGAATTAAAGTATTGCACAAAAAGAATAGAGATTAGCCCAGATGCCCCGATCGCAGCAGGTCGTTGATGGTTTTAACCGGATGAAAAGTTTCATTCGGCACCTCCACAAATACGCTATTCCAACCAGCCATCGACCCATTCCAAAGTCCAGGCAGCTCGATCGCTTTTACAATTTGGCCCGATTGAAATTTGTCAGAAATAAAACTCGTGCTTTTATCCACGTATTTATCCAAATTGTAATTTTTACCATGGTGGTCTTTGATACAACATACAATATCGACCGGATTGAAATGCGTGGATTGCATCAAGCATTTTGATTGTGATAAATCACTGGTGTCAATTTGGCTTTTCTCTACAATTTGTTTCGAAATTCTTCCCTGTTCATCTAAAACCCAAAATGGTCCTCCGCCTGGCTCTCCTTCATTTTTAACCATTCCACAAACTCGCACAGGACGATACAATTGATTGAAAATTTGATTTACCGTGATTTCATCAGACTGCCGGTAACCATATTTCTTAAATAAAAATTCAATGGCGTCCGCCAGGGCTGATTTCCCCTCTTGTTCCAATCGGATCAACAATTGATGGGTTTCTTCTACTAACTCAATCAATAAACCACCGAGTAGTTGCTTATAAAAACTTACGTGTGGAGTCCATTTGGAATGAGCGATGTTGTCAATGTTTTTGATGAAAATGATGTCGGTTTGAACTTGCTGCAAATTGCTCAACAACGCGCCATGACCGGCTGGACGAAAGATAATTTGGCCTTCACTGTTGCGAGCGAAATCTTTATGGTTCTTGAGTGCGGGTGTATCGGATTGGATGGACTGATGGCTGAATTGGATTTTTATCCGTTGAGAAGCATCCAACTCCATCTGTTTTTTTAATTCATCAAAGGAAGATTGAAAATCTGGTGCAATGGTGAAGTGAAATTGACAAGTTCCGTCGGCGTTTCGATTGTAGGCGTTACCCTCCCGCAGTTGCTCCTCAAAAGCATTTTTACTTTTACCATCGTACTGATGGAAGGGTATCAAGGCCTTTGGAAGTTGTGTGAAATGGATGCTGTTTATAAGGTGATGAATAATCGATGACCATTGATTTTCTTCGATCAGTGCACCTAAATCTAAACCAAGCGAAGTAAAGCGTTCTCGAAGTTCTTCGAAAAAAGGAAATTGATGAAAATGGATGATGAATTCTTCGGCCAAAGAATCAGAATCCAAAGATTGCACCGACGTTAAATGTTTAAACATGCGAGTGGCAGCTCCCGAAGCTGGGATAAAAAGAGAGCTGGTTTTTTGACCTCTGTTTTTGAATTTCTCAATGTAATTCTGACTATCAATGGCATTGATGATGTCTATGCCATCTCCTGGAGTACATGGTTTTTCAATCTTGGTGGGTCGGATCTGATCGATTAGACTTTTGAGTTCGATAATAAAAAAATTGGGATCTTTTTTTCGATCGAACAACTGATTTCTGTCTTGATCACTTAAGTTAAACACACAACGCAATTTTAATGATTTGTCAAATGAAAATTCCACGCATCTTTAAGAGCGTCTTCGGTAGTTCTGGTGGGTTCCCACATAAGCTGATTTTGGGCTTTTTTTGTATCTGCCCATATTTTGGAAATATCTCCTTCTCTTCTTTTAGTAATTTGATAAGACACCTTTATGTCGTTGGCCTTTTCAAATAATTGGATGATTTCTAACACCGAATTTCCTTTGCCTTGTCCAATATTAAAAACTTCGGTTTCCAATGGTTTTTTCTCTAACCATTGAAGCGCTTTGACATGCGCATTTGCCAAATCGATGACGTGAATGTAATCGCGAATACAAGAGCCATCAGGGGTAGGGTAGTCATCACCGAAGACTTGTAAGTCTTGCTTTGCGTTTATTTTTTGGATCAGTACCGGTACCAAGTTATTGGGTATGCCGATGGGAAGCTCCCCAATATGCCCGCTAGGATGAGCTCCAATGGGATTGAAATAACGAAGAATAACACTTCCTAAAGGGAATTCATTTTGAGCCTTTTGAATAGCAATTTCTCCGAGTTGCTTGGTATGTCCATAGGGAGAAGCGGCTTCTTGCCAGGAAGTGTCTTCATTAACCGGGTTTTCTTCGGGCTCGCCATAAACCGTGCAGCTGCTCGAGAAAACCAAATTTTTCACTCCACGTTCTTTCATAATGGAGAGAATGTTTTCCAATGATCCCATGTTATTGCTTAAATATTTTTCGGGATGCGCAACGGATTCAGCAACGGATTTAAAAGCAGCGAAATGTATAATACCTTCAATAGCGTGAGCATCGAAAACAGAACGCACTGATTGGGGGTCACAACAATCGGAGTTGTAAAAGGGGAGCCGAGTTCCTATTATTCTTTCAATCCCTTCCATCATGGAAAGCTGGGAGTTGCTTAAATTATCGATCACAATGGGCTGATATCCTGCCTCCCACAATTGTACGCATGTGTGCGAGCCAATGTAACCAGCTCCTCCTGTAACCAAGATGCATTTTCTCATATCATCCAATGGTTTGAGATAATTATCCAATTAATAGCGGTGCCCAAGATAAATCCAGCATAGGCTTGGCCATGCGTATGAGCATCGAGTTTTAGACGACTGTAAGCAGTGAGCGATGCCATGACAATGGTGAGCATTGCGATTACGGAAACGTCGGCCATGTGGACATATTTGAGGCCGAGTAAACTTCCAAAAACGCCACCTTGACCGAGCATGTGCACACTGATTTTCCAAAAAGCGTTGATGGCGAGTGATAATACCAATGAAACAATCACAGCTAATAAAAAAGAAAAGACCTCTTTCGGAAGAATAGGGCCTTGCCAACGCAGGGCGCAATAGGAAACAACGTAGTAGAAAATGACCAACAAATAAGGGCCCCATCTTTCGTTTCGTTCTCTCAATTCAATGCCACTGACCCAACCAAATTTGATCATGATTAAAATACTCACCGCAGGTGCAATGATGTTGACGATGAGTAAAATGAAAATAAAGGAATCAGCTTCAGTGGGCGCTATAAAATAAGGATCCATCCATCGTACAATTCCATAAATCAGAAGAGGCATCCATAAAGGGTGGAAAATAATGGATAGGGTTTGGGCAATTCTGTACATCAAATTTCTTTTCTTAATCGAGCTACTGGAATGCCTAATTGCTCTCGGTATTTGGCCACTGTTCTCCGTGCTATGTTATAGCCTTTTTCGTTGAGCAAGGCCATTAATTTTTCGTCTGGAAGGGGTTTTCTTTTTTGCTCTTGTTCGATGGCTTCTTTCAAAATTTGTTTGATCTCTCTGGAGCTGGATTCTTCCCCCTCATCATTGGTAAGTCCTTCGGAGAAGAAGTACTTCAATAAATAAGTGCCAAATGGTGTTTGTATATATTTACTATTGGCCATGCGGCTAATGGTGGAAATGTCCATGCCCACCTTATCCGCCACATCTTTTAAAATCATAGGTCGAAGCTTGGCTTCATCACCACTCGTGAAAAATTCTTTTTGCAATTCTACAATGGCCTCCATGCAAATGAATAGGGTATGGTTACGTTGTTGAATAGCATCAATGAACCACTTGGCAGAATCTATTTTTTGCTTTACAAATAATACGGCTTCCTTTTGCTTTGCATCTTTCTTGGCTATTTTTGAGTAATGTTCGAGCATTTCCTTGTACCCCCTGCTAATTTTTAAATCAGGTACATTTTTTCCGTTCAATTGGATTTGAAGAGCGTCGTTTTCATTGCTTAAAATAAAGTCGGGAGTAACCTGCTGGGCCGAACGTCCGTTGTCAGATAAGCTGTTTCCAGGTCGCGGATTTAAGTGTAAAATGATTTGAATCGCCGGTTTAATCTCCTCTATATCTAGCGCCAATCGCTGTGCAATTTTTTCGTAGTGCTTTTTAGTGAATTCTTCGAAATATTTGGATAAAATAGTATGTGCCAATTGTTGATCTGAATGTTTTTCTTCAATTCGATCAAGTTGTATTAAAAGACATTCTTTTAAGTCTCGGGCACCAACGCCTGGAGGGTCTAATTGCTGAACAACGCGTAGTGCTGATTCTAATTCCGAAAGAGATGCTTCAATATTGGCTGTAAACATGAGGTCATTGCAAATCGAAACCAAATCCCTTCGGAGGTAACCGTCATCTTCTAAATTCCCGATAAGATATTCTGCTAATCGCTCTTCCTCTTCGTCGATGTCCAAAAGAGATAGTTGGCTGTATAAGGCGTCTTGAAAACTGTATCCTTGACCCAGGGGCATTTGCTTATCCTCGTCATCTTTACCCTTATTTTGAACGCTTGTTTTGTAATCGGGAATTTCGTCCTCATCGTAATAGTCGGATAAGTCAAATTCATCGGACTCCTCTTGTTCTGTTTCCTCCTGATCAATATCACCAGTAGACTCGTCTTCGTCACTTCCTTCTTCCAATGCTGGATTTTCCTGCATTTCATCTTTTATCCGTTGCTCTAACTCGGCAGTAGGCACTTGAAGCAATTTCATTAACTGAATTTGCTGCGGTGAAAGCTTCTGTTGGAGTTTGAGCTGTAGCTGTTGTTTTAGCATTTACCAAAAATACAATCAAATGAGTGAAGAAAAAAAAAACCGCATGCGCGGTTTTTTATATATCGAGCGAGGTGCTGAAGATTATTGTTTTTTCCAAACGTTATTTTCCTTGATTAAGGTGATATGTACGTTTGTGCCCTTTTGGATATTTCCTTGAGTTTCTGCAGTGGGAACAATCACGGTTCCGTTATTATCCAAAACAGTATACTTCAAATGAGTAAGTCTTCTCTCGTTATCAAAAACCGGTTCATATTGAAACACCAATCCCTGTGCTTTTAGTTGTTCATGAATCTGCCAAAGTTGACCTCGATCGGTTGATTGATTGATGTTAATTTGAATGGGATTTGTGTTTTGAGCAAAGAGTGATCCGCTTACCATCAAGGCAACGAATAGAATGAAGGTTTGAATTGTTTTCATTTTTTTAATTTTCCTTTACAAGTATAATCAAACTTTGAATTGCTTCATTGTATTTTTGAAAAAAATAAATAACAATGAATAAAGAAGGAAGGGTCTTGGAGCAATTATTATCAACGGATATAAAGGTAGTGAAGGCGGCAGTAGAAGAAGTGCGACAGTCTATTAATCCGTTATTTATTCAACCGATGGTTGCCTTGTTTATTTCTACGGAGAATACCGAATTAAAGGAAGATTTGCGACAAATGTTAAATACTTTGAAAGTAAAGGGTTTTGAAGATGAGCTGATGAAATGTCTACGGAAGGAAGCTTGGAAGATGGATCGCGGAGCAATCATGGCATTCATTTGGAATTCAGGTGGAAATCCAACGTCCTATATGACAGAACTATTACAGATGGCTGTACTCGGCGGAGCAGAGACAATGTTAGAATGTTTCTCCATCATTGAGGTAATGGAGGGCCCTTTAACTGAAGAACAATTAATCGATTCACAACAATTTCTTCACGAAGCACATCAAAAGGAAACCGATGAGTACAAGAAAAATCTCATTGCTTTACTATCTAATGCGATGGCCGATAAGGAAATCGATATCGACTAGCGCATCACCACAATATTCCCTGATCGGTATTCGGCTTCTTTATCAAATCCTTTGATTCTCATTTGATAAGAGTAAACGCCATTTGGCACAAAATAACTTCCATTTCCGTTATAATCACCCATCCAAGCATTTTTAGGATCATTGGATTGGAAGACGATTTCGCCCCAACGATTAAAAATACTTAACTCAAATTCAGCCACGTTTTCACCTACCATGGTGAAAGCATCATTGATACCATCATAATTAGGGGTAAATGCCGAGGGGATGAAAAAATAGGCTGGAGCAATAACAGTATAACTTTGTTCGTCCGTACATCCTATAGAATTGGTAACGATTAATTGCACTTCATGGGTGTCGATTCCATCAAATTCATGCGTAACCACGGAATCAGCGGAAGTGCTGCCATCTCCGAAATCCCATGCGTATATGCAGTCTACACAAGGCTCAGCTTGGAAATCATAGGTGTTTTCTGAAACTTCGTTGGCCAAGAAATTGGCTGAAACAGGAATGACATCAATATGAACAGTATCAGAAAAAACACTACCGCAGAGCTCTGTAATTTGGACCCTAAACGTGTGGCTTCCTGTCAAAGGGCCGGTGTTCACTTCACTTCCGTAATCATTTAACTCAGGCCAGTAATAGGTAAAGCCACCTTCACCACCTTGCGCAAGTGCCCAAATATTTACGTCTTGGTAAAAGCAAATCGCCGTGTCGTTTTGCACGGTCCAGCTGATGGGATCATTAGGGATATTCACAACTACAGTGTCGGAACCTACTTCACCGCATTGATCCATACCAATGGCCACTACCGGAATAGTGACAAAGGATTGTATAGAAATACTGGAGGTATTTCCATTTTGTAATTGTCCGTTGGAGTACCATTGATAAGTAACGTTTCCAGTTCCGCTGATGACGTTGGAATTAATGGTCGTATTATCGATACAGGAGGCGTTAATATCAGGACCTAAAGTAAATACCATGGGTGGATTTTGCATTTCAACTTGGGTGGTGTCATCCGCAAAGGCACCACAATTGTCGGTGACGATGCTCACTACGGTCGTCGCTTGTGGGTAGGTATACGTAAAGGGTAATGCATTTCCAAGTAGGTTTCCATTGGAGTCGTAAAATTCGTAAGTGTATGCCCCTCCTCCAGTTGTAACCACCGGTGTCAAAGTAATCGGATCGATACAATTCGCATATACCGTATCGGGGACACTGAAGGTAACAGGCGGAAATTGCACGGTTAATTCGTCTGTTGCGGTTAATCCGCATCCATCTGTAACGGTAACATTCACAGAACCATCACCATCCCACATCCCGTCATACCACAATGATCCCCCCCAACCCCACAGATTATTGCCGTTTTCATCTGTCCATGTGTAGGTTAAATTTCCATCACCTCCTGCTCCGAAGGCATTCAGACTCACAGAATTCATGCAGGAATTGGTTAATACATCGTTCACAATATTCACTCCAGGTACAAGGGAATCAATATAGATGGTTAATGGTGGAACTTGCAATACATCCACTATAAAGTCAGCATCATCTGAGGGCATTCCACAGGTATCACTCACTACGAGTGTGTAGGTCGTGGTAAAAGGAGGAGTAACATCGATCGTCCACGTGGTTTCATTGGTGCTCCAATCGAAAGTATAATTCCCGTATCCCCCCTCAATGATTGGGTCCAAGGTTACCGTCTCTCCAGAACAAATCGTCTGGTTGTATCCATTTACAACCAAAGGTTGAGGATGGTCAGCTATGTCAAAGGTGAAATAACTGGTAATGCCACTTCCATTGCAGGCGGCAAGATTGAGGATTTCTAGAATCACGCTTTCAGTTCCTTCCACCAATCCATCATCAAATGCATCAAGACTATATTCATGCACCATTTCACCAGGAAGGAATACTATCGTGTCCGGCATCATGTTATAATCCAGTCCCATCTGCCCGCCTCCTGACCAAGAGACCACTACCATATCTTGCACATTTGGATCAGAAATTGGGGCTCTTTCAAATACGATAGAGGCCTCCCCACAATCTTCGTATATAATATTGACATCGGGTTGTCCTACATTAATGGCCAGCGAAACATCCACCACCGCATTGGATGTAAAAGAACCTTCCTCCAGCATTACAAATGACTCTAAAGCAGTATCATTTCCATCACCAATGGCCAACTTAATGTGATAGGTTTGGCCACATTGCACAAGGTGAAAAGCCGTCAATGTGGTCGTGTATCCATTGATGTCAATATTTTCATGATTGGGGTTGTTAATGTAATAAGCAGCGTTGATATTGGGGTTGACAGAGCTGATGGTAATCGGAAGAGGAGGGATGGAATTAGGTACTTGCGCAATGTTGATGGCCCCATTGGGAAAGCCGGGAGGGGCCGCGTATGGACCGGTGATCCCTGGACCACTGAGAAAGAATGCAAAAATGTCGTTATAACCGGTATTGATCCAGGTTAGATATTCGTCGGATCCGAAAATGTAGTTGAATTGAAGGGTGTCACCCGTTGGAACGAAATCAAATTCAAGAATAGCGACATCATTAACGGTATTAACGGTAAAGTTCTGACCTATAAGGGCAGGCACGGTATTGGCGATGGTTTCCAAATCGCCACTTTGCTGCGAAATACCAGTGCAACCATCTACGCTTAAATAGGAATCTGCACTTTGTGCTGCCAACTCCAAATTTTTTGCATTATCACTGGAAAGAACCACTCCGCCATCAATGATCAATCCTACAGAACCTCCACCGGATAAATGTCCAATTTGAGTCGGGCATCCGGTAAATTGGATATTAGAAGCAGAAACTCCTGGCCCTAAGAGAACGTCCGTCACATATTGTTGGATGGTTAAACTTTGATCCACCAAAATCTGCGCATTGCAGATTGCAGGAAGGAGACAAATAACAAGGAAAATTTTTTTCATAGTTTAGCGCTTAAACTAAAGACCTTACGCTAAGGTATATAGTTGCACAAACTTAAGAAAATAATCACAAATTTGAAAGATTAGCGAAAGTCTTTTAAACGTTGCATTAATTTTTGACGGGCATGGAATATCCGACTCTTGACGGTTCCTATTGGAATTCCCATATCTTGTGCAATCTCCTCATAATGATAACCATCCAAGTACATTTGAAAAGGTTTTTTATATTCAATAGGCAAAAGACGGATGGATTTTGTCATTTCTTGGAAATCCATTCCACCATTGACGGCATCTTCCGATGGAATGGCGTTCATAATAAACTCGTGTTGAGTAGATTGTGAAACCTGTTGTTGTAACTTTTTTCTCTTGTAGCCATTGATGAAGATGTTGCGCATGATGGTATAGAGCCAACCCTTGAAATTGGTACCTTCTTGAAAATGATCTTTGTATCTGAGTGCCTTGTATAGTGTATCTTGAATTAAATCCTCAGCATCTTCCGTGTTCTTGGTGAAGTGAATGGCAAAACCTTTTAAATGGCTAGAGTGTGCCGTTACCAAGTGATTGAATTCTAATGTGCTCATTTCAATGTTTAATTAATTTTAGCAAATGTTAAACAGAAAATTCGAAATACCAAATTTTGTTTAATAAATTAACAAAAAGAATTAACAGAAGGCTAAATTCATCGGAATTAGTGGAAAACGAATTTACTTTGTGCAGTATGCTACGCCATAGTTCTCGATTCTTTGTGCTCCTCCTTTTCCTGGTGATTCCTATGCTGAGTCATGAACAGCAGGCGTCCGATGAATTGAAAGTTCAATTCATCAAGCAGAGCGGTGATACGGCTAGTTTGTCGATTGCATTGCAAATTGCAAAGTCATATAAATTGAGCAATCCTGATTCACTCATCAAGTATTCAAAATGGATCATAGAAGAGCTCGGACAACATCCTCCGCAGCAGATGTTTAAAATTTTGGGAGAGGCCTATTACGATTATGCAGTAGGACTGGATATGAAGTCGGAATTTGATAAAGCAATAGAAGCCAGTACTTTATCGATGCAATTTTATCAGCAAGGCAACGATGCTTTAGGGAAAAATGGTGCTCAAGTATTGAAAGCTTGGATTTTATACAACAAAGGAGATGTGGTGGAAGGGATAGACATGGCAGAGTTAGCGCTGAACGCGGCCATAGAGAATGAAGACCAATGGAAAGCCAGTCCACGATATAACAAGATTCTCGGTAATATTTACAGTGATCTGGGAACCTATTATAAGAGAGTGGGAGAGAGTGACAAGGCGGTAGAGTTTTCAGAGAAATCGTTAAGTATTAGAAAAAAGCTAGGAGATAAGAACGATTTGGCTGAGGCAATCATGAATCTAGGGCGAATTTTTCATGATCTGCAAAATTTTGAGGAGGCGCTCAAGAAATACAATGAAAGCTTGGCATTGGTGGAGGAAACTAAAAACACATCGGCAAGTTCTTTTATATACAGCAATAGAGGTCAGTTGTATTATGATACAAAAAGATGGGATTTGGCAGAGATGGATTTTAGAAAAAGTTTGGAACTCAGAATAAAGTTAGGAGATAATAAAGGGAAGGCGAATATCCTCAGAAAACTAGGGGAAATGTTTTTGGAGAAAGGGGATTATGCATTGGCAAAAGAGAATTTTCAGGCTTCAGAGAAAGAGTACCGAGCCATTCAATACAAGGTAGGATTGTCACAAACCTTATTGGGCGAGGGCAAATTGAGTCTTTTACAATCAGATACAACGATGGCCTTTAAATTCGCTGAGGAGGCCTATTTACTCAGTAAAAATTCAAAGTCGATAAAAGTTCTGCTTCGGGCGGCTGAGTTTATTCAACCTTTGTACAAGCATTATGGGAAATTAGCGGAGGCCTTAACCGCAGCGGAAGAAATACAAAAAGCACAATCTCAAATCAAGCAAGAGGAGGCAAAAGAGATGTTGTTGAAGCAGGCTTATATGGAAAAACAAGCCTCTTCAAAAAGGTATATTTATTATTTAATTGCGGGAGCAGTCGTGTTGTTGGTCATTCTATTCCTGGTTATTCGTGCTTACCGTTTGAAGAAAAGGACATCTGCCCTCATCGAGAAAGAGAAAATGCACATTGAAGAGCGAAATAAGAACATGGTGGATTCCATTCAATATGCTCAGCAATTGCAACAGGCTATTTTACCTCCACGAGAAAATATCAAAAAGGCCTTTGCAGATTCATTTTTAATTTATTGGCCTAAAGACATTGTGGCTGGAGACTTCTATTGGCTTTATGAGGATGAGCAATATAAAATATGGTCCGTAGCCGACTGCACGGGGCATGGAGTGCCAGGTGCAATGGTGAGTGTTGTTTGTTCCAATGCCATTAATCGAGTCGTCAAAGAGCAAGGTTTGCGCGAGCCCGGGGAAATACTGAACCAAGTGCGCAAGTTGGTCATTGAGACATTCAAAGAGAGCAATCGTGAGGTAAAAGATGGCATGGACATGGGATTATGTGTCTACCACAAAGTTGCTGATAAGTATACTTTTGCGGGTGCCAATCGTCCAGTCTGGATAGCCAAACCTAATGCGGAATTGAAGGAAGTGAAGGGTGACAAGCAGCCCATCGGTTTTCAGTCCGATATGTTGTCTTTTGAAACAAAGCAATTGGGGGTTGAAAAAGGGGATGTAATTTATTTAATGACGGATGGTTTTGTAGATCAGTTTGGCGGTCCCAATGGTAAGAAGTACATGTCTTCTCGATTGAAATCAAAGTTGGTGTCCATTAGCAATCAGCCTTGCGATTTGCAACAATTGAATTTGGAGTGGGAGTTTAATCAATGGAAAGGGGAATCCGAACAAATTGATGATGTGTGTATTTTGGCAATTAAATGCGGATAGATTTGTGTGATACAAGAAAAGTATTATATTTGCACCCCGCAATGGTACCATAGCTCAGTTGGTAGAGCAAAGGACTGAAAATCCTTGTGTCGTTGGTTCGATTCCAACTGGTACCACAGAAAAAGGATCCCTTGGGATCCTTTTTTTATGCTTCAAAGTTGTTCAGCAGGTCTTCTACCGTATTGTAAAAGGTGATCAGCTGATAGTCTGGGCTTTTTAGTCCTTTAACCAAATGGCCAGTCAGATGAAAATGACATTCGGTATCTGAGAAAAATTTGCTGATTTTTTTCAGGTAGTCATTCATGAAAATGGGCAGCGGATTTGTAGTAAAAATCGATACGAAGTCAACTTGACCCAGCCGCTGATGTACTTGAACCAAATCTTCGCAGGGAACGCTTTGTCCTAACAAAATGCATTTATAACCTCTTTTTTTCAATACATACTGCATCATGATTAAGGATAGTTCGTGAATCTCCAATTCCGGTAGATATAGAACAAGCGTCCTTTTGTCTTCAGGTTGTGGATTCTCTAATGTTTCGACATGATGGAAAAGTTTTTGGCGAATAAGACAGGAAATAAAATGCTCTTGAGCTGGGCAGATGGCATCTGCTTGCCACATGATTCCAATTTCTTGCAAAAATGGGATGAGAATGGTGGTAAATGTTTCCAAAAGTCCTTTGTCCTCAATATGTTGATCAATGATTTTGGAAAACATGGATTCATCATAATTGAGCATAGCAATTTTAAGTACATGGAGCGCGTGACTCTCTTGTTGCTCTTTATTCGAGTTCATGGAGAGAATCGACATTCTCACCTCTTCTTCACTCATTTTTGCGATATTGGATATCTTCTGGCCTGAATTGATGAGCAAAGAAATATTCAATAATCTTTTTAAATCCTGGTCTGTATATCTACGAATATTGGTCTCTGTTCGCTCGGGTGTGAGCAAGCCATATCGTTGCTCCCAAATCCTAATGGTGTGAGCTTTAATTCCTGTAAAGCTTTCCAGTTCCTTAATGGTGAAAATTTGTTCCCTCACGATATTGTCTTTACCCACTATAACCATTGTTTTTCTATAAAGTTCATGAATCAAAAAAAATCTAATTTATTATTCATATTTGAATGAACCAATGTGCAATGCTTGTAAATTGCACACGTATGATAAAAATTGGCCTATTCGAAGACAAGGAGCTAATGAAGTTTTATCCATTAGCGATGACACGCCATATCAGTCAACTTAAATGGGGGGCGTTGTCCATTGAGGATAAATGGAAGTCTCAGGGTTTCGAAATCGTGAAAATTTCAGACAGGGTTCTCTTTAATCAAGTGGACCCATCTGTTGAATGGATGGTCAACGGTCGATTTATTCCAGTTTCATCGTTGACAGATGCGTTTTCCACCATGGGAATGGGTGAGGGTTGGATGCAAAATGGAATTCCGGTCATTTGTCGAGCCAAGCAAAGTGAAATGAAAAATGTGCAATGGAAAGAGCGAACGGATGCAGATTGGATAGGTTTAATGGAGTTGTCCGATTTATTTGTGGCAGCCAAAGAAAGATTGATTGAAGATGCCGGTTATTTTAGTGCTCAATTGCCCCAAGGTGTGGCCAATCAAATCATTGGTGACTCATCGCTAATAATGGTTTCGGAATCGGCCAACGTAAATGGTTGTTTTCTCAATACCACAGACGGTCCCATTATCATTGATGACGAGGCGGAAGTCATGGAAGGTTGTATGATTCGAGGACCCTTTTACTTGGGTAAAGGTTCTGTATTAAAAATGGGGGCCAAAATATATGGAGCAACAGTGATAGGAGCGCATTGTAAGGTGGGTGGTGAAGTCTCGAATGCCATTATTTTCGATTATTCGAATAAAGCCCATGATGGTTTTATTGGCAACGCCATCATCGGGGAATGGTGCAACCTGGGCGCTGATACCAATTGTTCTAATTTAAAAAATAATTACAGTGTGGTGAAGCAATATTCTTATTTTCATCAACAGGAGGTTAGCACAGGATTGACCTTCTGCGGCCTGGTAATGGGTGATTTTAGCAAATGTGGAATCAACACAATGTTCAATACAGGTACCGTTGTGGGTGTTGGAGCGAATATTTATGGTGGGGGCTTCTTACCTAAGCATATTCCTTGTTTTTATTGGGGAGATGCCCATTCAGCCGCCAGATATGAATTGCCTAAATTTTTAGAAACCGTCGCCGTCGTAAAATCAAGGAGAAAATTGGATTTGTCAGATTTTGATATTCAAATGCTGACAGACCTGCATAACGATTGGGCCTATTCAAAGAATGAGAGACACAAAGGCATTCAATAAACTGTGGCATTGACATTGACAAGTCTAAGGATATTTATAAAGAGAGTATGAAAGAGGAAGGATTATTTCAGTTATTCCCTGAGGAAATGTCGGATCATGAGTTTATACCCTTGATTACCGCAGAGGATGAGGACGCCATGGACAAAGAGGAGACCCCAGAAGTACTTCCAATTTTGCCATTGCGCAATACGGTTTTGTTTCCTGGGGTGGTGATTCCCATTACCGTGGGCCGAGATAAAAGTATTAAGCTTATTCAAGAGGCAAACAAGGGTAATAAAACTATTGGCGTGGTTGCGCAGCGAAATCCAGATTTGGATGAGCCTGGTTTTGATGACTTATTTACCATTGGTACGCAGGCCACCATTATTCGAATGTTGAAAATGCCGGATGGAAATACAACAGTGATTTTACAAGGAAAAAAACGATTTTCCATTCAAGGTATGGTTGCCACGGATCCCTACTTCAAAGCACAAGTAACCGAATACCCAGAACTCAATAAAGACGATCATAATAAAGAGCAGCAAGCCCTGTTTGAATCCATCAAAGAGCAAGCATTGAAGGTGATTCAGATATCTCCTGAAATTCCAAGCGAAGCAAGTGTGGCCATCAAGAATATCAATGGGTTGAGCTTTTTGACTAATTTCATTTCCTCCAATATGAAAGCCAATGTGGAACAAAAACAAGCCATGTTGGAGGTTGCAGATTTATTGGAAAGAGCGAGGATGGTTTTCGAACATTTGGCCAAAGAAATCCAAATGTTGGAAATGAAAAATGAAATTCACAAAAAGGTACACACCGATATTTCCAAACAGCAAAGAGAGTACTTTCTTCAACAGCAAATAAAGCAAATTCAGGAGGAGTTAGGAGCTAATCCGCTCAAGGAAGAAATAGAAGAAAAAAAGGCGCGTGCACAGACCAAGAAATGGTCCGATGCAGTGGCCAAGGTTTTTTTCAAAGAATTAGGAAAATTGGAACGAATGAATCCGCAGGCTGGGGAGTTTAGTGTTCAAGCGAATTATATTGATTTGCTCTTGGATTTGCCTTGGGAGGAGTATTCAGAAGATAATTTTGATTTGCATCACGCCAAGGCCATCTTGGATCGCGATCATTTTGGAATGGAGAAAGTGAAAGAACGGATCATTGAACATTTGGCCGTTTTAAAAATCAAAGGCGATATGAAATCGCCCATCATCTGTTTGTATGGTCCTCCAGGAGTAGGAAAGACTTCTTTGGGAAAGTCCATTGCGGAAGCATTGGGAAGGAAATATGTCAGAATGGCCTTGGGTGGATTGCACGACGAAGCCGAGATTCGCGGACATCGAAAGACTTACATCGGAGCAATGCCCGGTAGAATATTACAAAGTTTGAAAAAGTCAGGAACCGGGAATCCGTTGTTTGTGCTTGATGAAATTGATAAGATTGGTCAAGGTGTACATGGAGATCCAAGCAGCGCAATGTTGGAAGTTCTTGATCCAGAGCAAAATCACGCTTTTTATGATAATTATGTGGAGTTGGATTACGATCTGTCAAAAGTCATGTTCATTGCTACGTGCAACAGCTTATCTTCTATTCAGCCGGCATTGCGAGATCGATTAGAGATTATTGAGGTCAGTGGATACACCGTTGAAGAAAAACTGGAAATCGCTAAGAGGCATTTATTACCAAAGCAACTAAAAGAAAACGGATTAACAGAGAGTAAAATTCAATTTACCGATGAAGTCCTTACCATGTTGGTAGAGGAATATACCAATGAGAGTGGGGTTCGATCCTTGGAGAAACGAATCGGTAAGTTGATAAGGAACCGCGCCAAGCAAATTGCACTGGAAGAAAAGTTTTCGAAAATACTGAAGCGAGACGAAGTCATGTCAGTATTAGGTCCGAGTTATGAAAAGGACCGATACACCGATAATGATGTGCCGGGTGTCGTAACGGGATTGGCTTGGACGCCCACTGGAGGTGATATTTTGTTTATTGAGACCAGTCTGACCAAGGGGAAAGGTAAACTTACCTTGACAGGAAATCTTGGTGATGTGATGAAGGAGTCGGCCGTCATAGCCTTAGAATATCTTAAAGCACATTCATTTTTATTGGGTATGGATGCCAAGGATTTTGATGAGCACAATGTTCACCTTCATGTTCCGCAAGGGGCCATTCCCAAAGATGGGCCTTCTGCAGGTATTACCATGTTGACGGCACTGGCTTCTGCTTTTACTCAAAGAAAAGTGAAAAAATTCTTGGCAATGACCGGGGAAATTACATTGAGAGGAAAGGTGCTTCCCGTTGGTGGAATCAAGGAGAAAATTTTAGCTGCTAAAAGAGCAGGAATCAAGGAGATCATATTGTGTAAGCGAAATGAAAAAGATATTCAGGAAATCAATGAACGATATTTAAAAGGTTTGAAATTTTATTTCGTAGAAGAGATGAATGAGGTGTTGGAAATCGCCTTGTTAAAAGAAAAAGTAACTCGATGGAGATAAAATATGGAGTGTAAAATTTCGTTATCCTGAGCGTCATGAAGCGTTTCCTTGTGTGTATCCTGCTGATTACCGGCTTTGTTATGAATCCTGAGTGGAAACTCATGGCGCAATCAACAGCAGGGAGTCAAAGTTTTTCTCTAATGTCAGTTCCTTTCAGTGCTCAAGCCATTGCCATGGGTGGAAGCGCTATTTCGATGATGGGTGGGGAACTTTCAAATGGCCTTGAAAATCCTTGTCTTTTGGATTCCGCGGATCGTCGGAAAACTTCACTTCACTATATGCGATACCTTGCGCAATCGCGGGGATTGCAAGCGATGTATGTAGATCGGAGGGATTCGAGTAAAATACAATACGCAATCGGTATTAAATCCCTGGGATATGGGGAGATGACTCGGTATGACGCCACCGGTACTGAGCAAGGTAGCTTTAGAGCCAATGATGTTTTATTTCAAGGAGTGGCAAACAAAAAAATGGATTCGCTTCTGACCATTGGATTAGGGTATAAAATAGCCCTCTCTCAATACGATAATCAAAAGGCAGGAGCCATGGCTTGGGATGCCGCCGTGGTATATATCATTCCGAAATCCCGTCTCTTATTGACAGCGATAGCGAAAAACATGGGGTTCCCATTGGCGAAGAATACCTCGAATTTGCAAATGACAGTTCCGTTCGATATACAACTAGGAATATCTAAAAAACCCAAGAATGCTCCTTTTACTTATTCTCTGATTTATCGTTCTGTCCAAAGATGGAATATTCAGGATGGTTTTTCTTCATCATCGGCTACCATTGACCCCATAACCGGTGAAGAGGTGGGCAAGAAGAAGTGGAATTGGGGAGATCAGCTAATGCGGCATTTGGTGACCGGAGTGGACTTTAAGATGGGTTCAGCCCTTCATTTTTATTTGGGATACAATTATGGAAAGCGCGTCGAATTAAAGACCACCTCTCCCGGATTAACAGGTATTTCATGGGGTACTTCAATATTGGTGAAGAGATGGCAGATAAATTACGGCGGTGCGCGTTGGCACAATGCCAGTACTTTGCATACCATCGGAATCGCTTTTTTACCTTTTTCGAAGTTGTAAGTCACTTATTTTTGCATCATGATTTTACCTATTGTAGGATACGGTGATCCCGTATTAAAAAAGAAAGCACAGGAGATTGAGCAAGATTACCCGGATTTAAAGTTGTTGGTCAATAACATGTTCGAGACCATGCATAAAGCCAATGGAGTGGGCTTGGCCGCACCGCAAATAGGTAAATCCATCCGTTTATTTGTAATTGACCTAACACCGTACGGTGAAGGTGAAGATGCTGATGAAGATTGTAAAGATTTTAAGCGCGTATTTATTAACCCCATTATTTTCGAAGAAAGTGGTGAAGAGTGGGGCATGGAGGAAGGATGCTTGAGTTTACCTCATCTACGAATGGAAGTTTTCAGAAAGCCCATCGTGAAAATTGAATACTTCGATGAAAATTGGGATTTGTACGAAGAGGAGTTAGATGGTTTTCCAGCCCGAGTGGTGCAGCATGAGTATGATCATTTGGAGGGAATCTTAATTCCAGATAGAATCAGTGCCATGAAGAGAACCTTGTTAAAAGGGAAGTTGTCAAATATTGCAAAGGGTAATGTTTCCGTTAATTATAAAATGAGATTTGCCAATGCGTTATAGTATTATTTTTTCGATGGTTTTTGTAATGACCTTTTTCGCTTGTGGCGAAAATGCTAAAGAGGGAAAGAGTCAAGAACAAGTGAACAAAGAATTGGAGATTAAGTCAAAATTGGATGTCATTCTTTCTAATAAAGAGAAGATGGATCTTGCGGCGGGGGATCAGTTGATTGAAGAGATTACGAAATACAGCAATGAATTTAGAAGTGATTCGATGACTGCGGTTTTTTTGTTGGATGCGGCTCAGCTTTGCGGTACCATGGGTAAATACCAGAAAGCAATTCAGCTTTTAATGAATTACACAGAACATCCTAAAGCTACGCAATTAGATTATGCTACTTATTTGGTGGGATATGAGTATGATGCACACTTGAAGCAGCCAGTAACCGCTGAGAAATACTATCGAACCGTTATTGAAAGATATCCAAATTCCGAGTGGGCGAAAGTGGCGAATCAAAGTTTGCAATGGTTGGGACTTTCCGACGAAGAGCTGATCAAGAAATTAGAAGAGAAAAACGCGAGTACTACCGCACCATAATGACGGTGCCATTGAAAATCCTCGTATCCTCTAATCCAAATAATGTTACGCTAAGTACCCAATCGTACACATCATCGCGCGTATAGTATTCTCCCCCGTCTGTATTGCCATACCAATATTGATTGGGATCGTCGGTATAGAAAACTTCTTTTCCCCAGCGATTAAAAATTCTTAATTCGTATTTTTTTACCTCCCTGGGACTTACGATTACTGGTTTGAAGGCGTCATTCCGTCCATCATCACCAGGTGTAAAAGCCGTTGGAGCGAATACTTGAAAGGCACTCAGTAAAGAAACATATTGGCACCCGGTATTGGCGCAACCATTGGTGTCAATACCAGTCAAACATACCTGAAACTCACCAGGAATAATGCTTTCAAATGAATGATAGGTGATGAATCCATTTCCATTGGCTTCTCCGGCAAAGTCCCAAAAACAATTCACCAAACCCTCATTCGTACTGCTAAAGTAGACTACGGGTTGATCAATGGTTGGATCTGTTGGTTCTTGGATGAAATCGATCCAAGGATCTACATGGGGACATATGAGTTGAATGGAGTCCAATGTATCTCGGCAACCATTGAGATCGGTTAAAGCTAATCCAATGTCATAGCATTGAGAATTCGGAAAAGTATAAGTCAACAAATCCGTGGTTTCATTGGTTGCATTTTGATTGACGAACCATTTGAAATTACTTCCACCTCCGACGGTTGTGTTTTGAAAATCAACTTCTAATGGGGTGCAACCGGTGATCGCGCTGGTCGAGAAACTAATCACAGGAAAGTTTTGTACAGTAATATCGATAGATGAGCTACTTCCGCATGTCCCAGGAATGGAGTACACAACGGTGTGAATACCAGGGCCTGCTGTTTGTGGATTGAAAATACCATTGACGTTGATGGCATTGCTTTGACCCGACCAAACACCATTCGGATTAGCGGCAGTTAACAACTGACTCGCATCATTGGGACAAAATGGACCTGGATCTACAATTGTACTTTCAATGGTAGGGTTGACAATAATTTCAATGGTTTGTGCTATATTACAACCAGGACTTCCAGTAGTGGGTGTGTATTGAACTTGGTAACTGGTGGGATTGCTGATGTCGATGAGCCCTGGACTAAATTCACCTGTTGCATTATTCAAGGTGGAGGCACCGGACCAAACACCATTAGCTGGGAAAGCATTCAGCAAAAAAGGTGGATCATTTTCACATACCGAAGCTGGAGCCGTGATACTCGCTGTTATGGAGCCAACAAAATTGACATTATGAGTGTAAATGCATCCATCATTATTGAGAACCTGAAATCCTACTTGATCACCATTATTTAAATTCCCTATGGTGAAGCTTCCTCCATTGTTACAACTAGCGGGCAGAGTGGCACTTACCGGAAAGCCATTGGAAATACCAAAAGAGAATGGATTTTGGATCGCATTTCCTTCTGTTAATGATACGGTTATTTGACCGGTTATACAATTTTCATTTGTGGCTATAACCAAAGATGGTTCGATGGTTATTGCGAAATTCGAACTATGGGCGCAATCGAAATTAGGCCCACTTAAATTGCTATATGCGGAATTCGTATTGAAATTATATAGCGTGATCATTTGAAAGTAAACCGTCAGGGGAGAAGAGGGTCCAAGATTATAGGGTGCCGGTAATTGATTCCAAAATGAGGAGTTGTTTTCTATTACAAAAGGACTGTAGGTAGCCGATTGCGGTTGACTTTCTATTATACCGATGAAGCAAGGGTCACTTAATGGATTGTTATTGGCATAAGTTGGAACACAGGAAAAAACGGCAATTCCAATTCCAGGTTGATAGGGAAGTGTCGGATCGTTCAGGTTGGTCGGCATCACTTGTCCAACCAAAGGTTGGATAATGAAATTTTCATCATGGCACAGAGTGCCGTCGTTATTTATTTCATTTGTTGTAAAGAACCCAACAGATGTTTGGCCGCTTACATCAGGTAAGAGAAAAGATAGGATATAGAAAAAAAGGCACCACCTGAGCATAATACAAAATTAAAATAAAAATGGCTTCTTGATGGAAGAAGCCATTTAGTATATGTTAACGCTGCGTAGTTGATACCATCTACCTCACAACGCTCAATGAACCTTCAAAATATTGAGTAGCATCGAGACCGTATAGGGTTATCTCTAACAACCAGTGGTAAACACCATTATTCACATAATATTGATCACCCGCATTATTAGCATTCCAATATTCATTCATATCCTTGCTTTCGAATACGATGTTACCCCATCGATCAAAAATTCGCAAGTAATATTCTTTTACTTGATCTTGTCCGGTAATCACAGGACGGAACGCTTCATTAAGGTTGTCATTATCTGGAGTAATAGCAGAGGGAGTGTATACTTGGAATGCATCTTTGATCACGACATCGTTACAATAGGTATTTTGACAACCATTAATGTCTGTACCTAAAAGACAAACCGCATACGATCCAGCAGAGGTAACATCGTCAAAAGAATAGATAGGATCGTTACTGGTAGCGGTTGCATAGCCGGCAAAATCCCAGTCTAAGCCCACTAAAGCCGGTGAGGTGTTATGGAAGGTAAATTCGGGGTCATCCATGGTCACAGAGGATGGAGACGAAATAAAAGATACCTCTGGTGTTGGAAATACACAAATCAAATCTTGTAAATTCAATGTATCCACACAGTTATTGGGATCGGTGGTAATCAAAGTGAAATCGTAACAACCTGCATCGGTTAAGGTCGTGTGAATGGAATCACAATCTCCAAAGAAATCATTTCCATTGATTTTCCAAATGCAGTTCACGGAATTAGGAGTGTTGTTGTAAACACCAATCACTAAATCTTCACAACCTTCTGTTACCGAGGGTGTCATGGCGGCAGGAGTAGGGTCATTAACTGTTATGGTGATGGGAACAGCAGGATCATTGATGGTTCCACAAGTTACACCAGCGGCGTTACTTACGTCATAGGTTAGTGTAAAAGTTCCGGGCCCAGCAATGGAGGCATTGAAATTATTGGTGCCTTGAACACCTGTTCCTGACCAAACGCCACCAGAAGGTCCACCGAAAAATCCGAGATTTAGCAACGGACTATTAACACATAGGTCGGGTAAGTTCGCGGAGATAGGAACCACAGTTGGCTGCACGGCAATCGCAAATGGGGCAGAGGGAGTGGAACATCCAGAAGGAGTAAAGATGACGTAAGTATACTCCACAGGACTAACCGCTAGTTCTGCAGAAGGGAAGAATGTTCCAGTAGCATCCAAAGGAGGTCCTGAAAGAGCGGGTCCAGTCCATGGATTGGCAGGATCCAAAGTCCATGTTCCGTTAGGGTCATTTCCTACTAATTGGAAAGCAGGAGTGCTCTCACAAATCGCATTGGCCGAGATTCCAGCGGGTAAATTGATTTGTCCTGTTATTGGACCTACAAATGGTCCGTGGGTTACCACTTGAGTGCAACCGTTGGGGTCAGTCAATGTGACTGAAATGTTATTGCCATTGGCAAGGTTGGTAAGCACCAAGTCACTTCCGTTGGGGAAATCACTGGCTACTACATTGGCAGGACTGAAAGTTGTGATGGTCCAATCAAACACGTTGGAACCCGCATCGCCTTCCTCCACGCTTATGGTATAACTTCCCGCTTGGCAATCCGGAACACCTGTTCCTAAGGTAACTGGGGGAACCAAAGTGACATTATATACAGTACCTACGTTTCCACAGGTGCCAGATAATGGATCCATGAAATTGGCCAATGACCCAGTTCCTGGAATGGTAATAGGATTGGTTGACGTGTTGTATAACGTAACAACGGCCATTTGAAATTGAACAGGCGAATCAAAGGTTGGGGATAAACCCAATAAACCAGCTATAGAAGTATATAATGCGTTGTCATTGGTAAGGGTGAGATTTCCAATGCTGTTTCCTACGATGTCCTGAGATAGAATAGCAAGCGGATTCAAATTATCACCTTGTGTGACATCTCCACTCAGTACGTTTTGAGTAAGATCATAAATGGCAATGCCTAAACCGGGTTGATAGGCATCTCCGACAATTTCTGCTGGAGGAGTAAAATCATCATTACTGTTGAAAGTAAGCGTTTGGTTGTTACAAATGACAATATTGTTTCCGGTAACGCTAGCGCCAGAAATATTGAATGTTCCCACATCGGCGCCACAGTCGCAAGCAGCTGGGGCAGTGAAGTCAAAGGTCGTTTGACAAGCGTTAGCGGCAGTGAATCCAGTGAAACTAGCAGTTAAGGTTTCCTGTAAGGACTCGACACCTGGCTGTAAGATAATATCGCTGATGGTAACGGTTTGAGGTGCTCCAGGGAGTGTCGAACTAACGGGTGCGAGCAAGCCCGATTGGGCAATCAATGGATTGTAAATATAGAAATTTAGTGACTCCGTGGAAGGAGCGTTGTTGATTTCTATTTCGACATCCAACGAGTACGTATTCACATAGCCATCACATTGAGAAGGGGTTACACTCAGGATATTGAGCGAACATACACAATTGGCGTTAGCTTCCCCGTTGGGTCCTGTAAAGGTAAAAGGATAAGAAGTGGTATTCGCAACACCTGGAGTGGGGTTGATGGCCATGCAGTTGGCACCTGCAAAATCAAAAGTGATAACGTGATTAAACAAGGCAGGATTGGTAGGGTTTTCCACGAAAACAGCGGGAATGGTCACTACCACGGGTGCCGATGAAACATCAGGAGGAATGGGGTAATTGCCCACCACTGTTCCGTCAACCAGGACATCCATGGTAGCGGCGCTAGCGGGTGGATTGGTCACATTCATCAGCAGATCGATGGTATTCATTGATCCGTTGACAGTACTTTGACAAACGCCTTGTGTGGCAGATACAATATTGACAATCGTGATCGGCGGAAAATAGAAAGTAGCTGGATCCACAATGCAACCCGGATTAGCACTGAAGCTAGCGGTGATTTCACATCCAGGGGCTGTTAATCCAGCAGGTGCAGTCACTAGCACATTGTTGAAAGTTAAAATATTCGGAGTGGCATCGGTAAGCGTTGCATCCGGTAAATTAAAGGTTGGACCTCCAAGCGCACAGGAGTTAGCGATAGAAAGTGTGCCTGATGCCGGTGGAGCAGTGATGACAGCTTCAAAAGAAACATCATACAATCCAATGCCAGCGGCGTTGGTTCCAGTACAAGTGGCGACTACATTTTGAATGGTCACCGAGCAACCACATGCAGCTGGAGAGTCATATGTTTGCGACGCTGTGCAAGTGGGGCTGCTCGTAAAGAACGCAGACAGGGTGTGCGATTGGCCATCCGCCAGTTGACTGAGAATATTCAAGTTGACAGGAGCATTAAAAGGAGCATTAAAAAATTGAACAGGCGTTCCATCGATGGAAACAACCAATTGACCCGCAGCCGGAGGGTTGAAAAATGAAATCACATTTCCATCAGCAGCAACAATGGAATAATTTCCAGTGTTTAGATCACATGAAGTAGGAATGATGCATGGAGGTAGATTGATTTGACAACCAGTGTTTGAACTGGCAGATGGATAGTTGAAAGGAGTAGGGGCGCAATTGTTTGGACATCCATTATAACTTCCAAAATAACTATCTCCACCTGTGAGGACAGAAACGGTGAGATTATTCGTTGAAGTCATGTCTGCTGTCACACACGCAACAAAAGTACATGAGCCAGCATCTCCCCAATCATCTCCACCATTTCCATTTCCATTGGTGTCAAAATAGTAACCATTTCCAGTATCAATTCCGCAGGTTGCTCCATTCGCTGAGTTAGAAGTCTGCCAAATCCACAAGGGCGCTCCACCTCCGCAGTTGGCGGGAGCTTGAGCAGGCTGAATATTACTCCAACCACCTCCAAGCGTAAATGCAATTCCATCCAACCAGTCACCGCTGGACATTGTATAATTCAACGTGTAACAAATTTGAACGTTATTGGTAATCACGGCAGGAGGATTAGCTCCTCCATTAAAGGTGATGCTTTGGCCTGATTCCGGTGTGCAGGCGCTAGGTGGAGAACCTTGACAAACACAGTTGGCACCGGTATATACATCACCGGTGGTATTGGGATTTCCGTCATCGCAGGCAGCACCGGGGAATAGAAGGTCACAATTGTCGTTACAGTCTACAGTGGCGTCAAATCCATCGCCATCGAAATCGCAATCAATGGTAGATCCATCACAATCGTTATCTGCAGGATCGTTACAGTCTTCAGAGGCATTTGGATTAATGGCAGCATTGCCATCATTACAATCACTGCTGTTGGAAACAAATCCAGCACCTGCAGAACAAGAGGTGTTATTGATATCCCCAAATCCATCGCCATCAGTGTCCGCATAAAACGTCAAGGCAGGATCGCAATCATACGTACACATGTTGAAGTTGATAAGACCACCAGAATAAGCCCAAAGTTGGACATAGACCTGTGTTCCAGGGGTTAATGTGGTGATGGTGAATTGTGGCATTAATCCAGGACCAGAGTCATCATCACAAGCAATTTGTGTGTAAACACCTCCACTGAGGGTATAGGCCGCCATACCAGCATCTACGGTACCATTCGGTGAAAAATAAAGCACTCCAGTAGCTGGAACCGTAACCAATACCCAAATATCAGGTTGCGGATTCCATCCATAGTTTCCTGCACAACCAGCAGGACCCGGATTCGCGGAAGGTGTGGCAACTCCAGGGTCTACCGTCACCGGAATACATCCTGCTGCTCCTACAGTCGCATTAATTGCGGTTCCAGGTTCATCTTGGGCATGCATCGCATTCCAATGGGAAGAACCCAAAACCAAACTTATAGCGATAACTAAAATCCTGAAAATCATATCTTTTTGTATTACAAACTTCATAACCACGCGAATATAATTAAAATGTTCTTTCATTGTAAATAGTTTACAATCGGGGGGGTGTCATTTGTCAAAAATACTTAATTATGAAAAAAACAGCCCCTTATTTAACAGACGAATCTGAATTGGGATTTGTTGCATGGAAATCAGATCAAATCACTCATTCCAAAGGTGCTTTGGGATTTATGGGAGGACAGTGTTTGATACAGCCGATGAAAGACGGACGTTGGCACATTATGAATGGTCCCATCAATCGATGGCATATAGCAGATCAATTGGATTATTTTGAATGGCAGGTACTAAAGGCTTTCTGTAACATGCAGGAGGAGGATCAATGGAGATTTCGAACCTATATGATGTCCAGAGTGAAACGAATTCAAGAAGTGTTTCAGTTTCTTCCTAAAAATAATGTTTCTTGGAAAAATTCATTTTTAATTGCTTTTTCACAATTGCAGCAAGAAAACGCGGCATGATGTATTTTCGCCTAGATGAAATGGCGAATTCTGTTTTGTTCTTTATTTTTTGCTTCGGTGGCAAGCGCGAATTTCGTTGACCAGGATTCGATACCTGAGAAGAAAAATAAAAAGGTGCCGAAAGTACATCCTTATTCTTTTTCTGTGTACACGCTAAAGGGAAAAGTAGATTTCGATGATCGATTCAGTAAAATTTCCTTACACAACGGATTTGATACGCGTTACAGTTGGTTGGTGAATAAGGATGCTGCATGGTATGGATTTCATTCAGGTCTTCAAATAAAAAGAGTAACGAATTTCGGTTTCGCTTATTATTGGACAGGTGGAGTAAGAAAAACGCAAGTACCTGAATTAGGATATCCCATTTCCTTGGCAAGTTTTCGAATGCCTTACTACGGTGCATATTTGGAAAGGATTTTAGTCATTCATAAAAAGGCCGAGTGGTCTTTAGGAACCACTTATGGCAAGGGTAAATTGAAAGCGGAATACCTAAGAACATCCGATCAAACTACCGTTAAAGAGAAATACCCCTTTCAGTTTTTGGAAGTGTTTTCCAATGGTACGATTCACGTAACTTATTTTTTCGATATTTCTGGAGGATTGGGTTATCGATTTGTGCTTGATAATACGCAGCCTGCCTACGTGAAAAAATGGGTACAAGCGCCATTTGCCACTTTTTCAGTGGAATGGAGTTTTGCAAGAATGATATGGGGAGCGATCAATCGAAATGCGAGAGAAGTCTATTGATATGAAAGAGAGAATGGAAGAACTCATGCGTTTGCTGCATGAACACAATTATCACTATTATGTGGAGCATCAATCTCAGGTAAGTGATTTTCAATTTGATCAATGGATGAAGGAATTGGAAGCGTTGGAAGAATTATATCCGCAATTCCGTGATGTCAATTCACCCACGCAGCGCGTAGGCGGTGATTTGTCAGGCAAGTTTCAAAAAGTGGTTCATCAGCGTCCAATGCTTTCATTGGCTAATACCTACAATGAAGAGGAGATTGCAGATTGGGTCAATCGTATTGATGAAGCCATTGGTGGGGAGATTGAGTTTGTGCTGGAGTTGAAGTATGACGGAGTGGCTATTTCATTGTTGTATGAGGAGGGTGGATTAAAGCAAGCTTTGACCAGAGGAGATGGCACGACCGGAGAGGATGTTACATTAAATGTAAGAACGATCAAAACCATTCCCCTGAAATTACAAGGGGACTATCCGCAGCAATTTGAAATAAGAGGCGAAGTGTTTTTGCCGAAAGCAGCGTTTAACAAAATGAACGAGGAACGCAAAAATGCGGGCCAGGAATTGTATGCTAATCCCAGAAATACAGCGTCAGGTTCGTTGAAGTTACAAGATAGCAAGGAGGTCGCTAAGCGACCTTTGGATGCGATGATGTATTTTGTGCTTACCGATGAAGATCAAACCCAAAGTCATATGGAGAGTGTAGCGTTGGCGGGCCGTTGGGGCTTCCATGTACCCTCCAAAGAAAAGAAGCAAATCGCATTGGCCAAGTCAGTAAAGGAAATCATGGAGTTCATTCATTACTGGGATAAAGCCCGACATGATTTGCCATTCGATATTGATGGAGTAGTATTAAAAGTCAACAATAAAAACCTTTGGCAGGAACTGGGAATGACCGCTAAAAGTCCCAGGTGGGCGGTGTCCTATAAATTCAAGGCAGAGGCCAAGTGCACGAAACTAAATCGCATCACTTATCAGGTGGGAAGAACTGGAGCGATTACACCAGTGGCGAACCTAGAACCAGTCCTGATTGCGGGCACAGTAGTGAAAAGAGCTTCCCTTCATAATGCTGATCAGATAGCTAAATTGGATGTGAGAGAGGGGGATCATGTTTGGGTAGAAAAAGGAGGGGAAATTATTCCAAAAATTACACATGTCGACTTGCATTACCCAAGGTTTTCCTTAAGCCCTACCGCATATATCGAACATTGTCCTATTTGTCGGTCATCATTGATCAGAGTGGAGGGCGAGGCGCAACATTATTGCCCGAATCAAGCAGGGTGCAAACCACAACAGATTGGTAAATTAGAGCATTTTGTTTCTCGTAAAGCAATGAATATTGAAGGGCTGGGCACTGAAACACTTTCTGGTTTATTTGAAATTGGAAGAATCAAGGATGCCGGTGATATTTATTCATTGAATATGGATGAATTATTGGGCCAAGGGTTTATTTCAGAAGATGAAATAACCGGTGAAATCAAACGGAGATCTTGGCAAATAAAAACCATCGAAAATTTAAAGTTAGCTATTGCGTCTAGCAAGGATATTCCTTTTGAGCGCGTCCTGTTTGCTCTGGGTATTCGGCATGTTGGAGAAACTGTTGCAAAAAAGGTGGCCAAAGCCTTTGGTTCCATTGATCGCCTCGCTCAAGCAACCATCGAAGAGTTAATGAACACAGATGAGGTAGGTGAAAAAATAGCCAAGAGCATTCAACAGTTTTTTGCATCGGAGAAGGAGAAGGCATTGATTACAAAATTGAAACAGGCGGGTTTGCAATTGGAGATGATTAAGACCGAAGACATTCTGCAAAGTGAAGTGTTAAAGGCAAAGATTTTTGTCGTGAGTGGGGTGTTTGAAAAATTTGGAAGAGACGAGATTAAGCAAGTGATAGAAAGCCATGGAGGAAAAGTAAGTGGAAGCATTTCCTCTAAAACAACTTTTTTATTGGCGGGTGCTGAAAGTGGACCTGCAAAGCAAAAGAAAGCAGAAGAATTGGGAGTGCCATTACTTACGGAAGATGAATTCCTCAAGATGATTACGGAATCATGAAATTGCAATATCATCAAGGAAAGAATTTTGGAGATCAGTTGAATCCCCTGATTTTTGATTATTACTTACCCGGATATTTCAATAATCAAGAAGGTTTGGTTGTAATGGGAATTGGATCCATTCTGGGTTTTCATGATCGATTTCCGGGAAAAAAGATTGTTTTCTCTAGCGGTTTTGACGCGAGCCAACCGAATACTTACGGACAGCTTCCGACCCATCTAGATGATTTCGATTTTATTTGTGTCAGAGGACCGAAGACAGCGCAGCTGTTGGGATTAGATTCTTCGTTTGCGATAACGGATGGCGCGATCTTATTGAAAGAAATGGTTCAGGATCGACCTGCCAAAAAATATCCGATTTCATTAATGCCGCATGCGGGTAGTGAAGAATTTCATAATCATCAACTTCTTTGTGACGCTTTGGGTTGGCAATTGATCAGTCCAAAATGGGAGGTGGAGGAGGTGTTAGAGAAAATTCAGCAATCTGAGCTCTTGATAACAGAGGCGATGCACGGAGCTATTGTAGCTGATACCCTCAGAGTGCCTTGGATACCCTACGTGGGATTCAAGACCATCGGGACTTTTAAATGGGAAGATTGGGCAGCTTCAATGGAAGTTCCTTATCGCCCATTTTATTTAACCCCATTTTTCAGCAAAGAGAAAATTGGCGAACTAATCAATAAACGACTTTCTCGATTTTCTCTTCAGGCGTTGGCTCCGATGGTCGAGTGGCTTTTGCATTGGAGATTTCGAATGATTTGGAAAAGAAATTTGGAAATATTGAGGAATCAAGCTCATCTGAAAAATGCCTTTATGAGTAAGGATGAGGTGTTGAATGATCGCTTTAAGCGACTGCGGGCTAAATTGGAAGAATTTAAAATGAAGTATCCCATAGAAAAATTTGGTGGATGAAGAATACAATAGAACAGAAGAAGACTGCTTTTGAGCGATTATTGAAAATCATGGATGAGCTTCGCGCGGGCTGTCCTTGGGATCAAAAGCAAACGTTAGAAAGTTTGCGACATTTAACCATCGAGGAGGTGTATGAGTTGGGTGATGCCATCTTAGACAATGATCTCGAAGAGGTCAAAAAAGAACTGGGCGATATTTTGTTACATATGGTTTTTTATTCAAAGATTGCAGATGAGCAGGATGCATTTGATATAGCCGATGTATTAAATTCGATTTGCGAAAAACTAATTCATCGTCATCCTCATATCTATGGGGATGTTAAAGTGGCGAACGAGGAGGAAGTTAAGGCTAATTGGGAGAAATTGAAGCTAAAGGAAGGGAAGAAATCAGTGTTGGAAGGAGTACCCAAATCGCTTCCTGCGATGGTAAAGGCGCAACGTATTCAGGAAAAGGCCAGGGGAGTGGGTTTTGATTGGGATCATGAAGATCAGGTTTGGGAAAAGGTCAAAGAGGAATTGGAGGAATTCAAGGTGGCTTGTAATTCGGGTAGTGAAAAAGAGCAAATGGATGAGCTCGGAGACTTGTTTTTCTCGATCATCAATTATTCGCGATTCAAGGATATCAATCCTGAGGAGGCATTGGAAAGGACGAATAAAAAATTCATTACTCGTTTTCAATACTTGGAGCAAGAGTCGTTCAAGGATGGAAAGACAATGGGGTCGATGACGTTGGAGGAGATGGATTACTATTGGAATAAAGCAAAGGGAATTTCAGGATAGCATCGAAAGCAGCTCTTCCATTCCGGTGGTGGCTAGTTTTCGAATGGTCGTAAATGGTGTTGAAATATGTTCGGGTGGTTGAATGTCAATTAAAAATCGCTCGCAATTAGGTGAGGTGAATTCAACAAGAGACGCGGCGGGATATACCATTAAACTGGTGCCAACTACGACAAAAATTTCGGCGGCTGTGACAATAGGAATCGCTTGCTCCATCATAGGCACGGCCTCTCCAAACCACACAATGTTTGGCCTCCAGCGAGAATGCTCATTCACCCAATCTTCAGCGGGTTGATCACCTAAACAAGGAACTATTTCTGATTCAACGTGTTCATTGCGTTTTTGAAAAATTTCACCGTGTAAATGCAGAACTTTCTGAACCCCCGCTCTTTCATGAAGGTTGTCTATGTTCTGGGTAATGACCGTAACATCAAATTGTTTTTGTAATTGAGCCAACAAGAGATGAGCTTTATTCGGCTGGGCTTCTTTGATTTTTCTTCTTCGCTGATTATAAAATTCAGTGACCAAATGAGGGTTTTTCGACCATGCTTGTGGTGTGGCAACTTCTTCTATTTTGTATTTTTCCCATAGGCCATCGCTAGCTCGAAAGGTGGCAATTCCACTTTCAGCACTCACTCCAGCTCCGGACAAACAAACGAGTTTTTTCATTTTTTTATGGAGTAAAATGCGATTCCTCCCTGCACTTTCCATTGGACAATGTCCCATCGAATTAATTTTGAAATAATTTTTTGCAGGATAAATCTCTTGGTTTTTGTCTTTTTACATAGCCAACTCAGAGTCTGTGGACCATTATGCAATTCACTTAGTAAAATTTCCTCTCGTTGGGTATAAGAGAAGTTCTCGGGTAATGGACTTTCGGCCATTTTCCATACATCGAGCATTACAGCAGGAGCTAAGATGTTTTGATCATTCTCCCTCATAAAAGCCTTCCAATTGTCTTTTTCGAATTCGGCTAAAATTGGTTTTTTAGTAGCCATGGGGATATTGACTTCTAGCACCAATTTATCTTCAACTTTCCACGCTTGAAAATGAAGTTCAATGGGTGGTTTACAATGGCTATTTGCTGCATGTTGAAGCATGTAAAATTCTTCGTCCTCTTTAACCCCAGCAATGGCACCGTTGTCTTTTATACCAACCAAAAGTTTACCTCCTGTTGTGTTGGAAAATGCGGAAAGGGTTTTTGCTATTTTTCGAGCATCATCTATTCTTAATTTAAAATCTTGCTCTTGGTGTTCCCCTTCAGCAATCCATCGGAGAACTTGCGGTTGGGATGGAAATCTTGTTCTCACTTAGCATTGGAAAGATAACAACGTGATATCATCAATTTGTTCATGATGCCCTAGATAATGTTTAATTTTTTCGTTGAGATAAGCAGGGCCTTTTTGAAAGAAATTTTCTTCATTGATCCAATGCTCGACACCTGAAATTTTTAATCGCTTATTCAAGGGACCACCCATTAAATCCACGAGCCCATCGGAAAACATGACGATTCTTTTTCCAGCTGCTTTGATAACGCCATTTTCAATTTCGCCTTCATATTGCAACATTCTAAAGAAACCTTTGCTTCGAGAGACAGGTTTGAAAATTCCATCTTCAATCATGATAATATTGGAGTTGAAATTCGCGTATTGAATTTCTTTGGTGTGCAGGTCGATTTTGAGGAAACAGAAATCTACTCCTACACTTTCTAAAATATCCACCTTTTCTAACGGAACTTTATTTCGAAGTTCGTGAATGATTTCCTTCGAAGCGGCAACAACATCGACTTCGTTATTTCGTTGCACGATATAAGATTTGGCAATATCGATGACCAATACACTGAGTAGGGCTCCGGCTAGACCATGACCTGTGCAGTCTCCTTGGATAATATAGGCGAATTGATCAGTCTTATGAACCCAATGAAAGTCACCACTGATAACTTTTAGTGGAGATTCGTACAAGTAGAGCTCAGAAAAGTGAGGAGTGAGCACCTCAAGGGCAGGGACAAAGGCCCCTTGAATTAGTTTGGCGTATTCCAATCCCTGCATCATTTCGATATTCTTTTGCTCTAATTCTGCGGTGCGTTGGTTGACCAATTCTTGCAAGTCCTCGTTCAATTTGCGAAGCTCATTTTCTTGAGATTCTAGTCGCCTTTCATTATCATAAGCGTGAATAGCTTCGAGAATGGTGAGTTCTAAATCTTTCGGATACCATGGCTTTTCAATAAAATGAAACAGGCCCGTATTATTAATAACCTCCGCCACGGCTTTCACATCTGCTTGGCCGGTTAGCATGATTTTTTTGCATTTGGGGGCAATCTGGCTGACTTGTATCAGCAGGTCACTACCTTTCATCGGATACATCAAATAGTCGCTGATAATCAAGACCAATTCGGCTTCTGCTTCAATGATTTTATTGCATTCTATTAAGGCACTTTCGGCATTGTCCAAAGCCACGAGTTCAATGTCCTGAGGTAAAAATCTTTTCAAATGATTGATTAATACATTGAGAATGATCAGGTCATCATCCACTGCAATCATGTATCGATTCTGCTTGATATATTCCGGAGTGCTTGTCATGAATTAAAACTGTTCTAAGTAGGTTTGCATATCTTCAATGGCAACGCGCATTTCCTTGACCATATTTAGTCCAATGGTTTCTGCATTTCCTACCATCTTGTCATCGATAATATGAGCACGGAAATTTTCTAGGTATCCCATCGCTTTATCCATTCCCATGTTATGTAAATTGGGTCTTAATTCGTGCAGTCGAGCTCGAATCATACCTATATCATTTTCATGAATGGCTTTTTCAACTTCATTGGCAATGCGACTTCCTTCTCTTACAAATAACTGCACAATACTATTGATGATGTTCACATCTTCTCCGACTAAATCTTGAATCCTTTGAAGTTGAAATGAAGGCCCCATATCCGCTATGGATAAGGATTGCGTCTCTGTTTCCATCGTCGCCTGATGATTGGAGTATTTATTGAGAACCTGTAAAATCTCGCATTCTTGAAAGGGTTTTACCAGGTAATCATTCATTCCTGCTTTTTCACACTTCATTTTTTCTGATTGTTGGGCATTGGCTGTAAGTGCGATAATAGGTGTTTTCAGCCCCTTGTCCCTCATCAATGAACAAACCTCTATCCCGTCAATTCCAGGCATTTGAATATCCATGAAAATGAGATCGAAATTTTGACGGTCTACCATGGAGAGCGCCTCTATCCCGTCAAAAGCTTCTGTTACCTGTATGTCATGTCGTGTTAAAAATGCTTTGGCTACCGCCCTGTTCAGTGCATTATCTTCCACTACCAAAACACGCATCCCCTTGATATTCACTTCTTGTTTTATCTGATCGTTGTTATGGATAGCAACGGCCGTTTCAGATTTTTGGAAAGGAATATTTAAATGCACGCGGGTGCCGACATGTTTTTTACTTTCAATTTGAATTTTTCCTCCCATCATTTCAACAAATGACTTCGTAATGCTCAATCCAAGTCCGGATCCGCCATATTTCCGGGTGATCGTTTCATCTGCTTGTGAGAATTTTTCGAAAACTCGATTCATGAAATCAGGATCCATCCCTACGCCCGTGTCGGAAATCGTAAAGTCTACCGTGCATTTATTTTCGTTTTCCTCTACAATTTCAAATCCCAACGAAATTTTACCGACGTGGGTAAATTTCGCTGCGTTACTGAGAATGTTCAACAAACATTGTTGCAATCGATTCGGATCTCCCACCAAAGAAAGTTGGGCCTCTGTCATTCCTGCTAATTGGAAATCTAAATTTTTCTCTTCAATTCGATCTGCAATCAGCAGAGCAGCATTCTGCATCACTTTGGAAGGGATAAAGTCTATTTGCTCTAGGCTAACTTTCCCTGCTTCTAGCTTTGAGAAATCGAGTACATCATTGATGATATTCAAAAGCGCCTCACTGGCAACGTCCGCAATATGTAAATATTCGGATTGTTTTTCAGAGTTTGCAATCACTTTTAGTTCTCGAATCATTCCCACAATTGCGTTCAGGGGTGTTCTGATTTCGTGCGACATGTTGGCCAGAAACTGCGTTTTGAAATCGGCGATGGCTTCTGCCTTTTGTTTGTCCTTTTGTAACGAAAATTCTAATTCTTTCTGTAAGGTGATGTCCCAATGTATTCCGATGGAACCATTGTCATTTCCTTGTTCGTCGATATTGGGAGCTCCACTGATGAGCCACCATTTTTTTTCACCCTTTTTATTTCGTATGCACAATTCGTAAGCGTCAGTATAACCTTCAGAGCGTTTTTGGTTGATTTGACGCATCATGTCACGATTCTCATCATTGAGGAGCATTTCCCCTGCATCTTTACCCATTAATTCACTCAATGAATATCCGCTCATTTTGCAGAAACTCTGATTAGCATTCAGAATTATGCCCGCGTTGTTCACTTCCAATAATCCAAGTTGAAAGTTATCAATGATCCTGTTGAATTTTTTTTCTTGTATTCCTAATTGCAGCCCCATTTCTTGCTGACTGGGGTTGTGTTTAATTAGGTAACAATAGAAAAATTGCTCATTGACTTGAATAGGAAGACAATCGATAAATATTTTATTTTGAGCAACGATCGCAAATTCTTTAATAAAAAAGTTTGATTTTTTTTCAAAAGCATCATTTAGAAAACCTGAAATGGCGGTCAATGTCGTGCTTTGGTTACAGAAGGATGGAAAAGAATCTAAGTACCAATCTGTTTCAACCGCAAAATAGGGGAGTTGCGCGAAATTTCTATTATAATAATAAATAACACGTCCAGCTTCGTTCAACAAAACCATGGCCATCATGGTGTTTTCTGTATCGAGTGTAATGAAATGGGATTGGAATAAAAGGTGAACCTCATTATCCACCCAATGGTAAAGAACAGAAAATGGTTCTCCGTTTAACCGTACTTCGAAGCGATGCTTGTCTCTGCGTTTTGGTTGAATGATATGATGTAAAATCCACTCCCCCAAACAGGCGCCATCAATCAGGTTATCTTCCCATTTTAATTCTTGAGTAATTTCTTCCTCATGAACCACCAAATATTGAGGTTGGCTAAAACCATTAGGAGTATGGAATGGGAAGTGTTTCACGAAAATTATTTGGGTTAAAGGTCGTGAATAATCAGAGTAGTACCAAATATTATTGAATCAGATTGGTGAGCTCAGCATCCAATGGTTTGGTGCTGCTACCAAAATGTTTCACCCACGCGCCACTTGGGCTGATCAATATTTTGTTGAAGTTCCAACTGATATCGGCATCTGAAACGCCATTAATTTTCTTTGAAGTGAGCCATTGATATACAGGATGCTGGTTTTTTCCTTTCACATCTATTTTCTCTGTTATAGGAAAGGTGACGCCATAATTTTTGGAACAAAACGAGGCGATTTCCTCCGCATTTCCTGGCTCTTGTCCAAGAAATTGGTTACAAGGAAATCCAATCACTACCAATTTTTCTGCGTATGTTTTGAATAACTTTTCTAAGTCCGCATACTGCGGGGTGTAGCCACATTTAGAGGCAACATTGACGCACAAGATATACTTACCTTCATAAGCCTTTAAATTTAGCGGCTTTCCATCTAGCGTATTAATTTGTAATTGATAAAATTCCATAGGTTCTTGTGAAATGGGATAAGCGGGTTTTTGCCATCTGCTTCTAAATCCATAAATGGCGGCAATAGCAGAGATGATGATGATTAAAGTAATGGTTTTCATGTTAGAATTACAATTAAAGACCGATAATGTTCATTGAATATGTCTCGGTTTTTGTGAAATGTGGAAATCAGCAGCATATACCATGTTGGCCTCCGCCTTTCCTGAAAAGGTGATTCCCGCGTTGAGCACTGCATGACTTTGAATCATGCTACCGGGCAGCAAAACACATTTGGCTCCAATCCAAGCTCCATCTTCAATTACAATGGGTTTAGTGAAAAGATCAAATTGGATTTTATCATAACGATGATTACCACAAATCATCGTGACGCCTTGGGAAATACAGCAATTTTTTCCGATCCTTACGTCATCTAAATTATCAATCCAAACATTTTCTCCAATCCAGCTGTAGTCCCCAATCGAAAGTCGCCAGGGATATTTGATTCGAACATAGGGCTTGATGATCACACCCTTCCCGATCTTGGCACCGAAAAGTCGAAGTAAGCCTCTTTTAATGTTATAAAATGGAAACCAAGAATTGAAGAAGAAGGCATTAATGAAATACCAAATAGCTCTTTTCAGGAGTGGACCTGGTTGATAGTCCGAATTATCGAATTGAGATAAATCGGTGGTTGCGCTCATGATAAAAAGCCTTGGTCGATCATTTCTTTTCGAAGCAGATCACTTAATGCATCAGAAGCCTCGACCAACGGTAAGCGAAGGTAATTTTCACAAATATCAAGTTGGGCGAGCACTTCTTTTATTCCGACTGGATTACCCTCTTTGAAAAGTAAATGGATAATGTCAAGAAGGCGATAGTGCAGATCACGCGCTTCATCCATTTTCCCATCCAATGCTGCTTGAATCATTGCGGAGAACTCTTTTGGAAAGGCATTGCCTACAACCGAAATAACGCCATCTGCGCCACTTGCGAGGAGTGGTAATGTCAGTGCGTCATCTCCGCTGATTACGATAAATTCTTTGGGCGTTTGCTGAATAACCGACATGACTTGCTCGACATTGCCAGAGGCTTCTTTTATTCCGATGATATTACGGCATTCAAAAGCAATTTTGGAAACGGTTTCAGGTAATAAGTTTACGCTGGTTCTGCCTGGAACATTATACAACAGTATGGGCAATTTACTCACTTCCGAAAGTGCTTTGTAATGCTCATACAAGCCATTTTGACTGGGTTTGTTATAATAAGGAGTGACCGAAAGTATCGCTGAGATTCCATGCGGTTCTACTCGACTCATTTGTTGAGCAACTTCTTGTGTGTTGTTACCGCCAACTCCCAGAACGATGGGTTTTCGACCATTATTACAGGACATGACCGTGTCGAGTACTAATTTTTTTTCTTCTTTATTCAGGGTGACGGATTCTCCGGTTGTTCCAAGAACGACTAAATAATCGGCTCCACCGGTAACCAAGTGTTCGGTTAATGATTTCAATCCTTTGACATCGACCTCACCATTTTTGGTAAATGGAGTCACCATGGCGACACCTAAACCTTTTAACTCGTTCATTTTAATGCGGGATTATCTAAATATGCTCTGATTTGCTTCATGTAGTTCTCGAAATTAATGGGTTCTTTCATCATTAATAAAAAGTCTCCATATTTTCCAGAATAGGATTCTTGATTGCAAACTTTCATTTTAGCTCTACTTTCTTTAAACAAATAGACCAATGGTAAGGCGTTACCATCGCTAAAATCAATCAGAATATCAAAATCTTCATTTTTAAAAGCAGTAGTTCGTCGAACGGGTTTAAGATGCCAGTTCAAGTCATCCAAAGTGAAATATCCGAACTCTAATTTTTGGGATTGCCAAATGGGTAGCATCTTCTCTTTTAACGGAACAAATCCGATAATTCGTACCGTTTTAATTTGAAAATGTTCCTTGAGTTCTTTAGCAAAGTTTCTGATTTTATTGAATAATCGCTCGTCATCATCTTGATACATGATTCCGATGCTCTTGGCTGAACCAAAATGGAAAGCTTGCCTGACTCTGGATGGTTCAGGAGATTTTTTGAGCATTTGCTCAGCAGCTTTGGACTTTACCTTTTGGACAATTTTCACTTCAACAAAAATAAGACAGAAAATAGCATTTCTGACATTACATTTGACAAACTCTAAAATTCGAAAGGATAATGCATAAAAAAGGTCTCTCTTTATTTGCTTTGGTGATGATTGCTATTGGAAGTACCATTGGTTCTGGTGTCTTCAAAACCCCTACGACCATAGCGCAAGATGTTCCAAGCATTTGGGGCATGCACGGTTTGTGGATTGCGGGCGGTTTGGTCTCTATGATTGGCGCGTTGGTGTTTGCTGAGCTCGGAAGAAAGTTTACCAATGCAGGGGGAGTGTATAGTTACCTACAAAATACTTGGGGTACGCTGCCGGCTTTCCTTTACGGTTGGTGTTTAATGACAGTGGTAAGTTCAGGTACCATTGCGGCGCTGATAGTGGTTTTTGTGGATTTCTCCCAGAAATTGATTCCGTTTGAAGATGTTCACAAAGGTTGGATCGCCGCCTTGAGTATCGTTGTTTTAACGCTATTCAATACCTTCTCTTTAAAGAGTTCGGAATGGTTTGCTAATGTGGCTACCATTTTGAAAATGCTTGGAATATTCGGTCTGATCATTCTTTTATTGGTTTGGGGACAAGGTGCAATGGAGCCAGCGACAGTCTTGAATAACACAACATCCAATTTGAATTGGGCGGGGGCTTTTGTCGGAGTATTGTGGTCCTATACGGGTTGGCATTACGCAAGTTTTGTAAGTGGAGATGCCAAAAATCCTCAAAGAGATGTTCCTATTGCCATGATCATCGGTACATTGCTGGTGACAGCCATTTATGTGCTTTGCAACTGGGGTTACTTGCACGTACTCAGTGTAGATGAAATCGTACATTCCAAAACTTTGGCTGCCGATGCTGCAGAGAAGGTGATTCCACATTCAGGGTGGATGGTTTCATTGTTGATTGCTCTTTCTGTTTTTGGATGTGCGGGATTGTATGTTTTGGCTACGCCTCGGATTATTCAGCAAATGTCCAAAGAGGGGGTGTTCTTCTCGATGTTTTCAAAGGCACATCCTCGATTTGGTGTACCGCTCAATGCCATCATGTTACAATCGATTTGGGCCATTGTATTGGTATTTATTTGGAAGGGATTTGAGGATTTGTTCACCTATGTAACGATTACAGAGTGGTTCTTTTTATTATTAACTTGTATCGGCTTTGTGATGTTGGTATTGAAGAACAAAGAGTGGAAGGAAAAAAGAAATGGGGTGTATTTGATTTTGGCGTTGCTATTTTCTTCGGTCGTTACGTGGTTCATCTTTAAAAATGCCACCTCCGACAATCCCGCTGCTTATTACGGTCTTTTGGTAATTCCGATTGGGATTGTTTTTTATTATTGGATGAAGAAATCTCAGTCTAAGTAAGGTGTTATGAATTTCTAAATAGTTAAAAATAGATATATGAAAAAGTTATGGTTGTTAAGTTGCTTGGCGCTGATTAGTTGCACATCGATTTATGCACAAAAGAAAAGCGGAGGTTGGTTCCAGAAAAAGAAAAAGGAGACGTCAGCACCCGTCAAAAAGGAAGAAGATAAGTTTGGCGATATTGTGAAGAAATGCAAGAAGTTGGATGGATTGATGGTGTTATACAGGGATACCGTTACGGGAAAGATGTACATGGAGATTTCAAAGGATCAAATCGGAAAGTCGTATATCTATTTTAGTCATATTGTAGATGCTCCTGTGGAAAGCGGATATTTCAGAGGGAATTTCGGGTCAAGTAAAATCATTCGGATTGAGCGTAATTTCGATAAAATCGGTTTCATTCAGGATAACACTAATTATTATTACGATCCCAATAGTCCATTAAGCAAGGCTTCTCAAGCCAATATCAATGATCCGGTTTTGGCCATGGAGAAAATTGAAGCCACCAGTTTGGATAAGTCGAAGTTTTTATTGGATGGGGATGGCTTATTTATGACCGAGAAAATGCAACTGATTAAGATGCCCTCGGCTCCAGGTTCTCCTGCTGTTTTAGGCGGCCTGTCTGCCAGTAAAACGCGGGTTTATCAAATTAACTCTTACCCTGAAAATACGGAAGTGAAAGTAGAGTATGTCTATGAAAATGGAAGTCCTCAAATTGGCTCATCTGCCTTGGAAGATGCACGAAATGTTTCCATCAAATATCAGCACAGTTGGTTGAGCTTGCCCGCGGAAGGTTATGAGCCAAGAAGAGACGATCCAAGAGTGGGTTTTTTCTCTACGCAAATTGAGGATATGACCACTTATGAAACCATTAATTATCGTGATGTTATTCACCGTTGGAGATTAGAGAAAAAGGATCCTGCCGCTTCGATCTCTGAGCCCGTCAAACCCATCACCTTTTGGATAGAGAATACCACTCCTTATGAGTGGAGGCCTTTAATAAAGGAAGCTTGTGAGCGTTGGAATATCGCGTTCGAAAAGGCGGGGTTTAAGAACGCGGTCGTTTGTTTGGAACAACCGGATGATGCTAATTGGGATGCCGGAGATATTCGATACAACGTACTGCGGTGGACCTCCACACCTGCGCCACCCTTTGGAGGTTATGGTCCTTCATTTGTGGACCCAAGGACCGGAGAGATATTGGGAGCAGACATCATGTTGGAGTTGGTTGCCATCATTAATCGGGTAAATGCAGAGAAGTTCTTCAAAGGCGGGAATGCGGATGAGGATGTCATTCAATGGAATGGGACCTATAATCGAAATCCATTTCTCTGCTCCGCAAATGATCTGTCTAATCATCAAATGGTCTTGGGTAGTACCATTGCCGATGTAATGGGAATGGGTGAGGCCATGAAAAAGGAGGTGGCCAGGCAGCTCATGTATCGATTGATTTTACATGAAGTGGGTCACACATTGGGCTTAACACACAATATGAGAGCCAGCACCTTGCAAACGCCAGGGGATATCAAGAATATAGCAAAAATGAAGAAGGAAGGTTTGGCTAACTCCATCATGGAGTATCCTGCGTTTAATTATCAGGGAAATGAATCGGAGCAAGCGGCCTATTGCGATGAGTTTGTTGGCCCTTATGATATCTGGGCGATAGAATATGGTTATACAGTGCCATTAAGAAATGAAAAGGACGAATTGGAAAGGGTGAAAAAATTACTAGATAGAAGCACGGAACACGCGTTGGCTTATGGTAACGATGCCGATGATATGAGAAGTCCAGGACATGGAATTGATCCAGATGTAAATATCTATGATTTATCGAGCGATCCTGTGGCTTACGCGGTGGATAGATGTAAATTGGTCAATCAGTTGATACCTGGGCTTCGCAAAAAATTAATCACAAGTAACGAGAGTTATCAGGAGCTGAATCAGGCGTTTTACTCGGTCGTTAATGAATACGCTATCCAGGTTTCAGTAATGACTCGTCAAATGGCAGGTGTACATTTTGATCGAGCTTTTAATGGTCAACCAGGCGCAAGTGCGCCTTTGACTCCTGTTAGTTTGGCAAAACAAAAGGAAGCGATGATCGCGTTGACACAGTATGCATTTGCCCCCAACGCTTTTGATGGATGGTCAGATGTTTATCGCTATTTATTGATGCAGCGAAGAGGATTCAATCATTTTTCTAACAATGACGACCCGGATATTCACGCGCGAATTTTGGGTATGCAAAAGGCAGCGTTGAATCATTTACTTCATCCCAATGTGTTAATGCGTTTTAGCGATGCCGCACTATATGGAAATGAATATAGTTTATCCAGTTACATGGCGGATTTGTCTGCGGCTATTTTTGAAAGTGACAAGAAGACTAACGTAAATAGTTTTAGGCAAGGGCTACAAGTGGAATACTTAAACCGATTGATTAAAGCGTTGGATGTCAAAAATGGGTACGATCCTGTATCAAAAGGAGTAATCGTTTCAGAAATAGCTAAGATTGAGGCATTGGCCAAGTTGGCAGGATCTGATGAATCCACTCGAGCACATCGACTTCACTTGGCATGGATCATTAATGAGTCACGAAAATAAATTTCACAACAATGAATAGGGAGCTTGCTCCCTATTTTTTTTTTACTATCGGCGCGGGATTAAATGAAAATCTGCACCTAATTTTATACGGATTGAATAAAGATGATTACATTTACTTATAATTCCTTAATCAATGCGATTTACAAAATTATTCATCTTAGGATTACTTTGTTTTTTCTCGAAGAGAATCCTATCTCAAACGTTTTCACCGAATTACGTGACGACTGTCACATCATCCAATTCGAGTGAAATATCCGCCAATGGCTTTGGGCCCGCGAAGTTGAGCGGACAATCCGCATTCAAGGTGGGAGCCTATTATGAAGCTTGTGAATTGTCAATGCGGAGAAATGTGGTCATCACCAAGTTGAGTTACTCGCTCTCCACTCCCATTGTTATTCCAAGTGGAGCAACAGTAAGTGTTTACATGCGAAATTCAACCGCTTGCGATTTGGATGAGTGGAAACCCTGGTTGACCGTCTTGACTACCGCTACTTATTTGGGTGATTGCGCGGTGACTCCGAGTTCCGTCGCCACCAATACTTTCGAACTCACCCTGAGCGATCCTTTCGTATACGAGGGCATGGGTTTGGAAATATATTTCCAATTTGGATCCACCATTTCTTGTTCAGGATTTCAGAGTTTTTTTAGTCCAGGGAACTTGCAAATTTGGAACAGTAATACGCCATTGGCTTATACAGGAACAGCAAAGCCAATAGTAGATATTACCTACCAATTACCTACAATTAATCAACCATATTCCACTAATTCTTTGGTGTTAGAGACTTGTAATGGAGATCTTACTTATTGCCCAGGGGAAGAGAAATGTCTTTCTGTCAATTATTCTGGTTTAACGCAATTACCAATCAACGATTTCTTCGGTGACAATACTTTGAGCTTCCGCTGGTATTCGGCGGCTAATACGGGAAGTCCAAGCTTGTATAATGCGATTGCAGTACCTGCTACCAGTTTTTACCCAGATTA
>CAZJCQ010000006.1:0-2754 GCA_964544665.1 uncultured Chryseobacterium sp. | reverse complement strand
CAAGTTCAGCAACCTATAACACCTATGAAGAAATTACCAATGTTACTTTAGGTACCCTCAATCAATCTTCGAGTTGTGGAACACTTGCCCCAGGGGTTGGCTCTGTAGCCGGTTCCTATAGTAATTACACCTCTGGGACTGGACTGCCAAGTATACCTAATTTAACTTTAGGTAATCAAACATTGAATGTAAGTATGGTATCCTGCATAGCAAGTCCAAGTGCTTATATTGCGGCTTACATCGACCTCAATCACGATGGAGATTTTTTTGATAATTTCGAAAATGTATATACGAGTGGCTTGCTTACTTCGAACACTACCGTCAGTGCTAGCATCAATGTGCCCATTTTTGCCATCAATGGCAGAACTAAGTTGCGCGTGATTTGTAGCTATTCAAGTGTTGCCAGTCCACAAGGAAGTTATAGCTATGGTGAGACAGAGGATTATTGGGTGAATATTATTAATTGCTCCTCGGCGTCTTCTACTCTTTCCATCTCTCCGTCTCAAAATATTTTTGTCCGTTGTCGAATTTATGACATAGAGACAGGAACTTATGTTTGGTCAAACCCGATCGCTTTATCCGCAAATACAGATCCCTCCGCAATGTCTTGCTATCCTGCTCCAGAAACGAGCACGAGTATCGGTTCTCGAATTACAGAAGTGCATCTGGCAAAAAAAAATATTACTACGGGTGATTACGAGACGTTATTGAGAAGTTTTACGAATGGTGAGAATGGTTTGAACACCACGCAGAGTTTGGTCTTCGTGAGACCTAATTCAAGTTTACCCTTAACACAATTAAATTGGAACCCTGCATTTAACGAGTATTACAACTTTGCCGATTTTTCGCAAGGCATGGTGCTTTCAGGAATGTTGCCTGAAGTGCGTGCCGGTGATGATTTAAAATTGGAATTAAAAATGAGTAAGGCCGCAAAGCCATCCATGTATAACCATATCGCACGAATGGAATTTGATTGGGACGCGGATAATGTTTTTGAAACTTTTTATTATTACTCCCTGAGTGAAGGACAGCCTACTTTTTATTTATCCGGGACACAATCAGATTTTGAACCCATTGTACTTTTGGGTTCGTCCTCAGACTCTATTCGTTATACGAAGTTAGTCACAGTTCCCTGCAATGCGCTTCCAAATGCAACGACCAAGTTTCGAGTCTCATTGAAGAAATTGCCTACTGGTTGGGATGATGGTGAAGATTATTCGATTAAATCGCTCTGTCCTGTTCCCAGGATTTCTTATTCAGGCACTCCTGTCATTTGCATACCTGGAACAAAGACGCTCACTGCGGTATTGACTTGTTCAGGGACTGGAACTTTTCAGTGGATGAAGAATGGCGTGAATATTTCCGGTGCAACGTCCTCCACTTTTGTGGCCAATGCTGCAGGTACCTACACGGTATCCTACACAACGGCTTCTGGATCTTGCACGGAGGTTTCCGATCCGGTGGTGTTAACGGGTCTTTCACTTCCTGCTCCTATCATTGTGGCAAGTGGACCTACGACCTTTTGTCAAGGTAGTAATGTGATTTTATCTACATCAATTTTATATTCCAGTTATAGCTGGAGCAATGCGTCGACTTCACCGAATATCACCGTGTCCGTTGCTGGAAATTATTCGGTAACAGTTACCGATCCCAATGGGTGTTCTGCAACTTCATTACCCACTTCCGTTGTTGTAAATAGCAACGTCACTCCTAGCGTTAGCATTGTCTCTAATGCTCCAAGCAACACCTTGTGTGCAGGTACTTCGGTGACCTTCACCGCAACACCGACGAACGGCGGATCATCACCCAGTTATCAATGGAAGTTGAATGGAGTCAATGTCGGAACCAACAGCACCAGTTATGTCAATGCGATTTTGGCGAGCAATGATGTAGTTACTTGCGTCATGACTGCTAATAACACTTGTCAAACATCAAGCACTGCGACGAGCAATGCCTTGACGATGACGGTGAATGCCAACGTCACTCCCAGCGTTAGCATTGTCTCTAATGCTCCAAGCAACACCTTGTGTGCAGGTACTTCGGTGACCTTCACCGCAACACCGACGAACGGCGGATCATCACCCAGTTATCAATGGAAGTTGAATGGAGTCAATGTCGGAACCAACAGCACCAGTTACGTCAATGCGAGTTTAGCGAATAATGATGTAGTTACTTGCGTCATGACCGCTAATAACACTTGTCAAACTGCGAGCACTGCCACGAGCAATGCATTGACAATGACGGTCAATGCGAATGTCACACCGAGTGTAAGCATCGCATCGAATGCACCAAGCAACACGTTGTGTGCTGGCACCTCGGTTACGTTTACCGCTACCCCCATCAACGGTGGATCATCCCCCAGTTACCAATGGAAGTTGAATGGAGTCAATGTTGGAACCAACAGCACCAGTTATGTCAATGCGAGTTTAGCGAACAATGATATGGTTACTTGCGTAATGACCGCCAACAATACATGTCAAACGTCAAGCACTGCCACGAGCAATGCATTGACGATGACGGTCAATGCGAATGTCACTCCGAGTGTAAGCATCGCATCGAATGCACCGGGCAACACCTTGTGTGCAGGTACTTCAGTAACCTTTACCGCAACTCCCACCAACGGCGGATCTGCGCCCAGTTATCAATGGAAGTTGAACGGAGTCAATGTCGGAACCAACAGCACCAGTTACGTCAATGCGAGTTTAGCGAACAACGATGTGGTTACTTGCGTCATGACTGCTAATAACACTTGTC
>CAZJCQ010000005.1:0-77126 GCA_964544665.1 uncultured Chryseobacterium sp. | reverse complement strand
GCTACGACCTTCACTACAACTACACTTGCAAACAATGATGTAGTAACGGTAGTGATGACGGCCAATAATACTTGTCAGACATCCGCTACTGCGACGAGCACAGGTATTACTACAACCGTAACGAACAATGTTACCCCTAGTGTGACGATAGCAGCGAATACAACAGACATTTGCCCCGGAGCAGGAACGAGTGTGACATTCACGGCTACACCGACCGACAGCGGCATCACACCGGCTTATCAGTGGAAGGTAAACGGAACGAACGTAGGAACAAACGCCACCACTTATACCAGCACGACATTATCGGGAGGCGATGTGATCACCGTGGTGATGACAGCGAATAATACTTGTCAAACATCAAGCACCGCCACAAGCGCAGGAACGACTATCAATGCATTGTCCTTGAACACCTATTATTTGGACAATGATGGAGATGGATATGGCGCAATTGGTTCTGGCGTTTCAGATTGCACCCAACCAACAGGTTATGTGCTGTTGGATGGCGACTGTAATGATAATGATCCTAATATTTTAGCAGGGGCGGATGAGATTTGCAACGGATTGGATGATGATTGTGATGGAGTGGTAGATAACGGAATCACATTTTCGAGTTGGTATTTTGATAATGATCTAGATGGATTTGGGAGCAATACGAGCGTTGTTTCTGCATGCGACGCGTTAGCGGGTTATGTATCAGACGGTAATGATTGCAACGACAACAATGTATCCGTATATCCTGGTGCTCAAGAATTGTGTACTACTAATTATGATGATGATTGTGATGGATTAATCAATGAAGTTTGTATACCAGGAAACGATAATGTGAATTATCCGGCCACCATGATTCCAAGTGCAACGGTTAATTGCGCGAGTTATATGGGAACCCTCCAAGCGGCCACAGCGTCACCGGTATTTGGAAGCAGCTCATGGGTGAGTGGTCCGGATGTATGGTATTACTTCACAGCGACCTCAGAAGGAGTAGCGATTTGGGGAAGCAGCAGTGTAAATGACCTTCGATTGGAATTGCGTTCAAATAACGGAACATTGTTAAAGACAGCCAATGCTGTTACAGGCACTGGCAATGAGGGCTTGAACTTTGGAGGACTGACAGTAGGACTTCAGTATTATGTTCGTGTGGTAAATGCGAATACCTCACAAAATGGCGGTTTGTTTACGTTGTGCATCAGAAGATTAACAGGAACGAGCTTTAATAGTTCCTTTACTCCGTCGTTGATTAACAATGGATGTCAGCAGTTGTATTGTATCACAGCAACCGGTGCGACGAGTTATACGGTGAGTTTAACAGCAAGTGGTCAGGCTGGAGCTCCCATATTGACAGCCAACAGCCAGACACCGCAGATATCAAGTTTTGTGGGACCTGCAGGTCAAAAGGCGCAGTACAACACGACCTATAACGCGTTGATATCGGTCAATTATGTAATGACTTTAGGAGATGGTAGTACGGAGACGATATCGATAACCAAGCCCGCAGGTTTGGTAGTCTTGGGTCCACATTTGGATTTGGATGTTGGCAGTGTTTGGGTATGTCCGATGTTGATCAGCATGGGCGGAACGATCAAGGCGCAGACATGGATGTGTGATGCGGTGAAGTATCAGTGGAAGTTTGAGCGCATGTTGAATGGACAGTTGTATTTACTCAATGGCAATCCAGTGGTGATAGAAGGCTTTGGAGTAACGGGCACGAGGGATTACATAATCAGTGCCGCCAATGGCTTTGGATCTGGAACAGAGTGGCGAGTGCAGGTACGTCCGGTCTTTGCGAACAATGTGGTAGGTCAATATTACACCAATTATCAATGTGTAAAACTCAAAGGAACGGCAGCAGCAGCGCCGACCATTGAAAGCAGTGAGGAGACGAAAGAATTGGACTTGGTGAATGGCAGTGGATTACAAGTATTTCCGAATCCAGGAAAGAACAGCGAGATCCATTTGAGGTGGACGTTTGAAGGACAGGCCACGGTAAAAATGTGGGATGCAGCTGGAAGAATGGTATACCAAACATTATGGAATAATGAATCGGGTCGAGGCGAATTACTCATCCATCCTGGCGAATTAGGAATGGGGATGTATTGGATCGAAGTTCGAATTGGATCGGAAGTGGTTCGACAGCGATGGATTCGTTCATAAGAAAACATTGAAAAGGGCCGAGAGGCCCTTTTTTGTTAAAAATAAATGAAGATATAATTCATATTTAAGATCCTGATATTTAGTAAATTTGCTCTCCCTATCAAACATTATGTTGAATAAAATCAGAAAAAACTTATTGCAAGCCATCTGTATGTTGACTTGTTTGTATTTGTCTATGGAGGTTGTTGCGCAAACGAATCCAACTCCGCAATCCATCCCATACTCAGAGAATTTTACAAGTTTAGTAGCTACGAGCACAACTTACCCTGCAGGTTGGCAAGGATGGACATTAGCAGCAGCAGCGCCAACAGCAACACATATTACGACCGCAGCAACTGCGGATAGAACTTTAACCGCTTCTTCAAATGCATCTACTACCTCAGGGAATGTGCACAATTATACGGGGAAATTAGAGTTCTTGTCAACGGGAAGCTTGAACCCCACCGCAGTATTCAGTATCAATACTACTGGAAAACAGTCGATTGTAGTCAGATCGGTCAAACCTTAACCAATGGTGCAGATGTGTTGATATTCCCTAATCCAAATAATGGACAAGGAGTAACGCTTCAAATCAACGGAATGGATGGCGATTTGATGGTGAGAGTGACGGATGCCAGTGGAAAGACCGTATTGATGGATCGATATGTTGTAGAGGGCGCTTTAAATACCACTTTGAATTTCAATCAAGCGTTGAGCAGTGGGTTGTATCAGGTGGAATTGATCAACGGTCCGGTAAGAAATACATTGAGAATGTCAGTTGTAAGATAAAACAACAAGGGAATAATTTAAAAAGGGTCGCATTGCGGCCCTTTTATATTTTAATAAATTTCAAAGCGAGTTGTTTTTCTTGACTGGTTATTACAAGCGTGTACACTCCAGAGCTAAACCCTTTTATTGCAATAGAGGATGTTAACGAGTTGGAATCAATTAATCGACCATATTGATCATAAATAGCGTATATAAATCCATTTTGTGTATTCGAGACAAAAAGAATTTCACTTACTGGGTTTGGATAAATAGATAAATTTTTAAATTCTTCTTCAATGGATGTCCCTACTTGAACATAAATGGATTGTGATAAAGTACAACCTGAAGAATCTATTTGAGTGACATTGATTTGACCTAGAATATTATTGCCCCATTGAACTGTTGCACTGCTATCGGTATTATTGGTTATTACTCCACCTGTGACACTCCACTCATAGGTGTAGCTACTATCGAAATTGACTGTGTATGCTGTCGAAGTTAAATTGGCGGTAGAATCAACACCACTGATTTGAGGGAATTGCCCACTTGGCTCAAGAATTTCAAATACCTCATCAGAGTAACAACCATTGGTATCCTCTACATGCGCTGTATAAATCCCAGCGGCCAATTGTGTTATGTTAATAGCGGTTTGAATAGGATTGGTATCCCAGGTCAAATAGTACAAGCCAGTTCCGCCAGTGGCATGTATCGAAATTGCCCCTTCTGAATAACCAAAACAATTATTATGAATGATAGTGTCCGTAATTATCTCAATCGGATTGAGGGATGCGGGTGAGACATAGAAGCTATCTACTTCTGTACAATTGGTGCTATCCGTAATCGAAACGTTATACCAACCTACAGAAAGACTATCAATTAGAGTAGAAGAGCTGCCGTTTTCCCATAAGATAGTACATGGAGAGAAGGGGGTGTTGACATTTATCTCTATAGATGCTGTTTGATCGCCAGCGCATGTAGCGCTGACAATGTTGGCGGTGATAGTCATTTGAGGACAACCCGGAGGTATCAACCCATGACATTCACAGTTAGTATCAATAACATCGTTAATAGTGCTAGAATTGAAATCATCGCATGGTTCATCGATTGTTAAACAACTCCCATCGTCATTGGTTGCAAGAGAATTGTAATTACACGCCGATGATGATGTGCAACCCAAGATAAAGAAAGATCCTTGACAACTGCAATCAGGAAGAATGACATCGTTGATCGTTTGCGAATTATTATCGTTGCAATTGGACCCAACGATCAGACAAGTTCCATTATCGCTATTGGCGTTTGGATTAAAATTGCATGCGTTGACGATGGTACATCCAAGAACTATCATTTCTCCTTCGCAAACACATCCAATGTTTATAGAATCATTGATAGTATTCGAGTTATTATCATTACAGCTTGAACCAACGATTAAGCACGTTCCGTTGTCACTGGTTGCCAAGGGGTTATAATTACAGGCATTCAGGTCAGTGCATCCTGGTAGGTAATTAGTTCCATTGCAAAGGCAGTTCAAATCAACAAAGTCATTGATAGTATTTGGATTTCCATCATTACAGATATCGCCAATCGAAAAGCAACTTCCGTCATTCACATTGGCATTGATGTTATAGTTACAGGCGATTGGGTTGTCGCAACCTTCAATAATTGGGATACCTTGGCATTGGCAATTAGCATCAACCAGGTCGTTCATTGTGTTATTATTAAGGTCGTTGCAACTTTGGTTAACAAACAAACAAGAACCATCATCGACATTAGCATTCGCTGCGAAATTACAGGCACTGCTATTGGTGCATCCTAATATGTATAGCGTGCCGACACAATTGCAATTGAGATCGGTTAAGTCATTAATGGTGCTAGGATTTTGATCATCACACGGAGTGTTTGGAAAGAGACATGTACCATCACTTTGATTTGCAACGGGGTTATAATTGCAGGCATTGGGACTTATACAACCTGGAATCGCTACTACATTACATTGGCAATCATGAAAACCTAATCCGCTGAAGGTGTTGTTGGGCAGTGAATCATATTCCAATAAAACATCAAAGGTCATGGGATTAGACACCACTCCATTAGTGATGTAGTTTTTTCTTTTTAATGTATGATTTTCAGAAATGTATAAAGTGGTTCCAATGATACTTGTGCCATAAGCATTCCAACCCCCAAATCCTGGAGTTTCTCCAGTTTTCCCGAACAGATCAACTTGGGTTAATCCATTGTCTTTAACCAAGGCAACGGGGTCATTTCCCGAAAAATACATAGGCCACACTCCCCCAGAGCTTAACGGATTGATGAAAGTATCGGCCAAAGCTTCTAATTCAGGAAAAATCGGTGCCTCTAATCCGGTACCTAAGGGATCTCTTTTATCTAAAACGACGACATATACATCATGGGCTCCTACCGTGGCTCCCGAGAGGTAACTGATATCACCGGGGGTCGCCGAGCCATTGTTATACCTCACCAATCCATAGTTGGATAAATCGACTGGAATATTCGTGGGATTATATATTTCAATGGCCTTATTATTTCCTAATCCTTCAACATATTCACTGATAAAGAGTTCGCTGCAAGCTCCTCCGACAAGAGTCCCTTGGCACCAACACTCTGAGTTTACGACATCATTCACAGTAATAGAGCTTCCATCATTGCAATTGGCTCCAACGACTAAACAAGTTCCATCATCCGCATTAGCAGCGGCGTTGTAATTACAGGCCAAGTTATTAGTACATCCGAAAATAGTATAAACTGGAGGTACACAAGCATCGCAAGATGAGAAGCAAACCGTGTCAATGGGATTGCCTACTATCAATCTTCTTGAAGTAACATTGTTGTAGGAGGCCGAACAGCTGCCAGAAATACTCTCGGCTAAAGAATTGAGACTTCCGTTAATAAAGCGGTAATAGAGCGTATCACCTATATTAAAGGCTCCTGTATATGAGTAAATGTTGTTTCCTTCATTGATCATATTTAAAGAAGACGGATTCCAACCTTGAAAATTGCCTTGTAAGTGAACTCCAGTTGGATTGATTAATTCTTGATTCATATCCACCTTCAAAGTGACTGGAATCATAAGAGGGCTTAATCCGGAAACCTGAATGTCATCCATTCTGTACGTACCATTATTGCTGTTTACAATGGAAACCTCCCATTTAAATTGCAAGCTGGTAGCATTGTTTACTGCTGGAGGTAGAGACAGTGGAATACTATTATTTACTAAATTCCAAATGGAATTTGCTTCGTTGTCTTGATAAGGTAAATTATTCCAATTGACTCCATCGGTCGAATAAGAGAGTTGAGGAACAGTGCTTCCCGACCCTGTAAAATTGACACTGACACGAGATCCCCAAATAATGCTAATATTGCTCAATCCATTCATATTTATTGGAGGCGTTGTTATTTGATACAACCCTGTATTATCTGAATTTCGGATGAGTATATTTTTTCCACCAGAACTGCTACTATACCCAGAAGAGAGGTTGGTGGTGTCGCATCTAAATTGAAAACCATTTATAACATTAACATCCCAGCCTGTCGGTGCTTGACCATAAGTAGTTGAGCTAAAATTTTCATTGACGACATTGACCTGCGAGCTGACTGAACTTATTAATATAAAAAGAATATACGTTAAAATTAGCCTAGTGTAAAAAGGTGAATTGTTCATAGAACAAATCAAATCAAATAATTCAAATTTCAAGTTGCCCTTGAATAAACAATCAGTGAAGTGTTTGTTAATCGAGTATTAAGGTAATAGTTTGCTAACATATAAAAAACATATTGTTTGTATGAGTGCCATGATTATAAGCTTTACTTATTGATGTTTTAAAAGGTATTTAACTCACGATTAGGAAATCTTTTAGGAGATTTGCAAAATGAAAGTAGGTAAAGCAATATTTTTAATCGTATCGATTATTTTGATGATAAGTTGCAAGCCAGATAGGAGTTTTGATACACCAAGTTCACAGACACCTATTGGAAGCGCCCAGAATATTCAGGTAGGCACCATTCGAATCAATGAGTTTGTTACCACTGGGTCACCTTACGGTAGCGATTTAGATACTGCTACCACCAGTGATTGGATGGAACTTTACAATACGACAAACGACACTATTTTTTTGGGAAATGGCAGATGGTCGGTTACGGACTCTTTAGAGTGGACTGACAAGTGGGTGCTACCGGATACTTTTATTCTTCCAAAAGGTCATTTGTTAATTTGGTGTGATGATAAAGATACGGTCACGACCCAACTCCATGCGGCCTTTAAACTTTCTTCAGCAGGAGAGGATTTAGGTCTTTATTACAAGAAAAGTGATACCGACATATTACGAGTAGATGGGTTTGTCTATACCTCTCAAAGTCCGGCAGTCTCTCAAGAGCGTTATCCTGACGGAACCAATAATTGGATTTTTTCTAGTAACCTAACACCAGGTTTCTCAAATGCTCCTTAAAACGTACAAGCTTTTTGTGTTGTTTATAATTACAATGGCATCGGGAGTTCATGCCCAAGAAAAATTAGTACCCATCAAAATTATCAAAAGCCAATGTAATGAGCCTTCCGATATTTTATTTTTCAATAATCAATTTTATGTCCTTGGAGATAAAGCTTTTTTATATCAAATGAATCTTTCTGGCACTATTGAATCCACTCACTTGAGTGATTTTGATTTGGAGGGAATGACAACGGACGGTCAGTACATTTATGTTTCCGAAGAAACCTATCAACGCATTTGGGTTTGGGATCCTCAATCAGGGCAAGTGATTAAACAAATTCCCTTCAAGCATGGTGGAGGCAGAAATGAGGGGGTAGAATCATTGGCTTTTGATGCCAAAGCGCATCAATTTATTCTGGCCACCGAAAAAGATCCGAATCTGTTTTACCGGACCGACTTAGATTTTAATATTCTAGAGCAGTTTAAGGTGGAAGGTATTTCAGAGGTGAGCGGAATGACTTATCACAAAGGATTATGGTATGTGCTTAGTGATGAAGAGAGTACTTTATATCAAGTTAATGATCAAACAAAAAAAATAGAGAAATATTGGGAGTTACCAATTATCAATGCAGAAGGCGTTGCCTTTGATAACGATGGTGGATTGTGGATTTCTGCGGATGACATGAAGAAAATTTTTCAATTTAAAAGTCCAATCCCATGAGAATCCGCGCACTAATAATTCTTCTTTTACTGCTAATATCAAAATTGAATGTAGGTCAGTTTACGCTTGCTTCAGATCAAAAAGTGATTCAATTCTCAGGGTATATTGTGCCGTTTTTTAATTACCGCTTTTATGCTCCAGATGAAACCGATTTGAGTAAAAATAGATTCAACATGGATTTTGCTGTTGTCCGAATCGATGGTATGTCAGGGAAGCACGTGCATTATGAAATTCAAATGAATATGCCGGCCATTTATAGTGCAGACTTGTCGGATGAATTTTTAATGCAGAGTACCATTGAGTGGAGAACGAGAAAAGACGATTTTAATGCCCGATTGGGCTATGATAAGATTCCATTTTCAAGAGCATCTCTTAACCCTCAAACAGCCTCCATTTTCATGCAGCGACCTGAGATGGTTCGAGGGAAAACCTTTAACCGAAGAGATTGCGGAATCACCCTAGAAAAGAATTTTTGGAATAAAAGATTGAATATATATGCTGGAATGTATACTGGTCAAGGAATTAATTCGATTATTGGAGATAATGATAAAAATGGAAAATTTTTATATGCAGGCAGAATGGAAGCGAGTTATCCTGCCCGGAGCCGCTTTGAAGAAGTGGACTTGAATAACTTGGCGATTCCTAATTTTTCTGCCGCGGCTAGTGTTATGTATACTGAAAAATCGGTCACTACAGGCATAGACTACCCGATACTCACTGTAGATGGAAAGAAATTTTCATGCGAGTATGATGCTTCTGTCTCCTACAAAGGATTCACTTTTTTAGGGGAGTATACTGCGTATAAAATTACTCCGCAGGATACTACATTATTGTATGGAAAGCCAACCAATTATTATGTGGCAAATGGTTATTACTTGACTGCAACTTATGTATTAAAAAAATGGAAATCGGTGCTTGGAATCCGATATGATTCTTTTAATCCATCAGATTTGGTTTTATATGATAGGAAAAACACATTGGGGTTTGGATATGATTATATGTTGGATGGACTGAACTCTGTGATAAAAGTGCATTTTTTTAAGCGATTGAAAGATGGGACTGACCAAGCATGGTCTGAAGATCAAATAAGGATTGGATGGCAATATAAATTCTAAATACTATGAAAAGAAATTTACTTATTATTGGTTTTATTTTTAGTTCAATTATTGCCTTTGAGCAATCGATTGCATTTCAAAAAAACTTCGATGATTTAGTAGTTCCAGGCATTCCTGCCAATTGGAATGTGGTGGATAATGGAAACGTTGGATTTAGATCGGATAGTACTAATGCATCCGGTAATAACGGAGCAAGTGGATTGAATAATATAGTGATTCGCAACGATGAAAATACAAATGGAAGTTATGAGTTAATTACTGAATCTTATGATTGCAGTTCGCTTTCTGGAATTTCAGTTATGTGGGGATCACGCGTTTCCAGTAATTTTTTGACATCTGGAAGTGAGCTTCCGAGTTTTTGGTATTCTCTTGATAATGGATTGACGTGGGATTCTTTGGCATATTTGGATAATATCGCTAATTCTATTTGGTCAGAAGTAAACGCGGGTGCACTGATTCCGCTATCTAACCTTGCTGATAATCAGAATGCAGTTCGTTTTAAATGGAAAATAAATATTGTAGGGGATGGCGCCACAACTGCAGGTACTTATCGCATTGATGATTTTAGAATATACGCTAATCAAGGTGTTGTCGTTCATGAGCGATTGAACACTAGTAGGGTGTATCCAAACCCCTGTGGTGATTATCTGAATATCGATTCATTGGAAGGAATTTCTTCGATAGAAGTATTAGATACACGAGGTGAGCTGATATCATCTAATTCTCAGTTCAATGCTCAAAAAATTCGCATTGACACCAAGGATTGGCCCTGTGGAATTTATTTTATCAAAATGAAAGGAAATAATAGAGTTGAAATGATGTCGGTCCTTCATTGATTTCGATTTAACGCGCAATTAACAAAAAATCAATCTAGCTACCTTTTTGTTCACAAATCAATCATTCAAAAGCATTATTGATTCAAGATTTCAAGTAGAATTTTGCTGTCGACTTTAATAAACAAAAAATGAAGAAATTATCTTTTTTTATTACGTTGTCTTTTTTGACAACGGTTTCTGTTTGGACACAAACAGTAATTTACAGTACTAATTTTGGCGCTGCCGCGGTTTCGGGAAATGTCAATTTACAAAGTGGATGGGTAGGATCAGGCGCTAACGTGGCAAATCTACAGTTATCTACTTCCTCTGTAAGTGGTACTTACTCCACCCCGATCACAGCTAGTGCAGGAGCTAACTTAAATGATAATGGTGGAACGGGTGCTGCCCTCGTGACCGTTTCCGGGTTGGTAAACACGACAGGCTATTCGAATATTCAAGTGATTTGGGGAGCAAGGGCCTCTTCCGCCAGTTATACTGGGGTGGTAACATTCCAATACTCCATAGATAATGGAGCGAATTGGGTTTCAGCCAGTTTTACTGATATTACGCGTAATGGATCATGGGCCGTCATCAATGGTGGGAGCTGGATTAATATTCCGAATGCTGGGGATATTAGCGATTTGAGATTTCGATTTACTTTTACGAGAACGACAACCAGTGGTAATTATCGTATTGATGATTTTACAGTGCGAGGAGTGGCGAGCTTCCCTGCCTTGTCTTCTTCAGGTACTCCAGGAGGTTTTTTAACTCCTCAAGGAACTCCCTCAACAGCTCAAACATTAATTGCTTCTGGTGTGAACCTAACGGCTCCATTAGTAATTACAGCTCCAACTGGTTTTGAGGTAAGTAGTGATGGTACGAATTTCGCGAATAGTGTTTCTTTAACTCCCACTAGTGGCGTGGTTTTGGCGACAAATATTAATGTTCGATTAACAGGAGCTTCAGCCGGTCAGTTCTTAGCTGGAAATGTCGTTTTTTCTAGCACTGGTGCGACATCTCAATCTGTCAATGTACAAGGAATTACTTATGCCACTCCTACAAATTTTACTCCGGGCAATATTGTTGTTTTGCAGGCAGGTAGTGGAGCATTACAAGCTAATGGAACCGCCTCACCTATTTTAATTCGTGAGTTTACTACTTCTGGATCATATGCTCAGACTATTCCAATTCCATTTACCGATAACGGTTCCAATTATGGTGTTACAATGAGTAATTCCGGTACAAGTGAAGGTGCATTGGTATTATCTGGTGACAATCAACGCTTAACATTATCTGGTTATAATTCGGCCGTGGGGACTGCAAATGTCGCTTCATCAACTTCTGCTCGAGTAGCTTGCGTAGTATATAACAATGGTACCGTGAATACTTCAACTCGAGTAACTAATTTACTCGGAAGTAATAATGTCAGAGGCTGTGTCACACAAAACGGATCTGGTTTCTGGTTGTCTGGAGCTTCAGGTGGTTTGGTGTATGCAGCCTTGGGAGCTAGCACGGGGGTTGCTGTTTCTTCCAATAATAATACTCGAGTTCCAATGATTATTGATGGACAATTATGGCATTCATCCTCTGTAGGTTTAAGTAAAGTGGGCAGTGGTATACCAATGACGGCTAGCACAGATGCTGTGATTTTGCCTGTGGCGACCGTTTCTGATCCATACGCTTTTGTATTCATGGATGCAAGTACTGCAGTGCCTGGAGCCGATCTATTGTATGTAGCCAATAACACGTCATTATCTAAATTTAGTTTTAATGGCACTTCTTGGACGGCACGCGGTACATTAACCGGAACCAACATTACCGGTGTTTGTGGAGCATGGTCAAGTAGTACTGCTATTTTGTATATTTCTAATGCTACAGGCCTATATTCATTTGTGGATAATGCCGCCTTTGATGCAAACATCACTTCTTCCGGAACGGCATTGACTGCGTCGGCTAATTTAATTGCCACTCCTATTACCAATAGTTTTTTTAGAGGGGTGGCTTTTGCTCCCAGCGCAACGCCAACTTGCACATTTTATCAAGATATTGATGGCGATGGTTATGGCAATGCTTCCGTTAGTCAGCAGTTTGTCTGTAATTCAGTGCAAGCAGGATACATAGAGCAAATTTCGGGAGATTGTAATGATAATAATGCGGCCATAAAACCGGGTGTTTCGGAATTGCCTTGTAATGCTGTCGATGATAATTGTAATGGAGCTACCGATGAGAATTTTGTCTCAGGTTGTAACGATCCATTGGCTTGTAATTATTCTGCTTCTGCAACTTGTGCAACGGCTTGTGATTATACGCAGCAAACTTATTATCAAGATAATGATGGCGATGGTTATGGATCTTTCGTTTCTCAGCAGTCTTGCGCCATTCCTTTAGGATATGTTTTAATTGGAGGAGATTGTAGCGATGCTAATAATGTTGTTAATCCCGGCGCTACAGAAAATCTTTGTAATGGAATCGATGACAATTGTAACGGAACCATTGATGAGGGCGGCGTAAGTGGATGCATGGACATAAACGCCACGAACTACAATGCATTAGCCACTTGTAACAGCGGCTGTACTTTTGTTGAATTTACGGCTGGTAATATTGTCGCTTTGCGTGTAGGAAATGGTACAGGAGCATTGGTATCTACCGGAACAGCGGTTTTCTTGGACGAGTTGAATACAAGTGGCATTGTGAGATCTCTTGCCATTCCTACCACAGGTACAAATCGATTAGTGAACAGTGGAACTGCCACTTCGGAAGGGTTGTTATCTCGTACTCAAGATGGAACCAAACTTACGTTAGCTGGTTATGATGCAACAGTGGGATATGCCTCGATTACCAGCTCGACAGCGGCTTTAGTCCCAAGGGTAATCAATACAATAGGCATAACTCCGAGTTCATTGACAAGAGCTGCAAGTTCTACGACTTTTCATGGGGGAAATAACTTTAGGAGCGCATGTTCTGACGGAAATAACCATTGGGGTTCTGGTGGAGCTACTGGTATTGCTTACTATGGCACAGGAACTCCCATTGTGGTTTCAAGCACGGTAACCAACGCCCGTCAGTTGTCAGTTCAAAATAATAAATTGTATTTTTCAACAGGTTCAGGAACATCTAGAGGAATTTATCAAGTGGGAACATCCACACCTCCCATCACAAGTGTTACTTCTGCCGTGGTGATTAACATGGGTGCGACAGCAGATCCATACGCATTCCAGTTTTCGCCAAATGGAAACGTTTGCTATATCGCTGAGAATTTAACAGGGGTTCAAAAATGGGTATTTAATGGGACTACGTGGTCATTAGCTTATACTTTTAGTATGGGAACAGGTCTTACAGCCCGTGGCTTAGCTGTTGATTTCTATAGTTACGCTACTCCTAGGATTTATGCGGTTGCTGTGAACGCCACACAAACCAATATTGTATACTTCCATGACAACGGAAGTAATAATTCCACCACAGTGAACACCATCAGTTCGTTAACCACCGCTACCGCCAACAAGGCCTACAGAGGGATTGCCTTTGCTCCTTGTGCGTCTTCAACCTGGTATGCAGATGCGGATGGAGATGGATTTGGTGCCTTGGCCAACACATTGAGCTATTGCACTCAGCCATATGGATATGTTAGCAATTCAACGGACTGTGATGATGCAGTGGCTGCTTCTAATCCCAATGCCACCGAGATTTGCGATGGATTAGACAATGATTGTAATGGGGCTGCCGATAATGGATTAACGTTTACGAACTATTATCATGATAATGATGGGGACACTTACGGTGCTGGTCTACCAACCAGCGCTTGTCAATCTCCAGGTGCGGGATATGTTACCAATAATACGGATTGTGATGATGCACAAGCTGCGGCGAATCCAGGAGCAGTGGAAATTTGTGATGCTTTGGATAACGATTGCAATAGTTCAGTAGACGATGGACTGACCTTTACCAACTACTATCACGACAATGATGGCGATACGTATGGCGCTGGATTAGCCACCAATGCATGTCAATCTCCGGGTGCTGGATATGTTACCAACAATACTGATTGTGATGACGCCACTGCGGCTGTAAACCCAGGTGCAGTAGAAGTTTGTAACGCGATCGATGATGACTGCGTAGGCGGTGCTGATAACGGATTAACGTTTGTGAATTATTACAACGACCAAGATGGCGATAGCTATGGTGCAGGAGCAGCATTAAATAGTTGCCAATCGCCTGGCGGTGCTTATGTTACGGTTAATGGTGATTGTGATGACGCGGCTGCGGCTGTTTATCCAACTGCAACAGAGATCTGTAATAATATCGATGATGATTGTGATGGAACGGCAGATGATGGATTAACGTTTGTGAATTATTATAACGACCAAGATGGAGATACTTATGGAGCTGGAACAGCGATCAACGCATGTCAATCTCCAGGAGCAAGCTACGTTACCAATAATACCGATTGCGATGATGCAGCCGTGAATACACATCCGAGTGCTGCGGAAATATGTAACGCGATAGATGATGATTGCGATGGAACCGCTGATGATGGATTAACGTTTGTCAATTATTACAACGATGGAGATGGAGATGGATACGGAGCAGGAGCTGTTACTAACGCATGTCAATCACCTGGGGCAACTTATGTTACCAATAATACGGATTGTAATGATGGTAATAGCGCCATCAACCCAGGGGCAACAGATATTTGTAATAATACGATTGATGAAGATTGCTCTGGAGCGGATTGTGTAAGTGGAATCAATGCGGCTGTTCTAATTAATAACATCGGTCAATATGGAACGGGTATTCAAGCTACGCAGGCCGTGAACTTGAGTCTAGGCACGAACACTATAGAAAGTCCTGGTGTAGGAAATGATGTATGGTATAAGTTTGTCGCTCAAAACAATGCCATCCGCGTTGCTTTAACGGGTTCGACGACTGCAGCAGATGACAACGACCTAGGATTGTATAATAACCCCTCAACGATCGGCGTTCAGATGATACCAATTTCTACAGAAAATGATGTTCATCCAACGGCGTTAGGTGTTTCTACCGATGGAGGTAATGAGATCATGTACTATTCTAATCTAGTTAGCGGTAATACCTATTATCTATTGGTAAGAAATAACAACGCGAATCCTGGCACGTGCACTTTGACGATAAGCTACCTCAAAGGCAGTCAGGCTGAGGTAGGTCCATACACCGGTGGCACAGGAATTTACAACACCACTTGTCAAAGTTTTAAAGGTGCTTTCCGCCCCAATGGAACCAACTATACAGTGAATCGTTGGGCTGATGTAACCGCAACAGGCGCACCAGTGTGGACTTATGTAATTCCTTCTAATTCCACTATTTGTCAACTGGGTAAGATTCTTCCTCCTAACATGTCGGGTTCACAAGTGAGCTATCCTGTTACAGTAGATGTTACTTATAATTTGCCGGACGCGTTTGGTAATATGAATACCATAAACGCTAGAGGAAATGTGGTCACTTCAGTGATGTTGAACAGTGAGGCCTCTTTATTTGTCAGAACAACAGATGCATGCCCCGTCTTCAAGAGTCCCACTACGGGAACAGTAGCGACTAATCGTTCTGTTTGTGGAATTGATCGTTATGAGTGGCAATTTACAGAGGCCAATGCTCAAGGTGTCGCCACAGGCTTACCTAACTTGACTCCCATCTATGGAGCAGCAGGAGCTTCACGTTTGTTGACTTTGGTAAGTGTACCTGGAATGGCCGGAGCTAAATTCTACAATGTGAAAATCAGAACCAAGCACACCGATGGGGTTTCTTTATCTTCTTGGGGAAATACCTCTTGTGTAAAGACCATTGGAGCAGCCGGAATGGTAGTAGAAAATAACGAAGCGATCGGTCAAACTTTAAGCAATGGTGCAGATGTGTTGATCTTCCCCAATCCAAATAATGGTCAAGGGGTGAATCTTCAAATCAGAGGTATGGACGGCGATGTGATGGTTCGAGTTACCGATGCGAACGGAAGATCAGTTCACATGGAGCGTTATATCGTTGAGGGTGCGTTGAACACTACATTGCATTTCAATCAAGCGTTGAGCAGTGGCTTGTATCAAGTGGAATTCATCAATGGAAATAATCGCACCACATTGAGAATGTCCGTTGTAAGATAAAACAACATTAGATAAAATATAAAAGGGTCGCATTGCGACCCTTTTTTTGTTTGATAACGAAATAGGGTTAGCTGAAAAAATGAAAAAGGTAGAAGTTACTTAGAAAGCAACCTTTCCATCACCTCTCCAAATAAGAAGACATCTTCAAATGAATTATACATAGGGACGGGGGCTAAACGTATGGTGTCGGGCTCTCTCCAATCTACAATTACTCCTGCTTTTGCGAGATCTTTCACTAATTGCTTATTCCGTCCTTTTACTCTTACCGATACTTGACAACCTCTATTAGCATGATCAATCGGTGAAATGATTTCCATTGCTTGCCCTGTTTTTTTCTCTATTTCGCGAATCACAAATATTAAATAATCAGATAATAGAAGGGATTTGGTTCTGAGGTGTTGCATGGTGGTCTTTTGAAACAACGCCAGCGCTGCACGATGTGCTGCCATACTGAGCACGGGAGCATTGCTCAACTGCCAGGCCTCTGCGGATGGCATGGGATCAAATCCGGGCTGCATTAAAAATCGAGTTTCCGCATTATGTCCCCACCAACCGGCCAATCTCAATAGCTCTTTGTTTTGATGATGGCGTTCATGGACAAAAGCTCCGGAAACTCCTCCAGGTCCTGAGTTCAAATATTTATAACTGCACCAACACGCAAAGTCAATGTTCCAATCATGAAGCTGCACGGGTACATTCCCTGCCGCATGTGCGAGATCAAATCCACAGGTGGCACCCACCTCATGGGCTGCCTTGGTGATGGCCTTCATATCAAACCACTGCCCTGTGTAGTAATTTACTCCCCCAAAACAAACAGTTGCTAATTCATCTCCTATCTCATGAATTTTGGCAATGATATCTTCTGTTTTAAGTTGAATTTCTCCATCCTTGGGTTGCATTTCTACTAACACCTCATCAGGTGCAAAACCATGGAGACGGGCTTGTGATTCAAATGCATAATGATCCGAAGGAAAAGGTTTATACTCAAATAGTATTTTTTTTCTTTTACCAAATGGTTGGTAAAAGGAGATGAGTAATAGATGCAGATTAACGGTGAGTTGGTTCATCACGACCACCTCTTTTTCTTTTGCTCCTACAATAGGTGCAATGAGCGAGGGAAATGCTTCGTGGTAGCTAAACCAGGGATGCTTTGCTTCAAAATGACCTTCTACTCCGAGCTGTGCCCAATCGTTTAATTCTTGATTAATTGCCGCTTGAACACCCTTCGGCTGAAGGCCTAAAGAGTTTCCTGTAAAATAAAGAATGTCTTTTCCTTCGTGCTGAGGAAAATGATATTCCTTTCGAAAATCTTTAAGTGGATCTAGTTCATCCTGCTTTTTGGCCCAGGAATGATTCATTTGAAAATTGGATTCCATGGGTCAAAAATAGGAAGTTTGATCAATGCATGTGTTGAGCTCGGTGAAGGAATTCGTCAAATGGAAGAATGACTTCTTTCACCTTACAAGTATCCTTAACGAGTGTCATGACTTTATCTTCGAATAATAAGTCATATACATTTTTTGCTTCTTCTCTTTTACCCAGCAACTCTTTCGCCATTTGCTCTAGACGATCATCTTCAATAGGAAGACCATATTGCGCAAAACGCTCTGCATATTGCCCTTTTACATGTGCTATCGCCTCTTCCATCGTAACCTTGATTTCATTTTTCTCGATGATGCTGGTTTCAATAAGCTGCCAACGAAGTCCTTGAGAGTAAGATGGGTATTCAGCTTCTATTTGTTCTGGGCTCAATGGCTTTTCATTGCTCATGGCAATCCATTTCTTCATGAAAGCATCCGGTAAAGAAGGATTGAAATGTTCGACCAATTGTCTTGCAGCGGTGCGTTTAAACATCCATTGACTGTCTTTGGCAAAGACTTGGGTCATATTTTCTTTCACCTTCGCTCTCATTTCCTCCTCATTGGTCACCGTTCCGGCTGGGAATAATTTGTCGAATAATTCCTGATTCCATTCGGCGGGTTCAATGTGGTGAACAGCGTTAATTGTTAACGTCACATCTCCTTCGAGGTGATGCAAATCATGGTGCGTAATTCCTAGCATTTTTGCCAATGCTTCGTGATCACCACTCAAATGATGAGGATTAACAGTCAATGTATCTCCCTTTTTCAAACCAACCAAGCTTTTCTTGGTTTCGTTGTCTTTGACGTCTTCAATGGTAATGGTTGAATTGGCGTTTATGGCAGGAGTTCCTGTACCTTCAATATGCACATCCAACAAATCATCCGCTGCGCTTTGTTCAGGTTCTGACATTTTTCCAAAACGCTTTCCGTAATCTTTTACCTGACGATTAACCAAGTCTTCGTTAACATCGATTACAGGAAATTCGAGTTCAATATTGTTATTTAAGTCAACATTAATTTCTGGAGCTAATCCAATTTCGTAGCTGAATGTAAAATTCTCAGGATTTTCCCAATCGCCCACTTCGTCTTCTCCTTTTGGTAGCGGATTTCCTAAGACAGGGAGTTTATTGTCTGCGATATGCTTGTAAATAGCATCTTGAAGAACCTTGTTGATTTCCTCTGCCAGCACCGCTTTTCCATAGCGTTGTTTCACCAAGGAAGCTGGAACGTGACCTGGACGAAATCCAGGCATTTGCATTTTTTTGCGATAATCTTTGAGTGATTTTTCTACCAAATGCGCATAATCGGCGGGAACAATTTCTACTTTGATTTCCGCATTCAATGCGTCTAAATTGTGTTGGGTGATTTGCATAGTCTTAAAAAAAGAAATACCGACTTATCGGTATTTATGTTACATATTTTGTCCGGATGGAGGGACTCGAACCCCCACGCCTCTCGGCACCAGATCCTAAGTCTGGCGCGGCTACCAATTACGCCACATCCGGAATTGGGAAAATAAACTCCCAAAAGGAGTGCAAATATACAACCTTATATGACATTTTTCATTAAAAAAGTATGGATCTAGCTTGCGCCAATGAAAGTATTGAAAATCATTGTTTTAGCGTTTAGTCCATTCCTTTGTTTTGCTCAAAATAACCTTGGTTTTAATCTCGAGGATATATCTACACAAAAGGGAATTTTGGGATTATCGGATTACGCGGTAATGATCGGGGAATCTAAATACCCGCTAATCGGTATTGTCACTACAAATTTTTATGCGCAAACGGATTGCAATGCGATAAAAGGATTGGTGATTTTTCCAAGTAATAAGGCCGCTTGGAAATTTCAGACCGGGTTGCTATCGAATCGTTCGTTGCAACAGTACACAACGAGTATCGCGTGGTGTCAGCGATTGGCAACTAATGTGGAACTGGGAACGTCTTTTCATCTTGCTCGAGATCAATTTCCGGAACTCATCCAATATCATTTTGAGTGGGAGGTGAGCGCAAAGGTAAAGTGGGACCGACATCAATTAATGCTATGGATGCGAGCGCCAGGATCGGAAACCTATGATGAAAAGGTCTCTGCTGGCGGTTTTTATTGGCGGTATCGTTTGGGGGATCAATTGATAATTCAAAGCGGATTGCGGATGAGGAGTAATGCAGGAAGTCGCTGGTTTGTTGGACTGGTTCAAAAGACAAAAAGGCAGGGAGAGTGGTTTGGATGGTTAGCGCCCATGCCCATGACAATTGGCACCGGTTGGTCCAGATGCAATGGTCATTGGAGTTGGGGAATCGCCATAGTTTGGAGTGCAATGCCACTTCCTTCTTTTCAACAAGTATTGGTACATGAAAAAAATTAGTCTTGTTCTTGTTTTGATTGCTTTGGAATCTGTAACGCTCTATGGACAAGAGTCGGATTCCACCTGGAACCAATTGGAGTGGCTGAATCAAGAATATATCATTGATGATTTTCAATGGCAAGATATTAAAAGAGTAAACTTAAATGGGGATAGGTTGACGGAACTATTAAAGTTGTCTTTTATTACCTATTCGGATATTGAGCAAATATTGCTTTATCGCGAGTATAATGGAGGTTTTATCAATGTTTTGGAGCTTTCAAGGGTCAGTGGATTTTCTATTGAGAAGTTTAAACAGCTCCAGCCCTTCGTCGAAGTGATACCAAAGGATCAATGGATAGCAGGAAAAAATTACCGGCATGATATCGTTAATAAGTGGCGGATTTCTTGGAAGCATCCTGATTCATTAAGGGTCCCTTCACTTTGGAGTGAGCAGTTTCGGTATAAGGGTAGTTGGGGATCCAATTGGAAAATGGGGATTTGCACGACGAAGGATGCAGGAGAAACCTTTGGGTATTCCCAATATTGGTTTAAAAGTGGATTTGCATCTTGGCAGTCCTCTTCCCGAAGATGGACGCTGCTGTTGGGAGATTATCAAATTCAATGGGGACAAGGAAGTTTAACCCCTAGGAATTTTTTTCAAACATCAAATTGGATGCTTACCTCTATGTTTCAAGCTCGAGAGGGAATAATACCCTATCAATCGACCATTGAGAATTTTCAAAAGAGGGGATTCGCAGCTCAATACAAGAAGAATCATTTTTCTGTGTTGACAGGACTGAGTTCAATCGCGGTTCACGGTTCTGCAGATTCATTGAACGGTTTTAAATCGAGCTCAGAAACGGTGTTTGATGATTCATTGGCAAGAAGTAGATGGAAAATGGGAAGCCGCAGCGCGTATTTTTTGTTAACTCGCTATCACTTGCGGTATTGGAATGTGGGTGTGGGTGTATATGGAGATACGACCATCGCCCGCCCTTCTCACTTGGTCTTTATGCGTCCTCGATGTGGATTTTCTTTTGGTCATTTGAAAGGAAATCATCATGCTTTTGGGGAATTTTCGATCCAATCCAATACGATGAATCTCATATTAGGATGCTTGATGTCACCTCACCCGAAATGGCAGTGGGGCATCTTATATAATCGCACCATTCAACGGAATGAAGCGATTAACCCAATAGGAATGCTCAGTGTACAAGGTGAATGGAAGTTTCACGCTAAGCATGGAATATTATGGGGTTGGAATAAGAATTCCATGTTGTCTAATCTTGAAAATATTTCCATAAGTGAGGAAGCACTTTTCTTTCAGTGGAGTTTTATTCCTGCAAGAAATCAGCAGTTATATTATCGTTGTATTACAGAGCAACATTCGGATTGGATGAATCAAGGTAAAAAAGAAAGTGTTTTTCATTTTAGAAGGGAGGTTCATCGTTTGGATGCAAATCTCGCATTTCATTCCGTGTGCACGATGCATAGTCGTTTTGAATGGCTTATCGATCATCGTTTCGCTAACAGGGGTAAATATGCTTTCCTGGAATTGGATGTGCATCCTTTTCGATTCCCCATTAAGTGCATTGCTCGCTATACCTTTTTTGATTCGGCGGATTGGGAATTACGAAGATACGTGTTGGAACGAGGGGTAACAGGTTCATTTTACATGCCCGCCTTGTATGGGAGGGGAACTCGTCAATACCTTATCGCCAGCGGGAGTTATCGCAATTGGAATTTACAAGTTAAATATTCGATTTTTTCTTACCAAAGTAACGGAGCACTCTATAGATGGGAAGGACATTTGTATAATGAGAGGAATCAAACCATCGAGATTAGAATAGCTTATCAATTAGATGGATTTTTTGCGAATTGACTTGAAGTACGTAACCAGGTTCATGATGTTTTTTTGATAATCAACAGAAGCTAAAGCTATTGTTTTTATTTTCTCGTTGATCTGAGGTTGAAGATAAAGTTGGGCGACAAAATCATGAATCTTTTGAATAGGTAAATCTCGATGGTGATTCGCTGTGGAAAATTGAAATTGAGCTAATGCAGGGTTTTCTATACAACTGGTGTCTTGATAGGCTATTAAAACAGGCAGTCCAGCTTTCCAATAATCTCTTACTTTCAGTGGACAAGCTTCGGAAATTTTAATTTTATAAAAAGCCAATGATCCGATGGCGAGATGATATGTCTGTAGTTTTTTTTCTAATTCAGAGGGTTTTATTTTTCCGAGAAATTGAATCGTGGTATTGGTCGGTAGTTTATGTTTAATGTTGGGTTCTGCGCTTAAACCAATGATATCTATTCGGATGCTTTTATTGGGCAATAGATTCGAGTTCTTGAGACTATTGATTAAACGGTCTATACCATGCCATTCAGCTTTGCTTCCGATGAGCATCACCCAACGTTGATGATCGGTATTTAGTTTTGATGGATCTTCGATCAGTTCAATAGCTGCATTGGATTCGATGTTGATACAATTGGGAAGCACGAAGGTGGGGTAAGCGGGAAATCTCTTTTTTTCGTACTTCGCTATTTCGTGGGTAACGCAAATTCCACCAAGTACTTCTCGAAATATTTTTTTTCCCCATCTCGACTCATCTGTTCTTTGTCGCAAGAAGGTTTCTAAAGTGAATTTCAAATACGATTTCGAAATCGAGACGGGAAGTGTTTTCCACAATTTTTTTTGAAGTAGCAAAGCTTCTTCTTCCTCTAGTGTATTGTGTTCTAGGACAATTTGAGACCCCCATTTTTTGACCATTTGATAGAATTGAGAATCAGCGAAAGTGTATCGCATCCATATCAAAGTTGAGTCATCGATGTGTTGAGTTATCCAATGATCAATGATTTGCCATTTGTTGATCTTGTCAATCTTCATAGCGTGCACTCTTGAGTCGGCATGCTGCGCTTGGATGGTGGAAAAGTTGACTATTTGAACGGGAATGGCATTTTTTGTCAGTGCATCAACGATCGCCATTGTTTTTTGATAGACACCGCTTTCCTTATCCAGTAGATAGTTTCCGATATGGAGGATGCAAATTTTCATGATTGATAAAATCGAAGGTAAATCCAATTGTTGATTTTATCCATGTGATGTTTAGAAGTCCAGTGTTCCTTTATCCAATTACGAGCAGCAAGACCCATGGTTTTTCTTTTATCATCATCATTGGCAATTTCGATCATTGCCGCAGTCATGGACTCGATGTCTCCCTCCTCGACCAAGATTCCAGTCTCTTGTTGAAGAACCGCATCTTTTATTCCTGCATGTTTGGTGCTGATGACAGGAAGACCCAATGCCTGCGCTTCTAATATCGCAACCGGAGTACCCTCTTTGTTTCCGTCTTCCAAGGTCAATGAATGCTGAAGAAATATTTTCGATTTCTTCATGACTTCGAATGTTTCATCTGGAAGCAATCGGCCTAAAAATTCAACTTGTTTTTCGATGTTAAGTTCTTTTACCAACGCATTGCATTCTTCCAAAAGAGGACCATCTCCGATCATGATGAGGGGCATTGTAACTCCGGACTTAACGGCAGCAGCATAGGCCCTAATGGTATATGCAGGGCCTTTTTTAGAAATGAAGTTACCTACGGTCAAAAAACCATTCCTCTCGTCAATAATTTCTGCCTCCACAAATTTGGGTTGACACCCGCAAGGGGAGTACAAGATGTTACTTTCATCTACTCCCCAGCTCTGAATCACGCTGCTCATTTCTTTTGATACCACTATAAGGTTTGGCTGATCGAGGAGAAAGTCATCATATTTTTTTCGGTATTTTTGAAGGGTCGGTATATGGTGAGCGTCGAAACCATGAAAGTGAATAATCATCGGAATATTTAGATATCGCGCAATAGGATAAAGGGCTGCTCCGGTTGGGCCATATTCTCCAAAAATGAGTCCGATTTGATCTTTTTTAAATTGCTTGATCAATTGCCATTCAGATGAATTAAATCCTTTCATTTTTTTCTTGAAACGGAGGATTAATTTTTCTTTAATGTTCAACGAAACCAGATTTCCATTTTCTCTCAAGTATGGTAAATATCCGCCATGATAGTGAATTACGTTTCCGATAAGTCCCCTCAGGTGAACCTGAATGAAAGAGCTTGATTGCTCCCGGGAATGCTGAGAAACATGTGCGATATTAATATTCATTTGGAGGGAAATTGGAGATAAGTTGATTCAATACTCGGCAATGTTCAGTCAGTGACGGAGTTGGATTGAAGGGGATGTTTTCGAGGTTATCTTCGAGTATGTTCTTTACCAAAGGAATCCAATCGTCTTTGTGATGATAGGTATATTTCTGCTCATGGTTGTTTTGAATATGAATGGCCAAAGAGGCGGGCATAACGACCAACACTCCCTGACTATTTAGTTGTGCCCAATGTTTTTTTGTAAATCCAGAGGGCTCAATGACAATCAATATTTTTAAGCTTGAAAGAAACCGTGGATGTTGCATTAGCGGATCAGAAATAGCAATACACAAGGACTCAAAATTGGGATGTGGAGAAAGAAAAAAAGCTTTTCTCGCCTCTTGATTGGTTACGAGAAAGGCGATGGTGTTTTTCTCGCTTTTATCAACGTTTTCAAAAGCGGGAAGCACGCATTCTTCATAGGTGTAAGGGTGCGGCGATAAAGAAGAAATATCGATGATATTTTTTCTATTTTTCAGATGCTCAGGGATCGCGAGGGTTGGGAAATCAAGTATAGTGGGAAAGATCCAATTTGGAATCATTTCAATGAGAAATTGAAAACTTTGCATTTGTTGAAAATAGAAAATCTGTGGAGTTCGCTTAAAATATTTAGTAAGCGTCTGTAAAATCCATTTTTTCTTGTTCCATTGCCACCATTTTCTTTTGTAAGATTGACGATAAATAATTATTTCATCTTTGGATATTTGAAACGGCATCATATCGCCATCGAGCGCTATTTGAATATAACGACTGTTATCCATTTTATGGCTATTTTCTCCAACCCATCCGATATTCAATAGGGATGGAGCGTTGCGAGCATTATTTAATTCGCTGCGGTGGAAGTCAATTAATTGTTGAAATTTTTTCTGATAATCTCCTTGAATTTTACCCCTTAAATATTGATGGAGTAATATTCTTCTCTCGTGAAAATGATGCTGGTGCTCTGGGGTAGAGGTGTGTCCGCCCTCATGTAAGCGATAATGACTCATGCATTCATTGATGCCAAGCAAGGGGCCAAATTGCGCGGTCAAGGTATACATGGCCAGGTCAACACTATCAATTTTTTTAAACCAGTCAGGTCGACAATAATATTCACTTTTAAAAATAAATGAGCTCGTGTGAAATGGGGCATATTTTGATATGGCCATTTCTTGGTCGATGTATAAAGGAAGTTTTTTGTAAAGGATGGAAACTGAGCCGTCTTTTTTTTCGATGAAGCTATTGTGAAAGGATCCAGCGGCTTCAGGATGGGTGTTCAATAAATAAACTTGCTTTTCTAACTTACCTGTATCTGTCCAAAAGTCATCTCCCTCCAGGAGTGCGATATATTTAGCTCCTGAATTTACACAAGCTTGAAATACCCGTGTTGCATTCTCATTGATACCCAAATTGGTTTTGCTTTCTAACAATGTGATTTTATCGGGATGATTTTCTTTCCATTTTTGACAGATTGCCCTGGTGTTGTCCGTTGAACAATCCTCTCCAATAAAAAGTCGAATGGGAAAGGAGGTTTTTTGAAGAACGACAGATTCTATTGCTTGGTCTATGTATTGCTCATGATTGTAAGTGACCATATAAACGGCTACGGTGGGCGTATCTTCGTAATGGGTCATCTTGCAAAGCAATTTACTTACTACTATTGAACTTCTTTTTTTGTGCAATAACCGAATCCCTCAGCTCCAAATCCATTTCCATTGTATATCATGTATTTCATTCCTTTATGAATAAAAACATGGCAGTATTCATTCATTTGATCATCCCAGTTTTGATTTTCACTGTTTTTTAAAATGTCAAATTGAAATTGCTTCCAGTTGATTGCATCTATCGATTGAGCGCAACCTATTTTGTATGATTGATCTGGATTGAGTCGATAATCTCTCGCCATGCGATGAGAAAAATAAATCTCGTAACCAGCACCTACTTTTAACACACATGGTCTTCCAATACTCTCTGCTTCCAGGGAATAGGGCACGACTTCACTGCCTGGTTTTTGCCAATGAATTCCATCCAAGGAGGTACATTGTTTTACATTATAAAGGGGTTCCATTCTTCCTTCATGTTCTATCCATCCGGTGCAAGAAACGTAGAACATTCTCCAAATTTTGTTGTCTTTTATAACAAATGGAGCTGTATTGAAAAACGGCTCTTGATAAGAGCGATCGAGCAATGGTCCTTCACTGAATTTTCTCCAAGTATTTCCATTGTCTTCGCTGATGGCTAGACCAATGGAAAGTCGATAAGAGACGGTTATTTGTGGGTTCCATCCAATATAATACATCCAGAATTGATCTTGATTTTTAATAATGGAACTGGGCATAATGCCATTATCATCAAATGTCCCCTTTCCTCCTAAATTCAATATTCTTGAACTGATTGCGCTGGTTAATGTAATCTCGCCATTTTGGACAAGGCAATCAATGAAATAAGGATGGCTTCTACCTTGTTGATCTCTCGAGCTGAAGAAAATCCTGAATTCATCGTTTTGCAAGTGAAGTGCAAAAGGGATGGAGGCATGAGAAATAATCTCATCCGATTGAAAGGAGGCGATGGGAAGAAGTAACCCTTTTTTTATCCACATATTTAATAAACTTCGATGGCTGTTTTCTCTTGTTTTTTGGCAGGACTTCCCATGTAGAATCCATCATCATCCGTGGATTTAGTAATCAAGGCACCCATGCTAATTAGACAACCCTCTCCAATGGTGGTGTAATCTCGAATCGTAGCGTTTACCCCTATCCAAGCGCGCTCTTTCACATGGCAATGGCCTGAAAGCACAACATGTGATGTAAAAAATACGTGATCTTCAATCCTGCCGTGATGACCAATATGATTTCCGCTCCAGAGTACAACATTGTTACCGATGCTTGTGAAAGGTTGAATGGTGTTGTCTTCAAGGATAAAACAATTTTCTCCAATGGTGTTTCCGCAAATAGTGGCTTTGGACGAAACATAACTAATCATGGAATAGCCAAGACTTTTAATTTCTTGATAAATCGCTTTTCGGATGGTGTTCATCTTGACACCAGTCATCGGTGCGAAAAGTTGATATTGATTCGGTGGATAATGATCGGTGATTTCTTCAAAAGGAATTACGGGTAAATCATGGAAGGTTTTTTGTTCGATGTATTGACGGTGAACCGTGAATGCTACTACCTGGTAATCGGAATCGTGGAGTAAATACCACCATGCTAATTCAGCAGTGTCCTTCACTCCAAATATGACCACTTCCTTTTTCATTCGAGTGTAAATTTATTTAATTGAGATTGAATGTGAATGGAATCGTAGGTAAATAAAACATCTAAAATAGAATGAAATGGTTTTTTGAATTCCACATCTCCCATTCTCAAGAATTTCAATTCAATTCCATCATGCAAGAAATTCTGCTTATCGTATAAAGTTTTGCCGCCTATAGCGTTGATATAGGTATTTCCATTGAGTTGATGTACGATACTTTTCAATCCCTCTTCTTTCTTAAGATGCAGGTTATCGAATTGAAAAGAGCTATCGATTATTTGGGTTTGTATTTGGAGATAGCGACAAATATTTTGAATGATGGAAATATTGAAAGATGAGATACTAACATCGCTCGCCGCTAAACAAGGTTCGATGATTTGGTTTAATACAACAGTGTAATATGGGCTTTTGGAATATAAATGGGCGAGCGTTTTCTTAAAAGTAGATCTATATTTTTCATTCATATCCACCACGACTTCTGTGCAGTTTTTGTTTTGGCTCGCACTTTTTACGGGTATACTAATGGGATATCCCTCTTGTAATTCATTTCGAGTCATGTAACTTCTTTTCATAAACGCTACATGATCTAAGTTGACATATATGTCAACAGCAGAGATGAGTTGGAAGTAGCCAAAGTAAGGAAAAAAATAAGGCTGCATGATGGCTACCGATTTCATGCGTCTTGATTAATGATGGAACAAATTTGTTCGATAACAGCGTCTTCTAATCCTACAAATAAGGGTAAGCAAATAATATTTTGACTGATTCGCTCTGAATGAGGACATGATGTATAGTGAACATACGGAAGGGTGTTTAGTGATGGATAGAAATACCTTCGAGGAAAAATTTGGGCGTCATTTAGTTTAGATAAAACTTGCATCATGTCTTCGTGGTGATCAAACCAAATGGGAAAATAGGCGGCATTGGTTTCCGTATTGGCTCTAATCGTTTGCGTTTGAAAATTTTGAAAGGAGAGCTTTTTCAAATATTGCTGAACAATATTTCTCCTTTTTTCAAAAATCACCTCAATATCTTCCAAAACACACAGTCCTAATGCGGCATTTAATTCAGATATTTTCCCATTGATTCCAGCTGTTTCAAAGGACTCGGGGGTTAAGTGACCGAAATTATGCAAGTGAAAAGCATGTTTCAAAATTTCGGAATCACCAGAGAATAAAGCGCCTCCTTCACCGGTGTGAAAAATTTTAGTGGCATGAAAGCTACAGGTAGCAATGTCGCCCCAATTAAATATACTTTTCCCTTGATAACGAGTGCCGAAACAATGAGCGGCATCGTAAATCACTTTAAGTTGGTGACGTTGAGCGAGGGCTTCGATTTTCTCCACATCACAGGCATTGCCAAATACATGCGTAGCTAAAATACAAGTGGTTCTTTCTGTAATCGCGGCCTCGATGAGATCAGGATCTATGGTCAATGTATGTGGATCGATATCGACGAAAACGGGGGAACAGTTCTCCCAGACAATGGCCGATGTTGTTGCGACATAACTAAATGGGGTGGTAATGATTTCACCTCCTTTTCCAAAAATTTTTAGCGCAATTTGAATGGGCGTTGTTCCATTATTCATGGCAATGAAAGGAACACACGCTAAATGACTTTGAATTTTCTGCTCCAATTCCTTCACACATTCACCACGGTTGGTCAGCCAGCCACTCGCCCATACCTGTTCGAGTTTATTGGAATAACGATCCAAAGAAGGGAAATAGGTCTTGGTAACGGGAATCATAGTTGATGCCAATTAAATTGTGGTCTTATATCTCCCGGTTCACGTCCCATGTACCTTCCTAATTCGCGATCACCATCCGTTACCAAAAATCCCATGACATCTTTTTCGATCAATAGGGCTTTATCTTCTTTTGAAATGACCAATAAGCTCAGGTAATAGGTTCCGGATTGAAAGAAATAAGCAGGTATTTCACAAACAATCTCATTTTTCCCCAGATGCAACGGAAGCGCAGTGCTTCCCATTGAAAAAATAGGATCTCCATTTTCATTGTATACATGATAAACGATGCTGCGCACATTATCCGTTAATACCGAAAAAGCGGTTCGTATCAGAAGAGGAAATTTATCGATAATAACCGCTTGTCCATTATCTGGGTTGTTTTCAATGGTAATGTTGTGCAGTTCAAAAGCGCTGTTTTTTACAAAATCAAAGTTTCTGGACAAGGCATGTTCAGCGCCTTTACTCATGTAATATTTTACCGCCTCATGGATATTTCCTTGAAACATTTTTTGACCATGCTCTATGACCATCCCTTTTTCGCAAAGAGATTTAACGGCCGCCATGTTATGACTCACAAAAAGCACGGTTCTACCCTGACCTTTGGCCACTTCGTCCATTTTTCCAATGCATTTTTTTTGAAATTCCAAATCACCTACGGCGAGCACTTCATCAATGATGAGGATTTCACTGTCCAAGTGAGCGGCTACCGCAAATGCTAAGCGGACATACATACCACTGCTGTATCTTTTTACCGGTGTATCAATATAACGCTCAACGCCACTAAAGTCTATGATTTGATCGAGCTTTCGAGTAATTTCACTTTTGCGCATACCCAGTATTGCACCGTTCAAATAAATATTATCACGACCTGTTAGCTCCCCATGAAACCCGGTGCCTACTTCTAATAAACTTGCGATTCTTCCTTTTACTTTTATCGATCCGGTGGTAGGTTGTGTTACTCGGGATAGCAATTTGAGCAAGGTTGATTTGCCGGCTCCATTTCGCCCAATGATGGCCATCGTGTCCCCCGCGTTCACCTGAAAATCGACATCTTTTAATGCCCACACGTAATCTGATTTTCCTTTTTGAGTCCGGTCGTTGGTCTCTCCAATCTTTAAATACGGATCTTCTTTTCCACGCATCAAATGCCACCACCGATTGAGGTCATGAGTAAGCGACTGAGAATTGACCAATCCCAATCGATACATTTTACTGATATTCTCTGCTTTTAAGACAATTTCACTCATTTGCTATTTTATACGGTGTCCATAAAAGCTTTTTCTACTCTCCCAAATAACTCTAAAGCGACCACCAGCAACACCAATCCGAAACCTGCACTATACGCCAACATTCCTATATTCCATTCTCCACAACCCAAGAAAGCATATTTAAAAGCTTCCACAATACCGGTCATGGGGTTTAATAGTATTACTTTTTTCAAGGTGCCTTCGACAGCTGATATGGGATAAACAATCGGAGTGGCATACATCAGCAGTTGTATTCCAAAAGTCAACAAGTATTGAAGGTCTCGATATTTCGTGGTGAAAGTAGAAACAAACATTCCGATCGCCAGTCCCAGAATAGCCATCATAACCACTAATAGCGGCGTTAACAAAAGATACCATGAAATTTGAATGGGATAATGATGAATGAAGGTGTAATAAAGTAAACATCCGATGAAAAAGGTCAGTTGTACACTAAACTTCATCAAGTTGGACACCACAATTGAAATTGGAATGATCAAGCGAGGAAAGTATACTTTCCCGAAAATATTTGCATTGGAAACAAATGCGTTGGAAGTACCCAATAAACAGGATGAGAAATAATTCCAAAGAATGATGCCAGATAAATAAAATAGAATGGGAGGTTGTCCTTCTGTTCCTATTTGTGCAACTCTATTGAAAACAAAGGTGTACACAAAGGTGGTGAAAATGGGTTGTATGAAAAACCAAATAGGGCCGAGCACTGTTTGTCTGAACGAGGCTTTATAATCTCTTTTCACAAGAAGTAAGAGCAAGTCCCTGTATCTCCACAACTCTCTCAAATTCCAATGAAACCAGCGGTTTTTTGAGCTGATTTCTAAATCCCATATGGATGATGAGTCACTCATTTTACACTCCAAATTGTCTAAGGTGATGATCGAGATGTTTATATAAAAGACCGTTCCATTCTTCGGCTGAAAGCTTACCCAAGGAAATTTGCTTTTTACCCTCGAAATGAGAAGGGCCTAGTTCGGCTACTCTTTCTAAATAGCGGATCAATCTTTTTTTTTGCTCCTCCAAATCGTAGCGATCTTTTTTTATAAACATAGGCGCAGAGGGCGTATTGGGTCGGTAAGGAACTTCATTGACCATGGCTTTTTTAAAAAATAATCGCAGCATCCAACGCATAAATAGGGGCGGTGCATCCTTTCTTTCATCAAAAATATATTCATAGGGAACGCAGCAATGTGCCAGCATTTGGTCAGGAGACATTTGTCCCCAAAGTCGCTCCGAATCATTATTGATTTGGGTAATTCTATTATCAAATTGCCTTATGGTATCGGAATCGAAAATACTCGTCATTAAAAAAATAGGTCGGTTAAAATTGCATCCATCACCATCCATCCTTCAGGAGTGCAATTTATTCTATTTCCTTCATATTTCAAATGTCCAGAGTTATACCATTTGTTTAATTGATTTCTTTGATGGTTGTTTAAAGGCAAGGATAGCTTTTTTTCGAAAAAATCAAGATCAACTCCATGGGCAGTCCGCAGTCCGGTCATCCAGTATTCATTAGCCCTGTTTTGTGGACTTAGCTTTTCGAAGTTTCGAACGGAGACTTCTTGTTTATGCAGGTATTTTTTCAAATACATTGGATTATTGGATACGTTCCATGATCGTGTAAGGTAACCATCAAAAGAATGCGATGAAGGCCCAAACCCTAGATAGGGGAACCCTTGCCAATAACTGCTGTTATGCAATGATTCTTTACCTGGAAAAGCATAATTAGAAAGCTCGTAATGATGCATTCCTACTTCGGTTAAGGTACGATGTATGGCTAAAAATTCTTCTGCGACATACTCCTGCTCCAGTGGTTGATAGGCATTTTTTTTATACTCAAAATCTAAAACGGTTTTGGGTTCGATCGTGAGCGCATAGGCACTGAGATGGGTGGGCCCCAAACTCAGGATTTTCAGGATGTCTTCTTTCAAAGTGCCGTTTGTATATTTCCCGTGACCATAGATTAAATCCACGCTAATATTATCGATCCCGGCCTCTTTGGTCAGCTGAACCGCAAGCGCTGCTTGACGAGCATCATGCGCTCGATTCATCCATTTGAGCACCCCGTCGTCCATACTTTGAACGCCAAGACTGATGCGATTGACCCCCATTTTTTTCCAGCAGTTAAGAAGAGAAGGTGTTACATCATCCGGGTTGACTTCGACCGTAAATTCCACATTTTCTGCGATAATTTGATTTGATTTGATAAATTCAATGAACGATATAAATAGGGCTTCGGGTATCAAGCTGGGTGTCCCTCCTCCGAAGTAGATGGAGCGAATCGAATGTCCATTTATTTCCTTCGCCCTCTCTACCCATTCGGTTTTTAAGGCATCGATCATTTTGGGTAATGATGGGACATTCGTCGAAAAGTGAAAATCACAGTAATGACAAGCTTTTTTACAAAAAGGAATATGAAAATAAATTCCAATCAACTTCTTCTGTTTAGATTTGCGATATTATGCTAAAAGCCACGGTAAACAATAAGGTATTTGAAATTGATTGGGACAGGGAATCTGAAAAGATGAAGGTTAATCAATCATCAGCAGATTGGAATTGTGTTCAGCGGCATCATTTGATGCATCTGAATTGGAAAGGAAAATCTTATGTTTGCGAATGGCTTGGGTACCAGCAGGATCAACGAAAAGCCATTGTTAAAGTAAATGGTTCAGAATATGAAGTGAACGTGGAAGAGCCGATGGACGCTCTTTTGAAAAGGATGGGATTCTCTGCGTCATCTGCAAAGAAGGTAAAAGAATTGAAGGCTCCTATGCCTGGATTGGTGCTTAAAACCTTAGTAAAGGTGGGTGATGTGGTGCAAAAAGACAGTCCTATCTTGATTTTAGAAGCCATGAAAATGGAGAATGTGATTAAAGCCGCAGCAGATGCTGAAATAAAGGAAATAAAAATTATTGAAGGGCAGGCTGTTGAAAAAGGGGTTACTTTGATTGAGTTTTGCTAAACCTGTTCCTTTATCTTTGTAAAGATGCAGCCATTAAAAGGTCTCGGGATTTTAATGTTGATATTATTCAACCATTCACTATTTGCGCAGCAATGTAGTCAGATAGGCTCTAATCCTATATGCGCTCAGGACGCGGCCGCACAGGGTTCAATGGTTCCCTTCACGTTTCAAGAAGGTTGTTTCTCCGCCACCATGAATTATTGTTTTTATTTAGAGACGGGGGGGCAAGCAGGCCCAGCAGTACTAGCGGTTCAAAGAGAGGATTGCGATTATATATTCGTAAATCCGGTTACGGGAACTGCATCAGCCGCCTTGGATTCCATATTTGTGACCATTGTAGGTTTTCCGGATGGAGGCGATCCCTGCGACCAAAGTAATTATAACTACCAAAGCTCTTGCTATTTATTCACTACACAAACCACTTTTCTAAATGTGCCCAATTTACCGACGAATTCTTCCTTGATGGTAGTGGTAGGTTCGAATCATGATCCTTTATTTGGACCTTGTTCTATAAAAATTCAAGCCTCGGGAGCTCCTTTTGAATTGAATACCACCGTTGACCCCATTTTTATTTACGCAGGTCAAGAGGCTTATCTTACTTGCGAAGGCGCCAGTGTTGGTGCAGATTACGCATGGACCCCCGATGAATTTGTCAGTAATCCTACCGCAGCGAATACAGCGGCATTTCCGACAGAGTCCACTGATTTTTTTGTGACTTCCACCATTGGTTCATGTATAGTTACCGATTCTGTGAATGTTCCTGTAGGGGTTCCTATTAGCTACGGTAATGCGATTTCACCAAATGGTGATTATATCAATGACGAATGGAACATTACGGGAATCGAGAAATTTGAGCGTGCCGAGGTGAGTGTATTCGACCGCTGGGGGCAGAGTGTTTTTCATTCTATCGGTTATGGCTCTCCTTGGAATGGTACTAATAGAGGTAAGATGCTTCCAACAGGACCTTATTATTACGTGATTGAATTGAACTCCCCGGTAGTGTTCATCAAACCTATAACTGGTTATATCTCTATTGTCCGATGAAGAAGTTGATGAAGAATATAATCGGTGTTGGGTGCTTTTTGCTATTGCCATCAATGACCATTTGGTCGCAGCAATTAACGCAGTATACCAACTTTGTATTCAATTATCAGTTGGTGAACCCTGCAGCCATCGGATATACGACATGTACAGAATTCAAGAGCACATATCGTCAGCAATGGGCCGGAATACAGGGAGCGCCTAAAACAACAAATGCACTGGTGCATGCTAGATTGAGAGCAAATCGAAATGCATTTCAGGGAATTGGTGCAGTGGTAGAGACGGATCAAGCCGGCGCTTTCGGCGGAACCGGCTTTACACTCAACTATTCCTATCATACCCGCTTTACCAAGGGTTATAATCTTGCTGCCGGTATTGGTTTGGGATTCATGCAGTATAGAATCGACTACACCAAGTTAAATTTCCAAGACCCCTTATCGGAGACGGCTATTACCAATACGGTCAATGACTACATTATCCCAAATATCAACATGGGTTTTTGGCTCTATCGTGGAGATCGATTTTATGGATTAGCCATCAAATCGATTACCAATAGTAAAGTGGAAGGAACACAGGCAACGAAATATAACCGCCACTACACCCTGAGTTACGGCAAGTACATCAAAGTGAGTAAAGATTTGGCTTTCAAACCATCTTTCATGTTTAGGTGGGTAAGAAGTACCCGCCCTGCTATCGATGCACAATTATTATTGTCCTATAAAAAGGCATTTTCTATCGGTTTCGCGGCCCGAAATGGTCATGGTTTCAGTGCTTTAATAAAGATGGAGTTATTAGATCAAATTACCATTGGATATGCCTATGACGTTACATTGAATAAGTTACGTTATGGCTCCTATTCTACGCATGAAATTTGTCTAGGGATTCGCACTTGCGCAGTGTTAGGAAAGGAAAAGGCACTTTGTGCGGCCTATGACTAATGGTCTTGACATAGAATCCATTCGAGATTACTGTTTACAGAAAAAGGGAGCTACAGAATCGTTTCCATTTGATGATCGAAACCTGGTTTTTAAGGTGATGAATAAAATATTTGCTTTGGTCGATGTTGAATCTGTGGATGCCTTATTATTAAAGTGCGAACGAGAAAAAGCCATCGAATTGCGCGAAATGTTCACAGGGGTTAAGCCAGGAATATATTCCAACAAAAGACATTGGAACAGTGTAAGTTTAGATGCGGACGTACCCGTAAAGGTGATCTATAGCCTAATTGATCATAGCTTTGAACAAGTAATCAAGGGAATGCCCAAAAAGAAACAGTTAGAATGGAGTAACTCACTTTGAGCGTTGAATAACTCTTTTATTTCTTTGCAATGCCCCTTTCCTTCCATTCTATTTTTACTACAATTGAAAAGTAAAAATGGAAAATCAATTTATTTCACTTCAGGGACTAGCAGATAAACTTGCCCAACAAATTCATTCCTTGTACGACGGTCAATCAAAAAAGGATCAGTTGGAGAGCATGGTGGAAAATGCTCGTGATTTATATGAGCGATTGGTGGTGCTTCGTCACAAGGCATATGAGCAAGAACTAGAAGTACGAGCGATTTCTTTTGAGTTGGAAGCACCTTCTATAGAGACCAACATAGCGCCCATGGAAGAAGATAACGCGGGTCATCGTCAAGTCTCTTTAATGGACATTATTGAAGAAATGAAAACCGAGGAGTCCACTGAAGAAACTTCACTTTCCTTTTCGCCATTTTCTGCTGATCTAGCATCAGAAGTGCAAGAGGTAGAGGAAGAAGATAACTTAGAAGTTATTGAATTGGATATTCCTCAAGAAATTAAGGATGAGGTAGCCCGAGAAGAGGCCACACCCATTTATTCGTTGAACGATTTGATTGGACAGCAGCAGCAGCCCAATACGGTATTCGCTCAATTAGGAAGGTCACCAATTGATGATTTGAAAAAGGCCATTACCTTAAACCAGCAATTTCAATTTACCAGAGAGCTTTTTGATGGTGATACAGAGCAGTATTTAATCACCATCAGTGAATTAAATGCATTGGACACAGATAAAGTAGAGGATAAAGTTCAAGATTTAATTAGGAAACGCGGGTGGATGGTCGATTCCATTGCTTTTATCGAGTTGAGAGAATTGATTCAGCGCAGACACGGCGTATGAAATTGGTTTTAGTCCCAACGCCCATTGGCAACCTGGAAGATATTACTTTAAGGGCGTTGCGATATTTGAAGGAATGTGATTGGATTTTGTGCGAGGATACACGTTATAGCGCTAAGTTATTGGCTCATTTCAATATCCAAAAGCCACTTTGGAGTTATCATCTCAATAACGAACATAAGACATTGGCTAAATCGATTGAAAAGATAAAGTCACTTTCCTTGGTTTGTTTGATTACGGATTCTGGGACACCTGGCATTTCTGATCCTGGATTTTTAATGGTAAGAGAATGTCTAAAAGAGGGCATTTCGGTCGAATGCTTGCCCGGTGCAACGGCCTTCGTTCCAGCATTAGTGATGAGTGGTTTCCCATGTGAGAAGTTTTATTTTGAAGGTTTTCTGCCTCAGAAGAAAGGTAGAGAAACCAGAATAAAAGCGCTGATAAAAGAGGAAAGGACCAGTATCCTTTATGAATCGCCACATCGAATAGAAAAGACGATTGATCAATTGATACAATTCGGGGATGCTCAACGGTTATGTTGCATTGCCCGTGAATTAACGAAAATCCACGAAGAATTTTTTAGAGGAACCATTGCCGATGCAAAGGAATGGATTCAGCAAACTGCTCCAAAAGGCGAATTTGTTTTCATCTTATCGCCCCTAAAAGATTAAATTCGCGTCATGAACGCGCATTTATCACCTGAAGAAATTGTAAGAAGAGAAGCTTTAGTAAAACTTCGTCAATTGGGTATTGACCCTTTCCCTGCTGCTGAGTTTGTAGTAAAAGACAACTCGGCGGAAGCAAAGTCTAATTACCTGGAAGGAAAGACGGTGACCATGGCAGGTCGAATAATGAATCAGCGGGTGATGGGAAAGGCCATTTTTGCTGATTTGCAAGATGCATCGGGGAAAATTCAATTGTACCTGAATGCAGACGAAATTTGTCCAGGTGAGGATAAATCATTTTATAATGATGTCATCAAACACTTATTGCATTACGGCGATTTCATCGGAATCACGGGTGCATTATTCACGACAAAAATGGGAGAAATTTCAGTGAGGGTGCAAACATTAAAAGTGTTAGCAAAGTCAATTAAACCCCTGCCGGTTGTCAAAAAAGACGCCGAAGGAAAGGTGTATGACGCGTTTACCGATCCGGAAAATAGATTCCGAATGCGCTATGTAGATTTGGTAGTGAATGATAAAGTGAAAGAGACTTTTTTTAAGCGCACGCAAATTGTCAATGCCATGCGCTCTTTTTTTAATGCACATGGCTATTTGGAAGTAGATACTCCGGTACTTCAAAACATTCCAGGTGGAGCAGCAGCTCGTCCTTTTGTTACCCATCACAACGCGTTGGATATTCCCATGTATTTGAGAATTGCGAATGAGTTGTATTTAAAAAGATTGATTGTGGGAGGTTTTGATGGTGTATATGAGTTTTCTCGAAATTTCAGAAATGAGGGAATGGACCGCACTCACAACCCCGAGTTTACGGTAATGGAAATTTATGTGGCCTACAAGGATTATCATTGGATGATGGATTTTACCGAAAAAATGTTGGCACACGTTTGCGAAAAAGCGCTAGGTAATACGACAGTGACACTCGGGGATAAGACATTAAATTTCGCACCACCGTTCAAGAGAATTTCCATGACGCAGTCCATTCTGGAGAATACGGGATTTGATATTTCAGGTAAGACTGAACATGAGTTATTTGAATTTTGTAAGAGCATTGGTTTGGAAGTCAATGATACCATGGGCAAGGGTAAACTCATTGATGAGATTTTTGGGGCAAAATGCGAAAAGACCTATATCCAACCAACCTTTATTACCGACTATCCGGTGGAGATGTCTCCGTTATGCAAAAGACATCGCGACAATCCTGAACTAACAGAACGTTTTGAGTTGATGGTAAATGGAAAGGAAATTGCCAATGCGTACAGCGAATTGAATGATCCAATCGATCAGTTATCACGATTCGAAGAGCAGTTAAAATTGATGGAAAGGGGCGATGATGAGGCCATGTTTATTGATCATGATTTTATACGCGCATTGGAATATGGGATGCCTCCAACATCCGGTATGGGAATCGGCGTAGATCGATTGGTAATGTTATTGACCAACAACGAGACGATTCAGGAGGTGTTACTTTTCCCACAAATGAGACCAGAGAAACCCGTTCATGGTCCAGATTTGGAAGCTTTTAAAGCCATTGGCGTTTCGGAGGAATGGCTAGAAATTCTTCCGAAAGCGGGATATGTTGATCTGGGGCATCTAAAAGATGCTAAACCTACAGCGGTTCATCAACAACTTAATGGTTATCGCAAAAAGCATAAGCTCGAGATCACACCGATTCAATTGGAGGATGTGCTCAGTTGGGTGCAGAAGATAAACTGACAAGTATTGGTTTATAAATATTGAGCGAGACGACTAATTCGCGCCACTTAATCTTGTCCTTTGTATAAAACTTAGGATATGTTCAGAAAAGTCATTTTTTTAGGCGTATGTTCTCTCTTCTTTGTCGCGTGCGTCCCCAAGAAGAAATTTGTTGAACTTACAGAAAGGAAACATGCGGCAGATAACGAAATTGTCGCGTTAAAGTCTCATAATGAAAAATTAGAGGCAGAGAAAAAAGAGTGTGATACTCGATTGGGAATTGCCAAAAAGGATATTCAAAAACTTACTTCCGATACGACCAGCATGGGAAAGAAGAGTCGTACGATGTCGGAGCAATTAGAGAATTTATCGGTGTTAAATGATACGTTAACGCAAAAGATGAACACGCTGATCTCTGCATCGGACAAAAAGAATAAAGTACTTCTCGAAGAGTTGAGAAAGAAAGAGGTCATCCTGAATGAAAAGGAGAATGTAATTGTAGAAAGAGAAACACGATTAAAACAATTGGAGTCGATGCTCGCTGCCAAAGACAGCGCCTCAAATGCATTGAAAAATAAATTATCAGAAGCGCTTGTCGCATTTAGAAATAAAGGCTTAACGGTGACTGAAAAGGATGGAAAGGTATATGTAAGTTTAGAGGCGAAGCTATTATTCGCTTCAGGAAGCACGGCAGTAGATGCCAATGGTAAAAAGGCGTTGCAAGAAATTGCCGGGGCATTAGCCGATGAGGAGAATGTGGAGATTGTGGTGGAAGGACATACCGATACGGATAAATTATTTTCTAATGCGATTCCAAGAGATAACTGGGAATTAAGTGTGCTGCGAGCAACAGAGGTGGTAAAAATATTGAGTGAGCAAGCGCAAGTAAAGCCACAAATTCTGTCCGCTGCAGGTCGTGGGGAGTTTCATCCCATCGATCCAGATGATAAAGCAAAGAATAGAAGGATTGAAATCATTATTCAACCGAGCATGAAGGAAATCTATCAGTGGATAGAGAAAAATTAAAGGGGTTTCGGGTAAATTACTTTTCGTAATTCAATTTTTTTTGGATGTGATCGAATGACCACTCTTGTTCCCACTGGATACATGGGGTGATCCTCACAAAATTCACTGGCTTTAAATTTCACCAATTGACCATTGATTCTGGCTTTAATCATGGGGTGAAATCGCTCTTGTCCTTTGATAGTAGTCTTTGCCCAATTTTCAATCATCCCTTCTGAATCGATATACTTGAATTTCATGTAAATCTCATCCTTGAATCTCCAGGTTAAGTATCCCAATATGGCGATTCCAATGACAAGGGAAGGTAAAAATTCGTTGAACATCATTTAAATTTGAGCAAAGTTAAGAAGGAATACTATTCAACTGATGAATTCGAGAAAGGAGGGTTTTGTTATTTATAAGCAAAAAGTGCGTGATGCCGTTTGGATAGTAAAGATCTTTACCAAAGATCAAGGACTTCAAAGTTTTTGGCTGCGACCCAAAAAGGAATGGCGCTCTTTAACGGCCATGGATGAGATTACCTTCACCTCCAAAGGTGATCAAAGAGATCAATTGCATTGGATCAAGGACTTAGAATGGTCCAATGCGCATCATCAAATTCAGGCGCATCCATATAAAGCAGCCACCGCATTATTTATTCAAGAAGTATTGTATCGACTTTTACAAGAAAATGATGCTAATCCACCCTTGTTCTTCTTCATCCAAGAAATCATGCAACAATTGGATGAAGATGCGGATATTTCTTTGCTGCATTTTGCCTTTTTGTTAGGACTCATGAGAAGCATGGGATGCTGTCCCAGTGCTCCAATACAAAACATAGAATGGTTTGGTTTAGAGGCGGGAGTTTTTGGAGAAGGTGCTCCTCCTCGTTTTGCTATCACGACCGCGGATCATCAGCTAGCTTGCTTTCTTGCATTGCTCGAAGGGCGGTGGGAGCAATTAAAACAGCCTGATATTCGAAATAGCGACAGAAGAAAATTATTGAAAGCAATGGTGGATTATTTATTCATTCATCAGCATAAAATCAACTCAATAAATTCGCTTGAAATTTATTATGAGCTGTTCCATGCTTAACTTTACCCCATGAGTTTTTCCTTTTCATCGGTTATCGGACAAGCTGCGGTGAAGAACCGCTTGACGCATAGTTTTCATGAGGGTCGTGTCCCGCATGCCATGTTGTTCAATGGAAAGGAGGGAACGGGCGCCTTGGGACTGGCCATGGGAATGTCTCGTTTTTTGTTGTGCGAAAATAAACAGACCGATGAAAGTTGTGGGCAGTGCAAAGCTTGTAAAGCGGTGGATACCCTGCAACATCCCGATCTTCACTTTTCATTTCCGTTTTTTAATTTAAGCGGTAAAGAAAAGACAACCGCAGACGAATTCATGGAGGATTGGCGAAAGATCATTTTGGAAACAACCTATTTCAATACGGAATATTGGATCAGTCAAATTACTAAAGAAAATAAGCAGTTACTTTTTCCGGTTCAAGAGGCCAACCGAATTGCACATAAGGTTTTTTTGAAATCTTTTTATGGTGGACCTAAGATCATGATTATTTGGATGGCGGAAATGATCAAGGAAGATACCGCCAACAAGCTATTAAAAATTTTAGAAGAGCCTCCTGCGCAAACCATATTTATCTTGGTGACTGAAAGCATCGAACAAATGCTTCCCACTGTATTGTCCAGGGTTCAGCAGATTCAGGTTCCTATATTGTCAGGAGAAGAAATTAAAGCAGTTCTTTTACACAACGAGGTGGATGAAGAAAGGGCCCAACTGGCCACAACTTTTGCCAATGGGAATTGGTGGAAAGCCATGCAGTTCGCGGGCAATGAAAATTTTAATCAAGGCTTGGATGAAGTGTTTCAGCAATGGATGAGGTTGTGTTACAAGAAGGATCTATTTCACTTGACGGAAATGAGTAATACGTTCCAAGGTTGGGGAAGAGAGGTGCAGAAACAGTTTTTTGAATATGCCTTGGAACAAGTACGCCAGAACTTAATGAAAAATTACGTTGGAGAGTCATTTGTTCAAATGACTCCTGGTGAGGTGGAGTTTGCTTCGAAATTTTCAAAATTCATCAATCATTTTAATGTTGAAGATTTGATGAATACCATTGCGCAAGCGTCCTATTATGTAGCGAGAAACTTGAATGGAAAATTGCTTTTCATGCAGTTATCTCTTCAGGTTCATCATCTATTGAGACGTAATTCCTACGTTGCTTAGAATTTTCATTTTAAATCCTTACCTTTGAGGCAACGCTTTTCTTTAAGAAAGCGATGGAATAATTATGGGATGTAGTTCATGCTCAACCGGAAAAGGCGGATTGCCTGCGGGTTGTAACAATAATGGGGCGTGCGGCACGTGCGGATGTGGCGATAAAATGAGTGTTTTTGATTGGTTGACAGGTATTCCTTTACCTGCCGGTCAGAAACCTTTTGATATTGTGGAAGTGCGCTTTAAAAATGGTCGTAAAACGTTTTTTAGGAATTCACAATTGAGCTTGTATACAGGTGATGTGGTGGTGGTGGATATGGCTCCGGGGTACGATGTGGGAATCGTTTCTTTGACCGGTGAGCTGGTTCGGATTCAATTGAAGAAGAAGGAGGTGAAGGATAATTATGAGTTGAAAAAAGTGCTGCGAAAGGCCACCGATGAGGATATTCAAAAATGGCAAAAAGCCCGTTCTCTAGAAAAAGATACCATGATGGGCTCTAGAGAAATTGCGCAGCAATTGAAATTGCAGATGAAGATCAGTGATGTGGAATATCAAGGGGATGGCGCCAAAGCCATTTTTTATTACACAGCGGAGGATCGGGTCGATTTTCGTGAGTTGATAAAAAAATTGGCCGAGCGATTCCGGGTGAAAATAGAAATGAAGCAAATCGGATATCGTGCAGAGGCGGGAAGATTAGGGGGAATAGGTAGTTGTGGTAGAGAGTTGTGTTGTAGTACTTGGTTAACAGATTTCAGGGCGGTTTCAACTGGGGCTGCACGTTACCAACAACTTTCTTTAAATCCTTCTAAGTTGGCTGGACAATGCGGAAAGCTCAAATGTTGTTTGAACTATGAGCTAGATCAATATGTAGAGGCCGTGAAAGACCTACCCCCTACCCACCTGAAGCTAAAGTTACCAAAAGGAAATGCATCTCATTTTAAAACAGATATTTTTAAAAGAATAGTGTACTACACGTTAGATGATGAGCCAGGAACTTCTCCGTTTGCTATTCCGGTACAACAGGTTTTTGATATTCTGGATAAAAACAAAAAGGGGATAAAGTTGGAGTTGAGCGACGACTTGTATCTTTCTGATAAGGAAAAAGAGAAAGAAAAAGTAGAGGTTGGCTTTGCCCAAGTAGTAGGACAAGATAGTCTTACCCGATTTGATAAGAATAAGAAAAAGCCGAATCATCATAAAGGAAATCATCGTAAGCCGGGAGGAGGTCCAAAAGCCAATTCAGCTTCTTCCGCAAACAGTGGTGCAGCTGCTAAACCCACGTCTTCTCCAAAACAAGGCGGGGGTAATGCTCCATCATCGAATGGTGGGAATAATGCACCCAAAAAGAATAATCCTCGACCTTTTAATCGAAACAAAAAAGGTCCTCAACAACCACCTGCTCAGCCATGATGAAGTTCGTTCCATCGTTTTTTGCGCTCTTGCTGCTCATGGTGCTTACAGCTTGTGATCATCAAGTAGTCTTTGAAAGTAATCGACCAATAGAGGATACGGGTTGGCAAAAAGAGAATGCAATAAATTTTGAGTGGGATATAACAGATACAGTCTCTTTGCATAATTTTTACGTGACCGTGCGTAATAAAGAGGGATATGCCTACAGCAATATTTTTCTTTTTGTAGCGATGGAATTTCCAAATGGAAAGCTAAGTGTAGATACCATCGATTGTCCGTTGGCAGATATGGATGGACATTGGTTAGGCTCCGGACTTGGCGATGTCTACGATAATCGGATTATTTTTAAAGAAAAAAAGAAATTTCCAATGGCGGGTCGCTATCGAATTTCTATTCAACAAGCCATGAGAGAAAATCCACTGTTGGATATTCAGGATGTTGGGTTTAGAGTCAGTAAATTGGATTAACTATTGAAATAGGGTCGCAGCTCCCGGCTTCAATGGAGATTGATTTTTGTTGGCTAATTGTCCACAGGCAGCATCGATGTCTTTCCCTCTCGATCTTCTAAGGTTTACGACCATGTTTCTTTGCAGTAAATATTGAGTAAAAGCCTTCAATCGTTCTTCAGTTGTTTGTTGATATTCTCCTTCTGCTATAGGGTTGTATTCGATAACGTTGATTTTCACGGGAAGGGCTTTACAGTATGCGGCAAGGGCTTGGGCATCTGCTATAGAATCATTAAAGTCCTTAAAAATGATGTATTCAAATGTGACGCGCGTACCTGTTTTTTCGTAAAAGTATTTTAGCGAGTTGCCCAGCACTTCCAAATTATTGGTTTCATTGATTTCCATGATTTGGTTGCGCTTCTCGTCGGTGGCTGCATGCAGGGATACAGCGAGGTGAAATTTTACAGCATCATCTCCCAGTTTGGTGATCATTTTAGCGATTCCAGCAGTGCTGACCGTAATGCGTTGCGCGGACATTCCCAACCCTTCTTGAGAAGTAATATGATGTATAGATTGTAATACGTTTTTGTAGTTCAATAGGGGTTCTCCCATTCCCATGTAAACAATATTGCTCAACGGAATTTGATAGCGTGTTTCTGCTTCTTGTCTTAAATCGAACACTTGATCAAAAATTTCTCCTGCGGTCAAATTACGCATCATTTTTAATCTACCGGTGGCGCAAAACTTACAAGCTAGACTACACCCTACTTGGGATGAAATGCAGGCGGTCATTCTTTTTGGAGTAGGAATCAGCACCCCTTCAACCACTTTGTTCTCATCCACACAGAAAACGCATTTGACTGTCCCATCATTACTCACCTGTTCGATACTTCTTGCGGCGCTTGGAAATTCAAAGTCGCGCTTCAATAGTTCTTTTAGTGAAATTGAAATATTGGACATTTGATTCACATCCTTGACTCCTTTTTTCCAGAGCCATTCATAGACTTGTTGAGCTCGAAATTTCTTATCTCCAACGGAAAGGGCCCATTCAATCAATTCATCTTTGGTTAAAGACCTTAAATCTCTTTTGGTTGAAGCCATCCTTCACGTTTGTTGTTTAAACACAAATCTATATTTTACCACTTGCCCATTCATCTTGTTTGGAGTTTGTGGGTGATATTCCTTTAATCGAGCCAATACATATCTGGCAAGTTCTTCATTGGTCGCGGACAAATTTACGACTTTCCATTGGCCATTTTCAGCGAATTTCATGACCACCTCCACGACACCCTCTTGCTGGTGGATAATGTTTCTGGTTATGGGCTTTTGCTGCTCTGGCTCTTTACGGAATGAATTAGGGATGGAAAATGACGGATACTCTATCCATTGTATGTCCAATAAAGAGGAGGTGGTAGGAGAGATCACGCGGACAAAGATATCGTTTGAACAGGAGGCCATCCTACCACAGCTGCAGAGAATTAACAGGGTAATGGATAAAAAGAAAAGCCTCTTCATGGTTGTAAAATTGAATCTTTTTGAGCGAGTTACGTTAAATTCTGTTGCAGCGCTTATGATTTTAACGAAAATTGCACGTTCGGCTGTACAAAATACTTGCCAACTTTATTTCTTTGCCAATATGAAAATGACAATTTTTACAATGGTTTCCTTACTATTTCTTTTAGGGGGAATTGCAAAGGGGCAGGATTTGCTAATTGAAAAGGATATTCAAATCAATAGTGATGAAGGGTCGTTCGATAAAATTGAACGACTTTCTCATTGGGATGGTTTTGAGCTGACGGTCAATTGGTTGGGAGATAATAAGGGCAATAATGCCAATTTACCACTTTGGATGGAGCAAGATTTAGGCAAATCCATCGGTTTTCGCATCAATAGTGCGGAAAAGAAATTCGCTGTTCATCGCAACGGAAGTGGATTTTTAACAGGATTAGGGTTGGGAATGGATAGTTATGCTTGGAGAAAGAATGTATCCTTATCTTTTAACAATACAGCTGCGCCCGACAGCCTGGTGGGGGTGTTTTTAGAAGACGTAGATTTTAGTAAAAACGAACTGCATGTATGGAAATTATATGCTCCGATTTTATTTGAGTGGAACATTGGGAAATCAGAAAAAAGACATTTTCATATTGCGACCGGTGTCATAGGGAACTGGCGTTTTGCTTCTGCTACCAAGCAGGCCTATACCAATCCCCAAGGAGATTTTGAGGTAAAGAATGCGAATTCTTTTGGAATGAGAACGTTTAACGCAGACTTTACGGTTCGCGCGGGAATTGGCAGAAATACTTTTTTCGTTACGGTCCCAACTCAAACCCTTTTCAAAAGTCATGTCACCCAGCCCGTCTATCATTTTTCTGCTGGGTTTAGTTTATTCCCTTTTGATAGTGACGAGGAGTTCGAAAAACGCAAAGAGAAATTAAAAGGTCGCTGGAAGATTTAAGGTCTTGCAGAGGTATTGAACCACCTCCCGTTCATTTCAATTTTCTTTTTTTATAGGTGAATCCTTGATTGACTTTACTTTTGCGGTATATTTGAATTCCATGAACAAAAAGCTGGGTTGGCTATTCATACTGTTTGTCTGCGCATTGGGTACCCAAGCGCAAAGTCTGTCTTTTTTTCAGGATGAATATAAATCAGGCAAATTTCAATCGCTTGGTAATGCGCTAGACTCTCTAAAAAAATGTTGTCCCACATTTAATCAGGTAGATCCCGATGGATGGGCTTATCTATCGGCCAATACCAAGATGAAATTAGGGAAATTTCAAGAAGCGAAATCTATCTATGAATCCATCGGTTTTCAACCCGAAGATTATGCATTGAATTATGGTATTTGTTTGTTGAAGAATAATCTATTTGATGACGCCTTAAAACAATTGAATGGTTATTACGTGGGTCATGAAGAAGAATACCGGGCTATATATTGGTTGGGAGAATGTTATTACTATTTGCAGAAACCCAAAGAGGCCTTGCGTGTTCTACAAAGGGCTATTGATGCGTTCCCAGAAGATCCAGAGGCTTATTATCTAATGGGGATTATTTACACAGAACGTGGGGATTATGAAAAGTCTTTCCTCTATTTTCAAGCTGCTTTTGATACGAAACCTACGCTGCTCGAGGCTAAATTCAATATGGGAATGGCCAAATATTATGCGCAGCAACTCGAGGCTGCTGAGGAGATATTTTCTGAGTTGGCATTAGAGAAAACTAAAAATTTGCCGGATATTCTTATGATTCTTGGAGAAATTAGATATAAGCAGCACGATGAGGAGGGAGCTTGTGAGTACTGGAGAGAGGCGGATGGTTATGGAAATGTCGAGGCTAAAGAGCAATACAATCGAGTTTGTATTGATAAAAAGGGAAATGTAAGATTTCACAAGAAGAGTTTCGTTTCTTTCTAACGGGTATTCAGCGTGGACCAGTCTATTATTTGTGTCCAATTTGCTCTCACTTGAATGGTTCCAGGATAGACTTTTACTGCTTCTGCTCTCAAATTGGTTTTGAAATCATGCGTCGTCCACTGTTGGTCATGGTTTTGGTCATCTATCCATTTTAGTTGATATTTTCCTGGATTTAGATAGGAAAATTTAGGCCATGCCGAGGCCTCGAACTGAACGTTTTTTCCCGACTCATCGATCAGTAAATAGTATCCTGTTTGGACAGAGGGATTGAATTTCCATTGTACCAATCCTCTTTCTTCTTTCGTTTGAATTTGTCCCGTAATCTCTACCGTGTCCTTGGGCCACTCAACCCCAAAGGTGGTGAAGCATTTGGGAAGAATGGTCAATTCATATTTGCCTGATTTGGACTCTTCTGGTTGAATCATTAAATGCGAATTTTGAAACGACAATTGTGCATTCGATTTAGATTGATTGATGTGCCATGTATATCTAGTGCTTTGGATTCTCTCGATGGGCAATGTGGAGTACAATTGAGGTGATTGTTCGTTTAACAAAACAGGTTCGGCCTGTACTTTTTTCCAATGAAAATTGGCTATCACATCACGATAGAAAGGAATGGAAAGAGAATCAATCTCTCCTTTTCCCCACATTACTTTAATGGTGTGATACCGATCATCGGGCATGCCTTTTAATTGATAATAAAGGGTGTCGTTAATAATGGTAGCGTTTCCCTCGTACGGTTCTTCCGTCTTTATCTCAGGAGTTTCTGCACGCGGCCAATACCATTTAGCAAGCCCAATGGAATCTACGTGGGAATGAAGCAGAGAAGTAAAATTAATCTTGTTAGGAGCCAAGGAGAGTAAGGTGGTATCCCCTAGAGTAGAGGGGTTCAAGGGTTCGTCAATCCAATCTAACCATTCCTCAGCCGACCACTGTCCATCTTTATTGTTGTCTTGAAAGGCAACAATGAAGAAGCTTCGATTAGGTAGGTGTTGAAAATCACAGGCGCCATTTGATACTTTTTTTTGATAAGCGATATGCGAGAGCGAATCAGGATGAAACCTCTTTTTTAGCAACATGATCACCGCATTTTCAGGTTCTTTTTGCGTCCATCTATTTTTTACTTTAAAGTTCATTTGCAGGGAATCCAAAAAGTTTCCCGTGCTGTATACCCGCTCTAGCGCAGTGGGATTGCCTTCTGTTAAATCAACAATGGCATCTCCAAATTGAAAAGTGTAGGTGGTATTTTCTGCGAGGGGTTTTTCCCATTTGACGATAACAGACTTTCCTTTTACATTGAAGGAGGGAGAGGGTTGAATAGTGGGACTGATGATGATTTGATTTTGAACATCCTCGAGTTGTATATACTCATCAAATGCGAATGTGAGTGATTGATCCTTCCAATTTGTTTGACCATTGGGGACACGCTCGCTTACCAGTTGAGGAGGGGTGGTATCTTTGGGACCTCCTTCTACTGAGCGAATTTGTGCACAGCCCGAGATGAGCGCAACACAGAGCCATATTACCCAAAGATGTTTCATCATGACAAGGTTTTTTCAAAAATTTGAATCAAAGAAGCCATTCCGATTTGATCTTCTTCATCAAAATCATTGAGGTATGCGCTGTCTATATCGAGTACTCCGATAATTTCCTTGTCCACTACAATGGGAATAACCAGTTCTGATTGGCTAATGGGGCTGCAAGCAATATGTCCTGGAAATTCATTCACGTTGGGGACCAAGATGGATTGTTCGGTTTCCCAAGCTTTTCCACAGACCCCTTTCCCAAGCTTGATACGTGTACATGCCACGGGCCCTTGAAATGCCCCTAAGACCAGCTCTTGCCCTTTTACCCAATAGAAACCAACCCAGTGAAATTCAAAGGACTGAAATATCAAAGCCGCCATATTAGCCGAGTTGGCCGTGAAATCAGACTCACCACTGAGCAGTCCTTCAAGAGCGACGCATAATTGCTGGTAGCGTTCTTTTTTAGGAAGTGTTGGATGAGGGATAATGGTGCTTTCCATTGAACAAAGGTAATAAGTCATTTCTTGTGTATGACATTGCCCCCTTATATTTGCATTCTATCAATGAAATAAATACCATGCAAAACTTTGCTTCAAGACACTTAGGGCCTAGAGAAACGGAAGTTGCTCATATGCTTAACACCATCGGAGTTTCCTCTATTGATGCTTTGATTGAAAAAACAGTACCAGCTGCCATTCGATTGAACAGGGCCTTGAATATTGCCCCTGCCATGTCAGAGGCTGATTATTTGTCACACATGCAAGACCTGGCGGCAATGAATGAGGTTCGCAGGAATTTCATTGGTTTAGGATATTCTCAAACGTTGACACCAACGGTTATCCTAAGAAATGTATTGGAAAATCCAGGGTGGTATACCGCCTATACCCCCTATCAAGCAGAAATCGCGCAAGGAAGATTAGAGGCCTTGTTAAATTTCCAAACGATGGTAAGTGATTTGACAGGTTTGCCAATTGCGAATGCGAGCTTGTTAGATGAGGCGACCTCAGCTGCAGAGGCGATGATCATGTTCTTTCATTCGAGGACGAGGGAAAAGGAAGCAAGTAATGCCAATCTTTTCTTTGTCGATGAAGAGGTTTATCCGCAAACACTTTCTGTTTTAAGAGGAAGAGCAAAGCATTTGGGCATTGAATTAGTGGTCGGAAAATATCACGAACACACTTTTACGAATTCTTATTTTGGTGCGTTGGTGCAATACCCCAATCAGTCTGGTGAAATTCATGAGTATAAGCAGTTCACTGAAAACGCCCATCAGGTAGGCGCCTTCGTTGCAGCCGCTTCTGACTTAATGGCCCTTACTTTAATAACACCACCAGGGGAGTGGGGCGCCGATGTTTGTTTAGGAAACTCGCAGCGATTTGGCGTTCCAATGGGATTCGGCGGACCCCATGCTGCTTTTTTCTGTGCGACAGAGGAATTTAAGAGAAACATGCCCGGCCGAATCATTGGAGTTTCAAAAGATCGTCATGGTAATCTCGGCATGAGAATGAGTTTGCAAACAAGAGAACAGCACATTCGTCGAGAGAAGGCGACCTCCAATATTTGCACTGCTCAGGCGCTTTTGGCCGTAATGGCCTCCATGTATGGCGTGTATCACGGACCTAAGGGTATTAAAGCCATTGCTCAAGATATTCATCAAAAAACTTCTGATTTGGTAGCCACATTAAATGCCGCTGGAATGACCACGTTGACGAATTCATTTTTCGATACCGTGAAATTTGCAGTGGATGAGGCATCGGTTGCTCAACGAGCAGACGCGAAGAAATTGAACATCCGTTTTTGGAATAATGGACACGTATCGGTTTCTATTGGCGAACATACTTCTCACCAAGACATATTGGATTTAGCCTATGTCATCTCAGGGAAAGAATTGTCCATCGTAACCGGCGGAAATACACTTAATTATTTTAGTAGATCTTCTGCCTTCATGACTCATCCTGTTTTTAGTAGCCATCACAGCGAAACAGAAATGTTGCGCTACATGAAGAAATTGGAAAATAAGGATTTTAGTTTGGCGCATGGAATGATAGCCTTGGGCTCATGTACCATGAAGTTAAATGCGACCAGCGAAATGATTCCAGTAACGATGCCAGCATTTGCTAACATGCATCCTTATGCTCCGGTAAATCAAACCATGGGGTATCAAAAAATGATACAAATCTTGCACGATGATTTGGCAGAATGTACTGGTTTTGCTGGGGTTTCATTACAGCCCAACAGTGGTGCGCAAGGCGAGCTTTCCGGTTTATTGGTGATCATGGCATATCATGCATCAAGAGGTGATCATCAACGCAATATTTGCTTGATACCCTCTTCAGCCCATGGCACGAATCCGGCCTCTGCAGTGATGGCTGGTTTAAAAGTGGTAGTGGTAAAATGCGATGAAAATGGAAACGTAGATGTGGCCGATTTGAAAGCAAAGGCAGAAGAGCATAGCGCTCAATTAGCGGCTTTAATGGTCACTTATCCATCGACCCACGGCGTATTTGAGGAGAGTATTCGGGAGATTACCGGGATCATTCATGCACATGGTGGTCAAGTGTATATGGATGGAGCCAATATGAATGCGCAAGTCGGATTGACCAATCCAGGCAATATTGGTGCGGATGTTTGTCATTTGAATTTACATAAAACATTTGCAATTCCTCATGGAGGAGGAGGTCCTGGAATGGGACCGATTGGTGTAGCCGAGCATTTGGTCCCATTTTTACCGGGAAATCCATTGGTTAAAACAGGAGGGGCTCAAGCCATTGAATCTGTGAGTGCAGCGCCATATGGTAGCGCATTGATATTATTGATTTCCTATGGCTATATCAAAATGTTAGGTGCTGAAGGAGTGACGGATGCAACTAAATATGCCATTTTGAATGCGAATTACATGAAAGCATTATTGGAAAAGCACTACCCTGTTTTATATACAGGAACGCACGGTAATGTGGCCCATGAAATGATTTTAGATTGTCGTGCATTTAAAGCCGCAGGAGTAGAGGTGGAAGACATCGCCAAGCGATTAATGGATTATGGTTTTCATGCCCCCACCGTTTCGTTTCCGGTTGCCGGAACCTTGATGATCGAACCAACTGAAAGTGAGCCGTTGGTTGAAATGAATCGTTTTTGTGATGCGATGATCTCCATTCGAAAAGAAATTGCAGCCATAGAAAATGGACAGGCAGATAAAGCGGACAATGTGTTAAAGATGGCACCGCATACGGCAGATGAATTGTGTGCAGATGATTGGAATCACGCTTATTCTCGATCACAAGCAGCTTATCCATTGGAGGCAGTGAGGGCGAATAAGTTTTGGCCGGCCGTAGGAAGAGTGGACAACGCATTTGGAGATCGTAATTTGATTTGCACGTGTCCCTCTGTGGAAAGCTATGCATAATAGCCGGGCTGAAAAAGTTTGTTTTGTTTTTACCAAGCAATTTCCTTTTGGTATTCAAGAGGCTTATTTATTAGATGAAGCACCTTTTTTAGCGAGTTATTTTGACAAGGTTTATTATGTCCCTCATGCGGAATTTAAGTTCGATTCAAAACAATTGCGAATCGAGTTAAACGACCGAATTTCCGTGATTAACATCAATAGCAATGTCAATTCGTTGGCTTTTCTGGAAAGATGCAGATCTGTCGGTATTATTCTCGCAATTTTGATTTCGGATTTTTTTACTTCACGAGAGAAGGGGAAGACCATTCGTAGAAGTTTTCAAAATATGCTTCGCCTGTATCATTACTACGCAAGTTCCCGTGTTTTGGCTTCCTTTATCGATCGGCATAGAGAGGATGAAAAAGTCTTTTATCATTATTGGCTGCACGATGGATTGATCATTCAAAAAATGGTGCAAGGGATTTGGAATAATAATTTGGGATTTACTATTGCGAGGGCTCATTCCTTGGATTTATATCATAAGAATTGGCCTCTTAAAAGCTATCTCCCCTACGAGCGAATTAAGTTTTTTATGGCTGATCATGTGACCTCTATTTCCCACCATGGTTGGCAGCATATGGTATCAACCTTTCCTTCAAGGGCGGGATATTTTTCTCATCGACCATTGGGTGTAATTGAAATCGAATCGGAGATCAATGAAGAAAAAATCCCAGACTCCTTGGTTGTTACGGTTTCTTGGGTCTCACATTTAAAACGTTTGGACAGGGTATTAAAATTAATGACAGCGCTTCCGCGAAATTTTAAATGGATTCATATTGGTAGCGGTGATGAGGTGATTTTGGCTAACCTCGAATTAGAATGTCAGAAAAGACAAATTCAATTTGAGGCTAAAGGTTATTTACCTAAGCCGGAGGTTTATGCATTTTTTAAATGCCATAAGGTCGCTTTTTTCTGTAATATGAGTATTTGGGAAGGTGTTCCAGTAAGCTTAATGGAGTCTGCCATGTTGGGAATACCCATGATTGTCAGCGATATTCCTGGCAATAGAGAGATAGTGAATGAGGAAAATGGTTGGGTGGTGAATGGGGATGAATGGTCGGAAGAATTGATAACAGAAATATTATCTGTAAGTAACGATCTAGATCGATGGAAAAATAAATCTCGAGCAGCGAGAAAAACGTTTGATTTAAAATACAACGCGCTTAAGAACTATACTTCTTTTTATGATTTTGTAATGAGTGAAAGCGCGAAATTTTCAGCAGCAAACAAAAAGATTATTTGAAAAGGTTGTATTTTAGGATACAATAGATGGCCCTAAACCCATCTTTTGCTCCGATTTTCTTACCTTCTTCATAAGTTCTACCATAGTAAGAAATCCCTACTTCGTAAATTCTAATCTTTGGAATTCGGGCAATTTTTGCGGTTACTTCTGGTTCGAACCCAAATCTTTTTTCTTTTAAATCCAATGATTGGATGGTCTCACGACGAAAGACTTTGTAACAAGTTTCCATGTCGGTGAGATTCAAATTGGTCATTGCGTTTGATAAAAAGGTAAGAAATTTATTTCCGATGGTGTGCCAGAAAAAGAGAATACGGTGTGGGCGACCACCCATGAAACGACTACCGTAGACGACATCGGCAAATCCATCAGTGATGGGTTTAATCAATACGTTATATTCATTGGGATCGTATTCTAAATCTGCATCTTGAATGATCACTAATTCTCCGGTGGCGAGTTTAATTCCAGTATGCAAAGCGGCACCTTTACCCTGATTGACCTCATGCTTGAAGTACTGGATATTCACTTCTGGATTTTGATTCTTGTATCGATGGATGGCTTCCTCTGTATCGTCTTTAGAACAATCATTTATAATGAGGATTTCTTTTTCAACCTGCCCATTGAGCGCAACAGCCTTGATTTTATCAAGAATCAAATGAATGGTTTTCCCTTCGTTGTATGCAGGAATGACAATCGATAATTTTTTGATAGGATAAGCTTCCATGATTATAATTTGCGACAAATATACATACGACTTCAAAGATTGTTTTGGATATTCGCAGCATGACAATTATCGAGCAGCATTTGGCCGAGGCGCAAGCTTTGCTTGCGACAGTCCTCAGTAGCGAGGAATTTTTGGAATCAGTTGAAAAGGCAACCGCTGTAATGGTGCAGACTTTGAAGCAGGAGGGGGCGATTTATAGTTGCGGTAATGGCGGTAGCATGTGTGATGCGATGCATTTTGCAGAAGAACTTTCTGGACGCTACAGAGAAGATCGGCCGGCATATCGGGCATTGAGTATTTCTGATCCTTCTCATCTCAGTTGTGTTGGTAATGATTATGGGTATGATCGGGTATTTGCCAGATTCATTGAGGGAATGGGCAGGAAGGGTGATGTGCTTTTGGCGATTAGCACCAGTGGAAATTCAGCCAATGTATTGGCTGCCGCTAAGGTCGCGAAAGAAAAGGGAATGTTTGTGGTAGGATTGACTGGTAAAAATGGTGGTAATTTAGCCCCTTTATGTGATGTGGAGGTTCGTGTTCCTTGGAATGGTTTTGCAGATCGTGTCCAAGAAATTCATATCAAGGTCATTCATTCAATGATTGCGGGAATAGAAAAAGGAATGTCGCCCGGTTTGTAATTTATGCCAACAATTCGGCGTAAAATTTCTCTGCAAGTTTAGGTAGCTCATCGGATGTATTCAGTTTTGCCACACGCTGAAAAGTAGATTTGCATCCCATAGAAAAATTGAGCATCAAGCTTTTTAATACATGATAGTATCCCTTGTCCATTCCTGTTTTTAAGTTCCAATAGGCGGACCATTTTTCTATGGTTTGAACGGTCAACCATAGACCATTTTCGAAATCGCGTTTTCTCCACAAAGATTCTAAGATCATCAGCTCATAGGCGGGAAAACTCCTGTAATTTTCATTGATAATCTCCTGATGATCCATATCCTTCCTTACCATATTTTGGAAGGCTTTAGCACTAAATTTTTTGTCTTCAAGAAGAATTTCCAAGGCCCTGATTCTTCCTTGAATGAAAGGATGAAATTGATAACTCCATTGGGGAAGCATTAGATAATAGGCTTGTGCTTTTTTCTTGCTTTTGTATAGATACTCTCTTAACCCTAGTAAACATATAGCAAATGCTCGGTGTTCATCAATGGTTTCTGCTTCTAAATAGTATTCTATTCCTTCACCATAAGAACCATTCAGGCCATCCAAGTGAACAAACTGATCGAAAAATATCCTTCTTCCTATTTTTGAATAGGCAAGGTCTTTCATGAAAAGAGGGTCGATGGCAAAGTGATTCGAGATTTGAACAGCGTAAAAGGATCGAATAAATTGAACAATAAACGAGTTGTTGATTTTTCTTGAAGGGGTGTTTTCTAGGATTTCCAGCAGCCAATTGGCGGAGTATGCGTACTCATTATTGTTTCTTTTGGTTTGATGATATCGGATGAAGTCTTCTAGCGCTTTTAGGGTTTGACTAGAAAATCCACCCTCGTATTTCACTTGTTTGAACAGCCTTCTAATGCTAGAAATCGCAATTTTTTTCTCAACAGAAAGTAATATATGCCCCTGGAGACCAACGCAATCGCTATGACGCTCTATTTTTTTATCAAAAGCGAATTCTAATTGATCTCTTAATGAGGTGAGGTATTCTTCGGAAATGTTCACGCTCACAAATTTGAGCGATAAAGTAAAAATGGAAAAAAAGAAATTGTTAATTTCCTCGCATGGCTTCAACGGGATCCATGTTGGCTGCGTTGTAGGCGGGAATAAATCCTGCGATGATTCCCACCACGGCTGAAATACCAATACCCATAATGATTCGAGATACCGGAAGAATAAACTGCATCTCGAAGGCGTTATTGAGCGCTTGAATGGCGCCATAAACAAGGAGCAGTCCAACCATGCCGCCAATTATGCAGAGCGTAATGGATTCTGTTAAAAATTGAATGAGTATAAAAATATTTTTTGCGCCCAGGGCTTTTTGAATACCGATCAAATGGGTTCTCTCTCGAACGGAGACAAACATAATGTTCGCTATGCTGAACGCGCCAACAAGAATGGCAAAAATGCCAATAAACATACCGGCAGAATTGAACACGCCGACAATTTGATCTACTACGTTAGAAATCATCTGCGCTTCGATGATGGAGAAATCATTATCAGAGCCCGGTTTTACTCCTCTTAACGATCGATAATTTTGAATCACTTCTCCTTTTAAATCACCGGGTGGAACAGCTGATTTCGCTTTTACTATGATAGAGCCATCTGTTTCTTCTGTATTCATCCATCGATTGGCATATCCGATTGGCACGAGTATCGTCTGATCCATGCCGCTTCCAAAAAGAGACGCCCCCTCTTTTTTCATTTGACCAATTACTCTTAGTTTTAATCCTGCGATGGTAATTTCTTTTTCCAGTGCATTGTTTTTTCCAAATAATTGAAGGGCTACGGTATTACCGATGATGCATACTGGTCTTCCTCCGTCACATTCTTGTTCGGTAAAATAGCGTCCTTCCGCCATTTTTACTGCAATGGTTTGATTGTATTGAAAAGTGATTCCATTGACATTGACTCCTTCGAGAAAATTGCTTTCGAATTTGGCGGTTTGCTGGCTGGAACATTCGAAACAAATGGCCTCTGAAAGCGATAACCGATTTTGAAGTTGTTGCATTTCTTGAAGAGACGGTTCACGTCTTTGCATGAATTTCCACCATTCGTATTCCTCTTTTCCATCTTCGGGACCCATGGGCCATTTTTTGATTAATAATACATCGGAGCCGATCATTTCTAAACTTTCCCTCATGTCTGCTTCCATGCTATCTACTATGGAAAGTACAAAAATGATAGAAAAAATTCCGATGGTCACTCCTAGTAGTGATAGAATGGTGCGAAGACGATTGCTAATAAGGGCCTGAAAGGCCATTTTAATGCTCTCTGATACAATTCTAAAATACGTACGCACTATGCGAAACTAATGCACATTTTGAGGCAAATACAATATAAATTGCCAAAGATTGTTCATGAGATTGAAAAAATGATCCGATTTTGTCTGTTATGGTTATGGTTGGGGCTTTTACCCATGCAAATTGCTGCGCAATTGCTGACGCCAGATACTTTGACATTGGATACATTGGCTATTCGACCTGGATCATTGGAAGGAACATGGGATACTTTATCGATTCCTTTTCAAGATTTTCGACTCATGCCTTATCAAGGTAAGGTAGTCCTTGCTCCAGGATATGATTTTCAACAAATAAAATGGAAATATAAAACCTATCCTTATAAAACATGGGTCGGCCAATTTTCTCCGTATTCATCGACCAGAATGGTAAAAGGCAATGCATTGGATGCGAAGAACGGAGAACTCTTGGAACCGGCTTGGAGCGGAATACAAACCACGGGTTTTATTTCTCGAGGAGTCCAAATTGGGAACAATCAAAATCTTAATGTTCAGTCAGGAATGAACCTTGAATTAAGTGGGAGGGTGAATCAAGATTGGAAAATTAAAGGGGTATTGTCTGATGCGAACATTCCATTACAGCCTGGCGGCACTTCTGCTCGTTTGGAGGATTTTGATCAAATTTTTATTTCTCTTTTTAACGCTAAGAGCAATTTGATTGCAGGCGATTTTTTCAGTAAATCATGGGAGAGTGAATTCATGCGTTATAACAAACGATCTCAGGGTTTGAAATATGGGTGGCAGGGAGATCAAACTCAATTAGAAATCGGCGCTTCTGTTTCGAAAGGTAGATTTGCAAGACAGGTGATCCAAGGTGTCGAAGGGAATCAGGGGCCCTATCGCCTGCAAGGTGCACAGGGAGAAAGTTATATCATTGTGCTGGCAGGAACGGAGTCGGTGTACATCGATGGGATGAAATTGACCAGAGGGCAGGATAAGGATTACATCATAGATTATAATTCAGGTTTGTTGACTTTTATGCCAACCAGAGTAATTACCAAGGATAAACGCATTACCGTAGAATTTCAATACTCCGACAAGCAATTTGTTCGACCTATTATCACGGCACAATTGAATCAAAAATGGGGAAGCGGCACCTTTTATTTGCGTTACTTCAATGAGAGCGATGCGAAGAGTCAGCCCTTACAACTCAATCTGAACGATTCTATTCAAGTTCAGCTTTCACAATCAGGAGATGATTTAAATAGCCACTATTTTGACGCAAGTGAGCCAGTAGTCCAGTATGCCGGGGGCTCGTATTATCGAAAAATCGATACACTTGGTTTTCAAGGAGTTTGGCAATATTCCATGGACACAACCCAGCAGTTGTATCAGGTTTCATTTTCTTATGTGGGTCTAGGAAATGGCGATTATAAGGAAAGTGGTTTTACCTCAAGTGGAAAAGTGTATCAGTGGATTGCTCCTCTGTGGAATGGAAGTGATTGGACGCATCAAGGGGATTACATCGATAAGGCTTTATTAAACGCACCGAAGAGTCAACAATTGCTCACAGCCGGATGGCGAGACACCAAGAAACGGCAAATGGGAAGTTTACGATATCAGACGGAATGGGGTGCTTCTATTTGGGATCAAAATACTTTTTCGAAAATGGATGATGGCGATAATCAAGGATATATTGGAAAGAGCACCTTGGAATGGAAAGATAGTTTACATCGATATTATGGGATAGTACAATGGGAATATCAATCCACGAACTTTCAGCGGGTGGAGCGATTTCGGGAAGTAGAGTTCGATCGAAATTGGAATATTTTAGGAATGGAGCAGCGGGGGAATTGGAATATTTTGACAGCAGAGGGCGGATTAAAAAAGACTCGGCAGGACTTAACATTAAAGGCAGAGTATTTTGCAATTGGGGATCAGTGGAGCGCGCACCGCGAACGTTGGAAAGGCTATGTTTGGAAGGGAGATCGACTATCCATGAAGTCGGATGGGTGGTTTACAACGTCTAGCGGATTGCGCGTAGCCAATTATATAAGAAATAAGGATTGGGTGGAATATAAATGGGATCGCGTTCGTATTTATTATCAGGATGAGTGGGAAAGAAACAGGATCAGTTCCAATACTGATCGGTCATATGCGTTCTTGGATTATTCTTTCGGTGTAGGAACGGTTGATACTTTGAATAAGAAGTGCGTTGTTTTTTATCGCAACAGAATAGATCAGTTACCAGACTCGAATCGTCAATTTTTAATGAATGCTGCCAAGGCGGAACAATGGGGATTGGATATGGGAGTGAAATGGAATAGTCAGACGAGATTAACGATGGTCTTGAGTCAGCGAAGATTGCAAGTAATCGATGCAACGAGATTTACAGGCCAACCAGAAAATACCATAGTGGGGAAAGTGGGTTTCCAATGGAGGGATAAAAAGCAAGTTTGTTCATTAGACTTATTTTATCAAATAGGGAGTGGTTTAGAACAAAGAAAAAGTTATGTGTATATCGAAGTCCCGGCGGGTCAAGGCAGTTTTGTTTGGATAGATTATAATGATAATGGAATCAAAGAACTGAATGAATTCGAAACTCCAGCCTTTAGTTATGAAGCCAATTATATTCGAACCCAAGTACCCTCTTCTGATTTTATCCAAGTGGGCTCAACACTTGCGAATGTTTCATTTCAATTCAGGCCGCAGAAAAGTGTGTGGAATCGATTTTCGAACTTAATGAATGTGCAAGCAGATAATAAACAGCAAGCCGGAGTGGCTTATGCATTTTGGGATTTGCCTATTCGAGACACCTCCTGTATTCAGGCCACCTGGTTGTTGAGAAATCAATTGCAATTCAATTCAGCAGATCCTCATTGGGGTTTTAGTCTTGCGTATCAAAAGACACAGAATAAAAATGGATTATCGATGGGATATGAGTGGCGACGGGAGGAGTTTTTTTCTCCGCAACTGAGATGGAATATCACACGAGATTTAAGCTTTTTACCGACGTACAAAAGAGGATGGAAAACGGTAGAGAGTGATTTTTTATTAGGCAGAAATTACTCAATGATGTATCAATTGTGGAATGCACAATTCAATTGGAAGCCTCAATATTTATGGACGGTAACGATATCTCCGGAATATTTGAAAAAGCAAATATTGGAGAACGGAAGCTTGCAGATAGCGAGAATGAGCGCTCGGATTCAATATCGTTCAGCGAAGCGAACATCGTGGGTATTAGAGGGAGGTTATCATTCCATTCAAGGTGCCGAAGGTCAGTGGTTGGGATCTATGCAATATGACTTATTAGAAGGATTGCAATTTGGGTACAATTATACTTGGGGAGCGCAATTGCAAATCATGTCCGGCAAACTACAATGGAGTCTGGTGTATAATGGAAGGCGGGCGAGCGACACTCCGATTGTCCACACAGGGATGCTTCAAATCAAAGCGGTATTTTGAAATTATCGATTCATCCAATCTTCAATTTCTTCGACTTCCACTGGGAATTGCGCGAAGAGATTACGGGTTGATTGCTCCTCTATTATCACATTGTTTTCAATTCGAATACCAAGTCCTTCTTCGGGTATATAGATGCCGGGTTCGACCGTAAATACATTACCCACTTGCATCGGGATATTCCAATCACCAACGTCATGAACATCTAATCCAAGGAAGTGTGAGGTACCGTGCATGAAGTATTTTTTATATGCAGGCCAAGCAGGATTTTCCTGCTGTACTTGATCCATGGTAATCAACTTTAAATCGACCAATTCTTTGGTCATTAATTCGCCCACCGCTTTATGATATTCTCCGATCATTGTGCCGGGTCGTAATAATTCCGTTGCGGCTTTCATTACTCGAAGTACGGCTTGATAGACGTCTTTTTGTCGGGCCGTGAATTTCCCACTTACCGGAATGCATCGAGTCATATCTGCATTGTAATTTCCATACTCAGCGCCGACGTCAAGTAATATGACATCTCCTTCTTTGCAGACTTGATCATTTGCAATATAATGAAGCACGCAAGCATTGGATCCAGATGCAATGATGGGCGTATAGGCAAAACCCCGGGATCCTTTTTTCAAGAATTCATGGGCAAACTCTGCTTCAATTTCATATTCCAATACCCCTGGTTTTACAAATTGCAGCACACGCTCGAATCCTGCTTTTGTAATGTCTATGGCGCGTTGTAATTGGTCGATTTCTTCCGCTTGTTTGATGGCCCTTAAATGATGCAAATGGGGCGCTACTCGCTGCACGGTATGGTGAGGATACTCCGCTCTTAATTTTTTGGAAAGGCGCATTTCTCTCGTCTCCACTTCAATCGTTGCGCGAGTATGGGCGTTGTCATTTAAGTAAAGGGTAGTGGCTTCATTCATCAATACGCGCATTACTTTATCAAAATCTTGCAGCCATTGAATATTGCTCACTCCTGTTTGTTGTTTCGCTTCCTCTTTGGTCAATTTAGCTCCTTCCCAAATGGCGATGTGCTCATTAGTTTCTCTTAAAAATAAAATTTCGCGTTGCGCGCTATTCTGAGAAGAGGGGAAAAGAATCAGTATGGTTTCCTCTTGATCAACACCAGATAAATAGAAAATATCGCTGGCTTGCTTAAAGGGCATTGTTCCGTCTGCACTGGTTGGATAAATGTCGTTACTGGCAAATACAGCAATTCCACCGGGTTGAATTTTTTCAGCTAATCTTTTTCGATTATGAATGTAAAGTTGAGAAGAAAGTTTTTGATATTTCATGACCCAAAGGTATGAAAAAGGTTACCAGTCTACTTCACATTGACAAGGCATTGGAAAATATAATTTGCAATGAGGAAGTCCTTCACGCAATGCGCTTTGAACGCTTTCACTCATGAAATTGTTTGAGAAATCGAGATGTTTTAATTGAGGCATCTCAATCAGTTCTCTGGAATATTTAAAGATGGGATTGTCCCAAAGTGCCAATATCTCGAGTTCATGAAGTTCACTAATTTGATCGGGAATGGTTGTGATGAAGTTATAGCCGAAATCTACTTTTTTCAAGTGTCTTAACTCAAAGAAATAGGGAGGCAAAGAGTCTAATGCATTGAACTCAATTTCTATTCGCTGAAGCTCTTTCCAATGGGTAATTTCGGGGGGTAAAGTGGTAAGATTGTTCTTGTTGAATTTTAGTTCTTGGAGATGTGGTAAGTGAAAAAGCTCGATGGGTATGGAGTCTAATTTTTTCTTACTGAGATCTACTCTATACACTTGATCCTCGTGTCCTTTAATACTGGATAAACTTTTGTAAATTTTACAAGTATCAAGATCTGCTGAAGGTAGACATTGACCAAAAGCAACATGCAATTGTAAAACCAGAATCAGCGTAATGATTGCCTGATACATTCGATGTCTTTTTTTATTTGCTCGACTAAAATCGGTAATGAATCAAATTTTTGTTCATCTCGAATTCGATCGACTAGCTCTAAATTAATCCAATTGTCATAGATATCCATGTTAAAATCCAATAAATGCGCTTCGATGTGCAGTTGTAAGTTTTGATCGACGGTAGGACGATAACCGATATTCAAGGCACATTTATACGGATCAGGATGATTCGGGATATACGCCCAGGCACTATAAACACCATTTTTAGGAATGAATTTATTTTCATTTTCCACATCCAAATTAGCGGTTGGTATTTGGATGGTTCGACCTAGTTTTTTACCATGAATAACACGTCCAGACAATTGAAAATTTCTTCCTAACATGGCGTTGGCAGATGTGATATTTCCCTCTCTCAAAGCCGCACGAATTTTGGTTGAACTGATGGGCTCTTCTGAATGTTCAATGGCTTCGATTTTGGCTAATGCAAAGGAGTACAGAGGCGCGAGGTTTTGTACAAGCTCAAAATCACCAAGCCGATTTCTTCCAAATCGATGATCGTAACCCATATAAATTTTTTTTGCACCAAGTCCCTTAACGAAAATCTGACGAACAAATTCTTCTGCGCTGAGCCGCGAAATTTCTTGGGTAAAAGGGAGAATCACCAAATGGTCCAATCCAATTTTTTGAAGAAAATTTATCTTTTCTTCCATCGTTTGAATCATTTTCAAACTTTGATCATCTGGATAAAGCACTTTTTTAGGGTGTGGATCAAAAGTCAATAATACAGCATTGCCGTTATTTTCTCTGGCCTCTTTTATCATCGATCGAATCAAGGCTTGGTGTCCTTGATGGATACCGTCAAAAATTCCCATGGTAACGACAGAATTTGGGAAGGCTTGTTCCGGTAATTGATAATGAATTTCCACGAAGCAAATGTAGGGTGGATGCGATGAATTCTATCGAAATTCCATTATTTTCCCCTAATATTGTTCCATTGAAAGAGGGGAATAAAATATGGATAACGGGAGCCTCGGGTCAGTTAGGTGGGGCACTGGTCGCGCTCTTTAAAGAGCGAGTTGAGTGGGAAATTATTGCCCCTGGAAGAGACAAATTAGATTTGACTCATCAGGAAGAAACAAGGCTGTATATCCAAAAGGAGCGTCCGAATATTGTGATTCATGCTGCAGCATATACAGCTGTCGAACAGGCAGAGGACGACGAGGACGGGGTAATGCTTATGAACGGAGAAACTACTCGTTGGATAGCAGAGGAGTGTAGAAAGATCAATGCGATGTTGATTTATATATCAACCGATTATGTATTTGATGGAGAAAAAGGACAACCGTATGTGGAGGAAGATCCTGTATTACCAATGAATGCATATGGTCGTTCCAAACGAATGGGAGAACTAGCTGTTTTGGAAATTGAAAATGCTTGGGTGATCAGGGCATCATGGATTTACGGCACGTTTGGAAAGAACTTTTTCAAAACCATGATTCAATTGGCTCAATCGAGAAATAAATTAAGCGTAGTAAATGATCAAATGGGGGCACCTACCTATGCGAAATCATTTGCTAAAGATTTAATTGAAATGATCATTAAGTATTATCCCAATTCCATTTCCCAAAAGGCGCAATTATTACATTATTCGCCAATGGGAGAGACTTCTTGGTATGATTTTGCAAGGCTTTTTTTGAGTGAGCTCTATCCGGGGGTGGAAGTGCATCCCGTGGACTCATCTAGTTTTCCTCAGAAAGCCAAGCGGCCACGATACAGTAAAATGTCAAATGAAAATTGGGTGTCAAAAACAGGAATTATTCCTGCAACTTGGGAGTCACAATTATCAGAATGTATAGCAGATTGGAAAAAGATATGAATGCAAAGGAAAGAGCAAGAACATGGTTAGTAGATGCAGTGGATGCGGATACGAAACTTCAAATTCAAGAGTGGTTGAATCAAGATAATCCAGAATTAGAAGAGGCATTTTACAGCGAATTGGAGTTTGGAACGGGTGGATTGCGGGGAGTGATGGGTATAGGATCCATGCGCATCAATCGTTATACGATAGGATCTGCTACACAAGGATTGGCCAATTATTTGAAGAAAAAAGGATGTGATTTTCCCTCGGTGGCCATTGCGTTTGATTCTCGTAATCAGTCGCCTGAATTGGCACGCGCAGCGGCTGATGTGTTGACTGGTAATGGAATAAGGGTGAAGTTATTTGCTTCATTGCGTCCTACCCCTGTATTATCTTTTGCTGTTCGACATTTTAAATGTGATGCAGGAATCGTAATAACGGCTTCGCACAATCCTCCTGAATACAATGGATACAAGGTGTATTGGTCGGACGGAGCTCAAGTAGTTCCGCCTCATGATAAGGGAATTATAGAAGAAGTGAGGTCGGTAGGAAGTTTGAATGATGTTGTATTTAAAGGCAACGATGATTTATTGGATTGGGTCAAGGAAGATTGGGATGAGCAATATGGAGAAATGGCTTTATCGTGGATGAAGAATCTTGATGCCGTGGAAAGACAATGCGATACTCCAATGGTGTATACCTCCATTCATGGTAGCGGCATAACCATGGTGCCTCCTATGCTACAGAAAATGGGTTTTTCCAATGTGCACATTGTGGAAGAACAGGCTCAACCCAATGGTAATTTTCCAACGGTAAAGTCGCCTAATCCGGAGGAGAAAGCGGCTTTACAAATGGCAATTGATTTGGCAGAGAAGGTTCAGGCAGATTGGGTGTTGGGAACTGATCCTGATGCTGATCGTGTCGGGTTATGTATTCGGGATCATCAGGGGAAGATGATTTTATTGAATGGTAATCAAACAGGTGCTTTATTGGTATATTATCATTTGAAACAATCGGGTAAAATCCATAGTAATGGTCTTCCTTATTTTGTCGCCCGCACCATTGTCACGACTACTTTAATCGAAGCGATAGCTGAACACTTTGGTGTGCCTTGTTACGAGACATTGACTGGTTTTAAATACATTGCGGAAGTAATTGGGATGAGAGAAGGAAAAGAGCAATTCTTATGCGGAGGTGAGGAAAGTTATGGATATTTGGTTGGTGACGATGTCCGTGATAAAGATGCTGTTATCTCTGCACTTTCAATCAGTGAAATGGGAGCTGTATGCAAGGATCGAGGGAGCTCTATTTGGAAAATGCTCATGGAGATGTATGCGCAATTTGGATTATATCATGAGGAGTTGGTCTCTATTACCATGAAGGGTTTGGAGGGATTGCAGCGAATAAGAAAGATGATGGAGCAATTAAGAGGTGAATCACCAACATCTTTGGGTGATGCCCAAGTAGTCGAGGTTAGAGATTATCAGTTGAGTACAGTCCGGAAAATTAATGGAATTGAAGAAACTTTGTCGCTGCCAAAATCAAATGTATTGCAGTTTATTCTATCGGACGGTTCCATTGTTACAGCTAGACCAAGCGGAACTGAACCCAAAATAAAATTTTACTTTAGTATGAAAGCGGTGTTTTCAGGACAAGAAAATTATGAGGCTCAAGTGTCGATTTTAAAACAGCGAATGAAAGTAATCGAACAAGAATTATTGAGCATTTGCTGAGTAAGGTAAAAACAATACATAACGGAATTCTAAATGGGTTTGTACCCATTTTCGCTCATAATCCAGGGCTTTCTGTTGCTGATCCAGTTGGTAGTTTTCTCTTTGATTCATCAGGAAAACTGAACTCTCCCCATTGTTGAATTTGAGTAATTCTCCTTGCAAGAGTAACTGACTATTGAAGCTATTTTGGGAGGCGATTTCAAATTGATTTTTCAGTATGTCTTGTTGACTAATCAAAATACTGCTCTTTTGCTGAATTTGAAGTTTCTTCCACTGGGTAGCATTATCATTTTCTTGAATTTTCAACCGTTGCATTTTTAAATCACCTCGTGCTTCTCTCAGAAATAGGGGCATTTGAAGATCTATTCCCCATCGATAATTTTCAGGCGAGAAATAATAAGGGTTTTCATTGGTGGTCTTATTAAGAAAGTGATATTCCAGATTCAGTTTAGGTTTTAGTTTTTCTTTTTTCCAACGTTCTTCTATTTTTAGAATGTCTGTTTTTGTCTGATACCAAAGCATTTCAGGATGTTGTTTCATTTGATTCTGAGCAATCTCTACGCTGATAATGGAAGATAAAAGTGATTCAAAGCCATTTTCCTCAGGAAGAATTTTTTTATTTAGGATTAAATCTTGATTCGAATCGTTGCTTTTAAATGCAACCAAAGCAAATCGCGATTTTATGTTTTCTATTTGAGCGTCTTGATATTGCTGCCTTCTGGTTTCTTTGGTTATGAAGCTCTCTAAGGTATCTAATGCAGCGCGATCACCTCCTATAAAACGAGCTTTGGTGGCTATGTGTCGCTCCGTTGCTGCATTTAAGAGGGAGGATTGTATCTTTAGTTTCTTTTCACTTATGTACCAATCTACATAGAGCAGTGAGCTTTGATACAATAATTCATTAATGGCCATGGCCATTTCTAACTCACTTAATTCGTTTATTTGAGCGGCACGTTTTTTTGCCATTCTTCGTTCATCGATTATCAGTCCTTGCAGAAGAGGCAATTGAATTCCAAGGGAAACCAGGCCGGTATTCGGTACGTACTCGTCGGGATTGAGATAAGCACCATTGTTAAAATCGACCTGTCCCAATAAGCCAATTGCAAAGGGGGTGGGTATTTGCAGACTGGTATTGGATTGCTGATAATAATTGGTTTCGCTGTAAAATTTATTCTTCCATTTACTCGTAATGACAGGGTCAAATAACCCTTTTGTTTGGATCCACTGCGCTTGCCCTTTTTCTTCTAAAATTTTAGCGTTCCGCATCAAGGGATGTTCTTGTGCCACCCAGGATAAGTATTCTTCCAATTGTAGGGTTTGGCAGTAAGAGGGGTTGATGTATAAGACGACAAGAATTAAATTGAAAATGATTCTCATTTCTTCGTAGTTTCAATGGTCTTTTTTTCGGGGGTATAAAAGTCGGGAGAGAAACCATTGAGTATTCGCCAAAGCTCATAAACCAATGGAACATCATTGAGCAGTAAAATTCCTTTAGCTCCTCCTCCCATTCTGAGTTGTCCTGGCCATTGATGCCCTTCCATAGGAGTAACCCAAATTCTAAACTTACCATTTTCTTGAATTGCTGGGTCGACGCTGGTGATGACTCCATCAAAAAGACCTGAAGACATTTGACTCCAACCACTGACAACAAACGCTGGCCAACCGTCAAAAATGATGCGAACGTTTTCTCCCTCATGCACCAAAGGATTATTAACGGGCGATATCCAGAGCTCGACGGCGGTTTTGAAATTTTGGGGACTGATTCTCACCACTTCCTCTCCTTCTTTGATGGTTTCTCCAATACCCGATTTGGTGACTTTCGATACAAATCCATTTTGAGGAGCGATGATATAATAAAGTCCCGATCGCTTGTCGTAATTGTTGTATTGGTTTTGTAATTTAGTTACTTGCGCTTCAGTATCGTACATCGCAGAAAAAGTGCTGTGCTTGTCGCTTTCGGCCTTTGCAATTTTATCCCGGTATTCCGCTTCAATACCCCGATATTCACGGACGGCATTTTCCCACTCAGCACGTGCAATATTTAATTTGTTGTATTGGTCATTCTTTTTTGCTTGGGCGTTTTGATAAGCCATTTGGCGGGTCTCCCACTCTGTTCTTGAAATGACATTTTGTTCAAGTAAAGATTGATAACGATTTAATTGTTCTTCTATAATTTTCGCATTTTTCTCTACAGTCAAGTATTCTACACTGTCGGTTTTTACCTTTAATCTCGCCTGGTCGATTTTGGTTTTCGTTTGTTGTCTTTTTATTTCTTTGGCAGTGATGAGCGCGTCTATTTGATGATCGAGGGCTTGCACCTTTTCCATGTAGCTATTGACCGCATTTTCTTTTGATACCAGTTGACTTTCGGTATTGGCCAATAATTGGGGATCGAAATACTCATCCTTTATTTCTGAGATAAAAAGCAGGGTGTCTCCGGCTATTACCGAGTCTCCTTCCTGTACGAACCATTTTTCTATTCTTCCTGCTATAATGGATTGAACCGATTGAGGTCTTTCATTGGGAGATAGCGAGATGACTTTTCCTTCTGATTCGATATTTTGCGTCCATGGTAAGAGCAAGATCCCGATAAAAATCAATAATGCGGCGGTAAGCTTTTTCTGCTTGTTCCAAAACGTAGTTTCTTTTTCGATGAGCCAAGGCGAATCCTTTTCTTGATCTATTTGAGGTAACGTAAACTCCTTGTGAAATAAGGAAAGTGCTTTTTCAAAAGACACAATATTCTCGTAGACACTGGCGATGGAAGTAATTATTTTTTCCAGACTATTGACGATTAACACGATTACGATTTCTGCTGCCAAGAATTGACCAATAGAGATTTGTTGCTCAATGGCCAACCAAGTTCCCAATACTAGCATACCGGCAATCACGGCTATTTTAATAATCAGAAAATATTGAACTTGAAAAAGTACGGTATGAAAATGGGTTTCTTTACTTTCTTTGTATTCTTGATTTTTCTGCTGAATTTCTTCCGCATTAAGAGATCCATCTTGTAGATATTGATACATCCCGTATTTAGCATTCGAAAGATCCATTTTGGTTATTATGGAGGCTCGTCCTTTGATTCTAATTAATATCATGAGTGTAGCGAGAAGAAGCACCCCGAATATCAAAAAGAATGTATGATAAAAAGAGATTAAAACCAAGCCAAGGACCAGTTGCAATGCCGCTCCCATCCATTCCAGTAGCCGTTTACTAAATCCTTTTTGAATACTGGATATTTCAATGAAGTACTTCGATTTTTCTTGATATAGCGCTTGTTCTGCTGGATCTTTTTGTTGCTTCCATTTTTGAAAGTATGCTAGTGACAATTTTTTGAACCAACGAAGTTCAATGTCTTCTCCTTCTTTCAAAAGTGCTATTTGCCATCGGTTTGCGAGGAATGTTGCGATGATGACAATGATGACAATCGATATCAAACCGAATGTAAATTCACCCCCTGATATAAAGATGGTGAGACTCTGAATTCCCAGTGGTAATGAAAGTTGAAAGACACTGACAAATATGGAAAGGAGAAATATTCTTTTAAGTGCAGGCCACTCTTGTTGGAGGGCATATTTCCAGAGACCCTTGTATTTTGAATTCATGTATTGTTTTGGAGTGTAAATATATGACTTTTGTCATAAAACAAGGGTGTTAGATGGAAGTTCATCCCCACTTAACTTTTTTTAAAATGATTGGAGGTACTGACCAAAGCTATCCCCACAATAATGAACAAGATCAAGATGAGTTTGGGTAGGTTAAATAATTGAGAAAACCTCATACCGGCTAGTACGCTAAAAAAAGCAGCAATGGGAGGTTGCAAATAAATATAGATCCCGGCAATTGTGGGAGAAAGATGACGAATGGCTAAAATGTTAAAGAGGTAGGTCAAAAAGGTTACAAACAAGATCACGAACAATAAAATGCTCCATTGTTCAAGTCGCAATTCCGAAAAGTTCACTTGTCTCATTTCCTGCCATCCAAAAGGAATGATGATGATGAATCCGATGGTAAAGAACCAAGGAATCAGGCTTAAAGGATGATATTTGGACATTAAAGGTTTTACCGCAATCAAATAAATGCTGTAAGAAATAGCGTTGATGAGGATGAATAGATCTCCCAGAAAAGAAGCTCCTTGCATGGGGTTTAATTGACCATAACCAATAAAACCGACGGCGCCCACTAAGCCGATGAGGATCCCCCACCACTGATGAGTAGCGGTTGATTGTTTGAGAATGAAGATCGAAAATGCGGTCACGATGATGGGAGTTAATGTCATGATGATGGCAGCATGAATGGGTGCTGTTAATGAGAGGCCATTAAAAAAGAAAAGCTGATTGATGGCAATACCCGTGGCTCCGCATAGGATAATGGCAGGCCAATCGTTGTGTCGGGGCCAAATCCAATATTTTCGAGTAAAGGTCCAAAAAAGTAAAACAGCCCCAAGGGCACGGAGGAGAATAAATCCGTTGGGTGGAATGGGATCGGGCATGATCCATTTCGCCCAAACATAATTGGCTCCGTAAATGAGCGCAACTGCGAACAACAGTGCGTGAGAAATGATTTCTTTTTTATTCATGCAATTTCAATCGCAAAAATACAGGGCGAACCGAATCATTAGCGCAAGCGATATCAACAGGAAATAATAATATACCCATTTCCACTTTTTTATTTTACTTTTATCCATCTATCTTGATCAATGAAAAAAAGACATCGGTTAGTTTTCTTTTGCTCTTTGCTTTTTTTAATCTGGTCATGTCAGTCGGATTCACGGCAGATGGATTGGAAGCAATCTCCCATCGAGATTCAGCATTTTTCCTACTCCAATTCATCCGGTGCTAAAGATTCTATTTTTAATTCACAAGGAATTTTCATTCCCACAGGGACCCCCTTTCAATCCGAGGTTGAGAAGAAGACCTTGATAGGTTTTAAAGGGGTGCTAAAAACAGATGCAAAAAAACCATCAGGATCCAATGTCGTTGTACAAGACGATTATTTAATTCATTGGGAAGTTTTGCCATGGGATAGACAAAAAATGAGAACGATTCGTTTTGGGCAGGGCGATCCACAATTTCAGCAAACCAATTCGACCGGGGGCAAAGTCGTAACGGGAGAATGGATTAGCCTAACCCCAAAAAAATTAGAGATGTTGACATCGAGCCGAAAAGAGGCTCGTGCCCAGCAGCTGAGTCAGGAAAGTCGGCTATCCAATGTTTCTACTGAAACGGGGTTTGAAGTGAATTGTGTTTGGTCAATGGAGCAGGATTCAATGGGTGATTTATGGATGGGGACCAGAGGTTCTGGATTATTGAAATTTGATGGAAACAGTTTTACCCAATGGGACCGAAAGCAAGGGCTTCCGCACAATGTAATCCGCAGTGTCGCGCTCGATCAACAAGGAAGAGTTTGGATGGGTACTTGGGGACAGGGAATCTGCATGAAAGAGGGCGATCAATTTTATCAATTTTCTGAAGCTGAGGGATTGTCTTGCAATCTCATTACGAAAATTTTTATTGATTCGCAACAACGCATTTGGTTTGGAACGGAGTATGGCGGAGTGGGAGTGATTGATCACGGCAGACTCATGCAGTACAGTGCTAAAGAAGGTTTGTTAGAAAATACGATACTGGATATTGAAGAATCCAATACAGGGGAGATTTTATTCGCAACCTACGGAGCACATCTCTGTAGCTGGGATGGGCAGCAGTTTTATTATTGGGATCAAGCGGTAGGAATAAAAGAGCAACTGATTTGGTGTTTGAATAAGGACAAGGAAGGGACGATCTGGATTGGTTCTTATGGTGAATCGCTATACAAATGGAACGGAAACACCCTCAGTCAATTGGTCATAGAAAATAATCAGAAAGTAGGTCCTGTCATGAGCATCAGAGAATCAAAAGATGGTTCTATGTGGTTGGCCACCTATGGTAAGGGAATTGTTCAATTGCATCAGGATAAAATCAATTTTATCGATGCAAAAGATGGTTTGAGTAATGAAAAGGTTCTCGACGTGATGGTAGATCGATACAACCGTATTTGGGCTTCTACGGTGGGAAATGGTATACAAGTGCTGAACAATGCGAGTATAAAAAATTTCAATATCCATTCTTTTTTGGGAACGAATTCCATCAACACAATGGTTGTTACAAAAGACAATGCGATTTTAGTGGGTGCAAATGGATCAGGTATGGTCAAATGGAGAGATACCAGCCCAATGGGATTAGAAAGATTTTGGGATGTGGGGTCGGCTTTTTATGATGCCATGGAAGACCATCAGGGAAATATTTGGATTGCCACAGATGGATATGGACTCATCAAGGGCAGTAATGATGAAGCCATTAAATACAATATTCAATCTGGACTTTGTTCTAACGTAGTCACTGCTGTTTTTGAAGATAGGAAACATCGAGTCTGGATAGCTTTTGATAATAACAAGGTGGCGTATATTCAAGATGAAACGATCTTTATTTTACCAGAGTATTCTGCAGAGGCCAGAAGTGCGATTCGTTCCTTTACAGAGGACGAGCAGGGCAACATCTACTGGGGAGTGAATGATTTGGGAATCGTCAAATGTGTTTTGCAAGAATCAAGTCCACTCATTGAGATAGTAGCAGAACAACAAGGAATGCCTTTTCGAACTTTTTCCGATCTCACTTTTTGGAATGGGAATCTTTGGCTAGCTACAGAAGAGGGTTTAGTTCAGTGGAGAAATAATCAATGGTCCAGTGTAAAACATTATTTGGGTCGCCCTTTAGGGCAGGCCTTTCAGTTAACACCATGGAAGGATCGGTTGATGGTTTGGACAGAAAAAGGTCTGTTGGCGTTTAAAATAAAAATGGATGCCAGTCAAAATAAAATACAAGATCGGCCTCTTGAAGACTTTGAAATTGAAAAGAGTGATGGGTTAGAGAACGAGCGAATTCCTTTTAGTCGAGATGCGAAATTAGGATTGGATAAGAATGGAGATCTTGTTTTTGCATGCGGAAGAGAAATTTTCAATATACGAGAGCAAGATTGGGCTGATTCTTATTCAATCACCACGCCCACAGTCAGTGCCTTATTGGTGAATGGCGTACTTGCCGAATGGGATTTGCAATCAGGTCAAAGTGGCACGAATAAAATGGACGATGAAGCCGCTCGGTGGGATTTTAATCATGATCAAAATAATCTCAGTTTTATTTTCTCCAGTGGAGCAGAATCCATTTTGAGTACATCATTATATACGTACCGTTTGAAAGGCGTTCAGGAGGAATGGAGTGTTCCCAATTCAGATCGTAAAATTGATTTTCTTGGATTGCCAAGTGGTTATTATGAATTGCAAATTGCGGCGGTAAATGCCAATGGTTCGGTTTCATCTATTGCGGGTTACCCATTTGAAATTCATCCACCTTGGTGGTTTTCTGTATTTGCCAAAGTATTATATGGGATTGTTTTAGTATTGGGAATTTGGTTTTTCATTCGTTGGAGAACACTGCGATTGAAGCGTAATCAAATGTTGTTGGAGCGAGAGATTGCATCTGCAACTCAGGAAATTGTTCAACAGAAAAGGCAGGCGGATGAACAGCGAGAGAAAATAGCGGAAAGTCAAAAACTCATGTTGGAATCTATTGAGTACGCAAAGCGCATTCAAACCGCGATACTCCCTCCTCAAAAGTTAGTTCGTTCTTATTTGCCAGCGTCTTTTATCATTTATCAACCAAAGGATATCGTAGCAGGTGATTTTTATTGGATGGAAACGCTGCGTCATCAAAACGAAGACTGGATTGCTTTTGCAGCTGCTGATTGCACTGGACACGGCGTGCCGGGAGCGCTCATGTCCGTTCTCTGTCATAATGGTTTGAATAGAAGCGTCAAGGAGCATGGTCTGTTTTATCCTAACGAGATTTTAAACAAAACACGAGAGATTGTCATCAATGAATTAGGGGATGATGACAATGTCATCAATGACGGGATGGATATCTCACTTTGTGTTTTAAGACAAAATAAATTATATTGGTCAGGAGCCAATAATCCACTTTGGATTGTACGAAATAAGGAAGTTATTGAATACAAGGGCGATAAACAGCCCGTGGGTAGATTTCAAAAAGCATTTCCATTTTCGTTGAGTGAAATAATTTTAGAAAAGGATGATTTGATATTTATTGCAACGGATGGGTTTGCCGATCAATTTGGCGGTCCGTTCGGTAAAAAATACAAATCCCTGGCGTTGAAACAATTATTGATGGATAATCAAAAAAAGGACATTCAAGAAATTAGAAAAGTACTGATGCGTTCTTTTGAAATTTGGAAGGGAAAGCTCGAGCAAGTGGATGATGTGTGCTTGATAGGATTTAAATATTAATCCTCCTCTTTATTTAAATCTCTTTTCATTTCGAATAGAGGTTCCTTTGTTCTTTCATGGAATACCAGGATTCTGTCTTTCTCCTGATTCCAATTAAATCCGAGCAGTAAGCCATCTACAATAACGAGATAATGCCCAGTTACATCGTCCCACATACCACTCCATTTCTGAGCGGGCTCTTTGGTTCGATATACTTCAAATCCATTTCCTCTTTTCCGGATAGAAAAGTGCGTAATCGTTCCGGGTGGATAATCGGGATCTTTTACCCAGCTTCCGCAAATGGTGTCTTGTTGGCCAAAAGCACCTATGGTGCTAATGAGCATGATAATAAAGCATAGATATAATTTCCCTTTCATGCAACGAATGTAAGGAGGAATGATATCTTGCCCTATTTTTAACTCATGAAATTAAATGGCTTATTGTGCAGTTGGTTCCTTTTGTTCGTTGTTCTGGTGAATGCACAGTCCAGATTGGTCATGCCGGTTATGCACAATGGTAGCATATTTGCTTTCGACGACTATCCTGCCAAAAAATTATTGCTCACGGGAGACAGTGAGGGAGTCATCAAATTATGGGAGTCTGAAACAGGAAAGGAAATATATACCCTCAATGAGGTCGAGAATGAATTAGTTGGATTGAAATTTATAGAGGAAGGGAATTATTTTGCTTCCTTCGGAAGTGCAGGCTTGGTGAAGATTTGGGATACACAAAAGGGGGTGGCGATTGATACGTTAAATTTGAATCAACCCATGAATGGTGCGTGGAAGATTGCCAGCAATCAATGGGTGATTTTCTCGACTGAAAAGGCGGCTTTGATTGAATTACTGCCCACGCATCAATGGGAGTTGAAGGAGATTATTCCCGGTAATTGGGCTTCTTACGGTGGGGAGGAAAGAAAAGAGTTTTTTGATATTGGAATGGGCCCTTTGCATGTCAATAAGAAATGGGTATTGACTCTTAATTCCAGTAGAAGTAGGCTGAGTTTAAAAAAGTGGTCAGGTGGGGAGAATATTCAAAAATGGCAATGGGAGGAGCAGACCATTCAGACAGCGGAATTCACCCCAGATGGAAAGTATATTTTTGTGGGTCTTGTAGAGAATCGATGGAAGGTGATTGATACGGAAACGTTCGAGGTCATTTATGAGAATAATAATTTTGATGGAGCAGTATTGGATTTTGCTTTTCATCCCCATCAGAAGAAAGTCCTTATATCTTCCGACGACCATGTTTGTCGAGAGTTTGATTATTCAAATGGAACTTTACTTTTTTCAAGAAAAATGAAAGATCCTGTTAATGAGTCCATCGGGGCCTTTTATTCTGATCATGGCAGCAATATCCTCATTACTGATTTTACCAAAGAGTGTGAAATGTACAATGCAGAAGATCATACATTGAAATATACCTACCATGAGGAATTTGAGCCGCATCATATGATCATCACTTCGGTAGATGAAAAATTTATGTATGTATTTCATCGAAGATTTTGGAGAAAAATTGATACCGGGAAGGGAAAAGATTTGTTTATCCATTCTTTTTCTCCTTTTTCGGTGCTGAATAAATTTGAAGGTCCACATGATTGGTTAATTTCTTCAACTTATGGTCGCGTCTTCATTGCGAATAGTAAAACAGGAAAGAATATCTACGAAGGAAAGTACCTTTCTAAGTCAATGACGACCTCACTTTTGCACGCGAGTAAGGAATTTATTATTCTTGGAGGAGATGACAAAATTCTTTTTTGGGAGTTTAAAAAACAGGACTCGTTGAAATTGGTGATTGAGGATCGTAGAGGAACCGTCTCATGTTTGCGATGGAATAAAGACAGTACTTCTTTTTTTGCGAGTGCGGGTGATCGAAAAGTGGTTCAGTATCGTTTACCGGATTTCAAATCCATTCGAGAAATAAAATTTGATGCAGTAGGAAGTGAAATTGTCTGCTTTGAAGTCCTGGAAGATCAGGATTTAATGATCATGGTAGGGGAAGATAATGCCATTCATTACTACCAATTCTCTACTGGAAAATTGATCAATAAATTTTCAACCGAGAGTCCGGTGTTATTTCAATCCGTGCTGAATCATCGAAAGGATCGTTTAATGGTAACCAGCCCATTGGGATTGTCCATTCTATATGAATTTCCCTCTATGAAAGTTGTTTATGATTGGAGCACGCCGGACAATCCTTCTATGGGAGTGGATTTTAGTAAAGATGATCGCTGGGTGATTATTGCCAAGGGGAGCAATGATATTTGGATGATGAATACAGAGGATGGACAATTGGTTCGCAAATTCATAGGTCACACCGCTACTGTTTTTGTCACTAGTTTTTCATCAGACGATCGTTATATAGTTTCTACAAGTCCAGATACCAGAACGATTGTTTGGGATGTAAATACAGGACTACCGCTATACAATCGAATAAATTTACTCTCGGTTAGTTTTGGGTTAAATCCCATTTTTGGTCAATACTTGTTGTATGACGAGAACGGAAGATTTGAAGGCACGGAGAAAGGGAGGGATAGAATTTATATGAGTTGCGGCCTGGAGATCATCGAACTTTCCCAGCTCAAAGACGCATTGTACGTGCCAGGTCTGGTGGAGAAAATCATGTCGGGTCAACCGATCCAGTATCCCAAATTGTCGGAACTGGAGATCTGCGGCACCCTTCCGTTGATCGAGAAACTCGAGGATGCCC
>CAZJCQ010000004.1:8325-82912 GCA_964544665.1 uncultured Chryseobacterium sp. | reverse complement strand
GCTACAAAAAGAATTTTCTTTCCAGACTTCGCGATTTGTTTCATCGCGTTAGCAGCCTCTTCTAACTTTACTGCTGTCTTGTTTAAATCAATGATGTGAATTCCCTTCTTTTCTCCAAAGATGTATGGAGCCATGTTGGGATTCCATTTTCTGCTTAAGTGACCGAAATGTACTCCGGCCTCCAAAAGCTCGTCAAAACTAACTCTTGCCATTTTATTTTTTATTCTTGTTTACTTTCACTTTATCAATCTGCTGGTAGCCATTTTGCAATGAGTCCAGCAAATTTGGATGCTAAACAAGCCCTCCAGCGATTAACGCTTAGAGAACTGGAAGCGTTTACGCGCTTTCTTCTGTCCAAATTTCTTACGCTCCACCATACGAGGATCGCGTGTTGTCAATCCTTCTACTTTCAACAAAGGCTTCCACTCAGGATTGATTTCAATCAACGCCTTGCTGATGGCCAAACGAACCGCCTCAGCTTGTCCGGTGATTCCACCGCCGTCGATATTGGCTTTGAAATCATACTTCCCTTCAGTGCCGGTTAATTTGAATGGTTGATTTACTTTGTATTGTAATACCAAAGAAGGAAAATAGTTGGCTAGTTCACGATCATTGATCATCACTTTTCCTGTTCCTTCTGATAAATAAACACGAGCTACCGCAGTTTTACGACGGCCTGAAGTGTTGGTGTATTGGGTAGTTGCCATACCGATTATCCTTTGATCTTGTATTCTGTTGGTTGTTGAGCTTGTTGTTTGTGGTCGGTACCTGCATAAACATATAAATTACGATATACAGCACTGCCCAAACGATTTTTAGGTAACATTCCGCGAACGGCCATTTCTACCATGGCGGTAGGGTGCTTAGCCATCATTTCTTTTGGCGTTGCAAAACGTTGACCACCGGGATACCCTGTGTAACGGATATAAACTTTTTCATCCCACTTTTTACCTGACAACGCCACTTTATCTGCATTGATCACAATCACATGATCGCCACAATCGGCATGGGGAGTGAATAAAGGCTTGTGTTTGCCACGAAGCAAGGAAGCCACTTCAGAGCCCAAACGGCCCAAATTGATTCCTGCAGCATCTACCACCAACCACTTTTTGTCAGCGGTTTCTTTATTGGCAGAAACGGTTTTATAACTTAAAGTATCCATAACGTTACAGTTTTCCCTTATTAACGGGGGTGCGAAAGTATAAACTTTTTTTGGAATACACAAGACTTTTCAACAATAAAATCGTAATTTCTTGATTTTCATTGTTTTTATCTTCGTCTGAAATGTTGGTGAACTTGATTTACGCCAGAAATTCTCGCGCTACTCTATCACGTATTTTTTGAGGAGCCTTTGGTATTCAGGACTCCTTCTCAGGGCTTCTCCATCTCTAGTATGAGTAAAAAAGAAAGAGTCAATTTCTTCAACAGAATCAGAATAATCATAATTATTGGAATGAAAAGCATAAGGAATCATTTTATCCATCGCTTTCTCTACAAATTGAAAATTAGCGCATTTAATTGTTTCTTGTATCATTTCAAGCAAAAAAGAAGGGGGAATGCCTTCATTGGAGTCACCCCAAGGAAGGTGATCTAAAACCTGAGCAGCGCCTTCATAGTCCTCCCACTTCAAGTATATGTAATACAAAAGTTTTTTCTCTGCAATGGTTGTGGCTCCTGTTGCAAAATTTTTAAAAAATAAAGTTTCTTTGAATCTCTTGTTAGACTTAGATAATCCGAGAAAATTAAAGAAAAGTGTAGTGTCAATTTGCCATTCCGAGAGTATAGCTTTTAAAGCCGAATCCAAATACAGAATTGAACTTTCCTTCGGTATAGATAAAATGAGTGGAATACCTATGTGTCCTCTTGGAAAAGACGCTGCATAATTCCTTGACAGAAGAGAAGAGTCATTCAAAAATATTACTGTGGAGTCTACTTGTTCATAAAACATTACACCATACAAGAACAATCGCCAGGCCAGTGACCCATTTTCTTCTCTTCGAACATATTCCAACTGCTCATTCCATTTCTCAAATTTCGATTTTTTTAACTCTATGTGATCTCTAAGAAATGCTTTCACCACCGTGGTTACTAAAAATCCATCTTTATAATTTTTGCAAAAATTCTCAAAATCTGCCAATTCACTGACTACCCAATCATCTCTAAAGAACTCAGGAAGATGGTACAATTTTAAATAATAATAAAGTAGTTTCCTACTTTCCAATTCGCTTAAATTTTCTTTACTCACTCCAAAAGATTCTAATAAAAAATTTCCAAGAAAATGGGACCTCAGAGCCTCTTCATCCAATTTAGCTGCCTCCTGTTTATTCGAAAAAGCGTATTCCATGATTACTGACTCCATCATCAAACCCCTTCCTGTCATGCACAACGCATTATCCTTCCTAATCCATTCCAACGCTTCATTGCAATGATTTAATCGAACAGCCAAAGGAATTACCAAAGTCATAAAGGCTCGTGAATTGAAAGTGCTGTCGGATTTACCTTCCGAATAATAAAATTTCCCATTGTAATAATGTTCCATAATCTCTTTTAGTATGACCCACTCCTTATCACCTGGTGTATAAAATTTTTCTAGCATCGAAGACCCGGTCAAATCTAAAAAAAGACCAAAATTCGCAAACTTTTCCATTACCATTAAGGAGGTTAATCTTGGATTGGGGTGCAACTCAAACGCTTTTTGCAAGTAATCCAGTACCTTATTCCTATTCAATGGTAATTGTAAGGTGTTATGATAATAACTTAAATAATAATACTCAAAATTCTCTGGATCATCAATTATTCCAGCGTTAAGCCTTTCAGATATTTCATCATTTGAGAACATGCGAATTGACATTGCGGCATACAAAGGTTTTGCCCATTTAGGCGCCAATTCGATGGACTTGCCTATCTCTTTTTTCCTATTCGTATCCTTTACTCCCGGAAGATAATATTCCCACTTCGATTGATGTTCCTGTAATAAGTAATGAAAGACAGCGCTTTTTAAATACTCCTTTTCTAATTTTTTAAAAAGGCTATCAGCCTTTTCATATGGTTCAATGGTAATCGATCGTACAAGTTGATCATTATATAAATATATCACACTATCCAAAATTGGAAATGCATCAGATACTGAATTACTCAATTCCAACGCATAAATAAAATCATGGATTGAAGTAATACCCGCAATTTCGTCAGGGACCGCCATCAATCTAATTGCATGTTCCACCCATTCTCTTCTAGAATGATAATAAGCATACCCTGGCGAATTACCCAAACTCACATTCATTTCTTGATTGATTGCCTTTTGGCCTTCTGCAGCGAGTGCCCCCATCAAATACATGCGGATGGGTTCAATTTCTTGCGCCGTGTATTTTCCTTTGCAATCTTCCCAAATGCTCCAGGCACTGTTGTTTCCCAAATATCGCTGCTCCTTGCAGGCCTTTTTTATTTTAAAATAGGCTTGCTTCAACTCCTCTTTCTCAAACATCGCTTTCTCCAATGCATCCCGTGCGGCAAGCGCCGTAAGTCCTACTTTGGTGTTACCTGATTCCTCTGCCCGAATGCGCTGACTGAACACCTCATCCTTCTTCGACAACACACAATCAAATTTATTATCACAACAAAAATGTGGTGTCTGCGGTGAGCCCATTTGCTTGGTATCACCAAAAACCTTCATCTTGGTATAGCTCTCTACCTCTATCAAAGATACCATTCCGTCTTGATCAGAATCCGCCTCTCCGCTCAGCCCTTTGATCAAATACCAAGTAAAGCCTCCATGCCCTCCTCCCCAGCGCCTGTCTTCCAATGCAAATTGATTAGCCCCTGCCGACAACAACAATACCTCACCCACCGGTTCCTCTATGACACTTTGATACGGATTGCCAATGCCAGAGCGCACTCCAGGGACATCTCCACTTCTGCAAGCGTCCACCACCAATATCACTTCCACGCTTTTGCTCACCATGGCCGCTACCCGCTTTTTCATTTTGCCAATGTCCAATGCGCCTCCCAATTGATAGTTGTTTTTATCTCCTGCAGGATTACTATCATAGCACAAGTAATACGCCTCGCTCGCATCATAGGCATCTCCATGGCCACTCAAATAAATATATACCCTGTCCCCAGGTTTGGGCTGAGCCCCTAGACTATTGTTCAACCATGCCAATCCCGCTGTTACATTGGCGTGGGTGGCTTGCTCATTGAGTAAAAGCTTGATGTGATTCTCTGGCACTTCGCCTCCAGCTTTTGAACGTAAAAACTCAAAAAACAACAAGGCATCTTCTTCCGCAAAGTTCAACGGTTTGACATAAGGATAATTGCTGACCCCGACAATCAAGGCGTACACACTTCCCGATTCTGCTGAAGAAATAGGCACATCCGTTGATTCTACTAAGCCTTTGGTGGTTTGGGAATAGGGGGTTATAAAAAACAACGATAATATAAAACCAAAAAGCAGGCGCTTTTGTTTAAATTCTTTTTTAGTGCTAACTCCGATAGTGACCATTACCCTAATTTACCACATATTTTTCAAACACCCTTTTAAAATCCGGTTTATTTCTTAATTCATCTCCCATTTTGGTTCTCATAAAGAAATGAGCCTGAACACTAGAAATAGCAGTTGAATAATCCTGATCTGGAGAATTAAATGCAAAAGGTATCAAGATGTTCATCATTTCTTCTTGAATTTTAGCATCTTCTACATTGGAACAAGCTATCACAATTGAGGCCAACACCACCGGCTGAATAGCACTCAAATGGTTCCAATCAAACGTTTTAAAAACCTGGAACATCTCTTCATACATTCCCCAACCGCCATACATCTGAAGCAATACCAAACGATCCATCTGGCTCTCAGGATTAAGAAAAGTTTGCTTGAAGAAAGGGGTTTCACTGTATACCGCATTTTTCTTGCTAAAAACCAATGAATTCGCGAGTCCTAATTTATTATTACCCAATGCCGCATATGCCTGAGATAAAGTCTCATTCCATTTATTTGAATCATTCTTTTGCGCAGCATCGAGCAAAACCACAGGATACTTCAACATTGGAGAAATTTCCAAATAAGGACTCAATTGGTCATCTCGCAAAAAAATAGTAATAGAATCCAAAACATTATAAAATTGTGCTGAACTTAACGCAAGTGGCGCCAAATCAGGACGATCGACCCTGCGAATTTCGTCAAGCAGTTCATTCCAATTTTCAAAAGTGGATTTCCCGTTTTTAATGTGCTTATTCGAAAGAAATCTTAATGCAAATGCGAGCTTGAAACATTCATCACCATAACCTCCCAATGTGTCAACATACTTTTTTTCCTCCATCATCCAATCATCCCTGCCGTATAAGGCAAGATTAAAGTATTTAGCGCTTTGATAAAGCGCCTTGGCCTGCAGAGGTAGTGGTATTTTATCCCTATCTGCCCCATAATAATTCAGTAAAACTTCTTGTCCCGTTTTGATTGACCTGGCTTTATCATCCCAATTCTTTGCAAGCCCATCATCCTTCTTCACATATTTAGCCAATATGGCCATACATTGTCTCGTATCATAACTAGGACAAACACTCTCCTCCTTTTCCAACCACCGCATCGCAACATCTGGATGACCACACCTCACCGCAAAAGCCGTAACCATGTTGATGTACTTTCGAACTGCTGAAGATGAATCACTCCCGCATTCCATCGCATGATAAGGTCCATTATAATAATAATTCATCGTCTTCTCAAATGACTGCCATTCCTTCTCAGAAGCTTGATAAATTTGATCAAATTCAGTGAATAAAAACTTCTCCATCGGGAGCATATAATTCAAGTAACGTTCTTGAATGAACTTGAAGTGCAGTTCAGTACTGGGTCGCAACAAAAATGCACTTTCCAAATCACTTAATGAGCTTTGCCTTTGTATCGGTAAATGAAAGTTCTTGAGTACAAAAGATAGATAGAGATGATCAGCATTGGACGGATCTGCCGTTTTTCGTTGATAGATAATCTCTTCCAATTCTTCTTTGTTGAATAACTTAAACACAATAGCCATTGCTATGGGTTTTGCCCAAAACGGTGCTAATTGCATGGCCTTTTGCAAATGCTTTTTTCGCTCTTGTGAATGATCTTCTAAATAGTAATTCTGTCTATTTTGTAAATGACTCTGCAACATAAAATAATATACCGCACTTTTACTAAAGGACTTTTCTAATTTTTTCAAAATACTATCGGCCTCATCATAAGGTTGAATGCTCTTCGCCTTGTGCATCTCGCCTTGATAGGTATATACAATTGAATCCAAGTAAGGAAAGGCATTCGTGACCGAGGTGTTTAATTCTAGCGCCTTTATAAAATCTCTCATCTCCTGAATTCCCGTGATTTCGTCTGGAGATTTTAATAATGTAATAGCTGCATCCACCCATTGCCTTCTTGATAGATAATATTCGTATTTGGGAGAATTTTCAAAACTCACATTCATCTCTTCGTTGATGGCCTTTTGTCCTTCGGCGGCCATTGCCCCCATCAAATACATACGGATGGGTTCAATTTCTTGCGCCGTGTATTTTCCTTTGCAATCTTCCCAAATGGTCCAGGCACTGTTGCTTCCCAAATATCGCTGCTCCTTGCAAGCCTTTTTTAATTTAAAATAGGCTTGCTTCAACTCCTCTTTTTCAAACATCGCTTTCTCCAATGCATCCCGTGCGGCAAGCGCCGTAAGTCCTACTTTGGTGTTACCTGATTCCTCTGCCCGAATGCGCTGACTGAACACCTCATCCTGCTTCGACAACACACAATCAAATTTATTGTTACAGCATACATATGGGGTCTGAGCAGCACCCATTTGCTTAGTGTCCCCAATTACTTTCATTTTCGTGTAGCTCTCTATTTCAAACAAAGACACTGCACCATCTTGATCCACATCCGCCTCTCCGCTCAGCCCTTTGATCAAATACCAAGTAAAGCCCCCATGTCCTCCGCCCCAGCGTCTGTCCTCCAATGCAAATTGATTGGGGCCTGCGGACAATAACAACACCTCGCCCACCGGTTCCTCTATGACACTTTGATAAGGATTGCCAATTCCCGAGCGCACTCCCGGAACATCCCCACTGCGGCAAGCATCCACCACCAATATCACTTCCACTCCTTTACTCACCATGGCCGCTACCCGCTTTTTCATTTTGCCAATGTCCAATGCCCCGCCCAGTTGATAGTTATTCTTATCCCCTGCCGGATTACTATCATAACACAAGTAATACGCCTCGCTTGCATCATATGCGTCACCATGACCGCTCAAATAAATATACACCCTATCACCTGGCTTGGGCTGAGCCCCTAAACTATTGTTCAACCACGCCAAGCCTGCAGTAACATTGGCATGGGTGGCTTGCTCATTGAGTAAAAGCTTGATGTGATTCTCTGGCACTTCGCCTCCAGCTTTTGAACGTAAAAACTCAAAAAACAACAAGGCATCTTCTTCCGCAAAGTTCAACGGTTTGACATAAGGATAATTGCTGACCCCGACAATCAAGGCGTACACTTCTCCCACTGAAGCTGAAGCGGGAGAGGCGTCTGTCGACTCCACCACTCCCTTGGTCGTTTGGGAATGGGTGGTTATAAAAAACAACCATACCAATAAGAAACAAATTATACGCATGATTACTTCATAAGGATATTATCCAACGAAGATAATCGAAATCACTTTGGACCATTCATTTGATTTTAGATTGACCGAACCTTGCTCGATATAGGACGCGCGTGATTCGTCCTCAGATCTCTTGAATGTGCTTATACAGTGGCTTGATTATTCATTTGCCTTGGTGTTATAAACCACCATAGCCACGACCTTACCCACCGCCTCCAGCACGTAAGGATCTATGTTTGACAAGTTATCTTGTTGGGTGTGATGAAAGCTTCCAAACTCATAATTTCCCATTCCCATAGAAAGGGTGTTTGGTCTCATATCGATGATGTCAATTGACCGAATTCCCGCTTCATTCATGTACACATGGTCATCCGTAATTCCACCAGTCTCTTCATTGACAAATAATTGTCCATATCCCATTTTATTTGCATAGGCCCAAACCCAATTCATCACATCCCCTGCCGCCTGCATTGATGTTCCCTCTTTGTTAAATCGAGCATTCTTACCTGCCACCATATCTAAGAGGATTCCATATTGCGCTCTATAGCCAGAAATGTGGAGATTATCCGCCCAGTATTGAGACCCCAAGCACCAAGTTTTATTGGAAATAGCAGGCGGTAAATCCGACCATTCAGGAGCTCCCTGATCTTCATTATCGAAAAAAACTAAATCGACCCCAACTTGTGGTGTTGTATTTTGAAACAACCGTGCAAGTTCTAATAACACCGCCACTCCACTGGCTCCATCATTGGCTCCATCAATAGGTTTTTTCTGCTGAGCTTTATCACTGTCCTTATCTGCAACCCATCTACTATCCCAATGCGCAGCTAACAATACACGCGTCTTCTTCTCCGGAGAAAAAGACGCCACGATATTGTGCACAGGGGTGGCATTACCCTCCCAATCCGTCACTTTTGAATATTGTTCATGTATCTTTGCACCTCTCTTTTTGCACTCTTGCAATATCCACTCGTAACAAGCATTATGTCCCTTTGACATAGGGACACGAGGCCCAAACTCTACCTGAGTTTTTAAGTAAGCCAATGCACTGTCCTTCGAAAAAACAGGGGGAATCACATCCGTCTTTTGAGCTGTATCCTTTTGTCTTTCTACTTTATCCTTGTTCGTGCTGGTTGGAAAAAACTGAATGACCGCCCACACTAGCATGAGCGCCAATAAAATAATAGCAATGACCTTATTTTTTTTCATAGCTCCACTCCCCCCCGTCTTTGGTGTCTTTTATTGCAATATTTCTTTTCGCAAATACCTCCCTAAGAATATCCGCCGTTTCATAATCTTTCTTCTCTTTCAATTTCTTTCTTACCTCAAAAACCGCATCCATCATAACCTCAGGAAGTTCCGATTTTTCTGAAATGGTAAGGGGCTGGACACCGAGTATGGTAATTAAAAAATCGTGCATAATAGATCTCAAGTCCTCGATATTGCTTTGCGTCAAAGCCAATTGACCATTTTTACAACCATTGACCATTCTCACCGCCTCAAATAATTCAGCGATTAGAACCGGGGTATTAAAATCATCGCCCATGGCTTGGTAGCAACGCTCTCTTAATGCGATTGTATCTGCTTCACTTTTATCACTGGCTTTGCAATCAGCAATCGAACCAAATGCAGACATCATTCTTTCATAGCCTTTTTCTGCTGCATTCAATGCCTCGTTACTAAAATCTAATGTTGAGCGATAATGGGCTTGCATCATGAAAAAACGAACCACTTGTGGCGCATAACCTTTTTCTAATAAAGGGTGCGATCCCGCAAAAAGTTCATGTGGTAAAAATGAATTACCTAAAGACTTGGACATCTTTTGGCCATTTACAGTAAGCATATTACTGTGCATCCAATACCGAACAGGACCTCTTCCGCAACAGGCTGTATTTTGCGCTATTTCCGACTCGTGATGAGGAAATTTCAAATCCATTCCTCCGCCATGTAAATCAAATTGCTCTCCTAGATATTTGGTGCTCATTGCTGAACATTCTAAATGCCATCCGGGAAAGCCCTCTCCCCACGGGGAAGGCCAACGCATAATATGTTCTGGTGATGCTTTTTTCCAAAGGGCAAAATCGGCAAAAAATCTTTTCTCATCCTGACCATCCAACGTTCTGGTATTCTCGTATAGCTCCTCCACATTTCGTCCACTCAATTCACCATAGGGATATTGTTTACGATACGCTTGTACATCAAAATAAATGCTGCCATTTACTTCATAGGCAAATCCTTTGTCCAAAATTATTTTTATCATCTCGATTTGCTCAATCATATGACCCGTTGCAGTGGGTTCTATGCTGGGAGAATGATTATTGAAAACACGCATTACTTCGCGGAAATTATCCGTGTATTTCTGAACAACCTCCATTGGCTCTAACTGCTCCAATCGCGCTTGCTCTCCAATTCTATCAACCCCTTCATCGAATTGAGAAGTAATGTGCCCCACATCCGTAATATTTCGCACGTAACGAACTTTATATCCTAAATGGGTCAAGTAACGAAAGACTACATCAAAAAACATAAATGTTCTGCAATTACCCAGATGAACGCTGGAATAAACGGTTGGTCCACATACATACAATCCAACGTGCTGAGGATGCAAAGGATGAAATAAATCTTTGTTTCGTGTGAGACTATTATATATGTATAAATCTTTTGTCATAAAAAACAACTAAATCTTCTTTTTAATCTCCTCTAACATTTTGCTAACCAATCCTGGTGTATCGTAGGCTGCTTTCCAGTCCCAGTCGCGCTGTGCAATACTGTCATCAATACTTGCTGGCCAAGAATCTGCGATGGCCTGTCTAAAATCGGGAACGTAATCAATGGTAAAATGAGGAATATGCTTTTTAATTTCATTAGCCAATTCAGCGGGTGTAAATGTCATTCCAGCTAAATTGTAAGCTCCACCCACTGTAAGTCGAGATCTATCCGCCTCCATCAATTGCACGGTCGCTTGAATGGCATCTGACATCATCATCATGGGCAATGCGCTTTCCGGACCAAGGAAGGAAGTAAACTTTCCGTCCTGCAAGGCCTTGTAAAATATATCTACGGCATAATCTGTTGTTCCTCCACCAGGCGCGCTCTTGTATCCTATTAAACCTGGATAGCGAATACTTCTTACATCTACCCCAAATTTTTTATGGTAATAATCACACCACCTCTCACCCGCTAACTTACTTATTCCATAGACTGTGCTTGGATCCATAACGGTATCTTGTGGGGTATTCCAACGAGGTGTAGAGGGTCCGAATACCGCAATGGAACTCGGCCAATATAACTTTTTAATGAACCCTTCTTTTGCAAAATCTAACACATGAAAAAGACCATTCATATTAAGTTCCCAAGCAAATGCCGGGTTCTTCTCTGCTGTTGCCGATAACAATGCCGCTAATTGATAAACTTGGGTGACCTCATACTTTTTCACCAACTCTAATAAGCGATGCTTATCCAATGTGCTCAATTGCTCATATGGCCCGTCTTGAAGAGCCTCATCGGGCACTTCCTTAATATCTGAAGCAATGACAGCCTCTACGCCATACTGTTCGCGGAGGCGCTCCGTTAATTCAATCCCTATTTGTCCAGAAGCTCCTATTATTAAAATGCTCTCTTTCATAGCCAAAAAATTCTTGTTCAAACTTACAACAGAAGCTTGGAATTAAGGCAATTTCTTCAGCCAATCTGCTATTACCTCGATGGTCTCCAAAGATAGACTCTCGGTAATGATTCCATATTCTGAAATTTTTCCTGTCTCACTATATTGAAAAAGATGATTGTGATTGCTGAGTATGACTAACTCATTATTCTGGTGATGGGGAATGGTGGTGAAAATTTGGGTCGCATTCTGTTCCGCATTCACCTGTAAATCCACATCACCGTTCAAAACCAAAACTGGGCATTGTACTTTACTCCAATAATCTGCAGGAGTATATCGAATAAAATATCGCATCCATCGGGTATTCAATGCGTTGTTGTAATAATCAAAAATTTCTTGTCCCTCTAACTTGCTGTCCTTCGTAGACTCTGGTATTTGATCGGGGCTCACCACATTATCATGAATGAATCGGGCCACTTGTACCGAATCATCGGTTTGAACAATGAAATTCATGATTCTCGTATTAAAATCAACATCTCGCTGCGCTTCATCTCTCTTTTTTCCATTACTCATCTGAATGTCCATCGACTGTCTTTGTAATAAATCCAATCCCCTCACGCCAGGTCCTGCCAGCGAAAGCACAGCCCAAACCTCGTGGTTGACCGCAGCGACAATGGATGCCACCATACTTCCCTCACTGTGCCCCAATAACCCAATCTTCTTTGGATTTAACTTCGAGTGCTTTTGTAAGTAAGAAAAAATCACCGCGACATCCGATGCAAAATCAGCAGAAGTAGCGGTCGAAAAATAACCAGTGGAGGCCGCCACCCCTCTCTCGTCATAACGAAACGTGGCCCAACCTAATTTTGCCAAAGTATCGGCGATAATGGCAAAAGGTTTATGGCCTAAAATGGTCTCATCTCGATCCTGTGGTCCGCTGCCAGTGATTAAAATCAAACAAGGAAAAGGGCCAGTGCCACTGGGTAAACTCAAGGTGCCTGCAATTTGAATTACAGAGCCGTCCGACATTTTTATTGGAATAGAGAGTTCTTCAGTAGGATAATGAAACGGAGGCATCGGAGTTTGGGGTCGTTTCACCATCTGTGCATGCTGCGCTTTTTCCTCCTCTGCCTTTTGTTGTTTAGAAAATTGTAATTCGAAATCCATTCCACCTTGAGTAAAGACACCCTTAAATCTCTCTTCTTTAGCGTCCCATTCTCCTTGATAACGGGCTCCAATTTTTGACGATTCCCAAGTCCAAAATCCTTTCTTTAATTTCCATTCATTAATCGCTATTGGTTGAATCGTTTGCTTCTTGCTATACAAAGTATACGGTCCTTCAGAATCACTATCACAATGTACCTCTAAAGGCAAGATGTTTCCTCCTACTTCTAATGAACCATACCAAACACCTTCCATTTCCTGCGCCCACATCGATGTGCTCAGCATCACGAGTAATAAATTCAAGTATCCCAACTTCATTTTACAAAGATGCAATTTCCTTTGATTAGATTCGCAACGTGAAAACGATTCAAAGTATTTCCATAGAGGATTTTGATTATCCGCTTACGGAACAACACATCGCCAAATATCCTTTGCCCAAGAGAAGCGACAGTCAATTGCTTTACTATCACGAAGGAAACATTGAACATAAAAATTTTAAGGATATTGTTGCCTTATTCAGACCAGGGGATTTTTGGGTCGTTAATAATACAAAAGTGATTCCTGCTAGAATTCTTTTTCAAAAAACATCAGGTGCGCGTATTGAAATTTTTTGCCTCGAGCCCCATGGGATGGACTACACCACTGCACTTACTTGCAGTGCAAATAGTCAATGGTTTTGTTTTGTTGGAGGGGCAAAAAAATGGAAAGCAGGAAAATTAGAAAAAAAATATCAGAGAGGCGCTGAGACTGGAATATTAGAAGCCACCTGTGTTTCAAAATCAGAAAATGGTTTCATTATTCAATTTAATTGGAATGTCGGTACCTTTAGTGAAGTTTTGGATGCTTGTGGAGAGTTGCCCATCCCTCCCTATTTAAACAGAGCAACAGAAACCGAAGATTATGATCGTTATCAAACGCTATTTGCCAAATGGGAAGGTTCGGTAGCGGCACCCACTGCATCTTTACACTTTGATGAAGCCATTATCCAAGAATTAAAAGATCAAGATGTTCGTCAAGAAGCGGTAACCTTACACGTAGGCGCAGGCACCTTTAAACCGGTCAGTGCATCTACGATTGGAGAACATGAAATGCACGCAGAGTACTTTGAAGTTTCATTAACATTTATCCAAGCGTGGATAAATAAAATAAAAAACAATGAACGCACGATCATTGTAGGTACCACTGCACTTCGAACTTTGGAGTCACTGTATTGGCTTGGGAACGAGAAATTGGTCCCAGATGAAAATCAAATATTTCATTTACCACAATGGACTCCTTATCAAACACGAGAAGAATTTTCGCTACTTGAAAACTTAATTTGGCTGAAGGAATATGCCGTTCGAATGGGCATCGATCAAATTGCAGGAACTACTCAAATCATCATTGGTCCCGGTTATTCAATAAAAACAGCCGATGCCTTGATCACTAATTTTCATCAACCCAAAAGCACCCTACTGCTTCTTATATATGCGGCAGTTGGAGAAGACTGGAAAAAAATATATGATGCTGCCTTACAATTTCCTTATCGATTTTTAAGCTATGGTGATAGCTCCTGGTTGAGCATAAAAAAAGGCCGCTAGCGGCCTTTTTTCGATTGATTATTCTTGAATAAATCTTCGGTCATCAATATCTGCTGCATCTCTATAAGATCCGAAAATTCTCTGCGAGATGGACTGCTTAATTCCCATCCCAACACTTTTCTTTTCGGTAGCATAATTATCCATAGATTGCGCCTCCATCACATCTGATGTTCTTTGAATAACATAAACTCCACCTTCTCCCACAATCGGTTCAGAAACTTTATCTTTCCCTAAACCGAAACAATATCCCACCAGTGAAAATTCCTGTTCACTAATGCCTGCCTCTGGAAGATTGACGTTACGTAAAGACACGTTCTCTGCTTTTTTAACCGTTAATCCATTCGCTGTTGCAATGTCAGCCAAACTCGCTCCCTTCAATTTTGACGCCCAAAGTTCTCCCTTCTTTTCCTTGATCACTTTCGCTTTCATTTGATCCTTAACATTTTCAAAGGAAGGAACGCCACGATCACGAATCTCTGTTAGAACGGCCACCACAACGCTATTGTCTAATACCATTGGAGATGAAACATCATTGATTTCGGCTTTGTAGGCCCAAGAAACTACCGCTTGAGCGTTTCCATTGAACCCCATGATATTGGTTGCGTTGGGAGTAATCATTTTTGCCGGGATTACTTTCATATTAGGATCCATTGCCTTCACATTTGCTCTAAAAGAAGCGGTATCCTGAGAATTTATCGTAATATCTTTTAATTTACGTAAAGTTCCATCCTTTGTTTTGGGACTTGCCTCGAGCGGCTGTTCTACAGATGCCACATAGGTATTCATTTGAGGGGCTTTCTTCTGCGTCACCTCTACCACGTGGTAACCAAATTGAGATTGTACCACTTGAATTTCACCGACGTTACCATCAAAGCAAGCCTTTTCGAATTCAGGAACCATTGCGCCTCTGCCGAACATACCTAAATCTCCTCCCTTGTCTTTGGTGCCATCTGTGCCATACATTTTTGCCATGGCTTCAAAATTCTTCGCTGTCTTTATAACCGCCGCTAATGAGTCTGCTTTGGCCTTTCCCTTGGCTGTCATGTCTTTGATCAGAATGTGACGAGCCTTCACGCTGTCTACTTCTGAAACTCGCTTGGCAATTTTCAAAAGTTTAACGGCACCGCCTTCCACCACTGGTCCAATGACGGAGTCTACAGGTGCTGATAAAATCTTGCTATTGAAAGGTTCACTTAGACTACCTGCTTTATATCGGTTGCTCGCCGCTGCAGATGCGCTTGAAAATTCTTTGATGGCAGCAGCTAAATTATTCATGATGGCCATCGTGTCCTCCTTGGTTGGTGTGACATTAACCGCTATATAATCTAAACTCCGACTGCGCTCTTGTTTGTATTCCTTTTCCGACTTGTGTTGATTGTAATAAGATTTCACATCATCATCGGTAACATTCACATCGGTGTCGGGAATTTCAGCAAAGGACTTGGCAACGAAATCCACATTCACCTTATTATTATTTGCCTTGAACGCCCATTTAGCATCCACTGTATTCACATAGGCACCCCACTTGATCATGTTGTCATACTTCTCCTTTTTTCTTTTGAAAATAAAAAAGGCCTTCATCAAATCCACTTTCATGGGATCTTGAGAATCAAAATATTTTCTCACGCGATCACGATAAGACATCGAATCAACCCCCTGGTAAATGGTCTGCTTGATAAATGGAGAAAGGTATTTTCCAAACATCATTTCTTCATACTCTTCCTCGGTTACTTCGATTCCCATTGCCTCAAATTCATCTGCATACAAACGTTCTTCGACCAACTGGTTCCATGCATCATTACTCAATCCCGACTCATTTTTTGAATAGTCAAATACCGAACGTTGACGAGCTATTACTTTCTGCCATTCTGCATAGGAAACGTCAGAACCATCAATTTCACCAAGCGCATCGGGGCCGCTACCCATGCCTGAATCCAAGGCGTTTTGTATAATAAACAACAAAAGGGCTCCGCCAACCAATACCAGTGCTAACCACCCTTGCCTTCTGATTTTCTCAATCATTGCCATAATTACATCATTTTAAAAGGACTGCGAATATCGTAAAAAAACGTAGTCTTTTTACATTTTAGCAATTAAAAATTGAATGTCAAGGGGTTAATCCCTTTTTCTTAGACTTATTTTTTCAATCCTCCGATCGGAAACCGCGACTATTTTACAATCAAACTCACCCAAGACCAACTCTACTCCTTCTTCCGGAATACTCTCAAGCTGCTGAAGTATCAAGCCCCCGAGCGTATCGTAATCTTCTTCATTTTCGGGAAGTTCCAAATGATAGGTTTCATTGATAAATTTAACCTCTTCACGACCCGTAAAAAGATAGGAACCATCTGCCTGAGGATTAGAGAAGAGTGGCTCTGTATCGTGCTCATCTTGAATTTCCCCCACTATCTCTTCTATGATATCTTCGAGTGTTGCCATACCTGCTGTTCCTCCAAATTCATCCACTACAATAAAAACATGACGCTTCTCTCGGATATTCATGCTGAGCATTTCTTGTGCCGCCATGGCTTCCGGCACTACACATACAGGGCGTAGTACTTCATTGAGTGTTCTCGGATTTTCAAACAAATCAAAGGAATGCACATACCCAATGATATCATCTATGTTCTCTCCAAATACCAAAATTTTAGAAAAGTGCGTTTCGATGAATTTCTGCTTCAATTCGTCAATGGTGCTCCCTTTTGCAAGAGCCACTATTTCATTTCTTGGAATCATACAATCGCGGGCTTTAACCTTGGAAAAATCCAACGCCTTTTGAAATATCTCGATCTCATGATCCATGTTATTTAACGCCTCTGGCTGACCTGTAACTTTTTCCAAATAATCATCCAAATCCACTCTTCCAAACACTCGCTTATCGGTCATCTCATCATGCTTACCTTTTCCAATGAAAAGCTGTGCAATTCCATTGACGATTTGAGCAAAAGGCCACAAAATAAAATACCAAATGGTCAATGGCAACACCAATAGATTAAGTGCGCGGTTAGGATTGGCCGTTACCAGCATTTTGGGTAAAAATTCGCCAAAAAGCAAAATGACCAGTGTTGAAATAATTGTCTGCGTCAATAACAAACCTCCCTGGCCCATCCAATCAGAAGCCAAAGGAAAATAGGTTGTCAATGCTTCTAGAATCTGATCTCCCAACTTCATTCCGAAAATTACAAGGCCAATATTATTTCCTATCAGCATAGCCGATAAAAATTGCTTGGGACGATCCATGAAATAAGAAACCATCCTTGCAGACCACAAGCCTTGTTTTTTGTCAAGCTCAATTTTCAGATGGCTCGCTGAAATGAATGCCATTTCCATGCTGCTGGAAAAGGCGCAACCAATCATTGAAATCAAAACCCAAAAAAGCCAACTATCTGTTATCATTCTTGAGATTCATTTTTACGCTGCTGCATTCTCTGATACAACTTTCTTCTGAAGAACCACATCACGAAAGAAATTGCAGGGATGACCAAATTTTCGGCCTCTTTTTCCCAGCCGTTGAGCGCCATTCTGTAGATTGCATAAATCAAAGTCGCAATCCCGACAGCCAGCCAAAAATGAATTAAAAAACGGCTCATTTTTTCCATAGGCCTAATTTGCATTAACATTAAACTTTCCTGTTGGTTGTAATATATGATAATTGGTAAAAGCACTATTGCTCACCAGTCCTTTTCCATATAACATCCCATTTTTCGTTGAAATGGTGACATAATCGGGGGTTTTTATCACATCACTGTCTTGCACAAAAGTTAAACTTTCCGTGAGTAAGTACTCTCCTTCTAGATTTATCAGTTTTACATTTCCAATTGCATGAAACACCCCCTCTTTTTCCAAATAATCTCCTTGATCAGCAGTAAGCCATGCATCTTCTTTTGCCCCTGAGCGTTCAAAAAATGTCATTTTAAATCCTTTCGGTGCTAGAATTTTTGACTGCTCATTTTGATATCTTTCTAAAATCGGCGCTTCCAATTTAGTGGATCGTTTTCCCATTTCAGAATAAAAGTATTCCGCGTTTTCTGTTGTTTGAATGGGATAATTAAAATAATCGGTGGCTGCCTTGATGTCAGCCATTTCATTTTTGCATGAAACACAGATGACGAGGAAGCCGATATATAGAGAAGAAAACTTAGTCATATTTTCGTTGAATGAACCAACGCTCAAACGGGTGCAATTGCACTCCAATCATTACACTCTGATTCTGCACTAAAAGCCCATCGGTGCCACCCACCAAACGTTGTTTCCATTGGTATCCGAATTGGATGGTTGTGTTTGACTTAGAAGATCTTACCGGCATTGAAATTCCAAGGTTGTAAGACTTGACTGTAGGAATATTTCCTGATGTATTCAAGTAATCCTCAATCCATGTTATTCCACCTCTATATCTTATCAAACCAAAAAAATTACGACTTCTCTCTGCCGACAATGGTGAATAATCGAAAGAGATGGTTTGGGCGTGATAACGATTGAGGTTGTTTAATTCTTCCCACGCAATGGATTGATTATTCACCAAACTCCAATCTTGAATACTCGCACTATACGCTACTCCCAAATACCCTCCGTTTTTCATGTAATAGGCCAAACCCGCAGAGTATGAAAATTGCATAGGAATAACGAGCTTTTTGGGAATATCTACAGTAGCAAAACCGGTATCAATGGTTACATCCACCCCTGCATATTGATAGTAATTGATTCCGAAATCACTGATGTAACTTGAAATATTTGAACCTGGACTCACACTACCTGCCAGATTTCCGAGCAACATTCCCTTTTTCGAAGATGATTTTTTATTTCCCAGTATTGGAAATTGATAGAAAATACCCGCGTCCATTCTAACATCACGAACGCGCAATGAATTGGTGAATCGACTGTTGTACATGTTGGTATTTAAAAACGCTAAATCCCTGTTATGGATAATGGTTCCATAGAGATAGTGCATATTCAATCCAATGGATAGTCGGTGAGCGGCATAATGGGTAGAGTCTTTAAAAAATTGGAACATCCTGGAACTTCCAATGGTCAATTGATGGATACCTCCATCTCCGTGTTGATGCTTAATGCCATTGACCGAATCGTTGACCGAGAATGGTTGATCTACCGCATAACCTACACGACTATAATCGGACATTCCTAAAGCAAATCCCCATGGCTTTCCACTTCTGCGAAAACCAAGAGCAACCTCACCCACTTGACCACCATAATAGGGCTCTGAAGTACTCCCCTGTTTAACAACACTTTGATTGACCAATGCCGAAGATTGAAAGGAGGTTTCTTTCATCCATGAATAGGAAGCGGGATTATTCAATTGAAAACAATGGCTCTCTAATGCAATGATCGATGGGCCTCCGAAAGACTGCAGAGTGGTATTTCCAGTAAGGATTTTATCCCCAATCCCTAATCGAGTCAACGGATCATTTTGGGTGTATTGCGCCCAACTCCACTGGCTTATCAAAAGACAGAACAAAAAAACAATCCTAATTTTCATACAACCAGTTATTCATCCCAACTAAATTCAAATGCTCCACAATCTTCATCTTCTCCGTTAAAAAATCTTTCAAATATACAGCATCCGAACCGGTGATGAGGATTTCATCTATCGGATGAAGTTTTTGGAAAAACTTGATCATCCCCAAAACCTCGATGATCCATGCTTGATGACCTCCCATCCATAAGTTGTCTTCTGTGGTAAAGGAATTGAATTCGTATTTATCCGATGCATTTAATAATGGCAGTCGGGCGGTGTAATCATGCATCGCTCGCCAGCGCATCGCTCGACCAGGCGAAATAGCCAGCCCCCTGAGCTCTGCATCCTTCACCCAATTATACGTAACACAACTCCCTAAATCCACTACCAAAAAATGGGTCGCACTTACAATACTAATTCCTCCGAACATTGCAGCGACTCTATCTTTACCTAGATTGCCCGTAAACTGATACTTCCCAATTCTGCCTGAGGGTCCCATTGATAGAAATTCCATCCATCCATCTCCTGGTCCTAATTGAGGATCACTCACATTGGAGAAAACGCATTTTTTGATGGGTCTTACACTGGATAAAGCTTGCCACTGATTTTTCCAATCTGAATGACTCGATTGAACAAATAAATCTATTTCACGATTGCGAAATACCGCCATTTTAACAGAGGTATTGCCAATGTCCACTACCCCATGGTATGTGGGCTCTTCATTCTGCATAGAGCACGGTCACGAGTCCCTTTACGGAAGATAATTCGTCCGACCCCTTCGAATATCGGATGTAATAAGTATATACTCCTTGCGGCACATAATCCCCCCCCTCGTCCCTTCCATCCCATCGCACATTGTAATCTTCACTTTTAAAAATGACATCTCCCCATTTTGAGTAAACAAACATCTCGTAACGGGTCAAAGGTGAAAAGGAAATAACCGGGCCAAATGTATTATTGACTCCATTGATCATTAGCGCATTGGGAACAAAAACCTTCGGAGTCTGTAACATCACAATTTCATTGGACCAAGATTTAAAGGTCGTATCTAACTCCAAATCATTATCCCATCCAATGGCTCGCACCCTATAGAAAAATAATCCATCTTCTTGATACAAACTATCCACATCATCTATCTGATTATTGGCTACTGAATCTCTCGTTAATAACAAAGAATATATCCCATTCGCGCCGATTTTACGATATACCTCGTAACGAAACACACCACTAGGCCATTTGCCATAGTCATTCCATTTCATTACGTTAACGTCCGCATCATCATCGACTAATCCTTCTAATAACAAATTACGAGCGGCATTGGTATAACCCACCGTATCACCGCATTCGTTCACTACTGCTACTCTAAAATGATAAACAAAATACTGGGGCTTCAATTCCGACACCATAAAGGTGAATGGCATTACGCTATTATCTTGGTACGCGATGTTTTGCCAAGATTCAAAATACTCATCATATTGCTGTAATATGAGCGTATGTAAACTAGTGGTTGGGGCAGCATCTACGCGCACTAATATTGTATTATCCAGATCAACATCCACGGATGAAATGTATTGATAGGCTGGAGGTGTAGGATAATTAAGCGTTATGGTTCTAACATTACTAACGCTAAAGTTTCCGCTACTGGATAACGCAATTACATAATAGGAATGGTTCAAATCAGTAAATCCTTGTAACTCGTCTGTATAGGAAAGTGCATCTCCCGCCAATGTGTCAATCGGTAAAAAAATTCCATTTCCTTCCGCGTGATAGACAATATAAGAAAGAACACCATCGGTCCAACCTTGATAACCTGTCCAACTCAGCGCGATATCATTACTGCATTGCGCCTGTGACAAGGGCGCTAGGAGAACGGAACAATTACAATCCGCACCAGTAGGACTGGTGTTCGGGCTAGGGGGATTGCCGTTGGGGCAATTATCAAATGCCGCTAGTAGGTAACAAGCCGATTGATTCGCTGATTGAATATTTTGATCTAAATACGAAGTTGAATTGGCTCCGAATATGGTATCCACAATGGAAACACCACCTCCTTGACATTGATACAATATATATCCTTCCGTATCAGAAGAAGTGCTGGCTGACCAATTGATTTGCGGATGTCCATTCGATACGGAAACGGAAGTAATCTCAGGAATAGCCGGTGGTGTTTGATCGACAAAATAGCCTTCCTCTATGGCAGATATACTCGGACAAAAGGCTTGATTCGAGAATACCAAAAAACTCAAGAGATCTCCGCAAGTGGTTACTTCAAATGAATAGGAATTTTGATTCGAAGGGAGATTTACCGAATTGGACCAATTGGTAAATGGATCATCCCACATGAGCACATAGCCATTAACGGCAGGTTGTCCAGACCAAGTAACATCAACATAACCAACGGGGGAAGACGACGCGGCAATGGATACAACCACATTGCATTTCTGTTGGCTTGGAACGGATAAGGCAGGTCCACTGCCCATGTCATATTCCGTCACGATGTAATAACACATCGCCAAATTATTTGCATTATTGATGTTATCAATGTAAGAGCCTGTATTAATACTAGGTATCACGGCGATTTCAGAAAAAGCGCCTCCGGATGAGGCGAAAATATGATACGCAATAAAGAAACCAGAGGGGTCGGAAATAGGCGCCCAATTTAAAGTAGTGTTCCCATTGGGATCAACCTGTGTACATTGAAAAATAGGTGCACTTAGCTGAGCGTGGGTGAACAAACTCAACCCAATGAAAGCAACTGTGATCCCCGTCTTACTTAACCAATTCATTCACTTTATGGTCCAATCGTTCTTTTACCGCTATTAATTCTTGCATCGTTTGATCAATCACTTGACGGGCCGTCAGGATTTCACCAATTCTGGCAGATACCTGTCCTATTTCTAATTCTCCCTCCATCATGTCTCCCTCGAACATTCCCTTTTTTGCTCTTGCTCTTCCTAACAACGCTTTTAACTCTTCAATTGTTGCATGACCTTGGTATGCCATTTTTACTTTATCCGCAAATGGGTTGGATAATAGCCGAACAGGTGTCAACTCTTTCAAGGTTAAAGTTGTGTCTCCTTCGTTCGCTGCTATTACCGCCTGCTTAAAATGCGCATGCGCCGAGGATTCTAAAGTAGCCACAAATCGTGAACCCATTTGAACTCCCTCCGCACCCAAAGCCAAAGCCGCCATCATAGACCTCCCATCTGCAATTCCTCCTGCTGCCACTACAGGTATATTCACCGCATCGACCACTTGAGGAATTAAACACAAGGTGGTGGTCTCCTCTCTACCATTATGACCTCCTGCCTCAAAACCCTCTGCCACCACTGCATCGCATCCTGCCTCCTGCGCTTTAACAGCAAATTTAGAACTCGATACAACATGTATTACTTTACAACCAGCTGACTTAAAACGCTCCGTAAATAGTTTGGGGTTACCTGCAGAGGTAATCACAATGGGAACTTGATGTTTCAAGATAAGTTCGATATGATCAGCCACTTGAGGATAAATCAGTGGAAGATTAACTGCAAAAGGTCGGTTGGTTTTTGACTTGCACTTTGCTATCTGCTCGTCCAAGATATCCGGATACATAGAGCCCGCTCCTATTGTTCCCAAACCTCCTGCTTCACTGACAGCAGCTGCCAATTCCCAGCCTGAGCACCATATCATTCCTCCTTGTATGATCGGGTGATGGATTCCTAAAATTTCAGTCAACCTATTCACGGTCTAAAGTTAATCAAACTTTAACCTAGACTGTTAAATTTGCAAGATTTAGATTTTCAGGTTATATTCGCCTTCCAGATAGCACCATGAAAAAACATTTTGCCATTATCACTCTTCTCATCGTTTTGTCCAACGATCTTCTTTCGCAATACAAAGTAGACTATGGTTTAAGAGTGGGTGCTGCCAATTATTTGGGTGATATAGGTGGTAAATATACATCACGAAGAGACTTTGTTTCGGACATGCACATACCCTCTACCCGGTGGGCGATAGGTGGATTTTACAGAAAAAGACGAAATAAAAAAATTGCTTGGTCTGGAACTTTTGATTACATCAGAATCCAAGACAAAGATGAATTGACCACCTATTTTCCAAGAAGGGCGCGTAACCTCCGTTTTAAAAACGACATGTTAGAAATTAGCGGTAGAGGCGAGTTTACATTGTATTACGACAGTGACTTAACCAATCAAGGTTATTTCAGTCCTGATATGAAAATCTATGTGTTTGCAGGTCTTGCTGGATTGTACACCAATCCAAAAGGTTATATCAATGAATATGCTGCAGATTATATTGTAAGAAAAAGAGGTGGTTCTGCGGCTGATTATTACGGAGATTGGTATAAGGTAAGAAAATGGAAAACAGAAGGTCAAACAAATGCTTACTTACCCGTAACGTTTGCGGTTCCGATGGGAATTGGAATGTACTTCACCTACATGAAAAAATGGCGCGTGGGTTGGGAGTACTCTTGGAGAATGACCTTCACCGATTATTTGGATGATATCTCAGGAACGTATCCCACTCAAGAGCAAATTGCGGAAAGCGCAGGTTCTGATAAGGATATTGCAACAGGATATGTTTTTTATAGTTACGATGAAAATTTATTTCCTAATGGTCGCTCTGTAGATGATGGCATTCCCGCCACCAATTTCTACACCGCAAATAGCCCTAGAGGTAACGCCCTAAATAATGATAATTACATGACTTTTCAAATTTACGTGAGTAAAATTTTACGCACTAAATCCAATTTCTACAAATCCAAATACAATTGGATGACTACCAAAGGTAGAGGCGGCTCTCGAAAAGGAGTAATCAAATTCTAATAGATTAGAAATCCATATTCAAGGATAGATAGAAAACCCTGGGTAGTATTTGACCATCGTCTATTCCCCATGCCCAATCTGCTCTTAGAAAATAACCAAGCACTTTAGAACGAACACCAAAGCCATAACCATAAATCACTGGCTCGCGATTACTGTTCACTGTTACCGTAACCGGTTTTTGGGTAACCGTATTGGTATTAAAACCATTAGAGGCATCATACGGAGATTTTCCTGTCCACGCGCTACCAACATCACCAAAACCAATGACTTGAAAATGTTTTACAAAGTCACTTCTTATTGGAGTTCGGGATAAATAACTAAAAATAGGAATTCTGATTTCTGTATTCGCTGCTAAAAAATTATTTCCATTTCTAGCATTGATGTAAAATCCCCTCATGGGGCCACAAAATGAAGCGAAGCGATAATTCATTTGATCGGAAACCACCGTCGATTGATCTACCCGTTGAAACAGCCAATTATCCACTCCGCCCAAATAATGTACAACTTTCCTTGATCCAAAAGAGGTGGCTCCAGCGAAGCGAAAAGCTGCGATGATGGAGCGATGAATTTTTTTATAATGCCGGAAATCCCCTCCAAGAATATGCATATCTGTTCGCTCTGTCCAATTATCCGGCTGTTGGTAATACTCATACCACAACTTACCTCGCGTACCTTCTAACAGATTTAATCCGATATTACGTGTATTATCTAATAAATATTCCGCTAATACACCCACATTATTTTCGTTGGAATTCGGATCGGCTAAACTGACAGGATCCACCGATAAATTAATCCGCCTGTCCCAACGATAAATCAGATTCAAACGAACACAATGAAATTCATTAAATGGATACTTCCATTGTTGAGTAACCATATAGGTCTCCAATCGATAAGCATTAAACAATCCGCCCCAACGCTGAGAACGACGTTGAAAGGTTGTTTTCTTGTCTAATTGATCTTTGTTATTTTCGAATGAAATTCCAAAATCGCTGTTTCTAATATCGGCTGCAACTCTCACGGCAGCATACATGCGATAATCTTCTAGCAAATCAGAAATAGAAACTTTAACCAATCCGCTCATACCAGGAAAAATACTGGTTGGACCTGATGAGGCGTTTTGATAAAACGTACTTGCAAATGTGTTATCTAATTTAGTCGTGGCAAAATCGGTGGCAAAATTTAAATCGTAGTTGCTTCTTTTCAAATCAGTGACTACTTTCTTCTTCTTTTTCGCACTCGTGCTGTCACTCAGAACCAAGCTCGATTTCTCTTTGGAGTACAACATACGCTCCTCGGAAAACAGAAAATTATCCAGGTCAATTTTATTTAAATGTATGGGTCTCTTGATCCAACGGAGCGTATCCATTGGAATGGACTCTGTATCATCAAAAGAAATTTTGTTGGTCACTAACGCTGAGCGATTCTTACTCTTCTTAACTTGAACATGTCCAACATAACCATGATAAAAATTCCAACTGCTATCCGAAGTGGGGCCCTCAAATACATGTGCACGAAATGGCAATTGATCAAACTCCCTTACCATTGGAGCTTTTCGATAATGAATGGTGGTGTCAATGGATGCAATGACGGAATCCCATTTTATCCTTAAAAACTTAATGCCCTCCGGGTGCTCTTCCGTGCAGCCCATCTCCTCTTCACCCATTCCAAAAGCAAATCGCAAGGGATATCTTGATTCAAATATTCGTTCTGATTTTCCACCAGTCATATCCACTTGTGATAGATAATAAGGCTTCTCCTCTTTTGGATCTTTTGATTGCGATAAGTAAACCACTTTTTTATTCGGTAAAATCACAGGAGAATAATCATCATCCTCTGTTTTGGTCAATGCCTTGGGTGCATTGGCTATGGTAGGAAGAATGAATACGTCTGTTTTACCAGATGTAATGCCTACAAAAACAATATTCTTCCCGTCTTTACTAAAACGAGGATATAGCACCTTATCTATGGAAAAAATCTCTTTTTCGTTCCACTTTTTATCTGCAAGGGCAAACTGTGCAAACCTCAAAAAACCTTTCTTTTCGTAGAAATAACAAAAAGTCTCGGAAGAGGGGTGCCAACAAGTGACCGGATAAGTTAAATCCTCTATTCGATCTAATTTCGGCTGTCTTTTTACCAAACAACTCGCCTTACCTGTTGACTTATCATACAACCAAATTCGATATTGACCTTTTTCATGGGTAACGAAAGTCCAGTATTTTAAATCAGGACTTTCATGAAAATCGCGGTAGATAAATTTTTTCTTATACTTCAAATCAATTTCGCCCATGCATTTTCTCAATTTTTCATCTGAGGGTACATCCTCGGGTTTTGACATTCTTTGAAGCTTTGTCAAATAAAATTCGTAAAACTCATTCACAATCTGCTCCAGGGTTTTACCAATGATTAATTCAAATCCCATATCCACTCCTCTTGCAAATTTTGACATTTGCAAAATATTTGGAATCACATGATAGCCATATCTATCTGCAATAAAAGTCCAAAAAGCTGCACCCCCATATCTCGCTTCATCCTCTTTCCAAAAATTAAACTGCGGTTTCCGTTGCTCCAGTTCCTTGATCATGAAAACATCGAGAAGCTCATTATTCGGCTTCGCTAACCACAAACCAAGTCCTTTGAGATACCAATCAGGATAAGAAGAAAATGCGGCTTCTCTTATCGCGTCTTTCCAAGATCCCCCATACAACACTTGATGTATGGCAATTTGAGCTAAACCCTCTTGCAATTGCTTTTGATACTCCTCATGATTCCCTTCAAAATAGACAAACAACTTGTTCTGGATAATGGGAGAGGAGCCAATAATAAGATTATTTTCATCCGGCGTTGACCCAATATTGGTTTGCCTCATGTCTGATTGACTCAAATATACCATGATGTATAATCGTTCCCTTGGCTCAAACCCGAGAAAAGTGGCCAATTCACCCATTATTTTATCTGCCTTTTGGGTAGTCTCTAATGCCAATTTTTCTCCCCCTTGGTAAAAATAGACGTCTGCAAATTTTCCGTTATAGTAAGACCATTCAAAGTCACGATATTGAACTCTGCTCTTCCCAAATTGTAAATTACTCCCTTGATAAAACTGAGCGAAGCCCACATTGCATGGGAGAAAAAATAAAACAATTAAAAAGCAGAAAATCTGTCTTAACATTGCTCGCTAAAATACTTCATATATGAACTCCACCCAATATAACTTATATAAAAGAGACAAAATCGAAATATTGCAATTCTCGTTTGGACCATTTCAAGAGAATACTTATGTACTTTTTATTAAAGACCAACCCCATTGCTTCATTATTGATCCCGGTATGTCGAATACCATGGAAGAGAAAATTTTAGAGGATGCGTTGAACTATTTTCAACTCATTCCTACCCATATTTATAACACGCACTGCCACATCGATCATATCATGGGGGTAGCCTTTCTTCAGAAAAAATATAAGATTCCTTTTTATCATCATCCTCAAGAAGAGCATAATATCACCCGCTCTGAACAAATGAGTCTTTTATGGAATATCCCGTACTCCGCTCCTTTGGAGAAGGGGTGCTCATTGGAAGAAGGTAACGTTTTTTCCATAGATGATCTAACATTTGATGTCATTGCAGTGCCAGGCCATTCAGAAGGACATTTAGCTTTTATTCAAAAAGAAAGTGGGATCATCATAAGTGGTGATGTCTTGTTCAGGGAAAGTATCGGACGCACTGACTTACCGGGAGGGAGTATGGATATTTTAGAGAAATCTGTCCAGCAATTGTATTTATTTCCCGAAGAATACGAAATCTTCTGCGGACACGGCCCGAACACGACGATTGGACATGAAAAAAGAATGAACCCTTTCTTTCGATCTCTTTAGGCCTTGCGCATGGTAAATGCAAAGGTGCTCCCTATACCTTCTGTGCTGCGCACAGTCAAGGTTTCCTGATGTGCCTCCATGATATGTTTGCATATCGCTAAACCCAGACCCGACCCCCCATCATTTCTAGAACGACTTTTATCGACACGATAAAACCTCTCAAAAATTCTTGGCAAATCTTCCTTTGGAATTCCAATACCATCATCCGCAATTTCGAACAAGACATGTTCATCCATATCATAAAAACGAAATTTCACTTCTCCATTTTCTTGACCATAATGAATCGCATTAGAGACTAGGTTGGTAATCACTTGTTCAATCTTGGAAATGTCCCCATTGACCCACACATGCTTGGGTGAACCCTCTTTGAAATGAAGATGTATGCGCTTTAGGTTGGCAAAATTCTCCACCCCTTCCATTACCTTTTGCGCGAGCGCTACCAAATCAAACTTCTCAATATTGATTGGAACTGCGCCACTTTCCAATTTCGTGATCAAATCTAAATCGGAAATCAACTCCGACAGTCGGTCTGCTTGACGATTCGCCTTGGACAAAAAAAGTTGTATCCGCTCCTTGTCATCCAAATCATCATCTAATAAAGTTTCAATATAGCCTTGGATTCCGAATAACGGAGTTTTGAGCTCATGTGCCAGATTACCGATATATTCCTTGCGATAATGGTCGGTTTCCTTCAGCTCCTTTACTTCCTTTATCTTCTCTTCAACCCAATGTGAAACCTCCAATTCAATATCGTGAAGCACATCTTCACTCATGATGATATTCGGTTTTTTCTCTGCTTGACTTTTAAAGGTGTGAATATTCTTGTAAATGATTTTTATCTTCTCGTGAAGAAATTTTTCAATAAATTTCATAATGAGTAAAAAGGTGACGCAACCTGCGGCTAATGTCATCAGAACAACGACCAACCAAGGATTGCTAATCGCATGAGATTTAAAGAAAATCAGAAAAAGCGAACAAAATACAATGACTGCAATCGATGAGGCAATCATGAAGGAAATGGAACGAGGGGAACTTGGATTCATCAAGGCTCAAATTTATAGCCTACTCCCTTAATTGTTTTAAATAATTCATCCCCTAATTTTTCACGAAGTTTTCTGATATGAACATCGATGGTTCGATCTCCTACAATCACATCATTTCCCCAAACAAAATTTAAGATATAATCCCTTGTAAATACTCGGCCTGGGGCTGAAACCAAAAGAGCTAATAATTCAAATTCCTTCTTGGGAAGCTGAAAAATCTCCGTCCCTCTGGTCACTAAATACTTTTCCTTATCAATGACTATTCCTCCATTGGACAATACCCCTGGGCGAGCAGGGACGGCTTCGGTGCGTTTCAACCAAGCCTTCACTTTAGAAATTAAAATTCTCGGTTTGATGGGCTTTGCGATATAATCATCTCCACCGGAATCAAATCCTGCTAATTGACTATAGTCTTCATTCCGCGCTGTTAAAAATGCAATTACCGTATGATTACATTCAGGAATTTCCCTTATCTCTCGGCAAGCTTCCATGCCATCCATTTCCGGCATCATAACATCCATCAAAATCAATGCGGGCTGAATCTCTTTGGCCTTTTTAACCGCCTCTCTTCCATTGTGCGCTTCAAATACTTCAAATCCTTCTTTCTCCAAATTATATTTCAACAAGTCGATTAAATCTTGTTCATCATCTACCAATAGTATTTTTTGCGCCATAGGGATTGTTTATCAAAGCAAAATTAACAGATGAAAGGGAAAATCTAAGTTAAGTTATGGTTAACTATCTCTATTCAAATCTACTTAAATTTGTACCATGTGGAAGAATAAAAAAGTTTGGATCGTCGGATCAAGCAGGGGTATTGGCGCTTCTTTGGCGCATGCGTTCAATGAACGCGGCGCCTTTACCATACTTTCTTCTCGTGACAGCAATCAATTGATTCAGGTACAAAAAAGTCTCATTCAACCTGAGATGAGCGCCATTCTACCGCTCGATTTGACAGATCCTCTATCCATTTCCCGAGCAATTGCTCAATTCCTTGATACGTGGGAACATTGCGATGTGATGGTTCATTGTGGCGGCATCAGCCAACGCGCTACCTCAATGGAAACCACCATAGATACCACCCGCAAAATTTTTGAAAGCAATTTCTTCGGACATATACAACTTACTCAAGGAATGCTTCCGCAAATGGTATTCCGAAAATCTGGGAAATTGATTGTCATTTCCAGTCTATCAGGAAAATGGGGTTTTTATTTAAGATCATCTTACTCCGCTTCTAAACATGCGCTTCATGGATATTACGATAGTGTTCGCATGGAAACGGAAAAGAGCGGTATCAGTATTCACCTTGTAACTCCGGGTTTTATTGCGACCGATATCTCGCTCCATGCCATTGATAGCTCCGGTGAAAGCGCGGGGATGATGGACAAAAATCAACTTACTGGTATTTCTCCCGACGAGTGTGCTCGGCAAATCATCATTGGCGTAGAAAAAAATAAGTCGGAATTTGGGGTAGGAGGAAAAGAGATGCTAAGTTTATTCTTAAACCGTTATTTTCCTCGATTCTTCCAGAAATTGCTCCGCAAACAATCCGCTCGTTGAATTAATCTTTTATTCTACTAAAACGCAATGCTTTTAGCATAAAATCAGGGAGGGGCTTTAGCGGGTCTCTTTTCTCCACATTCAAAAAGATCCCCCATTTCTCGATAATGGGAACTTTAAAAACCTCTATCATCTCGATGAGAATTCCATCTGGATCATCGATGTATACACAATGAACTTTGGTTTTACCCATACTCAATGCACTATTGCTATCACAAGTAAAGGGAAATCCTTTAGCGGAAAGTTGCTCTCCAAGGCGCTTCATTCCTTTCACATCCAATCCCAAGTGTACAATTCCTAAATCGCCCCAAATTCTTCCCTTGAATATTTTGTTAGGTACTCTATCCAAGACTTGAATCAACTCAATGTGATTACGGCCGGTAACTTTAGCAAATCCACCACCGGCCGGCTTTGAAGGTACTATCATCACTCTTCTAAATCGATGATTCCCTCCAGGTAATTCCTTCCAATCTTCAAATACCCCTGTTTCATCATACACCACTTGATCGAACCCTAAAATATCCGCATATAATTTCATTGACTCGTCAATATTCGACACTCCCATAACACATCCTTGTACCCCTCCCGAATGATGTCCACTATTAGAATACCATTGTTCATCTGAAGTAAACTGAAAAACATTACCATCCGGATCTTGCATGCTAAAAATAGGTCTGCCATCCGGCCTTTCAGCTGGAGAGTAACAACTTGAAACCAGCGATTGTACCACAGAGTGACTAAAATGAACATCTCTCGATTTCATAACCACCGCATTGATTCCAATATCTCCCCATTGAAAAACGTTCTTGTTAGGAATCGGTAAAAAAGAGGTGGCTTGAATTACTTCCACAGCGCAACCTCCCTGAAGGTTCAAAACCATGGAAGCACGCTTGGTTATCGTCTCATTTCGAGTGTATACATTCATCAAGGGTGCTGGTTGCACCGAGTCAAAAAAAGGAATGTCCAATCCAAATAATTTTCGATACAGCGGTAACATCACCTCCATGTCACTCACCGCAATACCGATGTGCTGCATTCCATTTACCCTTGAAAATTCCTTATCCATTTTTCTTAATTTGATTTCTAACTTTTTTGATTTCCTCCCATTGAGCAGGATGCTGGTTCGCGAATTTCTTACCAACCTGGGCATCTTTCCATAAACTACGCTTTTTATTCCATGAAATGGCAAATAAACCGATCGAAACGATAAACAACAATCCCAGTAAAAAATCAAAAGGACCTAACGAAGGAAGTATTAGTTTGGTGAATGCTCCTAAAAACAACAAATAAACGGGCATTAAAAAAGTAAAAATTGCCAGCCTAATAGAATTAAAAAATAATTCGTCCTTGATGTTTTTTCGAATAAACCATTCCGCAAAAGCGTACATGGGATAAAATAAGGCAGCTCCCATTATGCCCGGAATACATTCTAACCAAAATCCAATTCTCTGTCTCCATCCATAAGAGAAAGCTCTCTCTACCTCATTGGCAGAAATTCGAGCATTCGAAAGCAAATGATGGTATCGAACAAAAAGGCCCCTTTCTTCTTCATTGTAGGTCAACCACTCCTCTGTCCATTGTTTGTATTGTTGAAAACCATACTGAACTGATGAGGTTGTATCGTTCCAAAAAAGAGGTTCCAAATCAATCAGCATTTGATAGTGTTCATCATCTCTAATATCAATCATTACTTCCGATAAACTTTCATGAGCAGCACGAACCAGTTGATTAATGGCCTTGTTCTCATCTTCTAAATAGGTGGGCCAAAAATCGGATAATGAAATGGGCTTGCCAATGGTCAAAACTAATCTTGGTTGATAATTTAGAAAATGACTATAGTCGAGCCCCATTGGGACAATTTTCAAACTAGTCAGCCGTTCATCATTTTGAATTGAACTGAAGGCCAATCGCGCAAAACCTTTTTTTAAAGGTGTCAATAATTGCTTCTTACCGCGATGTGAACCTTCCGGAAACATGGCAATGACCGCTCCATTGGACAAGCGCTCACGACACACCTTAAAAACTTCTTCATTGCGTTGCATTTGATCAGACACATTGTCCTTCTCCCGATAAATCGGTAACATATGAATCTGATGTAAAAAGGAAGCTACCTTTTTATTTTTAAAAACATCCGACCGCGTTAACCAATGCAATTGTCTCGGGAAAACCCTGCAACAAATCAATGGATCTAACATGGCGTTTTGATGATTCGCTATCAACATCACCGGTCCATCTCCAGGGATGTTCTCTAGGCCATTGATATGCAAATCACTCACAAACAAATCGACTCCAGATGCTACCCATGGAAACAACAGAGAATACCATCTTGATCTAGTTTTTATAGGATATAAAAAAGAGGACGCCATTTTACGATGATTGATTTTGAACCATTGATTGCATATTCAACATACTTGCGTAAATCCCATTGGGCTGCATTGTCAATTCTTCATGGCTTCCCATTTCAATGATTTTCCCTTTGTCCAACACCATGATCTGATCACAATCCTTGATGGTCGAAAGTCGATGTGCAATAACGATGCTGGTTCTTCCCTCCATCAATTTATTCAACGCCTCTTGCACCTGTCTTTCACTGTTAGTGTCCAATGCACTGGTCGCTTCATCTAAAATCAATAATTTAGGATTTTTAATCATAGCTCTAGCAATTGCAATTCGCTGGCGCTGTCCTCCTGATAATTGAACTCCTCTTTCCCCCACTTTAGTATCTAATCCTTCCGGAAATTTATTGACAAACTCTTCAATATTTGCATCTTTCACTACTTGAAGCAGATCTCTTTCGCTCGCATCCGGCCTTCCATAGAGTATATTCTCTTTTATTGAGCCTCCAAAAAGAATCACCTCCTGAGGTACGAAGGCGCATTGACTTCTGATTTCCGTTTTTGTGTAATAACTTGTATCTCTTCCTCCCCAAGAAATACAACCACTAATGGGATCAAAGAATCTTAAAACCAATGCTGCGATGGTCGATTTTCCTGAACCACTTTGTCCGACTATCGCTAATTTGGACCCTTGTGGAATCTCAAAACTCAAGTTGTCTAATACTACAACATCTGAGCGTGTAGGATAACTAAAACAAACCTCATCAAAGGTTATTTCAGCATCGATATGAATGGATTTCACGGGTGTCTCAAAATTGATGTCCTCCTCTTCCGAATCAATCAAGTCCATTAGGGTTTCTATAACTCCAACTCCTCTTTGAAGTGTGCCTAATTGACTTGCCAAACCGCCTATTGAGCCCGCCACTAATCCGGTTAGCATAATAAATTGAGGTAATACCTCCGTTGGTAATTCACCTTTTTGATTTAAATACGCACCCCATCCAATGACCAATCCCAAGGCTCCAAAGAGAAAAATGATAATAAAAGTCCCGAACATTCCACGCCATACCGCTCCCTTCATTCCAAACGCCTTTATTTTCTCTGCGCTACTTCGAAAACGCTTCCACTCCCACCATTCATTCGCATAACTCTTTACATTGACAATTCCCATTAAAGCCTCATTTACAATGTTACCGGCATCCGCTACCTTGTCTTGCGTATCCTTACCCAGCTTCTTAATGAATCTTCCAAAAAAAACCATGATCACGATGATCACGGGCAAAGAACAAAGCATGACTAGTGTCAACTCCAATGAAAAAGCAACCAAACACCCCACCCCGAATACGATAATTACCGACTGTCGAATAAACTCTGCCAAGGTCATGGTTAAGGTTTCTTGAACAGTCGCCACATCGCTAGAGATACGCGTCACTAAATCTCCGACTCGGGAGTTGTGATAAAAGTCCATTGGTTTACCTATCATTTTTCTAAACGCTTGACTTCGCAATTCCAACATGGCATTTTCGGTAACGTAAGCAAATAGGTACACCCGAATGAATGAAAAAAAGCCCTGAATGAGCAACAAAAAAACAAGCGCAATTAAAACGCCTTTCGTTGTGGAGAAATTTATATGATCAAATAATGAAGAGAGGATCTTTTGTGTAATTCCTCCACCCGGAACAGTATTGATATCCCCAGGTGTCATCAAAAGTCCAAGCAAAGCGGTGATCGTAATGACCAACAAACCGGAGACAGATAGCAAAATAATTCCCCAAAAAAATGAGAAAGAATAGGGTCGTATAAAACGAAATACCCTAATTGACTTTTGAAATGATTGCTTGCTTATTTTCTTTTTCTCTTCCCTCTTCTCTCTCTGCTCAGTTGTCATCACTATATGCCTTTAATATTTGATCTAATCTATTCCGCATTTCCTCTTTATAAGCTATATCCCAAATGATCATTTTCTTTTTAATAGAATACTTTCCCTTACCAAATGGGCGGGTCTTTAAAAAATTAACTCCGATGAATTGATAATCCCGATACAGCACAACATCCATCTCCAATTGCATTTGCTGTGAACCATCATCGCCAAATTCAGTGAGGTCGACATCAATGATTTTTTGCAAATGCCCTTCCGCCTTAAATATGAGCTGAATACTTGGGTAGTATGGAATTTTTTTGAATTTATATTGACCACTGGTGCTAGCCGAGTCCATGGCAATCTTTTTTCCATCGACATACGCTTCTACCAATCCCCTTTTAATTCCCTTGCCCAAGGTATCTGGCCAAACTGCAGAAGTAATTTTTCCCGAAAGAACAATCACTTTTTTTGAAGTGTTCGCATCTTTTTGAGCGTGCGCTGTCCATGCGCTCAGGGCAATTAATATGAATCCTAACCACCATTTTCTCATGCTCAAATATAATCAATAAAAGCTTTTAACATTTATTTGTAGCTACATTATTTGTATATACATATATTTGCATCGTGAGAATCGAAGAAGAAATAAAGCAAGTAAAATTCAAAAGCGAGCAACACAAGTTGATGATTAATCTTCTTTTCACCTCTTCTTGGCTGCATAGAGCGCAACTCTGCGCGCTCCGTGTTGGAGATATTACCCCTCAACAATACAACATTCTTCGGATCCTGAGGGGCAACAAAAAAAATACGACCTGTATTGGAGATATCAATGCCCGAATGATCGATAAATCGAGTAATACTTCAAGGTTAATAGACAAGTTACTCAAGAAAGAACTTGTCGATCGTGAAGTAAATGATGCCGACCGAAGACAAATGCATATTCGCATTACCCAGGCCGGTTTAAACTTATTGGACCAGTTGGAAAACCCCATGGAAGAGGCTGCTGAACCTTTCCTTAAACTAAGTGTTAAGGATGCAAAATGGATGAACGCTTTTCTGGACGAACTTAGAAATAATCAAAAACAAAATAAAAAATGAAAAAAATCATGATGATGGCGCTAATTGCGCTGAGTACCGCTGCATTTGCACAAGTAAAAGATGGAAAGTATATTTTCGATTACAAAGCATCCAAAGTAGGATGGCGCGGTGAAAAAGTAGCCGGCGGCGGACATGAAGGTAACGTAGCGGTTTCAAGTGGAAATGTTGTTATCATGCGAAACAATATTGCTTCTGGAAAAATTAAAATGAACATGAATGATATTTCTTGTTCTGACATTGCCGATCCAGGAACAAATTCAAAACTCATTAATCATTTAAAAGCGGAAGATTTTTTTAACACTACTCAATATCCAGATGCTACTTTTGAAATCACCAGTTGCACTCCTGCAAAAGGTAATAATGGAACCACGCACAACATGAAGGGGAAATTAACCATCAAGGGTAAATCAAATGATGTTTCTTTTCCTATCAAAGTAGAAGGAGAGGGCAACAATATCAATATTACTGGTGAGTTAATCTTTGATCGTTCTTTGTTCAATGTTAAGTACCCAAGTGCTGGAGACTATGCTGCCAAGAATGACGTGAAGTTGACCTTTAATCTCTCTGGAAAACAGTAATCTCCGATAAACATTCCTGTAAAAAAAAGAGGGCCTAACGTCCCTCTTTTTTCATTTTACGCCTTTCTTTTTCGGGATCTTCATGAAAAAAATAACGGAGATCAACTGTCAAATAATTTCCTGAAATCGGTATTAATAAATTATTTCCTGCTCCATTATTCTCTACGCGCAAATCCGATAAACCAATATTGCTCAATGGTCGATTATAAGAAGCTCCGATATAATAGTAACCGCTTTTTTTTGAACGAAACTCAAATCCATAATTTACGATGATACTCACCTGATTCCAACGAGCACGATAAGTTCTTACCGCATAATCGATAACACTTGTGTCTTTTTCTATGTATCCTTGAGTTAATAAATTACTCGGATAAAAATTGCAGCTCACTCCTGCGCTTGCGTTCATGTATATCTGTTTGCCTAATTGAACATATATCAGCGCCTGGATAGGGATTTCATAGCCGATAAATTTATATTGTGTGCTTCCCGACACATTGTATCGATTGCTGGTGAAATCCAATCGGTAGTTTCGCTGTAACATCGATATTCCCGTTTCAACACTCCACATTTTAGTAAGACCCTTTCGAATCACCATTCCCCCGCTCCAGCCGACCCTATTCTGAAAATTCACTTGTAAACTATCACCAGATAGTGAAAGCGGGCCTGTTCCAAAAAAATGGGAAGGAACCATCGGTTTTATTTGAATTCCTAGAGTCGTGATTCGCTCCTGGCCTCGGGTTGTAAAAGAAAAAAACAAAAGAACTATCCATCCTATCTTATTCATCCCAGTTCCATTTAGTGCAATATTCCAATGGCCTGCGATGGCTTTTATAATCTCCTTCCGCAGGATATCCGAGATAGAAAATTCCCTTACAAAATTGAGCCGCTTCCAAATTTAAATGAGTGCGAATCTCTTCGGTCTGCATTACCTGGGGAGTTGCCCAAAAACCGGCCAATCCATATGCGTGTGCTGTTAAATGCAAATTTTGAATAGCCGCCCCGATTGCCGCCAATTCTTCCCATTCAGGTACCTTTCCTGACTCATGAGGATGATAGATAATCGCAATTGCCGCGCTGGTCGATCGGATTCTATGTAACATCCTTTCCACCTTTTTCTCATTAATCTCCTCCGGCTTTTTTCCTTTCACTGCTGCCCGTTCCGCGACAACAGCCAGTTCTTCCAAAGCAGTGCCATTCATCACAATGAAGCGCCATGGCTGTGTTAAACCATGATTGGGTGCCCATATTGCATTATTCAACAAAAGTTCAACTTGTTCACGATGCACTTTTCGACCCGAGAAATGCTCAGGAGCAATGGATCGACGACTTCGTATTAATTCTGTTATTTCGCTTAAATTATATTGCATAAATTCAAATTCAAAACTAAAACGAAAACATGCATCCCTTACATTTGAAAAGAATTAATATGAAAAATATATTTATAACAGGCGCGGGATCTGGCATGGGACAAGCCACTGCTGTGCTTTTGTCCGCTAATCCTGAATATCGAATCATTTGTATTGGTCGAAACCCCGAAAAACTAAAGGCTACTTTTGAAGCGATGACTCATCATCAATCCCACTTGACATGGGAAATGGATATTCGAGACCACGCCGAATGGCAACGCAAATTAGCAGAAAATGGCGAGATTCAACAGGCCTATGCGATTTTCGCCAATGCGGGCGTGGGGGGTGAAAATCATTTTGGAGATTCCGATCGGTGGGAGGAAATCATTTCCACCAATTTAACTGGCACTTATCTGACCATAGCCTATTTGCTCCCTTTGCTCAAGAATGGTGATACTCCTTTTAAACACATCTTAATCACCTCCTCTTGTCTCGCTCGATTCGGAGTTCCGAGATACACCGCTTATTGCACAGCTAAAACAGGACTGCTTGGGCTAACCCGGTCATTAGCGGTAGAATTAGCGACCGACCACATTCTTGTCAATGCCATTTGTCCGGGATGGGTTGAAACCGACATGGCGATTGCAGGAATTCAATACCTAGCAGACAACAATGGAAATGATCTCAGCACAGAAATCAATGTACAAAAAAGCTTTGTTCCTTTGAATCGATTTTCAACACCAGAAGAAATAGCCACTTTTGTTCGTTTTTTAATCAGCAGTGAACAAAATAGCATAACAGGACAAAGTTTAGACATCAACAATGGTTCATTCATGATATGATAATGAAGTATACATGCACTCTTTTCGTTGTTTTTTTTTACAACGTCACTGTACTTAGTCAATCGAGACAACAAGACTCCATTTTTATCAGTAACATTTACAGTGAAATTCTTATCAATGGAACTTGCCACGAAGAGCTACGATTTTTGTGCAAAAATATTGGTCATCGAGTTGCGGGGTCACCATCCGCTCAAAAAGCAATTGATTGGGGAAAATCGGAGTTGAAAAAACTGGGAGCAGATACCAGCTATTTAATGCCCGTGGAAGTTCCTCATTGGAGCAGAGGGAAAAAAGAATGGGGAAAAATTTACTTAAATAATAAGAAAGAAGAGATTCCTGTCGTAGCGCTAGGCGGCTCAGTGGGTGGACAAATCAAGGGTGCTGTTATCGAAGTGAAATCGATCAAAGAGATGCAAGAATTAGGCATAGAGAAAATAAAAGGCAAAATCGTTTTTATTAATAAACCACTAGATGCCGCGCTCATTAATACGGGAGCCGCCTATGGTGGTGGAGGGGAAATAAGAAGGCGTGGTCCTGCAGAGGCAGAAAAACTGGGTGCCATTGGGTGTGTAATTCGCTCTTTAACTTTAGCCGATGATCAATTTCCACATACCGGAGCGATGGATCCAGCGGGGATTCCTTCTGCAGCCCTGAGTAGTTATCACAGCAAATGGCTTTCTGATTTATTGAAATCCCATGATGATTTAGCACTTGAAATTCATTTAGATTGCGTCAATAGTGAACGTGTGATACAAGCCAATGTGATTGGTGAAATTACAGGATCTGAATACCCTAATGAAATCATTACCATCGGAGGTCATCTTGACTCTTGGGATGTTGGAGAAGGAGCCCATGACGACGGAACCGGTTGTGTGCAATCTATGGAGGTGCTAAGAACCCTGGTCGCCTTAGGATACAAGCCTAAACGAACCATCCGAGTTGTATTATTTATCAACGAAGAATTCGGAAACGATGGCGGTATAACTTATGCAAAAAAAACTGTAGAAAACGGTGACCGCCATTTAGCTGCCATTGAAAGCGATGGTGGTGGTTTTACACCGCGTGGGTTCAGCTCACAATCCCCAGACATTCGTTTTAATCAATTCATGGAATGGACATCCTTGTTCGAGCCTTATCAACTCCACTCCTTCAAAAGAGGATGGAGTGGGGTAGATATCGGGCCCCTCAAAAATGATGAAGTCGCTTTGTTCGCCCTAAACGTAGACAATCAACGATACTTTGATTATCATCACACTAACAATGATGTATTTGAAAATGTCAATAAACGTGAACTTCAATTAGGGGCAGCCGCAATGACTTCCCTGGTTTATCTCATCGATCAACATTACTCCAAGCTACCGTAATCCCTACCACATTCTGGAGTGCCAAGATTGATGGAATGGGATTACAAAAGAGGTTCTAAAAGCCTCCAGCGTTAAAACTGTGGTGTCCCAAATCAAAGTATCATCCTTTATCTCATTGGCCTTTCGCTTTGCCCAAAACAAATTAAGAGGACATAATATAGTATGGTCCTTATCCGCTTGATATACCACCCAATTCCGATCTAACAGGTCTATTTGCCATGCCGCTGAAAGTCCCTTTACCCATGCAACACTCTTATCAATGCTGCATCCTGAAACACCTCCATCGTTATCCGCAACGATCATTAAAATCTTTCCATCTAAAATTTGTATGTCTGCTTGATTCGCTTTTCCATGTGTATTCCATTGAGATAGAAATTCAATTTTTTCATGGTTAAAAATTCCGATTTCGTCTGTGGTCAAAGGTCTGGTAATAAAATAAAACCAAACTTTAGAACTCGCAGATAAATTACTGTTCAGTACATTTTCAAACATGTTTTTTCATTTTTTGGTAAAACAACAATAAAACAAACAATGAGGGTCCTTGCAATAATACCCATAGTTTTCGTGCAATGTTCAACATTCCCTCTAAGTGAGCAAAAACAAAAAACAGATAAAAGATTCCGACAATAAAAAACACCATCGAATAATATCCCATCACATGCCGACGGGTAACGGTCATAGCAGAAAATAACAGTGGTGTAAAAATCAATTCAAGAACAAAAAAGCAAACCGAAAAAATGATGGGTACTACCCATTTTCCGATGTTCAGTTCTGCATCAGTTCGGTTTAAAAATACCGCCCAGCTTACCGGTTGGCTGTAAAAAGCATTGGTCTGTACGTACCAAATAGATTGGATGGCCTCCTTCTTTTGTTCGACATTCCACTCCGACCAATCTGACCATCTTCCGTGACATGCCAATTGAAAATTGATATTCAATTTTAACCATTCATTTCCAAAACCCAAAAGAACAGAGATCGCAATAAAAAGAATCCAATTTCTCATGATTCAATCTCGTGATTTGTTTTAAACCACCACCACCACCATCCAATCACAATGGCATAAACAAAAATGGTGAACGTGTAATCATGATTGAATTTAAGCCATTCCGGGTGAAACCGATGAATAATGGTAAGTGATATTATCCTGATCACATTTGCCATTTCGATGCTCAACGCGCCAAGGACAAGAAAAATCGACTTTCTTTTTACACTTCCGGGAAAACTTAAAATGACAATACAGTAAATCGCTACTACAGATAAACCATCGCAATTTGGGCTGATCCAAACTCCAGGTCGATGATCCAGTGAAATAATATTTAACCATGAATCACCACTTACTTGAACGGAGAAATTCAAGAGCGAAAAAAAGGTAGCGCTGACTTTCACCAGCCCTTGAATCAAAATTTCATCCAATAATGTATTGGGCAATAGGTAAAACTCATACAGCAATAGCCATAGAACATATCCAATTATCACCCACCATAAATACTTGAAAACTCCTTCTTTGAAGGCCATCTTTTAGTCCCTTTTTTGAGACTTGTACCATTTAGCCCCTCCTATAACAATTCCGGTTATGAGCAACGCGCTGGCTCCACCGTCTATGGGTATAGGACACGCTGGTCCTCCGCAAGGACCGCAATCTGGCCATCCATCGACACAACCTAATCCTGGATCAGTTCCACCTCCCGGGTCTGGAAGCTGCGCCATCAGTCCTTTTATTAAGAAAATAAAAAGAACACTCAGCATCACTTTTTGAAATAACGTGTGTCTGCTATTCATAGGATACAAATATAATCACATTTTCTTCTAATTATAAAAAAATGAATGCTATCTAAGCCCAATATTTCTTTACTTTGTGACATTGAAATTTGGGGATTTTGGAAAAAGCGTTAAAACCGAAAAAATCAGGACTTGTCGACACGGAAGATTTTCTACCGGTTTTGAAATTTTTGAATAAAAACTGGATTTTTATTCCCATTTTCTGTAGCGTTTCCTTCGTCTTTGCTTATTTCTACAGCCATCGCCTCGCCGATGTATACGGCGCCAAGGCAGAGATTCTTTTAAAGTCAAATCAAACCCATGATTACCAGAATAAAATTTATTCGAATCTGGGTTATTACTCCGTTCTTCAAGATATCACCAACCAAAAAAGAGTCATTACTTCCAAAGATTTAATTGGAAAGGTGATCGATAAGTTGGATTTTAACATCAGCTATTTTATTGTCGGTCGAATCAGAACTGCTCAGGTCGAAAACTTCGGAGCCATTGATTTAGAGCTAGATTGGAAAACGGTAATGCCCCGTTTATACAACAATCCCATTTTCATCAAAGTAATCGACGAAACAAAATATCAAATTTCATTCGAAATCAATGGTGTCAAGTATTTCAAGGAATATACCTTCAACGAAAAACACGAAGAGAATTGGCTGACACTAAAGGTCTCTCTTGCCTCCGGGATTTCAGAAGAGGAGATGGAAACCATCAAAGAGCAAACCTTCAAATTTATTGTACACAAGCGGGAATACTTGATCAATAAATATGCCTCTGCGATCAACATTAGCGCGGCCAATAATTCAAGTATTTTGACATTATCCTTGAGCGATGGTTTGGCTGTTCATGCTGAACAGTTTTTGGATACCCTTACCAAAGAGTACATTGCACACACGATACAGAATCAAATTGAAATCAATGAGAACACACTCAAATTCATTGATAAGCAAATTGCAGGCATCACGGAGATCATCGACTCTTTGGAGCGGACCTACGATGGTTATAGTGAAGAACATGACATCATTGACTTGACGAAAGAACAACAAGCCGCGTTTGATCAGCTCTCAAAAAATGAATTAGAAATAGCGCAATTAGAATTAAAATCTAAGTCCCTCCTGAATTTGGAAGACTTCTTTGAGAATATCAATAACTCAGAGGAAGTTCCTCCCATCAATATTGACTCCTTTGAAGACCCTCACCTGTCTAATTTGGTCAATAAGATTTTTGAGATTAAACAAAGAAAAGTCAACTTATTGATAGACGTCAAACCACAAGAGTCTCGGGTTCAAAGATTAGATGCTGAGTTTAATACCATTATGTCGAGTATTAAAAATTATGTGAGCGATAGCAGACAAACCATTTTAGCTCGTATCAAATACATCAAAGAAGACCAAAGAGAATTAGAATCGACACTGAGAAATATTCCCAAAAACAAAAGAGAACTTTTTGGAATCGAGAGAAAACTCAATGTAAATGAGAGCTTGTATAATTTCCTGCTTGAAAAAAGAGCCAACACCATTATTGCAAGAGCGGGCATTGTCCCAGAAACAAGCATTGTAGAGAAGTCTAGATCTCTTGGAGTTGTCGGACCAGATCGTCAAAAGTACACTTACATCGCACTGGGCATTGGATTTATTGCCTCCATCTTGGTAGGGCTTCTTCGTGCATTTTTCTTCGAGCGAATTGAAAACACAAAGGAACTGAAATCGCTTACCCATTTACCGATAATTGGAGGAGTCCCTCACTACGAACAATCAGACGAATTTCCCATTGCGATTGATCATGCTCCACGAAGCAATATCAGTGAATCGTTTCGATCGCTTCGAACCAATTTGCAATATCTCTTGCCCGAGGAAGGGAAAAAAAGAATTTTGGTTTCTTCCCTTCATCCAGGGGAGGGAAAGACTTTTGCTTCGGTCAATTTGGGTGCAACATTGGCTAAAGCCGGAAAAAAGGTTGTGATTTTGGACTTTGACATGCACAAACCAAAAATTCACAAAGTATTCAAATTACAAAATACCAAAGGGGTCTCTTCGGTGATTGTGGGTCAAGTGGATGCGATCGATGCCATCACTTCGACGCAAATAACAAATCTGGATTTGATATTAGCAGGTCCCGTTCCACCTAACGCTTCAGAATTGGTACTTTCCAAAGCGGTAGATCAATTGATCAAGGATATGGAGGAAATTTATGACGTCATCATCATCGATACTCCACCATTGGCATTGATTAGCGACTCTTTGGTACTTCTCAGTAAAGTGCAATTGAGCGTCTTTGTAATGAATACACAGAAAGCTACAAAACAAGGGGTTCGCTTTTTAGAAGATGTACTTATGCAAAATGAAATTACGCACGTAACCCTGCTGCTCAATAATATCAAGCAAAATAGATGGCGTTATTATTACTCTAAATATGCCTACAAGTATGGCTATGGCTATGTATATGGATACGGTTATGGTTATGGTGATGGCTATCGATACGGATATAGCGAATACAGTGAAAAAAATAAAGATTAACGAAAAAATAAAATGAACAGAAAAGAATTTAGGCAATTTGCCATGCACAACCGAGGCATCAGCGGCACTACAGTAGATGATGTTGTTTCCCATATGTACGGACCAGAAATGATGACGCGAACCGTAATTGAAGAAAGAAACATGCCTTTCAGGGAGGTGGATGTTTTTTCAAGATTAATGGCGGATCGCATTATTTTTTTAGGAACCGAAATAGATGATTATATCGCGAATATTATTCAAGCACAATTACTGTTCCTCGAGAATACCGATTCATCCAAAGATATCCAAATCTACATCAACTCACCAGGTGGAAGCGTTTATGCAGGGTTGGGGATTTATGATACAATGCAATACATCAACCCAGACGTGGCTACTATATGTACGGGAATGGCTGCTTCCATGGGCGCAGTGCTATTGTGCGCAGGGCATGCTGGAAAAAGAACAGGATTAAAACACAGCCGTGTGATGATTCATCAGCCATTAGGTGGTGCCCGAGGACAAGCCTCTGATATCGAAATCACTGCGAGGGAAATTCAAAAATTGAAGAAGGAGTTGTATGAAATCATCTCTTTCCATTCAGGAAAACCTTACGAGCAAGTTTGGGAAGATAGCGATCGTGACTATTGGATGATTGCCTCAGAAGCGAAAGAATACGGAATGATCGATGAAGTATTAGAGAGAAAAAAATAATCTATTAAAATTCCAAAAAGGCCGCCCTAGGCGGCCTTTTTTATAATGACCTATTCCGCATACATCGATGTTATTGTTCCCTTGAACATACCCAAGGCGCTAACCTATGCCGTGCCCGATCATCTCACCACTATGCTACAGCCAGGTATAAGGGTAGTTGTTCCTTTGGGCGCCAAAAAAAAATATGCAGGAATAATTGTGCGCGTGCATGATGAAGCGCCCAATGAATACACCGCAAAAGAAATCGATGCATTAATTGATGAGTATCCGGTAGTTACTGAAAAGCAATTACACTTTTGGAATTGGATTGCCGATTATTATTTATGCTCCATTGGAGAAGTGATGCTTTCCGCATTACCTCCTGGTTTAAAATTCGACAACGAAATTCAATATGCACTTTACGATGAAACCCAACCAGAGTCTGAACGATTTTCTTTAGAAGAAAAAAGCATATTACTCGAAATCGCGATGAATGGACAAATGACTTTGGAAGAAATTCAAAAGAAAGTAAAGTCCAAGAATATTCATGCCTTCATCAAAAACCTCTTGGACAGCAAAGCGATATATGCTCAAGATTCAATTAAACAGCGCTTTAAACCAAAAATTCAATCCTTCCTGCATGCCGCTATTTCTATTGAACAATGGCAGGTGGTGATGCAGGACACCATTCAAAAACATCCCAAACAACACGCTGCGCTTCTACACTTTTTGCAGCAAAGCGAAAATCTTAATCGATCAATAGCTAAAAGAGCATTTGTGCATCATTCCAATGCATCGATATCCGTGCTTCAAACCATGATAAAAAAAGGATGGTTGGTAGAAGAAAAAAGGATGGTCGATCGATTATCTGAAGCACTTCTTCCGTCCATTGAAATTCCTACCATGTCATTTGCGCAAGAAAACGCATTTAAAGAAATACGAGAACAATGGAATGAAACCCCGAATGTCTTATTACATGGTGCCACTGGAAGCGGAAAAACTACGATTTATGCTCACTTGATAAAAGAACAACTGGCAAACGGCAAGCAGATCCTGTTTCTATTACCCGAAATAGCGTTAACCACTCAGATTGTTCAACGCTTAAAAGAGTACTTCGGTGTTCGCGCCGGAGTTTATCACAGCGGATATAGCGGAAATGAGCGAACAGAAACCTGGAGCAAAGTCATTGCTTTTCAACCCGGAGAATATGACATCATCATTGGAGCGAGAAGTGCATTGCTATTACCATTCGAGCGATTGGGCCTTATCGTGGTAGACGAAGAACACGATGCGAGTTACAAGCAACAAGATCCCGCGCCCCGGTATCATGGTCGCGATTCAGCGATTATGCTTGCACAATTGCATGAGGCAAAAGTATTATTGGGGAGCGCTACACCTTCATTAGAATCATACCGAAACGCAACGCAAAAAAGATATGGTCTTGTCAAACTGCTCGAGCGATTCGAAAATAAACCATTGCCTCAAATCCATTTGGTGAATCTTGTAGAGGAGAGAAAAGCAAAAAGAATTCAGGGATCGCTATCAGACACACTCATAGAAGCAATCAATCGCTGCATAGAAGCCAAACAACAAGTAATTCTTTTTCAAAATAGAAGAGGGTATACTCCCCAATGGCAATGTCAGACTTGCGGTTGGATTCCAAAGTGCACCAGATGTGATGTAAGTTTAACCTATCACAAATTTAATCATCATCTTGGTTGTCATTATTGCGGATACAAGACCCACCCCCCTCATCATTGTGATACTTGTAAATCCAATGATATAAAAATGCTTGGCGCAGGAACTGAAAAAATAGAAGAGGAAATAACAGGTCTTTTCCCCGATGTCATTATCCAAAGATTAGATGGAGATACTACTAAAAATAAAAACAGCCACAGTGAAATCATTGAGCGTTTTCAAAATGGGGAAATTCAAATTCTGATCGGAACTCAAATGGTTACAAAAGGACTTGATTTTGGGAATGTAACATTGGTTGGTATCATTCATGCCGATCGATTGCTCGCGTTTCCAGATTTCCGAGCAGTGGAAAGAAGTTTTCAAATCATGGTGCAGGTGGCAGGTCGTGCAGGAAGAGGTGAAAATCACGGAAACGTACTCATTCAAACCACACAACCGGAACATTGGATTTATCCAATGGTAACTCAACATCAATACGAACCGTTTTATGAAAAAGAAATTCAAGAACGATATCAATTTGCCTATCCTCCCTTTGTCAGAATAGTTCAACTTACCCTAAAGAATAAAAATGAGAAAGAGCTGGAAGAAACGACTCAAGTAGTAACCCAATTACTTAAACAAACTTTTCTTGAGGGCGTTTTAGGGCCCGAAAAACCCTTTGTCTCAAAAGTCAATCTCTATCATATAAGAATCATCACGATAAAACTCGCCAACGGAAAAAACCTAACATTTGACAAGCAAAAGTTAAAGAAACTGATCGACTGCTTGAAAGTGCAGCCTCCCCATCACAAAACCAGAATCAACATAGATGTGGACCCCCAATAACGACTATCTTTGTAAAAAATATTTCAATGAAAGATATTCATTGCTCTTTTTGTGGAAGAAAAAAAGATGAGGTCAAAATGCTCATTGCTGGAATTCATGGGCACATTTGTAATGATTGTTCAACACAAGCCTTCCGCATACTCAACGAAGAAAGTCCAAAAGAGGAAAAATCAGAGAAGCAATCGAGCTTTAAAAATTATAAGCCGCAGGAAATAAAAAAACAACTAGACGACTTTATCATCGGTCAAGATGATGCGAAAAAAGTTCTCAGTGTAGCGGTTTATAATCATTACAAGCGTTTGTCTCAAAAGACAACCAAGTCGAAAAATGATGATATCGAAATTGAAAAATCGAATGTCATATTGGTTGGGGAGACGGGAACGGGCAAAACATTGCTTGCCAAAACCATTGCAAAAATCATCAATGTTCCATTTGCTATTGCAGATGCCACCGTTTTGACCGAGGCAGGCTATGTTGGAGAGGATGTGGAGAGCATATTATCCAAATTACTTCAAAACGCAGATTTCGATGTGGCGCGTGCAGAGAAGGGAATTGTTTTTATAGATGAAATTGATAAAATTGCGAGGAAAAGCGACAACCCAAGCATTACCAGAGATGTCAGCGGTGAGGGAGTTCAACAAGGGTTATTAAAATTACTAGAAGGATCGGTTGTTGGAGTTCCTCCGCAAGGAGGAAGAAAACACCCCGAGCAAAAACTTGTACAAATTGATACCAAGAATATTTTATTCATCTGTGGTGGTGCATTTGACGGGATGGATAAAATAATTGCTCGACGTGTGAACACCGCAGCTATTGGGTTTTCGACGAAAAATCAAGATGCACTTGAAAATCAATCCATTCTGCAATTCATCAGCCCTCTTGATTTGAAGAGGTTTGGACTCATCCCTGAATTAATCGGAAGATTTCCCGTTCTTAGTTATTTGAATCCCTTAGATGAAAACGCCTTGAGAAGAATTCTAACGGAGCCAAAAAATGCGCTCATCAAGCAGTATATTAAATTGTTCGAAATCGATGGTGTGAAACTAAGTTTTGATAAAAAAGTCTTGGACTTCATTGTGGAAAAAGCCATGGAATTCAAGTTAGGGGCTCGTGGTTTAAGATCCATTTGTGAAGCCATCATGACGGATTTGATGTTTTCTATCCCTTCGAACATTCCGGAAGACAAAGAGGTAAAAATCACGCTTGATGTCGCAAAAAAACATTTCGGAAAATCATCTTTAAGCGCCTTACATGCCGCTTAATTAAAGGTACTTTTTGACATCATCTGCGTTAATGGTCTCCCCCGCCAAGATGACCAATCGCTCAATAACATTTCTAAATTCTCTGATATTCCCAGACCAATGGTGCTTTTGAAGCTGCTTAATGGCTTCGCTTGCCATCTTCTTTTTTGCCCTTCCATAATCCTCACATACCCTGGATAAGAAATAATCTGCTAATAGCGGAATGTCTTCTAACCTCGCTGATAATGATGGAACTTTCAATACAATTACACTTAATCGATGGTATAAATCTTCCCTGAATCTTCCCTCGGCAATTTCTTGTTTTAAATCTTTGTTCGTCGCTGCCAACACGCGAACATTTACCTTGATATCTTTCTCTCCTCCAACACGATTGATCCTATTCTCCTGTAATGCACGCAAAACTTTAGCTTGAGCCGAAAGAGACATGTCTCCTATTTCATCTAGAAAAAGGGTTCCGTTCTCTGCTAGTTCAAATTTTCCTGGCTTCTGTTTAATGGCACTGGTAAATGCCCCCTTCTCATGTCCAAACAACTCGCTCTCGATAAGCTCTCCAGGTATGGCCGCGCAGTTCACTTCCACAAATGGACCAGCAGATCTTTGACTGCGCTCATGTAATTGACGTGCTACTAATTCTTTACCACTTCCGTTGGGCCCTAATATCAACACTCGCGCATCTGTTGGGGCTACCGTTTGAATCATTTCACTAATCTCTCTCAACGCAGCACTATCCCCTATCATCTGAGCACCAGAAAGTTTTGCTACTTTCTTTTTCAACTGCTTTGTTTCCACAGTTAGCTGGGATGCTTGTGTTGCATTACGGACAGTCACCAAAACCCTATTCAAATCGAGTGGCTTCTGTAAAAAATCAAATGCCCCTTTCTTTAAAGATTCAACAGCAGTATCTACACTGCCATGCCCGGTAATCATTACCACTGGGGTCTCTACTTCCATGGATTTCACCTGTGCAAGAAATTCAAGACCATCCATTTTCGGCATTTTAATATCCGAGATAATGAGGTCGAAAGACTGCTCAGCCAATATATCTAATCCTGCTTGGGCATTATCAAATGAGACAACCTCATGAGACTCATATTCCAAAATCTCTTTTAATGCTGCGCGAATACTCGCCTCGTCATCAATCAGCAGAATTTTGGCCATCGCACCAATTACATTTCAAATGATTCCATAAATTTCGTTGTGAAATTACCAGCTCTAAATTGAGGGTCTTTCATCAACCTTTGATGGAATGGAATGGTTGTTTTTATACCTTCTATAATGTACTCATCCAACGCACGCTGCATTTTGGTAATCGCTTCCTCCCTCGTTTGAGCAACCGTGATTAACTTAGAAATCATGCTGTCGTAGTTGGGTGGTATGACATACCCCGCGTATGCATGGGTATCTAATCTCACTCCATGACCTCCCGGACTATGATAGGCGGAGATTTTTCCGGGGCAAGGGGCGAAATTTTTAAAGGGGTCTTCTGCATTGATCCTGCACTGAATACTATGCATTTTAGGATAATAATTTCTACCAGAAATCGGTTCGCCAGCCGCCAATTTGATTTGTTCTTTCACCAAATCATAGTTGATCACCTCTTCCGTAATGGTATGCTCGACTTGAATTCTGGTATTCATTTCCATGAAGTAAAAATCACGGTTTTTATCCACCAAAAACTCAACGGTGCCTACACCCTCGTAGCGCACAGCTTCGGCTGCCTTTATTGCCGCTTGACCCATTTTTTCTCGTAACTCATCCGTCATAAATGGAGAGGGTGTTTCCTCCACTAACTTTTGATGGCGACGTTGAATAGAGCAATCCCTTTCGCTCAAATGGCAAGCTTTGCCATATTGATCACCGGCTATTTGAATTTCGATATGACGAGGTTCTTCAACGAACTTCTCCATATAAATACCATCATTACCAAAGGCAGCACCAGCTTCTCTTCTAACCGCTTCCCAAGCATCATCCAGATCTTCTGCCTTTTGAACCACACGCATTCCTTTACCGCCACCACCTGCCGTTGCCTTTAACATGACAGGATACTTTATCTCCTTGGCTACTTTATGCGCCTGTTCGATTGATTCTAATATTCCATCCGAACCGGGAATACAAGGAACTCCGGCGTCTTTCATGGTCTGCTTCGCAGAGGATTTATCACCCATGGCATCTATCATCTCGGGCGATGCTCCGATGAATTTGATCCCATTCTCTTTACAAACCTTAGAAAAAGTTGCATTTTCTGACAAAAATCCATAACCTGGGTGTATCGCATCTGCGTTCGTTATTTCTGCCGCCGCGATAATGCTTGGTATTTTTAAATAAGAGTCTTTGCTTGCGGGAGGACCAATACAAACAGCTTCATCAGCAAATCGAACATGTAAACTATCTCTGTCAGCAGTAGAATATACTGCAACCGTGGAAATGCCCATTTCTTTACAAGTACGAATTACACGCAACGCAATTTCCCCGCGATTTGCGATTAGTATCTTTTTAAACATGTCATTAAAAATTATGCAGGTTCAACTAGGAACAACGGTTGATCGAACTCGATGGGAGAGCTATCGTTTACCAAAACTTTGACGATTGTTCCCGAAATTTCCGATTCAATTTCATTGAACAATTTCATGGCCTCAATGATGCAAACCTTATCCCCTGCTTTAATGGTCGAACCCACCTCGACAAATGAGGGTTTATCAGGTCCTGGTGAGCGATAGAACGTTCCAATCATGGGGCTTTTGATCTCAATCAACTTACTGTCAGCAGCAGGAGCTGCTGCAGGAGCCGCAGGTGTTACTGCAGGTGCTGGAGCAGCTACCGGAGCCTGAACGGCAACTGGCACTGGAGCGGCAGTAACTGGCGCCATTGCTATGATTTCTTTTCCGCTAACGGGAGTTTTAATGGTGATTTTAAAATCTTTCTGCTCAATTTCAACTTCACTCACTCCGCTTTTCGATACAAAGCGAATTAAATCCTGGATTTCTTTAATATTCATTTTCTTAAGATTTTCGTTTCAAATATAATGCTATTCACTGTCATACGACCATTTTACCCAAATAGAGCCCCAGGTAAAACCTCCACCAAATGCAGCTAAAATGAGATTATCTCCCTTTTTCAACTTCTTTTCCCATTCCCATAAGCACAATGGAATGGTACCGGATGTGGTGTTGCCATATCGCTGAATATTCACCATCACCTTCTCTGGTCCTACTCCCATTCTGCGAGCCGTCGCATCGATAATTCGCAAGTTCGCTTGATGTGGAACCAAAAAGGCGACGTCGTCGGAGGTTAATCCATTTTTCTCCATAATCTCAGCGCTTACATCGGCCATGCTTACAACTGCCGCCTTGAAGACCGGTTGTCCATCTTGAAAAACAAAATGCTCTCTCGCGTCCACTGTTTCGTGACTTGCTGGTTTTACAGAGCCTCCGGCCTTTTGATGTAAATAATGCCTTCCTGCTCCATCCGATTTTAAAATAAAATCCTTGATTCCCGTATCATCCTTAGAGGGCTCGAGCAATACCGCTCCCGCTCCATCTCCAAACAACACACACGTAGTTCGATCCGTGTAATCGACAATAGAGGACATCTTATCAGCTCCTACTACTACGACTTTTTTGTACCGACCTGTTTCTATAAACTGCGTAGCTGTACTTAACGCATAAATGAACCCTGAGCAGGCCGCATTAACGTCAAAAGACCACGCGTTCTTGGCTCCAATCTTATCACTGATAATGTTCGCCGTTGCAGGAAATTGGTGATCCGCAGTTACCGTTGCACAAATCAGCAAATCTATTTCTTCCGGCTGCAATCCTGTTTTTTTCATCAATCCCTTTACCGCCTCTGCTCCCATGTCGCTGGTACCCAATCCTTCTCCTTTAAGAATATGCCGCTCAGAAATTCCAGTGCGCGTTAAAATCCACTCGTTATTCGTATCGACTATTTTTTCCAAGTCCGCGTTCGTGAGTAAATCAGGGGGTACGTATCCTTGGATACCCGTGATGGCCGCTGTAACTTTTGATTGAATTGACATGATTTCCTTAATAATTGCGATTAAAGGGGCGAAGGTAAACACAAAAGCCCTGAATTTCAGGGCTTATTTTTCACAATAGCTTGTGTAATAAATTAGACTACGCTTCCGCGTTTTCCTTTTCCATTACCACTTTACCTTTATAGTAAAGTTTTCCTTCATGCCAATGGGCATGGTGGAACAAGTGAGGTTGACCTGTAGTAGGACAAGTTGCTACATTAGGAGCTTCTAACTTGTAATGCGTACGACGCTTTGCTTGGCGCGTTTGCGAAATTCGGTGTTTGGGATGTGCCATCTTTTTCCGTTTTTATTCTTCATCTTCTTCATCATCGTCATCAAACGATAAATCCAAAGGGGTTTCCATTTCCATGTTCTTCAAAGATATCCATTGAGTATCTGAATCTTGTTCTGCTCTGTATTTCTCCATTGCCGTCATCACTTCTGGATTACACGCTCCTTCTTCGTGTACTCGCTTGGCAGGTAAGGAAAGATGTATTAATTCATACATTCTTTGACGAATATCCACGAAATGCTCTTTTGGACCAAAAATCCATACATCGTCTAACTCATGCTCTGTCTCTTCTCCCCACTTGATAACCCAATGATCAGTACCTTCTAAGGTCAACTCCATCTCGTCGCCGCAACGATCACAAGGAACATTGGTGACTCCGCTTAAAACCATCGTGATTTCCATCATCGTTGATTTTTTTTCGAGCGTTACATCGAATCGAAACTGACCTTGGCTCACTTCAGAAAACTCAAAATCTTGAAAGAACGTTTCCCCTGCTTGAAAATCAAAGTGATGAACTCCTAATTTCAAACCGACGAACGGAATTATATAAGGATGTTTGTTCCTCACTATTTTCTTTTAGAGGGGTGCAAATATAGTAAATTTTAGGTTATGAACAAAAAAACGGAGAAATGAACTTTATTTATAAAAAATGACCAAATTTGCAACTTCCTTATGATGAACGATTTCAATTTAAAAGCCGTAGATGATTTTATCTTACTCGCCTTGCGAGAAGACGTGGGAGACGGGGATCATACTACTTTATCTACCATTCCTCCCAATCATAAAGGGAGAGCGCATCTCAAGATCAAGGAAGATGGAATTTTGGCGGGTATGGTTGCTGCGGAAAGAGTTTGTCATGCCGTGGACGCTACATTGTCGTTTGAACCTATTTTAAACGACGGAGACCTTATTCGTGAAGGGGACATCGCCTTTACGGTGCATGGGAAAACGCAATCCATTACCATTGCGGAGCGTTTACTGCTCAACATCATGCAAAGAATGAGTGGCATTGCTACCCATACTCACCGCATTCAACAGTCCATTAATCATACTTCCTGCAAAATATTAGATACGAGAAAAACAACTCCTGGTTTTCGGTTATTCGAAAAATGGGCGGTGAAAATCGGAGGCGGTGAAAACCATCGTTTTGGCCTGTATGACATGATACTTATAAAAGACAACCATGTCGACTTTGCAGGAGGAATGGCCCAGGCCATCCAAAACGTGATGAATTATTGTAAAGAAAAAAACCTAACTCTTCCCATCGAAATCGAAGCCCGCAACATGAATGACGTGCAGTTGATTGTAGAGAGTGGTGTGGCCTTTCGGGTATTATTAGATAATTTCACACCTACGGAAATTAGGACTGCCGTTTCATGGATTGATGGCCGCATTCAAACAGAAGCATCCGGCGGTATTCATGAAAATAATGTTGTTCAATATGCTGAAGCGGGGGTGGATTTTATTTCGATCGGAGCGCTTACCCATCAAATTCACTCATTGGATTTCAGCTTAAAGTCTTATTAAATGGCAGAAGGGAAAGGCAATATTAAAGCGCATCTTCAAGAGAAGATAGAAAACCGACTCGATCACACCATCTGGCCTGGTTTTCAAGGGCTATCCATGCTGATTGTGGTGCGATTCTTTTTTGAAGCATTAACCAAAGGATCGATCACCACTCGTGCCGCTGCTATTTCCTTTCGATTATTTTTAGCTTTCTTTCCCGCCATCATTTTATTATTATCCCTTATCCCATATGTGCCTATTCCCCATTTTCAACAAGAGTTAATGGATAGTATTCACACTTTTTTTCCTGGCGATACCTTTTCTTTGGTGGAGGAAACGCTGAATGACTTAATTAATAAAAAATACAACACGTTAATTTCTATTGGTTTCATCTTGGTTATTTACTATGCCTCCAATAGCATCAATGCAATTTTTGTGGGTTTCAACGAAAGTTATCATTTCGAAGATCACACCCACCCTATTCTCAGGAGAGCTATTAGTATTCTTCTCATCTTTGTGTTAGGCATCATCTTGGCCAGCGCTATTACCTTGATTATTTTTAGCGAAACGTTAATTGAGTTTGTAGGTGATAAGGATTGGCTGGCAGATAAAGCACTGGTATTGATGTTAGATATTGCTCGATGGGGCATCACCACCACATTAATTTATGTCATCATCACCACTTTATACAATTTTGGAATGGGTGTTCGCCGAAGAAGAAATTGGAAATTCTGGAATGTAGGTGCGGTCTTGGCTACTTTTCTTTTTGTTGTCACTTCTTTAGGTTTTGCCTACTTCATAAACAACTTTGCACAGTTCAATAAACTATATGGTTCTTTAGGAACCCTCATGGTCTTGCTCATTTGGATGAATCTTAACTGCGTCATTCTATTGGCGGGTTTTGATCTCAATGCCAGTATTCGAAAAGCACTAAAGATTAAAACTTCCGTTGATGAGGAAGCGAATCAAGAAAAAGAAACGGAAAAAACAACCATTGAAACATCGGCAGATAACTCTTCTGAAGAATCTGAAGCACCCCAACCGACCATAAAAAACACTTTTAGAAACGACTGATGATCACTGAAGTTTGATCAATCGGAATCCATACTCCTGTCTGTCTACTCCCTTCTCATTATGTCCTCTTGCAGCTATTCTGCACTCACTTTTCTCTGACTTCCAAGAACCCCCTCTGATGACATATTCTTTTGATACATCAGCCCCCTTGGGATCTTGCACATACTTGCTATCCAAACGATAATCAGCGTATAGATCATAACACCACTCTGAAACATTTCCAGACATATCATACAATCCCCATGCATTCGGTGACAATTCCCTGACTACATGCACTCGCTTACCGGCATTATCCGTGTACCAACCTACCATTTTTAAACTATCCGACCCCGCAAACATTTTTCCGCTACTACCGGCCTTTGCAGCATACTCCCACTGCGCCTCTGTCGGCAAAGTGTAATGATCCCCGGTAATTCGATTAAGCTCCTCTATGAATTGCAAACACATGGTGTATGAAATATTTGTAACAGGATAATCTTTCCAAGTTTTATCCTTAGAAGGATTGTTCTTCATGACCAATTCCCACGCCCTTTGAGTGACCTCTGTGGATTGTATACTAAAAGCACTCAAACTTACTTTGTGCGGTTTCTCATCCCGTCCGCGGTCTGCCAAATCATCCGGGCTCCCCATGATAAAATCTCCAGCGGCACAGTTTACAAAAGATCCTAATGCTTGTTCTATCGCTATTTTTTGATCGTTTTCGACCTTCGTCTTTTCTTGGGCTGAGACCTTATCAAAGAGCATCATCCCAAGAGCCATCATAAACATCATTTTATTCAACATATTCAAAGATAGTAAGATTAATCTCGATTTGCTTCTTGTTGCAAGTTGGCAATAAATTGTAATGCTTCCATCGGGGTCATTTGATTTACTTCCAGCATTTTTATCTGCTGTTTTACTTTATTCCATTGAGGGTCTTGCATCTCGAAAATCGCCAATTGTTGATTGCCTTCATGGTTCATTTGAGTTTTAGACTCTCCTCTTTGGGACTCCAATTGTACCAGTAATTCAGCAGCTCTCTTCGTGACGGCCTTTGGCATTCCTGCCAATTGAGCAACATGGATTCCAAAGCTATGATTGCTTCCTCCTTTTGATAATTTTCTTAAAAAGATTATTTTCCCTTTCTCTTCACGAACCGAAACATTGAAGTTCTGAATCCGCGGAAATAGATGCGTCATTTCATTCAGCTCATGATAATGAGTAGCAAAAAGTGTTTTGGGTTGGTGTAAGGGGTGTTCATGAATAAATTCTGCAATTGCCCAAGCTATACTGATTCCGTCATACGTGCTGGTGCCTCTTCCTATTTCATCGAGTAAAATCAGACTTCTTCCTGTCATTTGATTAAGAATGCTTGCCGTCTCATTCATTTCGACCATGAAAGTAGATTCTCCCGCAGACAAATTATCCGAAGCACCTACTCGAGTGAAAATTCGATCCACACAACCGATCTTCGCGACCTTGGCTGGAACAAAAGACCCCATTTGAGCCATCAAAGTGATCAGCGCGGTCTGTCTTAATAAAGCCGATTTACCGCTCATATTGGGCCCGGTTATCATCATTACTTGACAGGATAAGGGATTCAACTCCACATTATTCGAAATGTATTGATCCCCGACAGGTAATAGTTTCTCAATCACTGGGTGTCTTCCTTCTTCTATGTGTAAAAGGGCTGAATCCTCAACTAATGGTTTGGCATATCCATTTAGTATGGCTGTGTGCGCAAATGAACATAAAACATCATGCGCTGCCAACTGTCTCGAGTTGTATTGTATGTCAACCAAATACTGTAAACAATCTTGAACCAATTTGGAAAAAAGTTCTTGTTCAATGCTCAATATCTTTTCTTCCGCACCCAATATTTTTGATTCATAATCTTTGAGCTCTTCTGTGATGTATCGCTCGGCCTGCGTAAGGGTTTGTTTTCTGATCCAATCAGCGGGTACTTTATCTTTGTGTGTATTCCTCACTTCCAGGTAATAACCAAAAACATTATTAAAGGATATTTTCAAAGACGAAATGCCCGTACGCTCCATTTCGCGCTCTTCAATCTCTTTCAATTTCTCCTTTCCGCTGCTTTGTAGCCCTCTCAATTCATCCAATTCAGAGTGAATTCCCTCCGCCATGGTCATCCCCTTTCCTACAGTATGCGGCGCATCTTCATGTAAACTTCGTTTTAAGAGAGCGTGCAATCCGGAAAGATCCTTCAATTGAGTCCACTTGGATTTTATCCATTCCGATCCTTCCTTCCATTTAATCACTATTTCCAAAGAACGAGAAAGCTGGACCAATTCTCTTGGGGTAATTTTCTGAACAGCCATTCTTGCCGCCATCCGCTCCCAATCGCCCAACTCTTTCAAATCATTGCGGAAAGAAGATAATGCAGCCTCTTCCTTTATCCATTGTTCCACCGCGTCTAATCTGCTTTGAATGTCTTTGACATTTCGCAAAGGCATCATGATCCACCTTCGCAGCATTCTAGCTCCCATGGGGTTCTGGGTAGTGTCGAGCACGTCCACCAAAGCAGTTCCTCTTTCATGAGTGGGGTGAATAAGTTCTAAATTTCTAATCGTAAAAGCATCCAGTCCCACAAACTGCGATTCCTCCACCCGTTGCACTTTTACAATGTGACCCAATTTGTCATGCTGGGTATCCTTTAAATATTGAAATACAGCGCCGGCCGCTGAAATTCCCATTGCACAATCCTCCACTCCAAAACCCTTTAAGTTACTGGTCCCAAAATGCGCGTTCAATTGATCTCGGCCAAAATCCTCCGTAAAGGCCCAATCGTCCATTCTGAAAATATGAAAAGAATGTCCGAAATGCTGGTGAAACTCCTGATCTCTATGCTTCTGATATAATACTTCTTTGGGTTGATAAGCATGAAGTAATTTTTGAATATATGATAAAGCACCATCCGCCATTTCAAAGGTTCCCGTTGATAAATCTAAAAAGGCAATCCCCCAGCGGTCCTTGTGATGGGCAATAGCTGCTAAAAAATGATGATCTTTCTGATCAATGGTTTTTTCATTGTAAGATACCCCTGGAGTTACCAATTCTGTGATTCCCCTTTTTACAATTCCCTTGGCCAACTTTGGATCTTCCAATTGATCGCAAATAGCTACACGGAAACCTGCCTTTACCAATTTCGGGAGATAACTATCCAATGAATGGTGAGGAAATCCAGCCAAATCCACAAATGCTGCCGCTCCATTTTTTCTCTTCGTCAGAACAATCCCTAAAATTCTAGAAGCATTTACCGCATCCTCGCCAAAGGTTTCATAAAAATCTCCTACCCTAAAAAGTAATATAGCATCTGGATACTTGACCTTGACGCTATTGTATTGTTTCATTAATGGCGTTTCTACTATACCTGAATCAACCTTTGCCATATCTTATTGACGTTTTTTTAAATCAAAACTGCCGATTCCATTGGAATACGGCAGCTCCGAAATCATGTAAAATCGTAAAGTGAAAGTACACGTTAAACCTTGTGAAGGTGAATAATAAAGCTTCGTGTTTTTCACATTGTTTCAACACCTTTTTTTCGATTGGACCACCAAAAAGGAAAATAAATCAGCGTATAAGAAACTAAACCGATGACCTGCAATTCCAACACATAATAGGGCCACTCGTGTAATAGATCAAGAAACGATCCTCCCTCGGGCTTTCTCATGAGGTAACCATAATTGGATCCCAATAATGCATTGACTGAAAAAGCGACGGCTAAATACAATTGAGAATACAACATGACCCTTTTTACCACTCCCACTTTTGGTTTTAATCCAAGGCCAAATACCGCATAAAAAACAGCTAAGACCAGGCCACTATGCCCTATCACAAAAGTGATATAGGTTAAATGAGGAAAGGGTTCATGGATATCCGGAGTGATGATTCCGTGGATGCTTCCTGCCATGACCCAAAAAAAAGCAACTTCCGCCCAACGGTTGTTCTTGGTCCAAAGGGCAATAGCGGTAACCGCAATCGCCCAATTACATAACTCCAGTGGCAAATCATACTTAATCGACCAATAGCCCATGGTAATTCGATATATCTGATATACCAAAAAATTTACTGCCAATAGGATGGCTAAAATTTTTGCAATTCGTTCCCTTACGATTTCATTTGACTTCTTAGAAAACCCAATAACCATGATGGGTGAAATGAGGGTAAGAAGAATAAATAGGAAATGCTCCCATTGCCAATAAGGATAATAATATTCTGTTTGCATTATATTGATCGATAAGGTGATTTTGCATCATCATCCAACAGCATAGATCGATAGTTATCGTACCTAAACTGCGGAATTTCTCCTGCCATTACCGCTTGCCTTACCGCACAATTCGGTTCTTCCAAATGTTGACAGGAATTAAACTTACATTCAGGAAGTTTAGCGAACATCTCTGGAAAATATAATCCAATCTCTTCTTTCGGAATATCCACTAATCCAAATCCCTTGATTCCCGGTGTATCTATTATAAACCCTTTATCTTCCCATTCGAACACTTCAGCAAAGGTGGTGGTATGCTGGCCCTTTTCACTCCAATCTGATATCTCCCCTACGCGTAACTCAATAGAAGGAATAAAATGCTGAATGAGTGAAGATTTACCTACCCCACTATGCCCTGAAAAAAGAACCGTTTTCCCAATCATCAGTTGCGTTAGATCTGGTATTCCTTCCATCGATTCCAAAGAGGTCTTGATCACCGCATAGCCAATGGATCGATACAATTGTATCAAATCATTCGCATCTGATCTTTCTTTTTCTGAATATTGATCCCATTTATGGAACAACAAGGTCACTGGAATATCATAGGCGTTGGCGGCTACCAAAAAACGATCGATGAATCCTGTTGTGGTTTGAGGACGAAGTGTTGTAATCACCAAAAAGGCCATGTCCACATTGGCCGCTACTACTTGAGCCTCTTTCGATAGGTTTACTGACTTTCGAATAATGTAGTTTTTCCTTTTTTGTATTTCCAAGATGCTGGCAATATTGCCTTCCTCGTCCTCCTCTACTTCAATCACCACAAAATCACCAGCGGCTACCGGATTGGTTGTCTTTAAACCTTTCGTTCTCAGCTTTCCTCGGATTCGGCAACGATAATACAAGCCGTTCTCCGCTTTTACATTATACCAATTTCCTGTTGATTTTAAAACACGAGCCAACATTAAGACAACGAGTCTTGTATTTGAATAAGCTCCTTACGAATATTCTGTAAGCGTTGTATTATTACCTCCTTATCAGAAGAATTCTCTTTCTTTTTTAACGCGTTCTTTGCACCATCTAACGTAAATCCCTTCTCTCGAACCAATTCGTGTATTTGACTGAACAACTCAATGTCTTTTTTGGAGTACATCCGATTACCGCGGGTATTCTTACGCGGATGCAATTGCGGAAATTCTTTTTCCCAAAATCGGAGTAAGGATGTGTTTACTTGAAACATTTCCGCTACTTCCCCAATGGAGAAATATATCTTTTCAATCGTGTTCGTTCTATTCAGCATCAGTCAAATGATTGTCCCGATTGAGCAGCTCTCTCCAACAATGCGGCATACTGCTCTGGCGTTAAATCGTTGTAAAAGTAATACGCAGGATTGATTTTTTCACCATTTTTGATAACTTCATAATGCAAGTGTGGACCGGAAGACACTCCCGTGTTTCCAACATAACCAATAATTTGTCCTCTTTTCACCTTGTCGCCAGGACCTACCACCACTTTACTCATGTGTCCATATAAAGTTTGATAGCCAAATCCATGATCTAAAACCAAGTGAATCCCATATCCACTACCCCCTTCTGGACCCTTCACCACTGCATCTCCTGTGGCATAAATTTCCACCCCAATATCTGCAGCAAAGTCCAAACCGGTGTGCATTTTCGCCACCCGATAAATGGGGTGAATCCGCAATCCAAAACCAGAAGCCATTCGCTTTAGATCTTTATTGTCTACTGGTTGAATCGCCGGAAGACAGGATAAAAACTCCTCGTGCTGCTGTGCCAAAGCTTTAATTTGATCGAAGGATTTACTTTGCTCAATGAGGGAAGCTTGTATTTGTTGGATTCTTTTTTGAGTCTCAATGATTCCGTCTTTGCTGGAGTACTCGCGAACATCCATGCTCTTCCCACCGTTACCAAATGTGCGGTCTATGGGGTCGGCTCCGAATATGGTTCGATAAATCTCATTATCTCTCTTTTGCAGTACCAATGCATAATGATCCAATGAATCCATTTGCACCCGCATGCCTTTTACTTGCTGTTCCAGGAAGTTCACTTCCTTCTCTAGTCGGTTGGTTTCAGGGTCTTTGAAAAATGAAGCATACATCACCACACCTAATCCACCGATGACAAGACCCGCAATCAAATAGCGAGCGCCTACCCAAACATAATCACGGACAGTGAAACTGATTTGCTCAAAATTGAGCGTAGTAGGATTGAATATGTACTTAAATTTCGGCAATACAAGATCTCCTTTCTGACAAATTTAATACTTTCTGCTGATTTTGACATTAGTTTTGTGACGCAACTCAATAGAAAGATGACGGCTCAAGAAATTAGAAATCAGTTTTTAGCATATTTTGCTCAGCAAGGACATACCATCGTTCCTTCAGCTCCCATGGTGATTAAAGGAGATCCTACCCTGATGTTCACCAACGCTGGTATGAATCCTTTCAAAGATATTTTCTTAGGAAATGCCCCTGTCGTTCATCCCAGAATAGCCAATACACAAAAATGCCTCCGGGTGAGCGGAAAACATAATGACTTGGAAGAGGTGGGGGTTGATACCTATCACCACACCATGTTCGAGATGTTAGGTAATTGGAGTTTTGGAGATTATTTTAAAGAACAAGCCATCGAATGGGCTTGGACGTTATTAACCGAGATTTATAAAATTCCAAAGGATCGGTTGTATGTCACCGTCTTTGAAGGGGATGAAAAAGAGCAATTAGCATTTGATCAAGAGAGTTATGATATCTGGAAAAAATTCATTGCAGAAGATCGGATTCTTAAGGGAAATAAAAAAGATAATTTCTGGGAAATGGGAAGCATGGGGCCTTGCGGACCCTGCTCTGAAATCCATGCTGACATTCGTTCTGATGAAGAGAGAAACGCTATCGATGGAAAAAGCCTTGTCAACAACGATCATCCGCAAGTGATTGAAATTTGGAATAATGTGTTCATGCAATTTAATCGCAAAGCCGATGGAACGCTGGAATCATTACCCAACAAACACGTCGACACCGGAATGGGTTTTGAAAGACTTTGCATGGTGTTGCAAGGGAAAAAATCAAATTATGATACCGATATTTTCACTCCGCTTATCCAAAAAATTGAAACCCTATGTGGATTGACATATACGGCAACCTCTGATAAAAAGGATGTGGCCATGAGGGTAATCGCAGATCACGTGCGCGCTGTGTCTTTTGCCATTGCCGATGGGCAATTGCCCTCAAGCAGCGGTGCTGGTTATGTTATTCGGAGGATTTTACGTCGCGCTATTCGCTATGGTTATAGTTTTTTAAATTTAAAAAACGCTTTCATCCACCAAGTGTTCACCGTTCTTGAGCAACAAATGGGTAGCGCATTTCCTGAATTATCTAAAAACAAAAACCTGATTCAATCGGTCATCAAGGAAGAAGAAGAAAGCTTTTTGAGAACCTTGGAAAAAGGGATCGAGCTGTTGGATCAGGTAATTTCACAAACGACAGGAGATGAAATCGGAGGAGGGGTTGCATTTGAATTGTATGACACCTTTGGTTTTCCTATCGATTTAACCCAACTAATAGCCACAGAAAACGATAAAAAAATTAATCTTCCAGAGTTCGAGGCGCATCTTCAAGCCCAAAAAGAAAGAAGTCGTGCAGCCACCAAGCTTGAAACCGATGATTGGGTCGAAATTAAAAATGGAGAACCCCAATTTATCGGATATGATGAACTCAAAGCAGATACCCACTTATTAAAATTCCGACGGATCAAGGCCAAAGGAAAGGAAATGTACCAACTTGTTTTAGCCAAAACCCCTTTCTACCCAGAAGGTGGAGGACAAGTAGGTGATCAAGGGAAACTCTATTTTGGTGAAGACGCCATTGAGGTTATCGATGTGAAAAAAGAAAATGGATTGATTGTTCACTTTACTGAACAGTTGCCTTCATTCCCAGAAAAACCGGTACATGCCATAGTCGATGACGTTTGGAGAAGAAATACCACCGGGCATCATAGTGCAACACATTTATTGCATGAAGCATTGAGAAGTGTTCTGGGAACACATGTTGAGCAAAAGGGGTCGTTGGTGAACCCCGCATATTTAAGATTTGACTTCTCTCATTTTACCAAAGTGCAGGAAGATGACTTGCTTCGAATAGAGGAATTTGTCAATGAAAAAATCCAATCGGCAATAGCACTCCAAGAACATAGAAATGTCCCAATCGAGGAAGCTAAAAAGAGCGGCGCGATGATGTTATTTGGAGAAAAATATGGAGAATCCGTTCGGATGATTCAGTTTGGAAACAGTATAGAACTCTGCGGAGGAACGCACGTTTCCAATACCTCGGTTATTAAAAGGTTCAAGCTACAATCAGAAGGAGCGGTTGCCGCTGGAATTCGCAGGATAGAAGCTATTGCAGGAGAGGTAGCTGAAAAATGGATTGCTGAAGAATTGCAACAATTGGAATCTTTAAGAAACCTTTTGAAAACAAAAGATATTATGAAAGCGGTGAGCGATTTGCAGCAAAAAATCTCCGCAACAGAAAAACAATTGGTGCAATTGAAGCATGAACAAGCGATGCAAATCAAATCAGTTTGGAAAGGGCAAATCATCCAGCACCATGATCGAAATCTGCTTTTCGCAGAGAGCGAATTGGATCCTGCCTCCATAAAAGATATTTGTTTTCAATTAAAGTCGGAATACTCCAGTTTCGGAATGGTCGTCACCTCTGTAACCAATGAAAAACCCATGATCACGATTGCATTAAGTGAAGATGCAGTAAAGAATTGGGGGTTAAATGCAGGGCAGTTGGTCAAAGAATGGTCAACGATGATCAAAGGTGGCGGGGGTGGTCAACCCAGCTTTGCCACTTGCGGAGGGGCTGATAAGACGGGACTCTCAAAAGTTATGGAAGCCGCTCAGATCGTATTTAAGCAATAAAAAAGGCGCCTTTTGCGCCTTTTTTTGCTAAACGAACCGATATAAATTATGCCACGGCGGCCACCGAAGAGGTCATTCCATGTTTTGGGTACACCGGTCCCTCGTAATCAATACTATAGGAAAAAGCCAAGTGTAAAATGTATAAAACATTTAACGCACATGCCCAGAAATGATCTTTAGGGGAGGTCTTTCCAAAAGCACTGGCTATTTCCGCACACATTTTAAATCCCAAGTACACATTGTATCCGGGGATTAAAAAAAGGAATACATGAAACGGAGGTCGCCCTACTAATTTCATTGTAATCATAACATCATAAATAGGCACAAACGCCGCCCAAGCCGGTTGCTCCGCTTTGCTGAATAGGGCCACTTTTCCGATTAATCCAAAAACAGACAGAATCCCCAACGCAATGACGTAGGGTGCGAATAACCTCCAAAAATCATTGAACTCATGAATTTTGGAAAAAACACCAAAAATTTCGTTCATAAGAAGAGTAGTTAAGATGGGAACTTTGTTGTTCCATCATAAAGACGCATTGATAATCAAATGGTTGCCTGTATAAAGCAACAAGGGAAGCATTTCTGCTTCCCTTGTCGTTTGTTTAGGAAATCATGTTTCTCATGCTAAGACAACCGTTGTCATACAAAGCGTAAGTACTTTGGTAGCGATTTGCTCGTCGCTATACCATAGACGAACTTTTTTTAAAGGGTTGCCTCAAGTATATAATAAACTACATCCTCTTGTTTCCGAAGTGCTCAACCTTCCCAAAATCCTAAATCGGTCACGATCCAACACCTCGGTCAAATCATCCGTTGCAATAAAAGAGCAGCTATCTACATTGGCTAAATCTATTACGTTTAGAACACCCCTCCCTCCTTCTCTTTTGATGGTCAATGGATCATCCACCTCTCGAGCCCAAACCTTCATCCAAGGGGGACATTGAAAGATTTCATCCTCTTCAGAATATGCCTGAGAAAATAATTCCGTCATGCCATATTCACTTTGAACATTTGCGCCCGTTCTCTCCTTTAACATTCGATGTAACTCCGATCTGATCGGTTCCTGTCCACGACCTTTCATCCCTCCAGTTTCTATAATAATGGTGTCTTTCAACGGCATGGGAAACTGCTCGGTAAAATCTATCAAAGCAAAAGTTACCCCAAACAATAGGGTTGGGACGGAAACCGACGATTGGAGTTTGTCGGATAGTGCAGAAAAATCATTTAAAAAAAAAGCATTATCCACATGACCACTGGCCTTCATCAAGTATTCCACCATATACACCAAAGATGAATGCTGTCGTTCCAAGTAAGAAGGAAGTAATGCCAATATGCGATATTTCGTAGGATGGCCAAAATGCATCATGAAATGAGAAAGAAAGGATCGCTCATAAAGTCGAATATCCGATACCCAATGCTTAGAGGGTGTTTGTCCTGTAGTGCTGCTCGAATCGAAATAAAGTACCGGGTCTTCGGAAGAGCTACGAACCGAATGTGACTTAAAAAATGAAATAGGCAAGAAAGGAATCTCTTCAACGGATTGAACTTGATGTGGCTCCAAAATACCAATCGCCTTCGAATAGTTTCGAAAAACCGCATTTTGTTGCCATTGATATTGAAAAAGCGAAAGGGCCGCATGCGAAAAGTTTGTGGGCGCTAAAGACCATAATGACGCTATGAATTTTTCGCGGTTCATGCAACAAAGTTACAAATGAAAAAGGTTTCCTTACCTTTGTCCTATGCGGTATGTACTGTCCATCGTTTTGACCCTCACCCTTTTCGGTTGTTTAAAAATTGAAAACTATCCAGACGAGCCTGTTATCGCTTTTGAATCATTCACTCCGAATGATAGTGGCGCTTTGCTCACCATCCAGTTCACCGATGGAGATGGTAATTTTGGTTTAAGCCAATTAGATACCACGGGGATTTTTGGAGACTGTCAATGGAAATACAATTTATTTTGTGAGTATTATGAAAAGCAACACGGAGCATGGAAACATATTGAATTAGATCCCTGTCTAGATGTGAATATCATTCCATTTTACTACAGAGCACCCGTGGCAGAGCCTTTAGGACAAGCAAAGGCACAAAAGGGAAACATTAGTTTACAAATGTATCCGTTGTATTATTTACCTACCGAATTTGACACTTGCAAATTTGAAATTAGAATAGCCGACAGGGATCAAAATGTAAGTAACCGCGTATTTACGCAAGAGTTTATCAAACCCTGATTATCTGGTTCGAATAACTCGTACGCCTACTTCGTTTATTTCCAAAATGTAGACTCCGGCCTCAATTGAATTCATATTAAATTCTACACTATTTCCAGAGACGGCTATCTTCTCATTTCTGATAACTCGTCCTTGCATGTCCCTTAGCACAATGTGCTTCACGTCATCTTGAAATGCTGACCAAAAAATTGTGATATGATCCTGATTGGATGGATTCGGGTATAAAACAAAATCAGTTAATTCAGTTGCAAAACTTTCCAAAGGCCCATCATTCGAACCTTCCAATGCCATTACAGCGCCCGTCGTTTTTAGACAATATGAGGTGCCAAAATCGCCGACCATGCCCGATCCATGAATGGGACGCACACGAACATTATACGTCTTGCCATTTGCCATACCTGGAACCGCATTTAAGAAAAGCGCATTGGTATTAAGACCGCCTAAGATGGAAACGGGGGGCTGCGGGTTAGGTAACACTTGTGTGAATTCCCATTCATATCTCGCTGCGCCACAAACGGTTCGATCGGTCACAATTGACTGATTGATTGCTTTAATAGCAGGGCATCGATCTGCACTTCGCAAAACAACGGCTGCTTCTGGAGTGAGTGTTACATTACAGGTATTACTTCCCTGAGCGGTGAGTAACGAAAGATTTCCCGCTGCATCCGTTAAGCCATAAACCACAGGAATGGTCAATGTATAGGTAATATTGGAAGCGCCCTGATTAACCGGGAAGATACTGCCTAACCTGGAAACAATCGAACTGCTCGAAGGTGGCGCGTAGCTCCAAGGGGAAATCAACAAATTTTGTCCGCTTTGTGAGGCTCCCATTACATTAAAAATGTACTGCGTTGCATATGTTTTATATACGGCTTTGAAGCTCGAGCAAACACTGCTATACACACCTGTATTATTTGAATATACGTGATCGCAAGTTGTGGAAACCAAATGATTAAAGCAAATTTTCGCACTTGTATTCGTGGGTGCACTTATCTGATGCGCGACAATGTAGTAAATATTCCCCGGTATCAAATCATCCGTTAAAAGCGTTTGATTGCCGGATGTCACCTCGCTTTCTGACTCCATTAATTGAAGACATCCACCAAAATCTTGATAAATCGCTACACTGTTTACACCTGATGCAGCAGACAATCCCACTCTTAAAGTATTGAATTGAGGTTGTAATTTATACCAAAGATCTGGTCCGTTGCCTGGTACTACCAAAGAATTGCTTCCATTATTAAAATTAGCAGCGAATAAGTTTCCTGTTGTGCAAGTAGGGTAAACAGCAGTGCTCACATTCACGGAGACAATATCTGAAGATTGTAATCCCTCATTTATCAAACCGTCGCAATCATTGTCCCAGGCATCACAGACCTCCATTGCTTGTCCATTGATATTGGCATCTTCATCGTTACAATCACCTGATATTTGAACATATCCTGGACCTGGTTCGCTACAAGCACTCCAACCCATTCCACTTCCCTGTCCATCTCCATCGATATCTGGGAAATAAGTTAAATAAGGCAATCCATTATCCACAATTCCATCGCAATCATCATCCAATTGGTTACAGATCTCTTGTTGTGGAAAAACACAACTTCCATCCGATGTGTTCGCTTGATTATTGTAATTACATGCATTGCTTGCGATACAACCCAATATAATTGGAACACAAGATCCATCATCTGTATTTGCCGCTGGGTTATAGTTGAAAGCAGTCGCATCGGTACATCCGTTTACCACCGCGATACAAGATCCATCGTCTGTATTCGCAGCAGGGTTGTAGTTAAAGGCAGTAGCATCGGTGCACCCATAGATGGGACAAATCAAATCAACTCCATTACAATCCTCGTCAATATTATTTCCACAAATTTCATTTGCCCCAGGATACGCCCAAGGATTTTCGTCATCACAATCCTGCAATACATCATATCCATCTTCATCCATATCAATTACACAAACCTCATCTACTTCACCATCACAATCATTATCTAAATTATCACCACATTGCTCTATTGACTGAGGATTGACATTCGCATGATTATCATTGCAATCTCCGTGTTGAAAAACAAAACCAAAAGGTAACACACACCTCAGCACGGATACCGAATCATTCCCGAAACCATCATGATCTAAATCTTCATAATACGTAACAAACGCTAATCCTTCATCGATTCCACCATCGCAATTGTCATCGGCATCATTACACACCTCCGATTGCGCAGGATTGATCAGCCCGTTCTCATCATCACAATCTCCATTTTGAAGAATATATTGTACCGGGGAAAGACAGGTTGTAACAGCTACGTTATTGTTTCCAAATCCATCTTGATCGGCATCCCAATAATAGGTATTCCAGTCCAACCCTTCATCGACTAATCCGTTGCAATTATTATCTAAACTATCACAATACTCTGCATTATTTGGATGAATAACCGTGCTGCTATCATCACAATCTAAAGCATTGGTCACAAATCCTGACTGTGATGTACAAGCCAATAGGGTTATGGCTTGATTACCATATCCGTCCTGATCTAAATCTTGATATTGGGTATATGATAAATTTTCATCCGTCCAGCCATCGCCATCATCGTCTTGTCCGTTACATATTTCAACATTATCTGAATAAACAAAATGGCAATATCTCGTTTCATTATAATCCACATTGAGGGATTGAGGAAAAAGCTCCATGTTATTTGCATCAAAAAAACGAATGCTCGCCAATTGGCTCGCATCATTTACCACCAAACTAAGATTCGAATACATTTGAAATCCATTAAAATGGACAATCAACGAATCGTTATTGTACTCTGTTACAACATTGGCGGTTTCTCTCTTTTTCCAATAATCACCAAAATCATCTAAGAACATATAGCGAACATCTCCAGGGAGCGCATTCACATAAAACTGCTCAGCTGTCAGTTTGTAACTTCGATTGGGATGAATTAATAAAACAGTCGGGGCCCCGTTGTTATTATTTTTAATGGTAATATCGGCCCATAGTGCCGCTCGCTCCAGCGCATTCTCTTGGGTAAACGGACAACAAGCAGCTGCATCTGAAATGGTCATTGGGATTTCCAAAACAGGAAGCTGATCACCTGAGAAGGAAAGATTATCGATATCATAAAACGGGAAATTCGTTAAGACATCGTTCGCTGAAAAGCTGGAATTATATAAGTAACCTAGATCATATAACGCCTTGGGTAATCTCCGGTTGTACGCCAAATGACCTGCCCTAAAAGACTTTACTTGCACATTATGATCACTCTCTATCAAATATTTTGAAACTTCCACTTCTCCATAAACTGAACCTCCAGAAGTAGTATCATTGAGATAAAGGGGCATATAATTATCGGGGGTATTTCCCATGGTTCCAAGTGGAAATAATGTGGTGCTCGCAAAATCTGGAAAATGTCCCAATGAATGAGAGGCCAATTTTTGACCATGTAATTTAGCATATTCTACCTTATCGTAAGAATCCAAATAAAAATCTGACATCCAATCATCATGATAAATTCGAACGGTCACATTATACATGGCGTTTAATTGATTCGCTTCTTCATAATTGACAAAAGAAACCATGGTATCCATAGCGGTTCTACTATCAATATCATGCGTAATCATAACGACACTAGATTCGCAATCAGGACAAGAATGAACCCTTGTCATGTGTGGAATGTGCTCATTGATAATATTCGTGATAAAGAAAATAAACGTGTCCGAAGTGGGCTCAAACCCATTGGAATAAGTTCTGTTTGCGTTTAAATCACTATTGATGAAATTACGAATTAACACATCGCGTAAATCAATCGAAAATAAAAACGTTCGTCCACTTCCATACTGATTCATCACTACACCTCCCGGTAAATTGTTTTCGAAATGCGCCATGGACTGACCTCCCGCCAATGTATAAGGTCGAATGGTAAAAACATCTGTGCTCGTGGTCGGACCTGATAAAGAAACATTGATCTCATTTGGATCATCAAAACGATCGAAATATTGTGGGAATTGATCTGCTTCCCAAGTCATGGTAGTAAGCAGGGTGTAATTGGTATAACCAGAAACTCCAAACAAACCATATAAAGCAGGATCTCTTAAGGAGGATGCAATTAAAACCCCTCCCTGATTTACATAATCAATCAACAGCTGTTTTTCAGAAGAACTAAATGTGGTAGAATAAATAACCGGAGAAATAAAAATAACAGGGTAATTAATCGCTTCAGATACGCTAGTGCTTTCTGTATAAGGAATCCCGGCTGTTTTCAATACATGTCGACAAGAGCGTATTCGTGAAAAATTGGTCTCCGCGTTTTTGGCTGTCAAATCCAACAATGCCACTTTCCTATTCTGTGTAGATTGAGCAAATATTAAAATTGCGGCTGTTAAAAAAAAATATCAGTACTAATGCCTTTTTCATAGCGAACATCAAAGATAAATATTACTGTAATCTGGAAAACAAAAAAGGGGGCATAACCCCCTTTTTAACAATCCCATTCCATCATCGATTTACCATCCATCTCAGCATATCACGACGACCTTCATGTTGAAGCTTGATCCAGTACAATCCGCTGGACATTTCTTTGTTCAATTTCAACTCCCACTGTTGTCCAGACACTTCCTGAGCATCCATGAACACACGTTGTCCTTGTGCGTTCCAAATCTCCACCTGCACCCAATCTTCACTCCAACCTTTGGTATTAGCAATTACCAACGTGTTTCCATCAGAGGGATTAGGATATAATATTAGGTCGGACGCATCGGAAATCATCGGGCTCATTAATGGCGCTTCATCCGTTAACATCATTCCAGCACCCGTAGTCTTCATACAATTAACAGCGCCCCATAAGCCAATTTCACCCGTGGAGTGTATTGGTCTAACCCTAACATTGTAGGTTTTCCCATTGGCCATTCCGGGAACTGCATTTAAAAACAGGACATTGGTATTCAAACCTCCTAATACAGTAACCGCTGGCTGGACGGTCGGTAACAATTGGGTAAATTCCCATTCATACCTCAACGCGCCGCACACTTGTCGATCTGTAGCAATGGAACTTGTGATTGCTTTAATCGTCGGGCAACGATCACTGGTTCTCAGTACGACCGGCGCCTCAGTATTTAAAGTAGCTGTGCAAGCTGTGGTTCCATCAGCTGTTATATAGTTATTATTACCGGCTGCATCTTGTAACACATACGTAACTCCTATGGTCAAACCATAAGTAATCGGGTTTGTTGTAAAATTAGCAGGTAGCAGGGTTCCTATACGCGTAATGATCGAACTCGATGTTGGAGTAGTATAGCTCCATGGCGTAATGGCTACAGGCGCACCCAAAGAAGTTGCATTATTTACATTAAATATGTAGTTAGATGCGTTTCCTTTGAAAACCGCTTTAAAGCTAGAACAAACGTTTGTGTAAACACCTGTTCCATTCACACTGTATACATGATCACAGGTAGTGCCGTTGAAGTGATTAAAACAAATCTTTGCACTTGAGTTAGCAGGACCAGCCAAGCTTCTACAAGCGACATAATAGTCATTTCCTACAACTAAATCGTCGTAAAAAAGCGTTTGATTGCTAACCGATACTTCATGCTCACTTCCTAATAACTGCAAACAGTTTCCAACTTGCTGATAAATTTCAATTGAATTATCACCAGTTGCAGCAGACAAACCTGCTCTAAGAGTGTTTCGCTGAGCCGTAAACTTATACCACAAATCCAAGCCCTCACCTGCCGTTGGTAGGGTGTTCGTTCCAAGGTTTAAGTTAGCTGCCATCAAATTGGTTCCAGAACATGTTGGGTACAATTTAGTTACCACCAACGCGGGTGTAATACTAGAAGCCGAAGCACCTTCGTCTACAACCGAATTACAATTATCGTCCACCCCATTACATTGCTCTACCATTCCTGGATTAATCGCTGCGCTGAGGTCATTGCAGTCTCCGGTAATCAAGGAAGCTGAATTTCCTGGGGATTGACAGAAAGACCCTAATAACGTCGAACCATATCCATCCATATCGGAATCGGCATAGTAATCATTGAAGATCAAGCCATCATCCACATTTCCATTACAATCATCATCTAGCCCATTACACACTTCTGCTTGTGGTAAAATACAACTTGCATCCAACTGAGTGGCCGATGGGTTAAAATTACAGGCCGATGGGTCTGTACATCCTAAAACCTCGAGTTGATCGCATACTCCATCACCATCTATGTCAGAAATACAAGTGCCATCACAGTTGTAATATTGCGCTGCATAAACACAACTATTGTCCGAAGTAGTAGCTTGTGGATTATAATTACATGCTAATGCGTCGTTACATCCTGATATTGAACAGTTCTCATCCGCAGATCCATTGCAATTATCATCGATTTGATTACCACAAATCTCCTGGGCATTGGGATTAACAGCGGACAAATTATCATTACAATCTGCATTATTGCTCACATAGCCGATTGGAGCAGTGCAAGCACTTTGTGTGACAGCGCTATTCCCAAATCCGTCTGCATCTGCATCTGCATAATAGGTTACCGCATTAATTACCGCAATGGTAATCGCATTACTTGTTGCCGTGCTGGTTGTCACACAACTCGCATTGCTTGTCACCTGCAACGTAAACACATCATTATTGCTGATGGTGCTCGCAATGTAATTGATTGACGTAGCTCCGCTGATATTGGTGCCATTCTTCTTCCATTGGTAAGTAGGTGTGGTACCTCCACCGGTAATACTGCCGGTGAATGTAACACTGCCTCCTGAGCAAATACTCGTCGCGCTTGATGTAATACTAGCGGTCGGTGTAATGCTTCCTGTTACCTGTGCCGTAACACCATTACTCGTTGATGTATTGGTGGATTGGCAAGTATTGTTCGAAGTCAATACACAGGTAAATACATCGCCATTCACTGCTGAGGTTGTGTTATAAGTCAAACTCGTAGCGCCACTGATATTGGTACCGTTCTTCTTCCATTGATAAGCAGGGGCTGATCCTCCATTCACCGCGGTAGCCGTCAAGGCAAAGCTACCTCCACTGCATATTGGATTCGAAGCTGCTACAATCGCTATGCTCGGAGTAACACTGCTATTCACCGTCATCGTTACTGCGTTGCTAGTAGCCGTCGTCGGTGATGCACATGAGGCATTGCTCGTCATTACAACAGTAACCACATCATTATTTGCCAAGGTGTTGGTTGCAAAAGTACTGCTATTGGTTCCTGCATTTACTCCATTCACCTTCCACTGATAGACCGGTGTTGTTCCTCCGTTTACTCCTGCAGCGGTAAAGGTAACCGTCGTGCCTGCGCAGATACTGTTCGTCCCAGCGGTGATGCTCACCGTTGGTGTTACGCTGGTCGATACCGCAATGGTAATCGCATTACTTGTTGCCGTGCTGGTTGTCACACAACTCGCA
>CAZJCQ010000004.1:0-8225 GCA_964544665.1 uncultured Chryseobacterium sp. | reverse complement strand
TACCGCAATGGTAATCGCATTACTTGTTGCCGTGCTGGTTGTCACACAACTCGCATTGCTTGTCACCTGCAACGTAAACACATCATTATTGCTGATGGTGCTCGCAATGTAATTGATTGACGTAGCTCCGCTGATATTGGTGCCATTCTTCTTCCATTGGTAAGTAGGTGTGGTACCTCCACCGGTAATACTGCCGGTGAATGTAACACTGCCTCCTGAGCAAATACTCGTCGCGCTTGATGTAATACTAGCGGTCGGTGTAATGCTTCCTGTTACCTGTGCCGTAACACCATTACTCGTTGATGTATTGGTGGATTGGCAAGTATTGTTCGAAGTCAATACACAGGTAAATACATCGCCATTCACTGCTGAGGTTGTGTTATAAGTCAAACTCGTAGCGCCACTGATATTGGTACCGTTCTTCTTCCATTGATAAGCAGGGGCTGATCCTCCATTCACCGCGGTAGCCGTCAAGGCAAAGCTACCTCCACTGCATATTGGATTCGAAGCTGCTACAATCGCTATGCTCGGAGTAACACTGCTATTCACCGTCATCGTTACTGCGTTGCTAGTAGCCGTCGTCGGTGATGCACATGAGGCATTGCTCGTCATTACAACAGTAACCACATCATTATTTGCCAAGGTGTTGGTTGCAAAAGTACTGCTATTGGTTCCTGCATTTACTCCATTCACCTTCCACTGATAGACCGGTGTTGTTCCTCCGTTTACTCCTGCAGCGGTAAAGGTAACCGTCGTGCCTGCGCAGATACTGTTCGTCCCAGCGGTGATGCTCACCGTTGGTGTTACGCTGGTTCCAACTTGCACAATGGTAGCAGCAGAAGTCAATGAACATCCAGTAGCGGTTACCACAACAGTATAGGAGCCAGCAGCTGTTGCCAAATAGGTCTGGGCGGTAGCCCCTTGAATATTGACACCATCCTTTTTCCATTGATACGTATATCCCGTTCCATTGGCGGCTGTTAGCTGCACACTTCCTCCGTCACATAGCGCAACTGTACCTGTTGGGGTAATTGACGCGTTGACAGTAGATCCAGTATTGGTTACCGTCGTTGTTCCAGAGGTCGAAACGCATTGGCCATTGGTCACCACCACATTGTAATTACCCGCTGTTGTTGCTAAATAGATCGCGTTGGTAGCTCCGCTGATATTAGCACCATTCTTCTTCCATTGGTAGGTATTACCTGTTCCCACGGGAGCGGATAATTCTACCCCATTTGGATTACAGGATGTGCTGACAGTTCCTGTTGGAAAGATGGGAGCCGTAAGATAAAATGTGGTAGGAGAAGACAACTGCTGACAAGTGGTACTGTTGTCTGTGACCAAAACCGTATAGGCTCCAACTTGAGTAGGAAAATAGGTCTGCTGGGTTGATCCCGCAATGATATTGCCATCTTGATACCATTGATAGGTATAACTGCTTCCCGCACTAGCGGTTAACAAGACATTACTAGAGGCACAAACCAATATCTCACCGGCAGGATTAATCAACGCGTCAGGAAGATTGTATATATTCACATAGATACTATCATACAAATAACTATTTCCCAGGTAAGCATACATTGAGAAATAACCACTTTGTGTTGGCGTAAAGGTGACCGTATTTCCCTCTGTACCATTTTCCCAAACTACATTATATCCATTGGGTCCAACATAATCAAGGGTAACAGAGAAATCAGGACACCTGCTGATTGTCTCGCCCTGAGAAATTAAGTTGACGGTTGGATTAGATCCATTGAAGAAAATGGTTCTTTTAAAGACAGGCCCCCAATGATTGGCTTCATCCTTTACACGAATGTTAAAAAGGGTTGAACCCGATGCTTGATCCCATGTCAAACTGCTTCTTAGCAGCACTTCCACGCCATGATCCAAGTTGCCATCAAAAGCGACAATAACATTACCTGTGCCAGCCCCGGGATCAAAAATTCCAAAGAAGTACTCGGCAAAAGTAATTTTCCAATCTCGAGGATTAGGCGTTTGATTCACCACAATGGTTTTCTTGAAAATAGGTCCCCAGAGATTCGCCTCATCTTTAAATCGAATATTGAAGGACGTTGTTCCTGTCACATTCCAAGCATAGCTGCCTTGAAAGGCCTGCTCGATAGCATCCGAATAATTGCCATCAAAAGCAAGAATCGTAGTTCCACTTCCAGCGCCTGGATCAGTGGCTCCAAAGAAAAATTCTCCGGCCACCACATGAGCTTGACGGACCGTAGATGGCACATCTTGAACGCTGATGGTTTTCTTAAACAGAGGTCCCCAAACATTGGCTTCATCTTTTACGCGAACATTGAAAAGAGTCATTCCATTGGATAAACTCCATGTTACATTATCCTTGTAAGCCGCCTCTACAGCATCCGACCAAGCTCCATCAAATACCAATAGTGGAGTAGCATTTCCTGCACCAGGATCGGTTGAACCAAAAAAGAATTCCGCTGCCTGAATCTTGCATAATCGAGGGGAGCTCGAAGGACTTTGAACAGAAATGGCTTTCTTGTACAAAGGGCCCCAATTTCCTGCGCCGTCCTTGGCTCTTACATTGAACAGTTTTATTCCGTCTGTTAGACTCCATGTGGCATTACTCACAGACGCCGCTTCAACTGCTTCGTTCCAGTTGCCATCAAAGACAACTAATTGAGTGGCCGATCCAGCCCCTGGATCGGTAGTACCAAAAAAATACTCCGCCTGCGTCACCGCCACGTTGTACGCGGTCGGCAAATTCGAAGTTAAAAAAATCACTTTCTTGTATGTGGGTCCCCAGACGTTGTTGTAGTCCTTTACTCGAACGTTAAAACGAATGGGGCTGGACATATTGGGCACCGTCTGGCCGTTGGCAATAATCTGCTCAAGCACGTCACCAAAGGCACCGTCTTGTGCAGAAAATGCAATACCATTACCATTTCCCGGATCAATGTTTCCCCAGAAATACTCTCCCGACAATATCCTGCCTTGAGCCATTCCGGATAAACATCCCCACACCAAGAAAAGAATGAAACCTATTCTTTTCTTCATGATCATTAATTTCTATGGTATGCCTTTGCCTTTACATCTACGTTTTGTCCGGGAAATAAATCCGCAGGAATCGTGAGGTCAAAAATGAAGGCGCGACTTCCTGAAGGATTGGAAACAGGAAAATAATTGTTCCATGTGTAGGGTCCACCAAATCGACCACGATCACCTAAAGTTAAATCAATATCATAAAATTCATGATTTGGATTTCCAGTGTTGACAGTAGTTCCAGCCGTACCGGTAATCCTGGTTAATACCAATGGATTAGAAGCTGTGGGCTGAGCGCATGGTATGTCAATTCCATTGTATGTCCACTCAAAATATCCCGCTGAAGTTGTGGCTGGAAATAAAGATGTAGTGGTTGAATACTGCAAACCAGAATCGAGTGCAGTATCCCAAACGTTTCCATATGTATAATATGGATAACCTGAATAGGTAGCGCTGCTGTTAAAACTAATGGTCCCTAGGAAATTATTACCGGAAAACTTGAAGTTATATCCTGGTACTCCAGAGGATGCTAACATCCACGTCGCGCCGGTTATCACATCATTGTTATAAAACTCATTTGATGGTGTTGTAACATAATTCCATTTATAAAACTTGATATTCTTCATTAAACAATTGTACACAGACAAACAGTAGTTGTCCGCACGCATGTCAAAGTTGTTCATGATGGAATCCGCAATGACACGAATTTTATCAGTGGTATTATTCGATCCTGTTTCATCGGTGATGGTTAAATCGTTGGTCTTTGAAGCAATAAAACTTCCGTAACGCATGGTTGTAGTGTTAGTAACTGAAGTTCTAATGGCATTCAATTCATAAAAATCATTATTCACGCTTAGATCGCCCATTTTACAATCAACAAAACTAACGGATGCTCTATTGCTTATCGATCCTCCTGAAATCGCCGTGGTTGAAAACCCATAAATTCCCATTTTGAAACCCACGATGTATAATTTCATTCCTGCAGCACCTGCAATGGTGATATTTCCATTGTAAGTCACGTAAGCACCAGGAGTTTGGGGAATTAATGAAAGCGATTTTGAAATGGTAATGGCCCCTTCTGAATAAATTCCAGTCGCAATTAAAATACGATCTCCATTAGTGGCTGCTGCCATTGCAGAAGTGATAGTAGGAAACATAGTGGTTCCATTTCCAGAGCCAAAGGCGGCGTCTACAAAACGATCCACCGCAAAAAGAGACGTTACGTTTAATACCGCAAGAATAAATAATAGTTTTTTCATTTGATTAGGTTTTGTGAGGGTGAAAATAACACAAACTAATGTGTCGCTTATATTTTTTAACAAATGAAAAAGGGGCAAAAGCCCCTTTTATAATTCTTTTATGCCCAATATTATCCGTTCAGCGCCTCTGCTCCTGCAACAATTTCCAAAATCTCACCTGTAATGGCTGCCTGACGTGCCTTGTTGTAAGTTAATTTCAAATCTTTCACCAACTCCCCCGCGTTATCGGTCGCCTTGTGCATAGCGGTCATTCGCGCACCATGCTCTGCTGCAAAACTATCCAGTAAGGCTTTGTATAATTGAACTTTTAAACTTCTCGGAATCAATTCACTTACAATCTGTTCTTTGCTCGGTTCAAATATAAAGTCTACATTGCTGGTCTGTTCTCCCTTTGGAGGTAGAACCGGAAGTAATTGCTCAGTAGTTACCACCTGCATGGCTGCGTTTTTAAAACGATTGTAAATTACAATCACCTTATCCACTTTTCCTTCTGCAAAAGCCATCATCATTTGCTCTGCCGTTTTAGAGGCATTCTCAAAATTCAGTTGATCAAAGATTGCATTGGGATGATCATTAATACTGGAATTTTCCCAATGTGGTGATTTTCTGAAAAAATCGGCTGATTTCTTTCCAATCGCGACCACTTTCACATTAGCCTGTCCGTGTTGGGAAATGACCTTTCTTGCCTCTTTAATAACATTGTTATTAAATCCGCCACACAATCCACGATTGCTGGTGATCGCCACAATCCAAATGTTCTTCTCAACTCGCTGTTGACTAAACACGCTTCCTTCTACGCCTACACTCGCACTTGCATTCTCCAAAATATCCTTTAACTTCTCTGCATAGGGACGCATCTTGGTGATGGCATCTTGGGCACGCTTCAACTTAGCGGCAGATACCATCTTCATGGCAGAGGTAATCTGCATGGTGGAATTTACCGAAACGATTCTTGTGCGTATTTCCTTCAGATTTGCCATGTAGAAATCAATATTGAGCAGATAATTCTTTCGCTACTTTCTCAAGAACCGCAGTCACCTCGTCTCCAATATTTCCTTTACGGATTTGCTCCAAAATATCCTTGTGTTGGTTTTCTAATATCAACAAATAATCATCTTGAAACTGCTTTACTTTCTCCACTGGAACCTTGGCCAATAAACCTTTCGTACCACAATAGATAATGGCAACCTGCTTCTCAACCGTCATTGGACTATTTTGTCCTTGCTTAAGAATTTCTACATTGCGCTTACCTTTTTCCAATACGAATTTGGTCGAATCATCTAAATCAGATCCAAATTTCGCGAATGCCTCTAACTCGCGATACTGTGCCTGGTCCAACTTCAAGGTACCAGCCACTTTTTTCATAGACTTGATCTGCGCAGAACCTCCAACACGACTTACCGAAATACCTACGTTAATAGCGGGTCTTACACCGGCATTGAAAAGGTTCGATTCCAAGAAAATCTGACCATCGGTAATAGAAATTACGTTCGTTGGAATGTAGGCAGAAACGTCACCAGCTTGGGTCTCAATGATCGGTAACGCGGTTAATGAACCCCCTCCTTTCACTTTTGATTTCAAGCTGTCTGGCAAATCGTTCATCTTTTCAGCAACGCTTTGCGTTTCGTTCACCTTTGCCGCACGCTCTAATAAACGGCTATGCAAATAGAACACGTCTCCAGGATACGCTTCACGTCCGGGCGGACGACGTAACAACAAAGAAACCTCACGATAAGCAACTGCTTGTTTTGATAAATCATCATATACGATCAAAGCAGGGCGACCCGTGTCTCTGAAATACTCTCCCAAAGCACAACCTGCGAAAGGAGCATAGAACTGAAGTGGAGCGGGATCAGATGCCGTAGCGGCAACTACCACTGTATAAGCCATCGCACCTGCATCTTGTAACATCTGCACTGTACCTGCTACAGTAGAACCCTTTTGTCCACAAGCTACGTAAATACAGAATACAGGCTCTCCTTTATCGTAAAATTCTTTTTGATTGATAATGGTATCAATCGCAACGGTGGTCTTACCAGTTTGACGATCCCCAATGATCAATTCGCGTTGACCACGTCCGATAGGAATCATGGCATCAATCGCCTTAATTCCGGTTTGCAATGGTTCTTTTACCGGCTGTCGATAAATAACTCCAGGCGCCTTTCTCTCAATAGGCATCTCGAATAACTCGCCTGAAATAGGTCCTTTACCATCAATGGGCTCGCCCAACGTGTTCACCACGCGGCCAATCAACCCTTCTCCTGCTTGGATACTCGCAATACGCCCGGTACGTTTAACTGATGCCCCTTCTTTCAAATCGCCTGCAGGTCCTAACAATACAGCACCTACATTGTCCTCTTCCAAGTTTAATGCAATTCCTTTTACCCCATTTTCAAATTCAATCAATTCTCCTGACTGAACATTAGAAATGCCGTAAATACGAGCAATCCCATCACCTACTTGAAGGATGGTTCCCACTTCTTGGATATCCGATTGCGTTTTTAATCCTGCGAGCTGCTCTCTTAGGATGGCTGATATTTCACCAGGTTTAACCTCTGCCATATTGTTTTATTTTTGTAATATATTACAATTCAGGAATGTATTCATTCTCTGAAAATTCTCTTTTTAGTTGTTTCAACTGTTGTGCAATTGAAGTATCTATCTGCTGATCCCCAACCCTTACTATAAAACCTCCAATCAAATCGGGATTCACCTTTTCTGTCAGCTCGATTTTACTCTTCGTTAAGGCCTGGGCCGCGACTAATACTTCCTTGCGCGTGGCATCATCCATCGCCCATGCCGTTGTGACCTCTGCCAACACCTCATTGCGATAAACACGGACCAATTCAATGAAAGAGAAGGAAACATCACCTAAAAAGGATTCTCTTCCCTTTTCAATCATTAAAGTCATGAATTTATGCGTCGTCTCATGGACTTGACTACCAAAAATTTTAGATAAAATTTTTGACTTAGCGTCTCCTTTTACGACTGGGCTTTGAAGAAGTAAGGAGAGCTCACGAGATCCACTGATCGCTTCATTCAAGAAATTCATATCCTGAGTCACTCGATCCACTTCATTGCGCTCTATGCACAAGTCTAGAAGTGATTTCGCGTATCGGTAGGCAATTCTTGACATCGCTTAGTTGGCTTTCAAATCTTGAATTAATTTACTATTCAATGCGCTTTGCTTTTCTGCATCACTCAATTTCTCACGGACCAACTTCTCGGCAATTTCAATGGACAAGACGGCTACCGTGTTCTTCAACTCTTCTATCGCGGCCTTCTTTTGGGTCTCGATTTCTCGCTGCGCATTGGCAATGATTTGCGCTCCTTCGGACGCTGCGCGGTCCTTGGCTTCTGCTCTCATTCGATCACCAATCTCTTTGGCTTCCTTCAGGATACGATCTCTCTCCTCTCGTGCTTCTTTTAACAATTGGTCATTCCCAGATTTCAGGTTCGCCATTTCCTCTCTGGCCTTTTCGGCTTGAGACAATGCATCAGCAATTCCCTTTTCCCTGGCTTCGAGCGTTTCAAGAATCGGAGCCCACGCCATTTTCTTTAATATCAGCAAAACAGCAATGAAGGCAATGGATGCCCAAAACACCGTGCCCACGGAGACACTTAACAATCCTTCCATGAGATTATTTTTTATTATTTAATTGAATGTTGAGCGAAGGAATTAACCTAAAGCCACCAACAAGCAAACGATTACGGCAAATAGAGCAACACCTTCAACCAACGCGGCTGCAACGATCATGTTCGCACGCAAATCACCGCTGATTTCTGGCTGACGAGCCATTGATTCCAACGCAGAACCGCCAATGCGACCTACACCGATTCCTGCACCGATAGCGGCACAACCTGCTCCAATTCCTGCCAATCCTTGTTGGATTCCTGCTTCTAATAAAACTGATAATAGTTCCATTGTATTTAATTTATGGTTTTTATTTA
>CAZJCQ010000003.1:9533-111987 GCA_964544665.1 uncultured Chryseobacterium sp. | reverse complement strand
TATTGATTTTTGGAGAAGATGTGGGAAAGATCGGAGGAGTGAATCAGACCTGTGAGGGCTTGCAGGAAAAGTATGGTGAGATCAGAGTGGCGGATACCGGAATCAGAGAGGCGACTATTTTGGGTCAAGCCATAGGTATGGCCATGAGAGGATTGAGGCCGGTGGCGGAAATTCAGTATTTGGATTATATCTATTATGCTCTGCAAATCATGCGAGATGATTTGGCCAGCGTGAGATATCGAACGGCAGGAGGACAAAAGGCGCCGGCCATCATCAGCACTCGGGGTCATCGCTTGGAAGGTATTTGGCACAGCGGAAGTCCCATGTCGGCTATCGTCAGCAGTGTAAGAGGGATGGTAGTAGGTGTGCCCAGAAATATGACCCAAGCAGCAGGGATGTATGCCACTTTGTTGGAAAGTGATGAGCCCGCATTGATTGTTGAGTGTTTGAATGGTTATCGAACCAAAGAGCGAATGCCCAAAAATTTGAGCAGCTTCAAAATCCCTGTTGGCATTTCAGAGGTCGTGAATGAAGGAACGGATATCACCTTGGTTTCTTATGGATCCACGCTCAATATTTGTCTTCAAGTGGTGAAGGAGTGGGAGCAAGAGGGCATATCGGTTGAAGTGGTGGACGTAAGAACATTGTTGCCATTGGATACAACCGAAATTTGTTTGAGTTCATTGAAAAAGACCAATCGTTTGGTGATCATTGATGAAGATGTTCCAGGAGGAGCCAGTGCGTATATTTTGGATCATATCTTGAATAAACAAGGCGGATACCAGTACTTGGATGCAGCACCCGTTACTTTGACCGCTAAACCGCATTTACCCGCATACGGAACGGATGGTGATTATTTCAGTAAGCCATCAGCAGAAGATATTTTTGAGGTTATCTACAATGTGATGTCGGAAGCTTTTCCTGCCAAGTTTCCCAAATTTTAACGATATTGCGGTCTATGAACCGTAATCTAGTTTTATTGATTTTCTTTTTTCTAGGAGTCCAAATTGGCTTTTCGCAATCTATTTCGGGTGTCGTAATAGATAAGGACACACAACAACCCATGATAGGAGTGGCAGTGGGAGAGAAAGGAACGGGAAATGGATCCTCAACCGATCTCGATGGCAAATTCAATTTGACACCAGTTAAGTTTCCTTGTACCCTGCAATTCTTCTTTGTGGGTAGCCAGTCACTAGAAATGACCTTCAACAAACCAAGCAATGGCATTAAGGTCGAGATGGTGAGTGATGAGCAACTTAAAGTTCTGGATATTCAAGGAGAAAAGATTTCTCAAAAAATAAAACAAGGTCCCCTAACCATTGAAAGTTTGGATCTTACAGCGATTAAACAGGCGGCCACCGGAAATTTTTATGAAAGTTTAGGCTCTCTGAAAGGAGTAGATTTAACTACGGCCTCTTTAGGTTTCCGAATCATCAACACCCGAGGGTTTAACTCCACCTCTCCTGTAAGAACATTGCAAATTATAGATGGGGTAGACAATCAATCTCCTGGTTTGAATTTTTCATTGGGTAATTTTTTAGGTGCTCCTGATTTAGATGTAAAAGGAGTGGAAATTATTCAAGGTGCGAGTAGTGCTTATTACGGACCAGGGGCATTCAATGGAGTGGTGGCGATGGAAACGAAAAATCCTTTTATTTTCAAAGGTGTTTCTTTTCAAAGAAGAGTGGGCGAACGAAAGCTAGATGAATTCTCCGTTCGCTGGGCTGATGCTATCAAGAACAAAAAAGAGGAAGATGTATTAGCTTTTAAATTGAATTTTTATGGTCTAACGGCTTATGATTGGGTAGCAGACAATTATCAACCAGCAGATATTTCTCTAGACAAGGCAAATAATCCGGGAAGGTGGGATGCAGTGAATATTTACGGAGATGAGTATTTTCCAGCCAATGATTTTTCTACTTCAACGCCATGGAATTACAAGGGGCTAGGAACCTTTTACAGAACCGGTTACCGAGAGGAAGATTTGGTCGATTACAATACAAAAAATTATAAGGCCAATGGAGCGGTGCATTGGAGATTGAAGCCCTCCTTGATGGAACAAAGTCCAGAATTGATGATTGGAGGAAATGTTGGCGGTGGAACGACTGTTTATCAGGGTGATAACCGTTTTAGCTTGAGAGATATATTATTCTATCAAGGAAAAGTTGAACTGAATAAAAAAGATAAATATTTCGTGCGGTTTTATGGAACAGGAGAAAATGCAGGGAGAAGTTTTGATCCTTACTTTACGGCAATGAAAATGCTTGAAGAAGCCAGAAGCAATGAGGACTGGGCAAAAGTGTATACCAAATATTGGAATCAGTATGTAAATCCTAAAATAAACGCTTTGGGATATCCAGATTTAGAGGTGAATCCCAACTGGCCAGGACCCGTAGTCGATCCAACGTATTCACAATTTTATCTACCTTATGATTACAATGCATTATCTCAGTGGAATACCCAATATCATGATTCACTGGTAGCGTGGCATAATTGGGTCGCGGACCTAACGAATAACGGCAATGCGGGTATTCCAGTAGATAATGTAGAGGGTTTCTTTGCACCAGGTACAGCGAAATTTGATGAAGCTTTTCAGCGTATTACCGCCGCAAAAAATAATGACCTTGAAAAAGGCACTCGGTTTTCAGACCGCTCGGCATTATATAACGGGCAGGCTCAGTATCAGTGGGATTTAGGTGGATGGATGATGAAAACTGGAGCGAGTGGTCGCTTGTATCGTCCGTATAGCATGGGTACAATATTCTCGGATTCTACAAATCGAATTACCACCTATGAATTTGGATTCTATCAGGGTATCGAAAAGCATTGGGCAGAGGATAAAGTCATTACTACAGCGACATTGCGAGTAGATAAGAATAGGAATTTTAACTGGATTTGGAGTCCTGCGATGTCGGTAGTATTTAAACCGAAGAAAGATCATTATCTGAGAATGTCATTTTCATCGGCGTTAAGAAATCCAACACTTACCGATCAGTATTTGCATCTCAATGTGGGACCCGCTATTTTAAGTGGAAATTTATCTGGCGCAGACTCTTTAATCACACTGGAATCATTTCAAGATTATCGAGGAAGTTTAAATACGGATAAGTTAGTGTATTTCTCCATTGATCCGCTCAGACCAGAGAAAGTGAAGTCGGTAGAATTGGGTTATAGGGGGGCTTTTTGGAATAAAGTATTCTTGGATGTGAGTGGTTATCTCAGTGCATACCGCGATTTTATTGGTTACAATATCGGCATCACCTCCGACTTTGAGGCGTCTACCGGACTTCCAAGTAATATTCAAGCCTACCGATATGCGGCAAATTCTAAAAATCAAGTGTTTACTACGGGTATTAGTTGGGGCACGCATTATTATTTGAATGATAATCACACGCTGAATTTCAACTACTCATTTAATCAATTGCTAAAGGAGTCTCAAGTTTTCGACCCCATTATCCCCGCTTTTAATACTCCGAAGCATAAGTATAACATCGGCTTAAGTGGTGAAAAATTATTTACAGAATCCAATGGGAATGAGTGGGGCTATAGTCTGAACTATAAGTGGATACAAGGATTTCTTTTCGAAGGATCTCCTCAATTTACAGGTTTGATTCCTACCTATGATTTAGTAGATGCACAGGTGAATTATCAGGTCAAAAAGTTGAGATTGAATATTAAGCTAGGAGCCTCGAATTTGTTCAATAATATGCAATTCCAAACCTATGGTGGTCCTCGAATCGGCAGATTGGCTTATCTTAGCCTTCGATATGAATTTCAAAAAACAAAATAAAAACAACTAACTATGAGAAAAATCTATGCAATTTTCTTCTTGTTCATTAGCATGGGGGTCCAATCGCTGAGTGCCCAGACCCGCTATTTGGATGAGGTTTTCACCAATGTGAATGTAGACACTTCCGTGATGTACGGCGTAAATGCGACTGTTTTATACTACAGTGTTATTGGTCAAGCGGTTCCTCAACCCTTGATGATGGATGTGTACTCTCCAGCGGGCGATGTTGAAACATCTCGCCCTTTGATGATTTATCTGCACTCAGGTAATTTCTTACCTGATAATTATACAACAGGGGGAACAAGAAGAGATTCTTCTGTGGTGGAGTTATGTTCTCGTTTTGCTAAAATGGGGTACGTGGTGGCTTCTTGTGATTATCGTCTTGGATGGAATCCATTGGATACTTCTCAGGATGGTCGTGTTACTACTTTAATCAATGCAGCCTACAGAGGTGTTCAAGATTGTAGAACTGCAGTTCGTTATTTCAGAAAGTCTTTTCAAGATGCTGGTAATCCTTATGGAATTGATACTTCTCGCATTGTAGTAACCGGTCAAGGAACAGGTGGATATATTGCCTTGGCGAATGCTACTTTGGATACTTATACAGATGTAGTACTTCCAAAGTTTACACATATTGTTCAAACGCCAGGTGGTCCTGTGACTTTGCCAATGGTGTTGGAATCGGTTAACGGCGATATTGACGGAACAACTTTTGGAACCACAGCTGGTTTTGTTGCTCCAGGTACAGAGGATACATTGTGTTATCCCAATCACATGGGGTATGCGTCCAATGTCCATGCAACCATGAATATGGGTGGTGCTTTGGGTGATTCGTCTTGGTTTGATGCCGGTGATGGCCCATTCATTTCTTTCCAGGTTCCATCTGATCCTTATGCACCATACGGTGACGGAATGGTGATTGTTCCAGGTTTTAACTTAAACGTAGTAGAGGTAAGCGGTAGTTTGACAGTTCAACAGTTGGCAGCTCAGTTTGGTAATAATGATGTTTTTCAACCAATGGAAGCTTCTTCTATTAATGCAAGCTTCACTGCAGGTGCCAATTTGCACAATAACGGATTATATGGATTGTATCCATTTGTTCGTCCTGTTACGCAACCAGCGGATAGCGCACCTTGGGATTGGTGGGCATTAACAGATGAGTCAAGCGCTACTGGTTTGATGATGAATCCTGATATGTCCGCAACTAAAGGAAGAGCGTTTTGTGATACCATTCAGCATTATGCGGCTCCAAGATTAATGTGTGCTTTGAATTTACCAAATTCACCATGCTTTGCATCTGTAACGGACTTGACAAATGAGTCATTTAATGTTTATCCAAATCCTAACAACGGAACTTTTACTGTTCAAATGTCGCAAGGATTAGATCAAATCCGCGTTATGAATAACGTGGGTCAAGTTGTGAATACAATAAATGCGCAGAGTGCAAAACAGTTTGAAGTAGCAATGGAACTGCCTTCAGGTTTGTATTTTGTCGAAGTGACTTCTCGAGGAAGAAGAATTACGCAACGTTTCGTTGTGCATTAATACAATTAAATGTTATTGAAAAAGCCACCGTTTGGTGGCTTTTTTTATGTTTGAAAAAAGGGGGTTGAACTGATTTCCCCTATGTAATAAATGGAGAGTAAAGTCTTCTAATAATTTACATTGATTGAGTCCTAGACGTGGTGTTCATCTTACAATCTTACAGGTAGATTGGCATTTGTGGAGCACATGACAGGCTCATTGCGTCATGGGTTGATAAAGGCCATCCTTTATTATCATAGAGTAATTACGTGAGTTTTGGGATTGTGGTAGGGGCAAAAAAAAACCTGTCATAAGACAGGTTTCATTGAGCAGAAATTAATTCTAGTTCTTTGGAGCGCCACCTTGATCTTTCACCGGCATTCCATTAGGAGCAGGTGCATTAGGATCGGGCTCAACAGTCCCTTTGATACGCACCACTAAAACAGGTTCATTGACCGCATTAGAATGAATAGAAACGGATTTGTCGATAGGACCAGGTCTTTTGGTATCATATTTCACCGAAATACTAGTGGATGCGCCTGGAGCAATAGGATTGGGTTCGCAAGTAGGAACCGTGCAACCACAAGAACCTTTACATTTTGAAAGTATCAATGGTTCTGTTCCTGTGTTGGTCACCTTGAATTCACAAGTTCCATTTCCACCATAAGGCACATTTCCGTAATTGTGTACTTCCTTGTCAACGGAAATGGACGGTCCTGTTACTACAGGCGTTTGAGCATTCACCGAAACATGAAGCATCAATGCTGCAGTTGCGATACCGAAAGAGGTAATTATTTTTTTCATAATACAATTATTGGTTTACAAAGATGTTTTGAATTTCAAAGATAGTTTTTATTTTAACTAGAACTTAACACTATTCCACTACTTCTCCTTTGATGGTCAAGACGGTAGATTTTACATCAGTACCATTCCAAGTCACAGTGACGGTTTTAGTAAAAGGACCCATTCTCATGGTGTCGTAATGAACTTTAATTTCGGTAAATGCTCCAGGAGCAATGGGAGTTTTGTCACAATTGGGAGTGGTACATCCGCATGACCCTTGACAATTACTGATTTCCAATGGTTGGTCTCCCGTATTGTAAACAGTGAACACACAATTTCCGTCTGATCCTTTTTTTATCGTTCCAAAATTATGTTCTGTTTTGTCTGGTGTAAACATTGGAGCTCCCACAGTGGTGATTTTTGCTGGTTTTCCTTGAGCGAATGATGCTGTACTAGCAGCGATGGCAATGGCGATGGCGAAGATTACTTTTTTCATATTATTTTTTATTTTATTGTTACGTTTTTCAGCGGCTTATCAGAAATTGTGCCGTTTTTAATTGATCTCGATGAATAATGGAAATGGTATACATTCCTTGCGCCAAGGATGAAATATCGATGCGAGATGAGGCAGATTGAATTTGGCTAATGAATACAATTTTACCTTCACTATTCATTATTTGGATACGATCTCCGTTCTCTGCCTCCGGTACATTGATGAAATCATGAGTAGGATTCGGATAAACCGAGAATATGGCAACCTGCTCCTGTACCAATGGCGGAACGAAATTGGTGGTAATGGAACTTGAACCTTGGCATCCGAAATCGGTAGTGGCTGTAAACAGATAATTCATTCCTAATTCATTGGAAATACTCAATGTGTTCGCAAACGGAGATTGTACCTGATTGTCAATGACCCATGATGTAATCCATTGGCTACTTCCATTGGAACAGGTTATACTTCCGTTGGCATCCAACAATAAAGGTTGTGGAGTGGGCATTACCATCAATGATTGTTGCATTGTACCAATGGTAGAATTCGTATTCGATTGACATTCGAGGGTGATGTTTTCTGGACCATATCCGGAGTAATTATGATAGGCAGGATTCATACTCCAAGGCGCAGTGGTCCCATCTCCCCAATGTATGGTACAAGTAAGCCAACTGAGTCCATCGGTCAAATTATTGATAGCGGTGGAGTCGAATTGACAAATAGAATCAATAGCAATTTCGAAATAGGGTTGAACGATCCAAAGGGTATCTGAACTGCTGGTACAACCGTTTATACCGATAACATTGAGTTGGTAAGGTCCATTGGTATAATTAGCGCCATTCCAAATATTCCAATTATAATTGGTAGCGTTGGCTATATCGTTATTCCAGACGCTCCAATCATAACTCAATCCTGCAGAGCAGTTCGTGCACCACACATTGGGTTGATTGTATTGCAAACTGGGAATCAAAGGTGCAGATAAAATGGTAACGGTATCTGTATAATATCCCGATCCAAAATTGTCGCTGCAAACCATGGAGATGAGATATTCACTTCCTTGGTTATACAAATGACTTTCTACAGGATCATTACTCAAAGTGGTGCTGCCGTCTCCCCATTGAATGGTGCAGTTAAATGCACTGTTACTTTGGGTTTGATTATTTATGCTGATGGAATCATTAGCACAAGCGAGGTTGATGTCCGCGAAGAAGAACGGTTGAAGAACATAAAGTGAGTCGCTATAGGTGGTGCAATTGAAATTATTGGTAGCGGCCATTTCATACCAACCATTATTGAAATTATTTCCATTGAAGACATTAATAGCAGACTGCACGCTTCCCGAAACTGGATTTTGATTGTAATACCATTGATAGTTTAAACTCATATCGAAATTGGTGCACTGCACCGTTCCAATTGTATAGGTAAGCAGCGGGCTGTCCGGTATGGGATTCATGGTAATACTGGTAGTGTAATATCCATTGGTGAAAGGGTTGATGCAATTCATCGTGATCATATAACTAGCAGTGTCATTGTAAATATGGCTAATGGTGGAGTTGGTTAATGCGTCGATGTATCCGTCCCCCCAATTGACATTACAGGTTTCATCCCATGCTTGCGTAAGTTGATTGAGGACTGTTGCCTCGCCCGGACAAACTGAGGGGTCTGAAATATTGAAGTAAGGCTGCAGAACGGCTAAAGAGTCAGAATAAACCGCACAACCTAGATTGTTGGTGCTGGTGACTTCGTACCAACCATTGTTAAAAGTATTTACATTAAAAATATTCAATGTGGAACTGGTGGCCCCGGAGACAAGGGCTTGATTTAAATACCATTGATAAGAAACACCGGTTTCGAAATTGTTGATCAGCACATTGGGATAGTTGTATTGTATTTGGGGTTGGTTGGGTTGAGTGAAGATGAAAATGGAATCTAAGTAGGTATAACTTTGACCAAATGCGGAACAAGTCATTTCTATTGAATAGAAGCCGGATTGAGTATAAGAATGAGCATCGTTGGTGTTGAGAGTGCCATCACCCCAATTGGTGGAGCAAACCATCGGTGAAATTATTTCGGTGGTGTTATTCAACAATAAAGAAATATTCGGACAAATGCTATCTTGAGGATTGGTGAAGTATGGTTGAGCGATAAATATGGAATCGGAGGAGGAGACACAGCCCCAACTATTAACAGCATTCGCATTGTACCATCCGTTTTGGTAAATTCCATTATTGAAAAGATTCAAATTAGTGCTGGATGCACCGGGCCAAATCATTTGATTATTTTCCCATTGATAATTAATTCCACTCTCTGGATTAATGATGCTTAGGTTTCCAAAATTATAATTTAGCAGAGGAATTATCGGGATGGAATCAACAGTAAGATTATCTGAATAATATCCAGTATCCAACAAATCCATGCAAGTGAGATCGATGGTGTAATTTCCAGCATTCGTATAATTATGCTCTAATAGGATCGGTGCAATAATGATTTCAGAAAGGCCATCCCCCCAATTTACCATGCAATTGGTATTGGGAACATTGAGATTGGCTACCGAAATTTGCGCAGTTTCATTTTGGCATATGGTGTTATCGGTAAGGGTAAATCGAGGCTGTAAGACATGCAGATTCAAAGAGGTATCTGCGCATCCAAATGCGTTCGTGGCGATTAGTTGGAAATCGCCAGAGAGATAATTGGTGATGGTGGTGTTATTGAAGGTGGAGTTGGTTGCGTTGAAGATATTTATGCCATTGAGTTGCCATTGATAATTGAGGCCAGGTGTAATATTTCCACATGTCAATATTCCATTATTATCTGAGATGATGGGAGTGTTTGGAATAGGGTGAACCACGATGTTATTTAACTGAGCGGTTGATGGAAACCCATCGTAGTAGTAATTGTACGTGATGGAGTAATCACCTGGAGTATCAAATGTGTAGTTGAAGGAAGGGCTGCAGTTATAGATGGTGTCGCCGTTCGAGAAGATAAATTCACATGTGGACTGAGGGTAACTAATCGTCTGATTGATGACGGTAATGGTCAAGGGGTTGCATCCAGAGGTAATATCTGAGAAGAGGGATGCGATGAGATACATGCAAGAGCCATCATTGAAGTTGGCAGTGGCTTCAAAATTAATGGCGGTGTTATCTGTACATCCATAATACAAGCAGGAACCATCATTTACAGTAGCTGTAGGATCGTAATTATTGGCCAAGGCATCTGTGCATCCAAGATAGAAGCAACTGCCATCATCCACGGTAGCTGTAGAGTCGTAATTGTCCGCATTGATGTCCATGCACCCGAGGTAAAAACAAGAACCATCATCAACATTTGCGCTGGGGTTGTAGTTTCCGGCTAATGGGTCGGTGCAGCCTGCAAACAAACAGGAACCATCGTCCACTGTTGCAGTAGAATCGTAGTTAGTCGCCAAAGTATTGGTACAACCTAAGTAATAACAAGATCCATCGTCGAAGTTGGCAGTAGGATTAAAATTATCCGCCAACGGGTCCATACAACCTGGATAAATACAGGAACTGTCTGATACATTCGCAATAGGGTCAAAATTGGATGCCAGTGGGTCCATACATCCAGAATAAATGCAATTCACGATTTGGGTGGCCAGTGGATTGTAGTTGTCCGCCGCAGGATCCAAACAGCCAATATAAATGCATGAACCATCATCCCAATTCCATACGGGGCTGTAGTTGTCATATTGTTCTTGGGTACAACCTGGATAGTCGCATGAACCATCGTCTACAGTTGCCAAGGGGTTGTAATTCATCGCTGAATCGACCATGCATCCTGGAACTTGTGTATTGGTAAATAAGTTTAGACGAACTTGAGGGATTTTTAAAAGGTAATATAAATCTTGTTCGTCTGGATAATGAAGATAAGTGGTATTTGCTGGAGCTTCTCCACTACGTGCAATGTAAAACGGTTGTCCTGGTGACATGTTACGAACCATTGCCGCTATTGATCCCACGTATGGATTAGGCATGGTTTCGTTGGTGATGGTATCCAAAACGATTTCGGGATAGTCGAGCGTTGCGCTGTTGATTGGAAGAGGAGTAATCAAAGGAAGCGTTATCATTTTTTCCTCACCAATTCCATTGATATCAGCCAGATTGATGGTGTAAGGTTGCGTAGTGGCTAAGATTGAATCCATACTTGGGATATAGATGTAGCCTTGAATGATGGTGCCAGGAAGCGTTCCTTCTCCAATACCCACCTGCATGCTATATATCTTTCTTAGATTATTAAATGGAAATTTAAAAATGGCGCCTACTTCGGTAGTAGTGGTGTTAGGATAGATATTGTTGTTGTTGTAAATGTTATCTGCTGGACCTTCATCCCTGGCAATCGTGAAAGGATGTATCTCAAAATCAAGAGTATCCTTGTTATTGCTGTAGTCTTCGTCAGTTTGATTTTGGGTTACGTCAAAGGTGACAATGTAATCTCCTACTCCGTTGGTGATGATTTGTGAGGGATTGGAAGCAGTGGCATTGGCTCCTGCAGCAATATCGACAGGCGCAGTGCTCTGATCATAAATGGTGGTAGAAGTAGTGAGTTTGATGATTTTATTTTGGACTATAATATTGTTTTGGGAGTTGGTGCCAATATTATTTATGGAACAATTGGGTAATACAGTGGGAGGCATGAATGCAGGAAATTGATCATACATCATGTTGACCAGTGGATTGACCAATTCATTGTAGTTCGTAAACTGGGTATTGCTCACCTGCAGGTTATTAAACGCTGGAGTATAAACAGTAATATCATCAATACACCAGTGATAATAAAATCCATCAAAAAGAAATTTAAACTTTACATTGGCTTGGCCTCCGACTAAGCTTCCAATGGATGCACTTTTCCATTGAACACTTGGGCTGGTGATTACCCCCGTTTGGTCCAAGGAAGGAATGTTCTGCCAGGTAGCACCATTGTTTATGGAATATTGAACTGACGAAGTGGCTGAATAGCTCCTTAATTGTTGCTGAAAAGTAATATAAACTTCGGGATGAGCGGAGAGGTCAATGCTATTGGTAATTAGCCATGCGGTATGAGGTCCTGGATCAGAGCCACCTCCAATGTTTCCGCCGCAAGCAGTCCCGGGGTCGTCCCAGAAATTGGAATCAAATATCATGAAACCATTACTTTGGGTAAGGGATTGAATGGGAACTGTGCCGGCTCCGCATGATCCCCGTGAGCAAATATTAATGTTGGGATTGGTACTCGGTCCGCGATACTCCCAATGCGCAATTCCACTCGAGCTTCCTGACGACCAATTGGACGGAAGGCCATTGGAAAAATCCCAACTTTCGATTGCGGTTCCCAATACTTGTCCTTGGCCAGTTTCATGAAAAATGAAAGCCAAAAGTAGACTCAGTGTGGTGTTCAGGAATAGCTTGGTCATTGGTCTTTCAAAGATAATCGATAAAAGTGAAAACAATACTTATCGGAATGTTAATATTCAGAGTGTTTAGTTGAAAACAAGATCATAAGTTTCGATGCAAATGAAAAAGTATTGTTGCTTGAATATCAAAGAAGTTTACATTTGTATCGAAGAACAATAATGGCATCAACACATCAAAAACTTTCGGCCGCCGGAGTGCTGGTAACCCTCGGTATTATTTTCGGTGATATTGGCACCTCTCCGTTATATGTATTGCGATCGATTATACAGGATCGTCCAGTAACAGAGGTGTTGGTATATGGTGGGGTGTCCTGTATTTTTTGGACGCTCACAATTCAAACGACCATTAAATATATTTTCTTAACCCTACGTGCCGATAATAATGGTGAAGGTGGAATTTTTTCTTTATTTTCTTTGGTGAAAAGGAAGGGCAAATGGTTGTTTTGGCCCGCCATGATTGGTGCTGCCACTCTGCTATGTGATGGTATAATTACACCACCTATTTCGGTATCCTCTGCGGTGGAAGGATTGTCTAAATACAATGAGGACATTCCTGTATTGCCGATTGTGTTGGTTATCTTAACATTGATATTTGTTATTCAACGATATGGGACGAAACTCGTAGGTGCCGCTTTTGGTCCCATTATGTTGGTTTGGTTTAGTATGCTGGCGGTTCTTGGAATCTCTCAGATCATTGATCATCCGCAAGTGCTCAATGCAATTAATCCGAAATTTGCCATCGAGTTGCTGACTCAATATCCCGGAGGATTTTGGTTATTGGGTGCAGTGTTTTTATGCACGACGGGTGCCGAGGCGCTGTACAGTGATATGGGACATTGTGGAAGAGAAAATATTCGAGTTTCCTGGATTTTTGTTAAGGTTGCTTTGATTTTAAATTACATGGGGCAAGCCGCGTGGATTATGGAGCAAGGAAGTATTAAGGACATGAATCCATTTTTTGCCATCATTCCAGATTGGTTCTTTCTACCTGGAATTATCATCGCCACTTTGGCTACCATTATCGCGAGCCAAGCATTGATCAGCGGATCCTTTACATTGGTATCTGAAGCGATGAACTTGAATTTTTGGCCCCGAGTAGGAGTTAAATTCCCAACTGAATTGAAGGGTCAGTTATACATACCCAGTGTGAATTGGTTGCTGTGGGGTGGTTGTATGGGGGTGATGGTGTATTTCCGTGAATCAGCCCACATGGAGGCGGCCTATGGGTTTTTCATAACGGTCGCCATGTTGATGACCACATTGTTGTTGGGTTACTTTTTGTTGTTCAAGCGAAAGTGGCCTTGGTTATTGGTCTTGTGTACTGTCGGTTGTTTTTTCGCCGTAGAAATTGCATTTTTTGTTGCGAATATTTTAAAGTTGAAGGAGGCATGGATGATGTTGATATTGTATGTGATCATCTTGCATGTTATGTGGATTACCTACACTTATCGGAAGCTGAGCAACTCTTTCTTGCAATTTGTCGATTTAGATAATTATACCAACGTTTTGAAAAAATTATCGAGTGATACTCGAATTCCAAAGTATGCAACGCATCTTGTTTTTTTAACGAAGGCACAGCAGCGACATCAAATTGAGAACAAAATCATTGATAGTATTTTGTCCAAAACCCCCAAGAGAGCTGATGTTTATTGGTTTGTCCATATCGATCGTACGAATGAACCCTATACCAAGGAATACGAAGTAATTGAAATCGAAAACGATTTAATCATTAAGGTAAACATTCGCTTAGGTTTCCGCGTTCCTGCTAAAGTGAATAATTTCTTCCGATGCATTTTGGATGACATGGTAAAACGCAACGAATATGACATCGTGAAAAAACCAGAGCCTTATCAAGATTACAATAAAAATCTGGATGTGAAATTTGTCGTGCTAGAGAAATATTTATCGGTAGATAATGATTTGAGCGTAAAAGAAAACTTCGTTACCTCTGGATACGAATGGTTGAAGGAGCAAGCGCTAAGTGACATTGATGCCTGGGGATTGGAGGAGGCGGATACTGTGCTTGAAAAAGTTCCATTGGTGGTGAAGCCCTCCAAGCGAATAGAATTGACATGTAGGACAAAATAAAAGGGGCATATGCCCCTTTTTTATTTACTCGCCTTCGAGTAATTTCATTTTTGCTTTGATCTCTGCGATCTCTTGCTGATTGGCCTTAATTTTCTTTTCTATTTCTTTTCTCATTGCCTCCGCTCCTTTTCCTGTGAAAATACCCATGTTATTTTCGTATTGTTTGATCTGAATTTGAAGTCGATCAACTTTGTCTTGTAGGATATTTTTTTCTCTCTTGATTCCTGTATTTCCTCCTTGTGTTTTCAAAGATGCTACACGGTTTTTATATTGATCCATATCCTTCTCCTGGCGGCTTGCATTAATAACACCATACAATTTGTCCAAAGCATCATTGTATCTTTTGCTGACTGAAGTAATATGATCTTTGGGAACGTGCCCCACTCCTCTCCATCTTTCTGAAAATTCTTTGAGAAAAGCCAAATCACTTCCTTTATTTCCAGAAAGTTGATATTGTTCAATTTCTTCCAATAAGGTATTTTTCAATCGTAAATTCTCTTCTTGTTGCCCTGCTAAATCACCAAAGTGCTCTTTCTTTTTGCTAAAGAAATGATCGCATGCAGAACGAAAACGCTGCCACAATTTATTTTCATCTTTGGGTTCTGCTGCTCCAATTCCTTTCCATTGTTCTTGAAGTTTTTTCAACTCCTCAGTCGTTTTTTTCCAATCTGTACTATCCTGTATGGTTTTTGCTTTGGAAATAATCTCTTCCTTTTTCTTTTTATTTTCAGTTTGAACAGATCTTCTTTCATCGAAGTATGTTTTTCTTTTCGCAAAGAATGCATCACAAAGTCCTCTGAATTCTAACCACGTTTCCTCATTTTCTTTTTTACGAGTCCATCCAATTGTTCTCCATTCTTCTTGTAGTTTAATGATTTCATCAGTCCATTTGTTCCAGGCGTTGGGCTGAGTGAAATCCATGGAAAGAATTTCTTTGGTTTTTTCGATGAGAATTTTCTTTGCATTTAAGTTTTGATCGGCCTCTTGTTGCAAAGCGTCATAATGTGATTGAATTCTCGATTGTGATTCTTTTAAGATAGAAAAGAATTGATCACCCGTTTCCTTGTATACTTCTTTGGGTGAAGGACCTACATTAACGAATTCACGTTGGAGTTTCTTCACCATCACTTCGAGTTCATTGATGCTTTCAATTTGCACCAATAATTTGGCTTCTTCAATGAGTTCTTCTTTTCTTTTCTGATTTACTTTAAGGTCATGCGCTTGCAGCTCTTTGTAAATATTGATATTGTAGAAAAAAGCATGATTTAGGCGTTGCCAATGGTCTTGTATTTCGTGATATTTATCTCCTGGCACATCACCAATACCATCCCATCTTTCCCGAAGTTCTTTATGCCAAACAAAAGCTTTACCTACATTTTCTTCTTCTTGAATGAGTTTTTGAAAATCGGTAAGAACAGCTTGCTTCAATTCTAAATTCACTTGACGCTCTGCTGCTAGTTTCTTGCCGGCTTCTTCGATCTTATCTTCATACTGTTTGCACAGCTCTTGAAACTTTCCCTCCAATTCATGCGGAGTATAAACGAACTCGACATTTTTCTCTGGTTCGGAAGCTTTAAAAGCTTCCAATTGCAGTTGGCGTTCTTTCACCGTTTCTGATTTCCACTGGTTCCGAATGCTACGAACGGTATCACGAACAGACATGATCTCTTCTGTTTGCAATGCGTTCGTTAGTTGTTCAATCAATTCTTCTTTCATTACTTTTATTCTACGTTTGACAAAAATAGCAAACTAAGAGAAAAAGCCGTTATTTTGTTTCATGGAAAATGAGGCGTTGATATGGTCAAAAATAAAGGCCTATTGCGACAAAGCGGAGCGCTGTCATTGGGATGTGCAGAATAAATTAAATCGAATGTCCCTCCCCTTTCGAGAGCATGGATTTTGGATAGCAAAATTGATTGAGGGGAATTTTCTCAATGAGGAGCGTTTTGCTCGCGCTTATGCGCATGATCATCATGCTTTTAAAAAATGGGGATTGCAAAAAATTAAACAAGGATTAAAACAAAAAAGAATTTCAGATTCGTTAATTCAAGTCGTTTTGAAAGACATTCCAGCGGAGGATGAATGGGAAATGCTGTTGGCTTGTGCAAAAAAGAAATGGAATAATTTGACAGAATCAAATCACTTGAAAAAGAAAATGAAATTGACTCGCTATCTATTTAACAAGGGATTTAACGCCACAGCTATTCAAAAAGTTGTTCATCAATTGAGTCCAGGTGAACCTTTTGAATTTGAATAATCTCTTTTGTTTGCGAGGTTACTTTAATTTTCTCACTAATACGATGCTGAAGTATTCCAATAATTTGATCTTGTGAAGTCAGGATTCCTAATTGATCTCTCAAGGGAGCAGGTATTTTATTTTGATTGAAGAAATCGGAAAGTAATAATGCCCCTTTCATTCCAAGGGGTTGGAAGCGGTCGCCATGGGTCCAATTGCGAATAACGATCGGATGATTCCATTGGCATGCATCGAATTGCAAAATGGCTGAATTTTTATTGATGCTAAATTGGCCATCTATTTTTTTACGTTCAATGGTGAAGACTTGATTGTTCCATGTGAATTCATTTTGGCCTTCTTCGATAACCAGTCGGCACGCGTCGATTGAAATTTTGCGAATAAGATTCCATCCTATATCTGTCTTGTAAACTTGATAATCGCTGTTCGCTCTATAGGTGCCATTTTCTGAGAATGGTAAAGCGCAAATTCCGTTTATTTCTTCTGCAGAGAAACCATATGGTTGGAGCCAATGAAAGAGGATGTGTGAGGTTTCAAGATGACTTGGTATGGAATGAAATTCAAGCGTAATAATATTTGGATAGGAAGTTTTTAAATGTTTCTCTAACCAATCACCGATAAGTTCTTTATGCCAATTATTTTGTGCATGAAGTCGATCGGAGTGATGTTGAACGTGCTGAATATTCAAATCAAAATGTTCCTTGAGTTGCGGGGTAACGGAGTGCCTTAAAAAATTTCTTTTATAATTATTCTTCGCATTACTGGAATCTTCTCGCCATGGGATGTTATGAATTTTTGCAAATTCAATGATTTCATTTTTTTCGATGTACAAAAAGGGACGGGCGTATTCACCTTGTTTTTTTTTCATTCCGCCCAATCCGATAATACTTCCACGAAGGAATTGGAGTAGCTGAGTTTCTAATTGATCGTTAACATGATGAGCTGTCAGAATATATTGAGCTTGGTATGTTTCCAAGCATTCTTTAAAAAAAAGGCGTCTTTTGTCTCGCGCCCATTGCTGGGTATTTTGATGATCCTTTTCTTTCAACACTACTTTTGTGGCCAGCGTAATCCCTTTATTAAGGCACCAATTTTCAACGAATAATTGATCCTCTTGACTCTCTTGCCCTCTGAGTTGATAATTCATGTGACAGGCGACAAAAGTGATATCGAGTTGGGTCAGTACTTCTGCCAACACCATACTGTCTATGCCTCCGCTGAGTCCCAATACAAAACGATCGGAAGGATGAAAATGATCCCGAAAAAATTGTTGGGTGTGTTCGATAATGGACATGATACTATTGATTGGTCAGTGATTGGGATTTTAACCAACATTCATCCCATTCTGCATTAAAATTGGATTGCAAGGTAATGGCAGATCCAATTCCGATTTTGCTGATTTTTTGCTGATCATCATAGATGATACTGCGGATGATTACATTGAAATCAAAATGGCCCTTAGGATCAATCCAACCGCAAGTGCCGCTGTACCAGCCGCGAGCATTTTTTTCGAGTGAATGCATTTTTTGTACGGAAATTCTTTTAGGAACACCGGTCATAGAACCCATCGGAAAAAGTGCTTCAAAAATAGCAGTGGTCGAAATATTTTCATCGGTTTGGCAAGCCACGGTGCTGATCATGTGATGCAGACTTTTGAAGGATTCAATGGCGCACAGGGCGGGTACCTTCACGCTTCCTTTCTGGGCAATTTTACTCATGTCATTTCGAACCAAATCAACGATCATGGTATTTTCACTGCGCTCTTTTCTGCTGCTGTATAATCGATTTTTATTTTCAAGGTCATCACTGTGTTTCTCAGCCCTTGCAGCCGTTCCCTTGATGGGTTGTGATAGTAGGTCCGTATCCCTTTTTTGAATAAATCGCTCGGGTGATAAACAAAGTAAGTGGAGTTGATTCCATTGCCAATAAACCGAATGAGGAGCGGGGTTTTTTTCAAATAAACTTTTCCAAATCGAATAGACGTTTTCTTCAACTCCTTTCGCTATAAGTTGCATGCAATAGTTGGTCTCGTAAAAGTTTCCTCGAAGGAGTTCTTGTTGAATGGCATGTAGGTTTTGCAAATATTCCTCTTTGGTTTCCGTAGCTTCAAAACGCCATTGATGAGCGTTGGATTGGTTTTCGATAAAGGTCAATTCTTTGCTAATGTCTATTTCCTCGGGAACTATCCACACAAGCGAGGGACAAGCGATAACATCTTTTTTATGAGCTGTTATTTTTAAAAAAGGAAATCCGCTTTCAAAAGAAGAAAGAGCGAAAATCCATTGGCCCTTGTGCTGATGAATCCAAGCTTGCAGTTTTTCCCAATCTTCTTTTCTTGCTGTATCTTCCATAATGAAGGCGCTCTTTTCTCCTTTGGCAATGATATTCCAAGGTCTTTCATGAGTAGCGGGAAAATGTGCGAGAAATGTATTCATGTATAATAAAAACCCGCCATCGAGGGCGGGTTGATAAAATGGTGGAGTATGGTCATTAATCTCTGTTGCTTCCCCCGAAAATACGGAGAAGGAACATGAATAAATTGATGAAATCTAAATAGAGACTCAGTGCCCCCATCGTGGCTAATTTTTGAGAACTTGCATCTCCATATTCCACGCCCATACCGATTCTTTTCAATTTTTGAACGTCATAAGCCGTCAATCCTGTAAATACTAATACGCCCACACAACTGATGATGTAATCTAATTGAGCACTATGCATGAACCAATTGACAACAGAGGCAATGATCATTCCGACTACCGCCATCATTAAAATAGATCCCATTTTTGAGAGATCGGTCGATGTGGTGAATCCGAGGATGGCCATAAACCCAAAAAGGCCAGCAGTGATGAGAAAAACCTTGGTGATGGTTCCGAAATCATAAACCAAGAAAATACTGCTCATGCTTAATCCCATTACCGCAGCGAATCCGATAAAAACCAAATTCAATCCCATTGGACTTAATTTGTTGATGCCAAAATTCATCACCAAAATAAACGCAAGGGGAGATAACATGACCAACCAGCCCAGTCCTGTCATTCCGGTGGTTTCGATGTAAAAATAGGCGTTCAATTCTGGAGTGCCCATCTTATAAGCGACTAGACCAGAAATGACCAGTGCTAAGGACATCATGCCGAAAACACGGTTCATGAATGCTCTTAAACTACTACTAGAAACTTCGTCTACTGAATAGTCTCTTTGAAAATCTGGAGTGTTCATATGCTGTTTTTTATTTTAATTTATTTCCTATCAAATGTATAAATTCTTTTCGAGTTTTATCATTATTTAAAAATTCCCCACTAAAAGCAGAGGTTGTGGTCATTGAATTTTGTTTGCTTACTCCACGCATTTGCATGCACAAATGTTGACATTCTAATACCACGGCCACACCAAGAGGTTGTAAAGTTTGCTCTATGCAGTCTCTGATTTCAATGGTGAGGCGCTCTTGGACTTGTAATCTTCGTGCGAATACATCCACCACCCGAGGTAGTTTACTCAACCCTACGATTGTTCCGTCGGGGATATAGGCAATGTGTGCTTTCCCGAAAAAGGGCAATAAGTGATGCTCACACAAGCTATAAACTTCGATGTCTTTTACCAATACCATTTCCTGGTAGGATTCAGCAAACATAGCGGACTTTAGCACCTCCGAAGCATTTTGCTGGTAACCCTGCGTAAGGTATTCGTATGCTTTGGATACGCGTTCAGGTGTTTTTAATAATCCTTCTCTTTCTGGATTTTCACCGATGGAGGAGAGAATATTTTTAACCGCTGTTTCTATGGAATTATTTTCCGCCATAGTATTCTACAAAATTATTCTCTGTCTCGTACAATTTGATGCAATGCAGTTGACAACCTGTTTGGTTGATTTCGTGCTCTATTTCTTCCCAAATGGCAATCGCGACATTTTCAGTCGAAGATTTTATTCCTTCTAAAAAATCGACATCGAGATTGAGATTTTTATGATCGAGTTTGTCGATCACTTTCGAATTGATAATTCGGCTTAAATCTTTTAAATCCATGCAAAAACCTGTGATGGGAGAGGGTTCACCTTTAACCGTAACGAATAAGTCGTAGTTGTGACCATGCCAATTGGGATTAGAACATTTTCCAAAGGTGTCAAAGTTTTTTTGTTCGCTCCATTCCTCATGCCACAATTTATGGGCTGCATTGAATCGCTCTTTTCTTGTGACGTAAACTATTTTTGACATGTCTAGTATATTTTTTTATTCATTAATAAATATTGTTGTACATAATTTTGGATGCCTTCTTCTAAACTGTGAAAGGGCGTTGTGTAGCCAGCTTGCATCAATTTACTCATATTGGCTTCGGTAAAATATTGGTATTTATCCCGAATGTCTGCTGGGGTGTCAATAAAAGAGATTTTTTCTGGCAATCCCATGTTTTGGAAAGTACTGCGTACCAGATCTAAAAAAGTTCGAGCCCTTCCACTTCCTAGGTTGAAAATACCGGATTGTTTTCTATTTTCCATCAACCAAATACAAACATTGGCTACGTCTTTTACGTAAATGAAATCTCTCATTTGACCACCATCGGTGTAGTCTGGATGATGCGAGCGAAATAAATTCATTTCACCGTTGGCTTGAATTTGATTGAAAGCATGCCAAACGACAGAGGCCATGCGTCCTTTGTGATACTCATTTGGACCATACACGTTAAAAAATTTCAATCCTGCCCAAAAGAAAGGCCCCTGGGTTTGTGTAAGCACCCACTTATCAAAATCGTTTTTGGAATCACCGTAGGGATTAAGGGGTTTTAATTTTGGAATGATTTGATGATCATCTTCATAACCGAATTCCCCATCTCCATAGGTTGCGGCAGAGGAAGCGTATACAATCGGAATGGCATATCGCGTGCACAATTCCCAAACTCGTTGCGAATAAGAAAGATTGAGCTCGTCGAAAATACGCTTATCGAATTCAGTAGTGTCTGTGCGGGCCCCCAAATGAAAAATGAAATCAATTTGATTTTCATTTTTTTCGATAAAGGAGAATAATTCTTTTCTGTCTAGGAGGAGTCTAAATTTTTTCTCAATGTAATTGACCTGACGATCGGAACGAGAAAAATCGTCGACAAGAACCAGATCGAAGTACCTGAGTTCATTTAATTTCGCTACTAATGCAGAGGCGATGAAACCCGCTGCACCTGTTACAATGATCATCTCATCAAAATTTTCACAAAGGTACATTGATTTGTCTCAAAATAATGGTTAAATAGCTTTAATGCGGGCTTTTTTGCAAGGGAATCCTTGGTTAATAAATTAATGGGTGTATTGTAAATTCAGTACAAGACAATATGAGTAATTTGCAATATGTGCGGTCGATACATTGTAGTAACCAAAATCAAGGAAATTGAAAAGAAATGGGGATTGACATCGCCGATGGGTTTTACGTTTGCACCCACCGCTAATTTAGCGCCAGGTCAAATGGGATTGGTGGTTACGCAGCAACGGCCCAAGGAAATTCAACTGATGCGTTTCGGCTTTACGCCTTATTGGTCGAAGGATGGCAAAATGTTCATTAACGCAAGAAGTGAAGGGGATCATAACGCAGGTAATGATCGATATTACCATGGGGCGAAGGGAATTATTGATAAGCCAAGTTTTCGTAAGTCCATTCGATCACAGCGATGTTGGGTGATTGCAGATGGTTTTATTGAAGGACCAGAAAAGCTCGGATTGAGCCAACCATTTTGTGTCTATCCGAGAAAAGGGGATGGCCCGATGATATTGGCGGGAGTCTGGGATGTATTTCAGCGAGGGGATGAGCAAGTATATTCTTTTGCCATTGTAACGACTGCGGGTAATGAGGTGATGCATAGGATCGGTCATCATCGCTGTCCTTTGGTGTTAGATAAAGAAACAGCACAGATTTGGATTGATGATTCCGCCACACTGAGCGATGTTACGAGTTGTATGCATGTGCCGAAGGATGAATGGTTGAATGCCTACCCCATCGATGTTGCTATAAAATCTCCGGCACAGAATGGAAAAGAAGTTTTACGTCCCTTAGGGGAGCCGTTATTCAAAGAATTTGACTACGAATTTTATCAAGACATTGAGATGTTCGGGATGGGTGAATCAAGAGCTCGAAAGAGGAGAGACGATCAAATGACTTTATTTTAATAGGTCGTTATGCTGGCACATAGTTATTTCTCATTACGCTATGGCGTGGTCGCCCCATTAGAAATTGCGCAGACTTTTCAATCCAATCATTTTCCAATTGGACTGGTGGCCGATATTAATAGTACATCTGCCGTATGGGATATAAGAAGATGGTCAAAAAAAGAAGCTTATCCATTGTTGACAGGAGTAGATTTTAAGAATGGTATTCAGACGGTTTTTATTGGGATCCCTCACAACGAAGAGGGAATGGCAGAAATGAACGAGTGGTTGAGTTATCACCTTCATAGGGGAATTCCTTTCCCAGAAAGGGCTCCAATTTGGAGCCATGTTACGGTTATTTATTTTATCGAAGGAGTAAGAGATTGGCCATTAGAAGTGATGCGGGAAAACGAATGGTTAGGCATCAAGCCAGAAGACTTGAATAAGTGGAGAATTTCTAGGTGGCAATCATATTCACGAACGCTGGCTCTTCCTGTATTTACTTTTCGACATCAGCGAGATTTTAATATCCATCGTTTATTACGCGCGATGGAGAATAATACCCTATTGAGTAAGTTGTCAATTTTAGAACAGGCATCGCCGGATCATAAATGGATGGAGTATGCCGAAGTCGTTACTCGTTATGAGGAATATCCGAAATTGTTAGAAAATACAACTTCTCTTTTCTTTAATATCTATCAGGCCTATCGATTTCCTGAATTTTCAACGATGAAAAATCAAGTCGTATATGGTCATTCATTGGAAGAAGATTTTCAATTGTTGAGGGATTTGTGTTGGGAGGGCATGGCTTATCGATACCCCAATGAACCAGATGCAGAGGGAAATTCTATCATTGTTTCGCGACTGAACAAAGAGTTGGAATTAATTCAAGAAAAGTCGTTTGTTGCTTATTTTTTGATCAATTGGGATATTACTTCATACGCTCGAAACAAGGGCTATTTTTACGTAGGAAGAGGCAGTGGGGCCAATAGCATTGTGGCTTATTTGTTGCGAATAACCGATGTCGATCCAATTGAGTTGGATTTGTATTTTGAGCGATTTATTAATCTATATCGGCAGAATCCTCCTGACTTTGATATTGATTTTTCTTGGACGGATCGAGAGGATATTACCCGTTATATTTTTTCTCGATTTCCGAATGTAACCCTGCTGGGCGCATACAATACTTTTCAGTATCGTGCGGCAGTTCGTGAGTTGGGTAAAGTCTTTGGTTTGCCCAAAGAGGATATTGATTTATTATCAGATGGTAAAATGAAGTCGGAGCATTTGGATGAGTTGCAGATGCTGACATTGCGCTATGCCAGCTTGATTCAGGATTTTCCCAATGCACTGGCTATTCATGCAGCAGGCATATTAATAACTCAACTTCCCATTTATCATTACACCGCGACCTTCCTGCCTCCTAAGGGATTTCCAACGACGCAATTTGATATGGTGGTTGCCGAAGATGTGGGTATTTTTAAGTTCGATATTTTATCGCAGCGAGGTTTAGGGAAGATCAAAGAGTGCCTCCAAATCATCGCTTATAATCAACCGGAAAAGGCTGATTTTGATATTCATGATATCGGGCGTTTTAAAAAGGATCCTCTGGTAAAAAGACTCATTCAAACAGCAGATGCCATTGGTTGCTTTTATGTTGAGTCACCTGCGATGAGGATGTTACTCACTAAACTTCAAGTGGATGATTATCTGGGATTGGTAGCGGCGAGTTCAGTAATTCGTCCTGGCGTATCCAAAAGTGGAATGATGCGGGAGTTTATTTTACGTCAGCGTTTTCCTGAGAAGCGGAATAATGCTCATCCAGTATTATTAGAAATAATGCCTGAAACCTATGGAGTCATGGTATACCAAGAAGATGTCATAAAGGTGGCTCATTTTTTTGGTGGATTAAGTTTAGCTGAAGCGGATGCACTGAGGCGAGGAATGAGCGGTAAATTCAGAGGGAGAGAGGAGTTCGAAAAAGCACGCGATACATTTGTACAAAATGCACTTGCGAAGGGAAATCAGCTTCAGGATGTGCTAGAAATTTGGAGGCAAATTGAGAGTTTCGCGGGATATGCGTTTGCCAAAGGTCATTCCGCCTCTTATGCGGTAGAAAGTTTGCAGAGTTTATTTCTGAAAGCATATTTTCCTTTGGAATATATGGTGGCTACGTTGAATAATGGGGGCGGATTTTATTCTGTGGAATTTTATGTGCAGGAAGCGAGAAGGAAAGGTGCTCAGATAGAGGCGCCTTGTATCAATAATAGCAGTGCGGAGTCCCTTATTCGCGGTAAAACCATCTATCTAGGTATGGGTATGATTCGGGATTTAGAGCATCCTGTTATAGAAAGAATTTTGCAGGCAAGAAGGTTACAGGGTGATTTTATTGGTTGGGATGATTTTATCGATCGGGTTCACATTGGATTGGAGCAGGTAATTATCCTGATACGAGTAGGAGCATTTAGATTTTTAGATGCCACCAAAAAAGACCTACTATGGAAAGCCCAACTCCATTTTATGCAACATCGCGAAAGTGCCCAAGCCACTTTATTTGGTGTAGAGAAAAAGCATTTTCAACTACCTTCCTTCCAACATCACCGTTTGGAGGATGCTTATGATGAAATGGAAATGTTAGGTTTTCCGCTTTGTTCACCGTTCGAATTAATAGACCAAGGAAATACTCCGAATTTATCTGCAACCACGTTGTCTCAACATTTAGGTAAGCGGGTGAATGGACATGTTTATTTTATCACCTGTAAGCCCACCCGCACGAGCAAGGGAGAACGCATGTATTTTGGAAATTTCATCGATCGGGAGGGTGGATTTATTGATACGGCGCATTTTCCTTTGACGAATCGAAAAAATATGGATTGGCGTGGTCAAGGAATCTATTGGATCAGTGGAGTGGTTATGGAGGAGTTTGGGGCGTGGAGCATTGAAGTGGAGGAGATGAGAAAGGTTCCTTATCTGGATGATCCGAGATATAGCGAGTTAAGGGCGGGAGAAAAATCACGGTTAAAAAAGTGATTTTTGATTATCTTGCCCCTCGATGAATAAGTGTGGGATTTTCGGGGTGTTGATTGCTGTGATTTTTACCCAACATTTGGCGTGTGGTCAAGGAAAAGTGAAGTTAATGGTTAAAGATCAAGAGCGGTTGAGTGCTTTACCAGGTGCTTTGGTTTACTGCAATGAAAAGGCGGTAGGTATTACGAATGTAGAAGGTATTTGGATAAAGGAGTCTGTAGGAAATGAGAAGGATAATTATCGTCTTAAAATGTTAGGCTTCTTGGATACATTGTTTCAGTGGGATGCCAAGAATGACTTAACAATACAAATGAGACCAAGGGATTTAGAATCATCGACGCTTACCATTAGCGCGGCCCTTTATGGAAGACCATTACAAGAGAATACTCAATCCATAGAGAGTATTGATGGTCGCGATATTATTCGAAAGCGCAATGTTGATGCAGCCGCTATTTTGGAAAGGGTTCCGGGCGTAACCATTATTGACGGTCAAGCCAGCTTTAGAGGAGGTAGTGGATATTCTTATGGTGCCGGTTCTCGCGTTATGTTGGTGATTGATGATATGCCATTATTGACAGCGGATCGGAATGATATCAAATGGAATTATGTCCCTACGGAAATGATTGATAAAATGGAGGTAGTAAAGGGAGCCTCGTCCGTCCAATTTGGTTCATCTGCATTGAATGGAGTGGTCCATGTGCGAACGATGACACCCCGAGAAAAACCACATCTTTTGTTTCAGACTTATCAAACCAGCTATTCCAAGCCCAATGTCGAAGGTGCTCAGTGGTGGAATCAATCTGATCAACCGAGCCCAAGACAAGGAGGAATGCTTTTTCCAACTCAGAAGGATTTCCCTTTTCAAACGGGTTACTTATTTCGTTATGGACAACGAACTGGAAGGGTATTATGGATTTTAGGAGGTAGCCTGCATCAATCACGTGGCTGGATTAAGCGTGAAAAGGAGAATAGAATGCGATGGACCTTGAAGACCATTTATTTAATTCCCAATCACCCAAGGTGGCGAGTGGGAGTGAATGCTCAAGTGATGAGACAAAATCAGAGCTCCGCTCTTTTCTGGGCAAATGATAGCTCAGGGGCCTTTGTTCCGAATGGAGATGGCGTTGTAGTAAATTACAACGACTTATGGATGAATGTTGATCCTTGGCTCTCTTATCATGATAAAAAAGGAAACCATCATCAACTTAAGTCTCGACTCTACGCGTCGTATTTTCCCAATAATCGTGGATTTCGGTCAGGATTGCAACTGCGCCATGCGACCTACACTTTTCAGCATCGCACTTCTTTTGGATTGGATTGGGTGTCTGGTGTAAACGCGAATTATTTTGCGTTTGGTGATGATGCCTACGCAGGAAGACATGTTGGGAATTTTATCGGTGCATTTACCCAGGGAGATTGGTCATGGAGAAGATGGCATTTTTCTGGAGGCGCCCGAATGGAATCTTTTAATATCGATTCCATCAAGGTTAAGGCCATTCCTGTTGGAAGATTGGGAGCCACTTTTTCGATGAATGAGCACCATATTCTAAGAGCCTCATACGTTCAAGGTTATCGTTTCCCTTCTCCCGCAGAGCGATATGTGAATTATTCTATTGATCAGATAAACATATACGCCAATCCGGATGTGGCTCCAGAGCATGGATGGAATGTGGACCTCGGATATAAAGGGATTTATGAGAAGAACCAATTTCAAGCAACCTGGGACGCAGTGCTTTTCTTAACTCGATATCGCGATCTAATTGAATTTACTTTTGGGAAGTGGGGCCCACCAACCGATCCTGTTTTTGGTCTTGGATACAAAAGTGTCAATGTGAGTAATGCGCAAGTTGGAGGATTGGAGTTAAGTGGAAATGCCAATGGAAAGATAAATGGTTGGGAAATGCATGCTTTGATGGGGTACACCTATTTGCTTCCTGTCGATTTGGATTTGTATCATGGTGGTAGAAATGTCGCTCGTTACGCGGGTGATTTGGTAACTGAATTTGGAAACATGGATTCTGCTAATTACTTATTGCGATATCGTTTTAAGCACATGATTAAAATGAATGCAGATATTCAAAAAGGGAAATGGGGTGTTGGATTTGGTTATCGTTATTATAGCTTCATGCAAAAGATAGATCCTGTTTTAGAGTGGTTTGTGGATGGCTTGGCCCATTATCGAGACACGCAGACCAAGGGAACTCAAATATGGGACGCTCGACTATTTTATCAAATTTCAGAAAAGTGTGGAGCGAGTATACAGGTGCAAAATTGCTTGAATGCCTTTTATGCAACCCGCCCTGCAAAGCCGGATGCACCTCGAAATTTTTCGTTACAATTGACTTGGAGAATAGATTAATTATTTCGTGTTAACGAAATTCATGGCCCTTTCCATGCCTATTAAAACAAACTGTAAGCAAGCATCCATGGCCTTTTTTAGATGGGTATTTATTGAGGTCATCTCTTCTTCGTTCCATTTTCCTAGGACATAGTCGACTTGTTTGCCTTTGGCGAATTCACTACCCACCCCAAATCGAAGTCGGGGATAGACATCGGTCTGAAGGATGAATTGAATGTGCTTGAGTCCGTTATGTCCACCATCACTTCCTTTTGGACGCATTCTTAATTTTCCGAACGGCAAGGCAAGATCATCGGTGACGATTAATATGTTTTCCACGTTCACTTTTTCCTCTTGCATCCAATATCTCACCGCATTTCCACTTAGGTTCATAAAAGTGGATGGTTTAATGAGGATAATGGTTTTTCCTTTCACTTTAATTTCCGCACGATCTGCATAACGAGTAGTTTGCCATGCTCCCTTGTATTCTTCGCACAATACATTGACCACTTCGAATCCGATGTTGTGTCGAGTGAGGTTGTATTCCCAACCGATATTCCCTAAACCGAAGATGATAAATTTCATGATCAAAAAAGGGGCGCTGGGCTCCTTTGTTATTTGACAATAAAGCGAGTCACATCCATGGCTCCGGAATCATCTGCAATTTTGATGGTGTAAATGCCGGGCACCAATTGCACTGTTGAAATTTCAATGTTCGTACTAAGTGCATTATTCATTTCTACCAACTGACCAGCCGGATTATATATCCAGTACTGCGTCATGGTTTGTCCATTGGCAAAGAACTGAATTGAATGGTTGGATTGTCGGGTGGTGATTTTAAATGGTGATGGTGAGGAGTCTTCATTTTGAGGACAATCGTTGTTTACACAATTTTGCATGATGAATGCAGTACTATGGAAGTCGCCACGGTAAGGTATTCTTATTATATCTCCTTCTTTGACAGCTATCCATTGCTGAGGCGCTACCCATTGATTTTGGGATCCTGAAAGGACGGTTATGGGCTCATTGGCGATTTGATTTTGAATAAACCAATTTCCATTTTCCGATACCGTTGAAATTTTAACCAGGGCGTAGTCAAAGGCATCCATGTCATTGTGTAAATCGAGGTATACTGGAATGCTGTTTTTTTCCTCTAAAGAAATAGAAGAGGCCATCAGCATCACCTTCTCTTCGCTCAAAAGAGAGAGATTAAAAGGATTGTTTTCCAAATCATACATATCGATAACATCCCATCCTGGATTGATTCCCATGGTAGAATTTAAATGATGGGAAATGTTGGATGCATCCTTTACTTGTTGTTGATTATCCAATAAGTGCAGCGCGACTGCGGGAAGTGCAGTGGCTCGCTCAAATGATTTTGGAGTACAACGATTGGTTTTCATATTTTCTGTGAAGTTCAGACTTTGATTGGTGGCATTGCAGATGACAAAGAAACTTTGACTGTGCGGAATGTATTTTCCAATCCCATTGGGGTAAGCAGTAGTGGTATTGAATAGGCCATCGTTGGGATTGTAATATAAATAGTTGTTGGTTTCGTAATCATAGACGTAATATGCGCCGACATCTGAACTCGCAGCTTCTACCAAATCCCAGTTGATTTCTGAGGGGTATGGGTTGGCCATTAAATTTCTTCCCCAAGATTCAGGCGCGCCTAATGCGGTGTAGGTCATGGGAATATTAATGTTTCCTTTACTGATATAACCAGTAGGATTCAGGGTAAGAGCCGAGGCCGCTGAGTATACATTTAATCCCCATCGAGGATTGATGGTTCCCGTGGTTGGATTAATCACAGTAAAGCCAAAATTGCTCACACCCGACATGGTTTCGTCATACCACTTTATGCTGGATGTGTTCATGGTTAGTGCAGGATAGGTAACCCCATTGAGAGTAGCTCCTGACCATGCAGCCGTTGGAGTCAGTCCAGCAGTGAGTGCGGCATTGGCGTATAAGGGGCAAGAAAGGAAGTTCCAACTGGCTCTATCGAGGGCCGGAATGTATCGTTGAAGGGTGATGGGCCCCGAAACATCCGAACTGCTGGAAATAGCAGCGATAGATCCGGAACAGTTAATGGAAGATAAAAGGGCTAAACTTCCTCCTGTTCCATTGGTCGTGAGTGTTCCCAACGTAGGAATCACAGCAGCGGTCACATAAACGGGAGCGATTAAAGTAACGCCCGCCGCATTATTGATTTGTAATTCCATGAACCTTGTTCCTGCACTTCCTCCGATGGTTTGGGCATTCGTACCACCCATGGTCACTCTACATCCACTGGTGCAACAGGTATTGTCAAAATTCCCATTAAAAGCCGCTGAATTGTTATTATTGATCCAGTTTCCGGTGATGGTGAGGGTTTGAGCCGCACTGGCCGCGGTAAGCGTGCCACCTGCGTTTAATGTGACATTACTCAACGCATAACTTCCATCGATGGAAATATTGTGAGCAATAATCAAACTCGAGGCATAGTTAAAACTAGGAGTTACAGCTGGTCCTCCTGCAGACAGGGACCACACCCCTGGTCCATTCATATTGCCATTGGCGATGCTGTAATAGGTCACGGGTGTAGCCGTTTGACTCACACTGAAATTATCAATGAACATTTTTCCTGCTAAGGTGGTACTGGCTGTTGCGGTGGTGGGCCAACGAAGGGAAGCTCCTACAAAGCTCATGTTGTTGAAATTGTTGTCAGTAACAGGACTGGTTACCACTTCGTACGTGCCGTCATTATTGAAATCGGCATAAACGGTCCAGGCCGCAGAAGGGGTTCTGACCACTTTGATTCCTACCACATTGTATCCTGCGGTGCTGGTGCCATAATTTCCTGAATAAAGTGAACCATTGACATTCACTAAGTCTGTTTGAGCACTATTGTTCAAGCGCATCAATTTCAAAGGTCTTGCGGTGGCGGTGCTGGAAAGCGGATTAACGCCAATGGCGTATCCATTGATTCCATTCAAGCTGGGAACTGAGATGTCCACAACATTGGAAGTGTTAGGCATTCGGGTATTGCTACCATTAGCGGCTAAAACAATCCAAAATTTTTGACTGGCACTCACTCCCTTTCCAGAGGTTTTTATTTTAAATTCCCAAGTGGTAGTGGAACCTGTCAGATTACTCAAAATTGCGGGCATTGCTCGTGACACATTTGAAAATTTTGTACTTCCAGAAGTAGTCCCATTCCCTTCATGTTTCAGTGACTTGGCACCGGCAATAGGGGTTGTACTGGAAGCCTCCCATTCTGCATTTACCGAGGGATTCCAGTTGTTGGTAGTTTCAAAATCATCTAAAATTTGTGCTTGGGTGTTCATGGTCAGGAACAACACGAGCAGAAAGGATGAAATCTTGGCTAAACTTCTCATAACGATACTTTTGCGCTAAGGTAAGGAAAAAAGTAATAACTGTTTCCTCAATTTTTTGGGGGTTATGTGTTTCTTTGTTGCTTCAAATCCCAAGTAAAGTGAAAAGAATTGCGATCATAGTAGCAGCGGGCAAAGGACTTAGATTAGGGGAGCCCATTCCCAAGCAATTTTTAATATTGGCGAATTACCCCGTTTTGTATTGGTCCATTTTACGATATTCTCAAGCGGGTTGTGAAGTGTGGGTGGTCCTCCATGCCGATATGATAGCGCAATGGAAAAAATGGTGCGAGCAATATCAAATACCCGATCATCAAGTGGTGGAGGGTGGAGTGGAGCGTTATCACTCCGTGCGTAATGCGATAGATCAACTTCCGGATCAGCCGGCAATTGTTGCCATACACGATGCGGCACGACCGAATATTCAAGCGGAACATATTGAAAAATGGATGGAGCAATGCAAACTTTTGGGATCAGCCATTCCTTTTACGGAACCATCAGATAGTGTTCGAATTCGATCACATGAATCTTGTGAAGTCATCCCACGAAATGAGGTGATGCTGATTCAAACTCCGCAATGCTTTCGATTACAAGATTTAAAGAAGGCTTATAACGAAGCTTTTCAACCCCTCTTTACGGACGATGCATCCGTATTGGAAAGTAAGGGTCTTCCGTTGCATTTTGTACCAGGAGATAAATTGAATTTTAAAATTACTCATCCGTCAGATTGGTGGATGATGCAACAAATATTTAAACCATAATCAATGACCGCATTACCAAAACCTCGACAAAGAAAGCATGATATGAGTATCCATGATGATCTGCGAGTGGATCCATATTATTGGATGAGATTATCGGATGATCAAAAAAACGCTACTGATAAGGATGAGCAAACACAAGAAGTATTGACTTATCTGGCTCAAGAAAATGCCTACACCAAGTCGAAATTAGCGCATACAGAAGGTTTGCAGGAGAAGTTGTTTTTGGAGATGAAGGGAAGAATCAAGGAAACGGATCAAAGTGTCCCCGTTAAGGATAATGGATATTGGTATTACACCCGTTTTGAAGAAGGCAAGGATTATGCATTTTATTGTCGAAAAAAAGAAAGTTTAACGGCTTCAGAGGAGGTGTTAATTGATGGTCCTGCTTTAGCGGAGGGTAAGTCATATTGGGCTTTGGGAGGTATGACGATCAGTCAAGATAATCGTTGGATGGCTTATGGAACTGATGAGGTCAGTCGAAGAATATATCAAATTAAGTTCAAGAATTTGGAAGGCGCTTCGGATGTTTCCGAAGTCTTAGATGGGACTTCGGGAAGAGCCACATGGGCTGCAGATAATCGCACGGTTTTTTATACCAAGAAAGATCCTCAAACCTTGCGAGATTTTCAAATTTGGCGTCATGTTATAGGAACATCCCAAACGGAGGATGTGCTTGTTTTTCAGGAGGACGATGAGGAATTTTCTTGTTTTGTATTTAAAACCAAAAGTGAGGCGTACATCATCATCGGAAGTTCTCAAACGTTAATGAAAGAATATCGTTACATCAAGTCAGATGAGCCAGAGAGTGAATTCACCTTGTTCGAGGCTCGATCGGAGAACCATGAGTATGGTATTGATCATTACGAGGATCATTTTTACATCACGACCAATTGGGAGGCAAAGAATTTTCGGTTGATGAAATGTAAGTTAGATCAGACGGACAGAAAATATTGGCAAGAGGTAATTGCACATCGCGCGGATGTTTTACTCGAAGGAGTGGAGATTTTCCGTGAATATATGGTGGTAGATGAGCGGAAAAATGGATTGACGCATATCAGAATCATACGATGGGATGGCGGAGATGATTATTACCTCCCCTTTCCAGATGCGGCTTATGCCGCCGGAGTTGGAGCCAATTATGATTTTGATACCGAAATATTAAGATATGGCTACTCCTCTATGGTAACACCCGCCTCTACTTTCGATTTTAATATGAAAACCAAAGAGAGTTGTCTTTTAAAGCAACAAGAAGTGGTAGGAGGATACGATGCCACGCAATATCAATGTGAGCGTATAATGGTCCCAGCGAGAGATGGAGCAATGATACCGCTGTCTATTGTTTATAAAAGAAATTTGGAGCGAAACGGAAAGGCTCCGCTCCTGTTGTATGCCTATGGAAGTTATGGCCATAGCATAGATGCTGGTTTTAGCTCTGGCCGATTATCATTGTTAGATCGAGGATTTGCCTTTGCCATTGCGCATATCAGAGGTGGGCAAGAAATGGGCAGACAGTGGTATGAGGAAGGTAAGCTATTGAAGAAAATGAACACTTTCCACGATTTTATTGATTGTGGAACCTATTTAGTCGCTCAAGGCTATACCTCTGAGCAGGGTCTATTTGCGATGGGAGGAAGTGCAGGAGGATTATTGATGGGAGTCGTTGCCAATCAAGCACCACAGTTATTCAAAGGCATCATATCTGCTGTGCCTTTTGTGGATGTAGTGACTACGATGTTGGATGAATCCATTCCACTGACCACCTTTGAATTTGATGAATGGGGAAATCCCAAAGATTCGGAATATTATTTTTACATGAAGTCGTATTCGCCCTATGACAATATCGTGTCTCAAGCATATCCCAATATTTTAGTAACCACAGGATATTGGGATAGCCAAGTTCAATATTGGGAACCTGCTAAGTATATTGCCAAGCTCAGGGATTATAACATCAGCGAAAACCCCATTCTTTTTTGGTGCAATATGGATGCAGGACATGGCGGAAAGTCTGGTCGATTTGAGGCTTTAAAAGAGGTGGCGATGGAGTATGCTTTTATGCTTGACTTGGTAGGTATCAAAGCCTAACACCTGATTTTTCGAGTAACTCAAAGAGCTCAATTTCCGGTGTCAGATGAAGACCTATGAGGCCTGCATCGATAGCGCCTTTTACATGTTGAATGGAGTCGTCAACAAAGATGGTTTCTTGAGGGTCGAACTGATGTAATTCACAGACATGTAAAAATGTTTCAGGATGTGGTTTTCTCATTTTTAAGTCGTGACTGTAATGAATAGCATCGAGGTTATCTAACATCATTTGCCATTCTCCTGTTGCCTGCATCATTCTTTCAAATACGGGAGCGTGAATCGCATTGGTATTACTTAGCAAGCAAGTATGATAATGGGATTTTAATAAGTGAAGTTTTTCTATTCGATGGGAAATGGGATGAAGTAATATACTATTCCATGCCCGTTCAATTTCATCGAAAGGGATATTCGGCATTTTGGAAGTCAAATAATCCCAAAATGTTTTTGGTTCAATCGCCCCGATTTCCAGTAAATCATAAATTTCATTTTGAGCGGATTGAGAATAATCGATGTTAAATTCCTGCCAACCGAGTTGTGCGAATTCGCGGTGTGGAGCGTGGTAGTCTATTTCAAATAAGACACCGCCAAAATCGAGAATGATGTTTTTAATACTAACGGACATTATCGTTTTGTCCAGGCATAAGGATCGACTTGCGCTGCTTGATTTCGTAATTGGATTTCCTCTTTCACCGTGGAGGCTTCGCCATAAATGGTGTAATATCGATCCTGAAGCATCACCAATTTAGCATTTTTAAATCCTTGCGCTTTCATTTCTTGGAGCTTGTTTTCCGCATTTTCCTTAGAGACGAAAACACCACCTACAATCCAAGTTTTTTTTGCATTGTTTGTAGCCTCATTTTTCTTTACCACGGGTTTCGGTTTTTCAACCACCTTGGATGAGTTAATGGGTGAAGTTGTCTGATCTTCTTGTGTTAGAAGTGAATGAGAATTGGCAACTTTTTCTGCTTGTGATTGTTCTAAATTTTCTGCTAACAAACGAAGATCTTCATCAGCACTTTTCTTCACAGTTGGCAATGGAGTAGGGTATAGAACGGGAGCATATTGAGCGGACACATTCGTATTTCCACCCCAACCTGCGAAGTCGGTGTTAGTGATCGAACGTTGAACTCCAAACGCCCCGAGGCCCAAGGCAATTGCTATACTGGCTGCCATCACCCATTTTCTAACCCCACTATTTTCTGTGTTACCCTCTGGTTTAATGAGTTTGTGCGGTTGCGCAACTTGTAACAACACCGGCGATAATCCGAATGATGATTTTAAAAAAGAGGCCTGTTCGTTTGGAATGAATTGAACTTGCCCATTCATGTCCAAAGAGAATAATCCCAAGTTGGGCATTAAAATTCTCTCACCATTGTGAAGCGAGGAAAACTGTTGACGAACCCAATTTTGAATCAATTCTTGGGCGTTTTGCATAGGAATTCCGACCATCTTGGCTACATGACTTTGTAACAGGCCATCTTGCTGTTGCAGATGCTTATTGAAACTCAACTGCCGAGAAGGAGGTTTGATTTCGTGGGAAATAGGGTTGATTTTAGCGGATTGATAATTGGTAATGAAACCACCCCATCCGGGAACAATGACGCAATCATGTTCCCAAAGTAATTCTTCGATAAAGGCCGCTAAATTCATTGCTCAAATATAATTCAAATTTTTAAGACAATTGATCCAAAATGAGCTGGAGATCATCTGGCGTGTCTACGCTGGGTGTTTCTAATTCAGTTTCAGCAGTTTGAATGTGCATTCCGCTTTCCAACCATCTTAATTGTTCCAATGACTCTGATTTTTCCAATATACTCAATGGCAGTGTGGTAATGGATTCTAGTCCTGCTGCAGAAAAGGCATACATCCCCATGTGTTTCCAGAAGAATTGAAATTCCTCTCTTTTTTGATAAGGAATAGGAGAGCGAGAAAAATAGAGGGCTTTTCCCTGTTGATCGATTACTACTTTCACACGATTGGGATTATGAAAGTCATCCCAATTTTCATTTCGCTTGACGAGGGTAGCGATGGAGGAATCGGATTCCAGAAGTTTTTTTAACAAGGCATCAATCTGGTCGCTTTCAATGAGGGGTTCATCCCCTTGAACATTGATGACATGTGTAAATTCAGGACTTGATTTTTTCCATGCCTCTACACAACGATCGGTACCACTTGCATGAAGAACATCCGTCATGATGGCCTTTCCCCCAAATTGAACGACTGTCTCGAAGATGTTGATATGGTCTGTTGCCACTATCCATTCTTGAACGAATTTACTTTTTTGACAACCTTCCCAAACCCATTGAATCATCGGTTTTTCTTGAATCATCGCCAGCGGTTTTCCGGGGAAACGAGTGCTACCCATTCGAGCAGGAATGACTCCTAAAATTTTCGTCATAATTGGATACTATATTGAATAGCGAAATTACGAGGATCTTCTATTGCAAGAGGACGAATTGAGTATAATCGATTAAGGAAATTGTTGACCACGAAAGATAAATTTGAATTTTTAAATTGATATCCAATGCGAGCATCCATCACGTAGTCTCCCTTTGTATGCGTATTTCTCCATTCTTGAATACCAGGATTGAATAAAGTTGGAAATTGACTTTCTAATTCTTCAAATGCGACATCAATGTTTTGCATGTGGCTGTTGTAACGGAAGCTGTATCCGAAATTCAAGCGGTTGTGTTTAATGGCAATATCCCAGCGTATCAAATGCTGCATTCGATACTTTAAAATATTCCCTGTTGTATTAGAGGAAGTGCTCATGTAACTGGGTTTAGCTAGCAATGGGATATAGTAAATATTCACACTATCCTGTTTGGCATATTGTAATTGAGGAGTGGTGGAAACTGGCTGGGTGTAAGTATATCCTCCTAACACATCGAAGGTCCAATTTTCTGCTATTTTACCGGTTCCCATCACCGAAACCTCTGCCCCTCTTACTTGGGCTTTACCTGTATTTAAACTTTTAAAACCAAATCCCAGCATATTATCGATACTGGGATTGGGTCCCCATTGTCCAAAGGTGAATTCGATGAAATTTTCAAAGCGTTGTTGAAAGACGGCCGCATCAATAAATCCTTTGAACTCGCCCATTTTAAATCCTTGCTTAATGCCAACCTCCATGTTGTCAGAGGTCTCGGCTTTAATGTCTGGATTGGCAAAAATTTTAATGGCGCCTAAGGAAGTAACAACGAATTTTTCTGCAATACTGGGGAATCGATACCCTTGACCATAAGAAGCACGAACGAAAGTAGCTTGCCCAAGGGCGTAATTGATACCACTCCTAAATACGGGTTTCCCTTGTTTTTCTTGGTTCACGGTGAATTGCTCATATCGACACCCCAATGAGTAGGTGAACGATTTTTTTATTTTGCCATCCAGCTGCAAGTAGGCCGCTTGATTTTGCGCGGTGTTCTCTCCATTCGGATTTCCTCCGATAAAAATTTGTCCTCGCGCATCGGTGTAACTGTTAACGATTCCGACGGTCGAGGTGAGATGAGGAACTCCCCAGTTTTCCCAATCTTGTTGATATTGGTATTCAGAATAAAATACATCACTAAAATTTCCTTGCTGATTGTTGTTGTAATTATCCAAAGATTGCCAGCGAGACTTGAAGGTGTGTCTGCTTCCCTTCCTACCAAAATATTCGATAAAAGGATCTACAGTGGATAATACTTGATCTCCATGGGTGGTGCTTCCTTTATAGGAGGAGTACAATCCGTCTTGTAGATTTTCCCAAATCATAGTAGCGTTCGATTCACTATGCGCAATAATGGTGTTAATACCCCACGAAAGTCCTTTGATTCTTTTCACTCTATTTCTTAGTTGAAAATTCAATCTGCTTCTGGTCTCCGCATCGTAACGATCGACAGTGTAGGGATTATGATCATAATCCACCATGTTCCCTAAAGAATCCTTTACAGGACCCAATGCGCCGTCATCTCCTTGAATGGTAGTCGCAATCAACCAATCCCATTGGCCTTTTTTTTCAGAGTGAGAAAAATACAGGCCGTTTTTTTGTCCATTCCCTTTCCAATAATACCGAGATCCTTTGGGAGCTTGATAAGCGCCGTACCAAGTTTGGAATTTTGTAATGGGACGATTGGTGGCGTAGGCGGTTCTGAAATGGATCACCCCACTCAAGGCAGAACTTCCATACAAAACGCTGCTAGCGCCTTTAATGATTTCTACTTGTGCAATGTTTTCAAGTGGTAGAAATGCCCATGAAGCTTTGCCAGCATCACCACTCAAAATAGGAATGTCATCAATCAAGACTTGAACGCGTGAACCGGCACCGAAACTATATCCACTCCCACTTCGAATCTGTGGTTCGTCATCTACAATGGCTACTCCAGGCGCTTGTTGGAGCCCTTCGTCGATGGAGGTGATGTTTTTATCTTGAAAAAGTTTAGGTTGAATGATCTCCATACTCACCGTCACTTCTTCGAGTCGTTGTTCATGCTTGGATGCAGAAACAACCAAGAATCCCATTTGGAGATCCTTGCTGCTCAGCAGAATATTGCCCAGATGATGGTTTTTCGATAAGTCCAGGGATATTGCCTTGCTGAAATAACCGATGAGTTCCACCCTGAGTTGACGCGTATTTTTAGGAACTTGAATAGCGAATGACCCATCCAACTTGGTTTTAACGCCATTTTTTTCAGTAAATACTAGGGCTTCAGGAATCCCCTTCATTTGAGCACTGTCAAGAATGGTTCCGGTAACCTCGATTAATTCATCGTTTTTTTGTCCATAAGTCACAGACAAACCACAATCAAATAATAGCACCAAAAGAATGTTGTAATAGATCTTCATAAAGGTTGGTCAAGTCAATTAACAGGGGCAAGATAATAATTAGGAAGTTTTTTAAGGCTATTATTCAAATTTTTTCTTTAATTATGCAACAAATACAGATTCCTTGGCGTAAACCATGTATTCTAGTTGCGTATGAAAAGAAAATTATTGTTTGTTTTTTTATTGATCAATTCAGTAGCGATGGCGACACCGCATGATTTAAGACAAGGTTTTGTTGAAAATCGTGGACAATGGAACCCTCAAGATCGAAGCGTGTTTTTTGAAAACCATGATCATCAGGTTTCCTTCCGAATTACCAATTTAGGTCTAGAGTACGAATGGGCTAAAATGGCTGCTAATGATTTGGATTTAAATCGTGTCTACCTGACTCCTGTGGGTGGGGATATGACCCATTTTGAAAAATCGGGTGAGTGCAATGGTAATTATTTTTACACGCAAGCCGGAGAGATATTTGCTCATGCCTACGGAAAGGTGATCGTCCGAAACGTATATCCACAAATTGATTGGATCATTTATGATACCGAACAAGGCGTGAAATATGATTTTATTGTTCACCCAGGGGGCGATCCTCAGCAAATATGCTTGGAATGGAAAGGGGCAAATGGGGTGTTCATTCATCCGGATGGATCCATGGAAGTAAAAGCTTCTATGGGAAGTGTTTCAGATAAGGCTCCGATCGCCAACCAAGGTAAAACCTCCATTCCAGTTGCATATCAACTAAATAAGAACCAAGTGCGATTTCATCTGGGTTCCTACAACCAAGCACTAGATTTGGTCATTGATCCTGAAGTTATTTGGACTTCTTATTACGGTGGAGAAGTCTATGATGATATTACCGGAATTTGTTCAGACGCACAAAATAACATTTACATTACAGGCACTACCACTAGCACCACGAATATTTCCGGAAACAATGTTGGCGGAAACATTCATCAATCTAACATGAACGGAACACGCGATGCGTTTATGGCCAAATTCAATGCACAAGGACAAAGACTTTGGGCTACCTATTATGGAGGAGAAGGTCAAGACGAGGGAAATACCATCGCCATTGATCAAAATGGGTTTGTCTATATGGGAGGTACCACCACTTCCTCGATGTTGGTTGCTTCTTTTGGCTTTCAGCCCACGTTGAGTGGAATCAGAGATGGATTTGTCGTTAAGTTTAACGGGAATGGTCAACGCATTTGGGGTAGTTATTTAGGAGGTTCTGGTTCTGAATATGTGTTGGGAATTACGGTAGATAATGAAGGACGTGTTCTTGTGTTAGGTGAAACGACCTCGAGTGATTACCCTGTTTTTGGTGGGGGTGATAATGTCTACGGAGGTCAGGGGGATGTGTTTGTGACCTGTATCAATGGAATGGCATCTTTGTATTGGAGTACTTTCTATGGCGGAGAAAATATTGAAACAGCGGGAGGAATTGGATATGACCAAGTCAATGATCGAATTTATATTACCGGAGGAACGGCTTCAGTAACGGGTATTGCGAATAGTGGTCAACAATTGAGCTATGGCGGTGGTTTAAAAGATGGTTTTATCGCCTCGTTTACGGAATTAGGAGAAATAGCGTGGGGTACCTATGTGGGTGGTTCTGGAACCGATATCGTCGAGCAATGTAGTTCCGACATTTATGGCAACATTTATTTAGTAGGCACGACCTCATCTACTTCGTTTGCTACTGCGGGAGCTTTCCAGACAACATTTTCAGGAGGTGTTTCAGACGCATTCATGGCTCGATATAACAGCACGGGTGTCATGGCTTGGCGCAGTTATTTCGGAGGACCAGGAACGGATGTCGGTGCCTCGATGGTGGCTGATGCGGTAGGAAATATCTATTTTGGAGGTCAAACGAACTCAGCCGGTTTAGGGATCAATGGATTTCAAATGAACGTGCAAGGCGGAACCGATTTGTTTTTAACGAAATTTACAGTTGAGGGAGCTCCCCAGTGGTCCACATACTTTGGTGGGGCAGGCAATGAAGAATTACGATTTTTAAATATCGATCCCCAGCAAAAAGTATTATTTGCAGGTTCTGCTGCTTCTCCGCTTTTGGCCTACAACGGATGGCAATCCGCTTTAAATGGAGGACAGGACGGGATATTTGGTAGAATTGAAGATTGCCCAAATCCATATGTCACCATTGCCATTGACGGTGATTTAGAATTCTGCGATGGCGAGTCTGTGGTACTGGCGGCAGGCGGTGCTGATAGTTATGTGTGGAGCACAGGTGATACCACCGCTTTCGTAGAAATAGACTCTACCCGTACAATGACAGTTCGTGGTTTATTGAATGGATGTCAAGGCATTTCGGCTCCTGTATTTGTTAACGTAAAACCAGTGCCTGAAGTGGATATTTTGTATAACGGCGAGCTGGTGTTTTGTACTCCAGATATTTACTTAGAGTTGTCCCCCATGATTTCTCCAGATTCACTAGTGGCTTTTTGGGAGTGGACCAATGACAACTCTCAATCGGACCCTTTCTTTGTTATTGAGGAAGGAAGTTACAGTCTGCACGTTACAGCAATCAATGAGTGTGAAGCCAGTGCTTCTGTGCAAGTTGTCCTTGCTGATATTCCAGATGTAGTGATGGCTTTGGCAACGGACTCCATTTGTATTTCGGCTTCTCCTTTGAACCTCGTGGGATTGCCTTTGGGTGGTGATTTTATTTCAGATGCAGGAATCGTCGGATCTACTTTTGATCCCGCATTGGCAGGGGGTGGACCTCATTATATTCATTACGAATATGCTGACGCCGAGACTGGATGTTTGGTGAGTACCGATGAGCAATTTATTGATGTATTATTTGCTCCCACCGAGTTGTTTTTACCTACTGACACGGTATGCTATAATGGTTTCCCAGTGCTGATGACCGGAGTTCCTTCGGGGGGATTTTATACCGGTTTAGGTGTTTCAGGCAATCAGTTCTATCCCAATATTGCGGGATCGGGTTGGCATCCGATCACTTACAATTATGTGGATCCTCAAGGATGCACCAATCGTGCGGTACGAAATATTTATGTCGATCCATGTGGCGTTGGTGTCGCTGAGGTCAATGATGCTTTAGTGGCATTATATCCGAATCCTACGCAACATTATCTGTATGTACAAAGTGAGTTGCCTGCCAGTGCAAAATACTCTATATTTAATACCACAGGACAAAAAGTATTGCAAGGTCAAATGACGGGTTTATCTGTTATCGATGTTCGAACATTGGCTTCAGGTATTTATAGTTTCGTTGTTCAAATTGATCAAGATCACACTCAAATTTATCGCTTTGAAAAGAATTAAATTACTAAGCTTCTTATTGGTTTCTATTTGGATATCATTTGCATTTTCTTGCAAGGATCCGGATAATAATGATCATAACAATGACAATAGTCAAGACACTACGACAACCCCTCCAGTGCAGACGGTTAATCGTGCGAATGTGAATTTTATTTGGATGTCAACACAGGATCCTGTGTTGCAATCGATGATTGGAGCGAGCCTGGAAATCAGAAAGGTAAACGGTCCAACTTTATTTTTTATGCCAGATGTTCGTTCAGAAACGGATGTAGTGTTCGATTGGCACCCTACTTTATCCTGTTCAGTAGATACGCTTTATGAATTTCGATTAATGGATCCTGGAGGTAACCAGGTGGATTTTGCCACGTTTAATCCGGCGGAAGCTACGGATCAGGATGAATTTGTGGTAATGTCTAATAAGTGTACCTATTTCCTGCAATTGAGTTGGTATATCGATTGAAAAAAGAATTAATGCGAACATTCGGTCTACCTTTGTGTTATAGATTGAGAAAGTGTAAGAATGAGTAATCCCTATCAAGCTGGGCAGAAGTTAGCCCAAATACAATATCCACAAGACTTGAGACAAAAGTTTCAGGATAAAGATTTGAAGGATATTTGCGATGAGCTCCGACAATATATTGTTGATGTGGTTTCTGAAAAAGGAGGGCACTTTGGTGCAAGCCTCGGTGTTGTAGAATTAACCGTTGCATTGCATTATGTTTTTCAGACCCCCTACGACCAATTGGTTTGGGATGTTGGACACCAAGCCTATGGACATAAAATTTTGACGGGTCGCAGAGATGTTTTTTATACCAACAGAAAATACAAAGGCATTAGTGGATTCCCAAAAAGAAGTGAGAGCGAGTATGATACTTTTGGGGTGGGACATAGTTCTACGTCAATCAGTGCAGCGGTGGGAATGGCAGTGGCTTCTAAATTAAAGAAAGAGGAAAACCGACATGTTGTTGCGGTGATTGGCGATGGCGCGATGACAGCGGGTTTGGCATTTGAAGGTTTGAATCACGGTGGAATTACGGACTCTAATATTTTGGTTGTTTTAAATGACAACTGTATGAGTATAGATCCAAATGTCGGTGCATTGAAGGAATATCTTACCGACATAACCACTAGTCATACCTATAACAAAGTCAAGGATGATGTTTGGCAATTACTAGGAAAAGTAAGCAAGTTTGGACCGAATGCACAGGCTGTGGCTCACAAGATTTCAGAGGCTTTGAAAGGTTCTTTGATCAAAGAAAGTAATTTGTTTGAGTCCTTAAAGTGGAGATATTTTGGTCCTATTGATGGGCATGATGTTGATCATATGGTTCGAGTGATGAAGGATTTAAGAGATATTCCAGGGCCAAAAATTTTGCATTGTGTAACCAAAAAGGGTAAAGGATATGAACCTGCAGAAAAGGGTTCTCCGACTACATGGCACGCTCCTGGAATTTTTAATAAAGAAACAGGTGAAATAGTCAAGGTGGTGCCAAAAGCACCCCAACCTCCTCTGTTTCAGGATGTATTTGGCCATTCTATTATTGAGTTGGCAGAATCGAATGAAAAGATTGTAGGCGTAACTCCCGCCATGCCATCGGGTAGCTCTTTGAAGTTCATGATGGAATCGATGCCAAACAGGGCCTTTGATGTAGGAATCGCAGAGCAACATGCGGTTACGTTTAGCGCAGGAATGGCTACTCAAGGTTTGGTTCCTTTTTGTAATATCTATAGTTCTTTCATGCAACGTGCTTTTGATCAGGTCTTACACGATGTGGCATTGCAAAAATTGAACGTTGTATTTTGTTTGGACAGAGGAGGATTGGTGGGAGCGGATGGACCTACGCATCATGGAGCATATGATATCGCCTACATGCGTTGTATTCCCAACATGGTGGTTTCCTCTCCTATGAATGAAAGTGAATTGCGTAGCCTTATGTATTCGGCGCAGATGGAAAATCAAGGACCATTCACCATTCGTTACCCAAGAGGTAATGGGGTTTTGATAGATTGGAAGACACCCATGGAGGAAATTAAAGTGGGTACGGGTCGAAGGCTCACCAATGGAAGTGATATTGCTTTTCTAACTTTGGGTCCAATAGGTAATTATACAACACGGGCGATTCAACAATTGTCCGAGCAAGGAATAGATGCAGCCCATTATGATATGCGTTTCGCTAAACCCATCGATGAAGTGATGTTACATGAGGTGTTTGGTAAATTTAAAAACGTGATTACCATTGAAGATGGTTGTATACAAGGTGGAATGGGATCCGCGGTTTTAGAATTTATGGCCGATCATGGTTATACCGCCAAGGTCAGAAGATTGGGTATACCTGATGCCTACATCGAACATGGCACACAAGATGAATTGTATAAGGAGTGTGGTTTTGACGTTGAGGGAATGGTGGCGGCGGCCCTTTCCATGTTAGAGCATACAGTTCAGACGCAAACAGCATGAGTGATGCAATAAAAAATCGTGTTGCAGAAAGCGGACTCATCACCATCGACCTGGAAGAATGGATTCAGGGAGTTACATTTGTTTCTTTTGATTTAATTCCGCTATTGTGGCAAGGACAAGTCTTGCGCGAGAAAGATTTGAGGGATCATCTCAAAGGACTTTCAGCGGATCGTTATGCGGGTCAAGTTGTTCATATGCCCATACCGGGTGATATTATTTTACCACAATGGACCCATTTATTGGTCGGTAGTCATTTCGGACAACATGTTGCGGCATTTTATGTAGGAACTGCTGAACAAGCCAAATCTTATTATCTGATGAAGCGGATTCAAGAGATGGAGGTAGGCTTGTATGAGGATCGAATGGTCATCATTAAGGGTTGTACCAAAGGATATGTTACTGCTGAGGTACAAAATGCACTGATGATGAAAATTTTACCAGTGGTAAAATCCTTGATGTTCGGTGAGCCTTGCTCAACGGTTCCTTTGTATAAAAGAAAGACTTAAGATTGGTTGTTAAAATTCTGATTTGAAATTTGATGATCGAGTTTTTGATTAAATTTGACAAAATAAAATTAACATTTATGAAAAAAATCAGTTTAATCTTGGTAACCATTGCTATGGTTTCATTGTGGTCTTGCGGAAAGTATGAGGAAGGCCCCATGTTTTCTCTACGTTCAAAAACAGGTCGAATTGCAGGCACTTGGGTGTATGATAAAATTCTTCAAAATGATGTAGATGTAACATCTCAATCTACAGCAAATAGTACTTATGAAATGACTATTGAAAGAGATGGCACCTACAAGACGGTATATTCTTACTCCGTTTTGGGTCAATCATTCAACGGTGAAGACACAGGAACTTGGGAGTTTGGTGATAACGAAACCATAAGTTATACTAGTGATAATGGAGGAGGGGCGAACTCAACGACCATCATTCGTCTGACCAGTAGTGAATTTTGGACAAGGGAAACTGACACATCAGGTGATGTTACAGAGGTACATATGAAAAAGAAATAATTTCATTTTTTCAATAAACCCGCCTCGGCGGGTTTTTTTATGCCCATTTATAAGCTGATGCCTTCAGTTTATAGTGGATTTATGGCCATTATGTTGGTTATGTGTTTCGCAAAAATGGCGCATTCTTCGCGCAGCTTTGTGAAATGAAAAGTCCAAAATCTTTTTTTCCTTTCATGGAATATCGGATTTCCATCCATATCTCCAATGCTTCATCTTTCCTCCATCAATCAGCGGATTATTATGAATGCATGGATCGAATGAATCATTACTTGACTCCTCATTTTCTGGTAGTGTCTTTTGTATTATTGCCCAATCAAATTCATCTGTTGGTGAGTGCAAGATCGCTTCATCAAAATGAGAGTATCCGGGAATTTTCGGATGCACTCCGGTCGGGAATTCTCAACACTTTTATTGATTGGATGAGTCATGAAGATCGTAATGGAGTCTTTATATTACCTATTCCATCTCAAGGCATGGAACGGGTTTCCATCCTTAAGCAAAGCATTCGATATTTTCATTCTTTACCGGTGAGTTTGGGAATGGTTGATCAACAAGAAGATTGGCAATTTTCGAGTTTTCAATGGCTCAAGAAGGGTAGTCAATTACATCCATTATCCAAATGGTTGAATGAATTTTTGTTGGAACCAGGGGTATTGGAATCGGCCGATTGATGTATCTTTAGCGGATATGGCCAAGATCAGTCTCTACCAAAATAAGCAAAGATGGAAGTGGCTATTGGTGGTATTTGCAGCTCTTTTGGTTTTCTTGACCGTAGCCTACACCCAGGTTATCATTGATCGTATTAAAGTTGATGAAAAGGCAAAAGTGGAAACCTGGGCCCAGTCGATTGTGCGAAGTGCAAAGTCCAATCAGTACATTGATTCACTGTTGACTTTGATGCGTCGCGAAGAAGAGGCAAAGGCGCGTTTAATGGGAAAGGCTTTGATGTTCCTCACAACCGCCGATCCGCAAACAGATTTTACTTTCACTTTTGAATTTTTAAAAGATAATAATACCATTCCGATTTTGTTGTACGATAAGAATAATCGGTTTGTTCAGGGTAGGAATTTGCCCAAAGGAAAAGAGAATAATCGTGAATTTGCAGATTCATTGAAGTCGGTTATTGTCAAAAAATACAAGCCCATCGAGGTTTCTGGAATAGGCATGAAACTTTATTTTGATGATAGCCAACTGTACAAAGAGACCGAACGCACATTGAATGAACTCAATCGTTCTTTTATCGACGATCAAGTAGTGGCTTCTTCGTTGGCACCTATCATTATTTTAGATGATCGAACGGGTGCACTTTTGCATCATGCCCGATTAATTGACGAAGAGGTGCGAGATAGTGTAAGGTTAAATCAAATTAAGTTAGCCAATGCACCGATTCGGATAGTGAAGCCCGATGGGCAGCCCATCAGTATTTTTTATGAAGATTCTTTGGTGCTTCAGCAGTTGCGATATTTCCCCATTGGTCAGTTGTTATTAGTAGCGGTTTTTTTATTTATCAGTTACTTTATTTTTTCTACTTATCGTCGAGCCGAACAAAATCAAGTTTGGGTTGGTATGGCCAAGGAAACGGCGCATCAATTGGGCACTCCCCTGAGTTCTTTAATGGGATGGGGCGCCTTGTTAGAGTCGCAGAATGTGCCAGCTGCTTATATCGATGAGTTGAACAAGGATGTCAATCGACTACAAATTATAACGGAGCGTTTTTCTAAAATTGGATCGGCGGCTGAATTAAAAGAAGTGGACATTCGACTGACCGTGCAAGAGTCATTGGAATATGTAAAGAAGCGCATCTCCTCAAAAATTAAAGTTTCGGTTCAAGTCCCTTCGAGAACAACCACTGTTGCTATCAATGAGGCCTTGTTTGGGTGGGTAATAGAAAATCTGGTGAGGAATGCTGCGGATGCAATGGAAGAAGAAGGTAGCATTGAAGTGCTTGTTGGCAGTGAACCGAATAAGGTTATTATCGAAGTTAAAGATTCTGGAAAGGGAATACCTAAAGCCAATTGGAAGACGGTTTTTAAGCCAGGCTATACAACGAAATCAAGGGGTTGGGGGTTAGGTTTGTCTTTGGTGAAGCGAATTGTGGAAGAGTATCACAAAGGCAACATATTTGTTAAGCAGTCGGAAATAGGGAAAGGAACAACTTTTAGAATTGAATTAAAGTCGAATTAGTTTCAATCCAAAGATTTAGTCATGATAAAATCATTCATTTCAAATCCGTCACCAATTGCAATATCAACCGTCTGTTGAATTGTAAATCCTTGTGATTGATAAAACGAAATAGACCGATTTTCTCTGTTGACATTGAGCTCTATCCAAAGTTTTTTGTTTTTTCTTCCTTCTTCTATCACTTTATCTAAAAGCATTTTACCCCAACCTTTACCATGTTCTTTTTTCTTCAAGTATAGCTTATGAAGTTTCATTCCTTCGCCTGCATAAAGTTCATAGGAAGCAAAGCCAATGGGCTCGATGTTTTCTAGTATAATGAATTGATGTCCTTGATCGAATTGTTTTTCTAAAGCGGAAATAGCGTACATTTTTTCTAGCATATATTTGATTTGCGCAGGAGAAATCATGTAATCATATACGCTTGGCCAAATTTCCTGGGCCAGAGAAGATATGATTTCAAGTTGTTCTTTATTACAAAAAGATAAATTAGCCATGTATGGTCTCTTTTTTTCCGTATTTTTCCATTAGCGATGCTTCGAAAGAGAGGAAATCTCGCCATCTTTGATCGACGTCTATATCGCCGGCGTATTTCCTGGCAAAATGGATAAAGGTGGTGTAATGCTCTGCCTCGCTGGCCATTAATTCATGATAAAATTGTTTAAGATCAGCATCGGCGATTTCTAAAGATAAAAGTCTAAACCGTTCACAGCTTCGGGCTTCAATCATAGCAGCAAAGAGCATTCGGTCGACAAAGTGCTGTTCCTTACTTCCACCCCCACTGCGGATGTAGTCAGCCAAATCTTGCACATACTCATCTTTGCGTTCGCGACCTAATTTCAATCCGCGTTTTAGCAGTTCTTGATGAACCATTCCAAAATGTTCCATTTCTTCTCGCGAAATTCGGACCATTTCTGTAACGACATCCGGGTATTCCGGAAATCTGATTATACATGAAATAGCGTTAGAAGCGGCCTTTTGCTCACAATAAGCATGATCGGTTAAGATTTCCTCAATGTTCTTTTCTACGATGTTTACCCACCTGGGATCAGTGGGTAATTTTAGGCCTAACATTACTTTTTCAGACATGTTGCAAATTTAGAATAACGGGAAAAAAAAAGACCGACGAATCGGTCTTTTTAAAGCGTAGCTTTTGGATTAGTGAGCTACCACAAAACGTTGTTGAAACTGTGTTCCGTTGTTATCTACATTCATGAAATAAACTCCATTTGGAAGAGATGTTACGTTCATGGTAAATAATTTATTGGTGATTTGATTAACTTGATCACGGTTCACTAAACTGCCAGTAGCATCAAAAATGCTGATGATAGCGCTTCCTGAAACTGCTTGATTGAATTGAACGTTTATGTTCTCGTTCGCTGGACTAGGATATACTACTACTTCTTTCTCTCTGTTAACCAAGTCATTGATTCCAGTTTGAGTCTGACCATTAACTGTCATATTAAGAGCATCCAATAAGAAGTTAGTTCCGCCATCTTGGTAGGAAGCAAATGCGAAATAGTGTTGTCCACCATCTGCATATTGAGAAATATCTACAGTTACTGGAGTGTATAGTGGGTATGCTGCAGTATCTGCACCAGATACACTGAAGATGGGGTTACCATCGATGCTCATGATAAAGGTATCATCAGTTGATCCATCACCACCCACGTTTCCAAATTGGAAGTCAATAGTTGCAGTAGAACCGGAAGGAATGATCATTTGCTGCGCCATTAAAGTTTCTTCTAATGTGCCTGCAGTTACACCACCCCAATAGTACCACACCCCTTCATAAGCCAAAGTTTGTCCAGTAGAAAGGCAGCCTCCATCGCAAAGAGGAGTGCCAAAGTTGGTTGAAAATTCGGTCCAGTAGGCAGCGGGCCCAGATTCAAAGCTTGGATCAACCAATTGAGCAGAAGCAGCTGTAATGCTTCCAATAGCTAAAATAGAAAGTAAAGTTTTTTTCATATTGTTTTTGTTTGTGTCAAATATACCAAACGACTCAAGAGGTTGACAATAAATGTTAGGGAAATTTTATCATTTCATTCAACATCGATTGTTAGTTACCTTCGTTCCATAATGAGAATAAAGAAAAAAGGATCTTTTGGTAGTTTCAAATCGAAGTTGCAGCAAGAAGTGTGGAAAGTGCTAGAGGCGAAACCTACGCAAGGGTTGAATTATAAGCAGATTGGGGCGGCATTGGGAATTAAAGACTCGGGAGGAAGGGTATTGCTGATGGAAATTCTTCATCAAGGAGTGGCGGATGGCCGATTGAAGGAATTGGAGCGTGGCAAATTTCAGCTGAAAGAAGTAAAAGCCGCCACGTTGATAGGGGTCATTGACATTAGTCGCTTTGGAAAGGCTTATGTTTCGGTTCCGGGATTAGAGGATGATTTAGTGTTGGATAAGGGCAACTATGGCACAGCATTGCCTGGAGATACGGTTGAGTTGATGGTTCAGAATTTGGGTCGTCGCTCCAAGGCCAAGATGCTCCGGATTGTTGAGCGATTTCGTAGTCAATATGTCGGGGTGTTTCGTGATAAGGGCGGTTATGCCGAAGTGCATCCAGTAACCCGAAATTTGGGTGTCGTATTTATTGTAAAGGGCCAGCACAAAGGGACGGCAAAGGAGGGAGATAAAGTATCAGTGAAGATTACGGAGTGGACGGACCCAAGACGCATGCCATTAGCTGAGGTGGTTCAAGTATTTGGACAGCATGGAGTGCATGATGTTGAAATGCACGCCATCATGGCCGAATTTGAATTGCCTTACGAGTTTACAGATGAAGTGCTATTAGCGGCTCAACAAATGCCAGATGGATTTACTCCTGACGAGATAGCCAAGAGAAGAGATTTTCGCTCGATCACCACCTTTACCATCGATCCATTTGATGCAAAAGATTTTGATGATGCGTTGTCATTTCAAAAATTGGAAAATGGAAATGTGGAAGTGGGTGTTCACATCGCGGATGTGTCTTTTTATGTTCAGCCCGATTCTATCATCGATAAAGAAGCGCAGCGACGTGCGACCAGTGTTTACCTCGTAGATCGGACCATCCCAATGCTGCCGGAGCGATTATCCAATGAGCTCTGCTCGCTCAGACCGAATGAAGACAAGATGACTTTCTCCGCCGTTTTTGAAATGGATGAAAAGGGGCAAATCAAGAGCGAGTGGTTCGGTAGAACGATTATTCATTCGGATCGCAGATTTACTTATGAGGAGGCGCAATCCATCATCGAAGGAGGAGAAGGTGACTTCAAGGAGGAGATTTTAATATTGAATCAATTGGCGAAAAAGCTTCGAAAAAAGAGATTTGAGGAAGGGAGCATCGACTTTAGCAGTGAAGAGGTTAAATTCAAATTGGATGAGCAAGGCAAGCCAGAAGGAGTTTATTTAAAGGTGATGAAGGAGGCTAACCAATTGATAGAGGAGTTCATGCTACTCGCGAATCAACGTGTAGCGAAATTTGCAGGTAAGAACGCGCAAGGACAATCAAGGCCTTGTGTCTACCGAGTACATGATTTGCCCAGTCCAGAAAAAATTCAAGCATTACGTAATTTTTTAAAACATCTTGGATACAAACTTCCGCGCCCTACCGATAGTGTCGGAGGTAAGGTGATCAAAGAACTTTTAGCGCGAGTCGAAGGTCAGCCTGAAGAAGGGATGGTGCAAATCATGGCGATTCGATCAATGGCAAAGGCAGAATATTCTACACAAAATATTGGCCACTATGGATTGGCCTTTAGTGACTACACCCATTTCACGTCACCTATCCGTCGTTATCCAGATGTACTTATACATCGATTATTACAACGTTATTTGGATAATGAAGCGCCCATTAGCGAAGATGCTTTGGCCCTGCACTGTAAACATGATTCCATGATGGAGAAAAAGGCAGCTGAGGCAGAAAGGGCAAGTATCAAGTACAAGCAAGTGGAATATCTATTGATGCATAAGGGTCAAATATTGGAAGGTATGATTTCTGGATTTTCAAATAATGGACTATTTGTAGAGATCAAGGGCAACAAGTGTGAGGGTTTTGTCCCAATCGATTCTTTGGATTTCGGGAATTTTCATTTTGATAAACAATCATATATCATGGTCAATAACAGAGGAGAGGAGATTCACTTGGGAGATGAGGTGATGGTAAAGGTTAAATCAGGTGATTTGTTGGAGCGTCAGATTATATTTGAGGTGGTACAATAATTTATTATGTCATCGATATCAGTTGTCATCATTACCTATAACGAAGAACGGAATATTGAGCGTTGCATTGAGTCTGCAATGAAGGTAAGTGACGACATTGTTATTTGGGATTCTTTCTCTGATGATAGGACGGCGTTTATCTGTAGTCAATATCCCGTTCGTTTTTTTCAAGCTGCTTGGGAAGGTTACTCTATTTCTAAAAACAAGGCCAATGAGCAGGCCAAGCATGATTGGATTTTGTCTTTGGATGCGGATGAAGCGCTCAGTGAGCAATTGATTCAATCTATTCTTCAAATGGTGAGTGAGGGTTTACAACCAGCTGCGTTTGCGAGGCTAACGAATTATTGTGGGAGTTGGATTCATCATTGTGGTTGGTATCCTGATGCAAAATGGCGAATTTTTAATAGAAAAGCGGTGCAGTGGGAAGGCGTCATCCATGAATCGCTTCAATCAATGAATAATGAAAAGGTTGAAATAAAATTTCTTCAAGGCGATTGCTTGCATTATAGTTATTACACCAAAGAGGATCATTTTAAACAAGCGGAGAAATTTGTCACCATCATGGCAAGAGAAAAGGTAGAAGCCGGAAAAACGACATTTTGGTGGATGAGGTGGTTGTCTCCGATGTCAAAGTTTTTTCAAATGTATTTTGTAAAGGGCGGTATATTAGATGGAATGGCAGGTTGGAAAGTGTGCATTCGTTCGTCTTGGGCGGCTTACAAGAAGTATCAGCTTTGGTACGATTTCCAACAGCATAGGAATTAGATGGAAAAGAGAATCTTAATATCGCGAACAGATAGCATTGGTGATGTCATGCTGACCCTTCCGATGGCCTATTATATTAAGCAACTATTTCCTGGAGCTCGCGTGTTGTTTCTTGGTAAATCTTATACCCAGGCCATCATAGAGCGATGTCTTTGGGTGGATCAATTTGTGAATGCAGATAGGGCAACAGCGATAATTGATCAAGTTCAAATGTTGGAAGATCTGAAATTGGATATGGTGATTTTTGCTTTGCCCGATTCGAGATGGATGCGAGCTGCTAGTTTTGCAAAAATTCCGCAGCGGATCGCAACGGGCCATCGAATTTCCTCTTGGAGGTGGGCCAATCGTAGACCATTATTTGGCCGAAAAAATTCGAACCTGCATGAAGCTCAATTGAACCTAAAACTATTGCTTCCACTGGGATTAAAGAACATCCCCTCATTGACGGAGTTGAATGCAATTCCTTTACTTAAATGGAATCATTTGACCAGAGCGAAAAGGTTAATTATACATCCCTTTTCTCAAGGCAGCGCATTGAATTGGACCTTGCATCAATATGATGAATTGGTAGGAATTTTAATGGAAATGGGTTGGGAAATGGTGATTTCTGGTACCGAGAAGGATCAGTCCGTATTATCGCAATTTGGTGGGCAATACCTGCCTCAAGTGAAGTCCGTATGTGGTGAATTTTCCCTTTCAGCATTTATGGATTATATCTCGGAAAGTTCGATCTTGTTGGCCTGCAGCACCGGACCATTGCATCTTGCGGCAAGCGCGGGAATTCATGCAGTGGGATTGTATGTAGATCGCAGGCCGATTCACCCAGGAAGATGGTCTCCGCTCGGTCTGAATGTTCACATCATAGAAGAAGCCGACACCGGTCAAAGTCAAATCATGACGAGCCCAACTTCGGTCGCCACTTTTCTGAAGTCCATAGTGGAGCACCCAACCACCACGCGCTAAAAAAAGCGGCAAAGGTCACACCTGCTTGGGTTTCCAATGTATCCTCCGATATAAAGGAGAGCAATAGAATCAAAACAAAAATCAGTGCAATCAATGAGTATCGCTTACTGGTTTTAATCAATGTGAAAATAGCATAAGGGATAAACAACCAAGCGATGACTCCAAAACTGATGATCAAGGTTAAATATTGATTATGTGTTCTTAGTTGATAGTTGGGATTGAGTCCATCATTTTGTTTCTGATATTGTGCAATAAAGGCGGATTTTACATCGCCCGCTCCTACACCCAACACCCAGTTTTCTTTGATAATGTGCAGGGCATTTTTCCAATAGACAAATCGTTGAAACAACGAATGCCCGTTGGGAGGATACCCTAATCGCATCATTTGAAATTCAAAAAAAAGTCGATTAAGTCTCCTGTTTAGACCGTTCATTAAGGGGTAGCGATAGTTAGGTATACCTTGTTCAATGTATTGAACATCCTGAGGAGTCAGTTGCTGCACGCCGACGCTATCCTTGGTGAGTCCTTTAGAGGTTAGATAACGAATCAAGGTCTGGGAAATTTGCGCACCTGTTTGATCGGGCTGATTAAATTCGATGGTGCTTCTGGAATTCCATTCTTTTTGCAATTCTATCCAGCAAATATTTCTGAAAACAAAATATCCATTTTCGGTCTGTAAATTTTCGGGTGATTGGTCATAGATCCGACCATTGATGGTTTGTTCAGGAAGAGAGGCGTGAGCATCTTCATTTAGGTGCTGATAAGAAAAATATTGATAAGTGATATAGGAAAAGGCCAAACCAATCAGTGCAATGAATGCAGGCCAGATGAGCCATCGCTGTTTCTTGTTGAGTTGAATTTTAGCAAAACGAAATAGAAACAAACTCCCTCCCAATACGACAGCTATTAAACCAGTAAAGGATTCGATGATGATCAGAAAATAAATGAAAAAGAGTGAAATCAATAGTGAAAGGATTTTCTCTTTCCATGAAGAGATATTTCTTGCCCAAAGCATGCAAATGGATAGCGCAACAAATAGTCCCATTCGAATGTGTGAAGTAAAAACACAAAACTCTCTTACATCCTGGGATTTGATTTTTTCATGAAAAATGGTATTCAGAAGAGGAAGAATTTGATGGTAAAGTAAGACCGAGGTGAGGGTGGAAAGAAGAACACTACCGATGAAAATATTCTCTAGTTTTAATCGGGTCTTTTTATGAATATCTACCAAGTAAGGAGTCATTGTCAAGGGGAGGAGAAGAAGGGGAAGCTTGACTCTTAAATCATGAAAAGCGAAGGCCATATCGGACGACCAAAAAAAGGACACAATGACCAGTAAATACATCAAAGGAAAGATGCGCGCTCCGGGATAAGTAAGTAAAGACCAAGGGTTGATTCTCTTCATCATACCGTCAATCAGCCATTGTAAAAAGAGCGCGATGGAACCGATGGACATTAAAAACGGAGACAACGGCAATCCAACCAATAAGCAGGCAATCCAAAGGAGTACCCAATTTTTTGGTTGAAAAATAGAACCCGTCATTATGGTTTTGGTTGTAAAATAGATGTGTAATTGGAGTCAAAGATGGATTGCGCTTGCGTGATCAGCGGGTCATTTTTAATCATCTGTTTGTAATACCAGCGCTCATTTTTTAATCTTCTGATGCTTTCGATTTCAATAAGGTATTGCAAAGTCGATTTCCATTGTTTCAATTGTCCGGGTTGGAGTGTGGTCATTTTATCTTCAAGCGCAGTAAAGTCTTTTTCTTCTGCAAAATTTTGTCGAATCATTTCTTTTTTGAGCGATTGCAGTTGTTTAAGTTCTTCAAATTCAAATTTGATTTTTTTCTGCGCAAGTTCCGTCTCAAATTGTTTCCAAAGGTCCTCTGAAATATGGAAATTTCCTGTTGTATCGATGACCGATGAAGAGTTGAAGTGATGGGTTACAAAATCAAATAGTACATATCTTTTGGTCATCTCCTTTACCCAAGGTGATTGATTTTGTTCCTCCATGGCAATATCAGGTTGGATGCCCCGACCTTCTATCACTTTTCTTCCATTTTTAGTTTTGAAATATTTCAGACTGGAATCAGCCATGGTGCTAACACTACCGGTACTGGCATCTCTGTGAGAGTAATCGAGCCTTTGAACACAACGGCCACTCGGAACATAATATTTGGCAACGGTCAGTTTCATTTTAGCATTGTAGGCCAAATCAACCGTTTGCTGGACCAGCCCTTTCCCAAAAGACTCTTTACCAATGATCACAGCGCGGTCTAGGTCTTGTAAACAGCCCGCTACAATTTCACTGGCAGAAGCCGAGCGCTCATCAATCAGGACAATCATGGGAATTTCAAGATCCAAGGGATCGTTCATGGCCGTATATTGATTTTTCCATTCGGCTATTCTTCCTCTTGTTTCTACTACCGAAGATCCTTTAGGAACAAAGAAATTGACAATATTGACCGCTTCGCGCAAGAGTCCACCGCCGTTTCCTCGTAAATCAAAAACCAGCCGCTGGATGCCTTGACTTTTTAAAGATTGAAAGGCATCTCGCACTTCAGCGGAGGCCGTTTGGGTAAAACCCTCTAATTTGATGTATCCGGTGTTGGTTCCGGGAATCAATCCGAAATAAGGAACATCTTTATTTTTAATATTCTCTCGGTTGACTTGTATGGTTTCTATTTTTCCAGAGCTACCTCTTTGAATCTCCAAGTTGACCGATGTACCTGGTTGACCTTTGATCATTCTTCCGGATTCGTCATCGGATAGATTCGAAACTTTTTGCCCCTCAATGGCTATGATGAGATCTCCAATTTCAAGTCCTGCCTTATCCGCCCCAAATCCTTTGTATACGTCGGTAATTAATATTTTATCCTCTCGGCGAGAAGTGTTAATGCCGACCCCGCCATATTGGCCCGTTTGCATAAAGGTTGCTTCTTCAATGCGCGACTCCGGATAATAAACAGTATACGGATCAAGTTTATTGAGCATCGCGTCAATGGCTGTTTTAATAAGGTTTCCTGGGTCAGGCTCGTCCACATAAGATTCTTGAAGTGTGCGATACACATCTGTGAAAATCTCAATATTCTTTGTGATTTCGAATAATGTATCGGTTTGGGTTCCCGCAAGGGATATGATTCCAATAAAAAGGATCAAGAAGATCTTTTTAGCATTGGATAAAGCTTGCATTCTTTTTTTCATGATTCCTTTTTCAATTCCTGCTCCCACAATTTAAGAAGTTCTTGTGTCTTATTAAACACGTAGGGAAAATTAGGCATTTTTTTTCCGGTAAACATTAGCCCGCCATTGAATTGCTGACCAAGTGCTTTGGCGGTGGCGATGATGGGTTGTTTTTGTAATCGGTAACTTTCTCTCATCCATCTTTTGATTTGGTTCCGATCATGTGCGAGCTTGTAGTTTTTTTTGCTGACAATGAACATCATCTTGATCGGATGGTCATCTGTAAATACGGTTGGCTCAGACAATAAAACCATTGATGTAACTTTTATGGATCGGCCATTTTTGAATAATGATTCAATGGGTTTACGATGAGTTAATCGTTCCGCTTTCCCCAAAGTTCGGGTAGATGGTTGAAGCGGCGATGCCATGTTAATTTTTATTTTTATTGTCAGATTTGAGTTTGGATTTACTCACGTCGATGGCCTTTTGCAAATCTTTATCTTCTACTAAAATTACCTTTTGAACAGCGTTATCAGTAAATAGGTATCGTCCAATATTGGCTTTCATTCTGTTTTTCACCTCCGATTTACCAAGCTGCCATTCCTTATTTTGAATGCTTACGTTGGCTTTCTTGAGCTCGTTGTACAATTGATTAATCAATGCATCAGGAACTTTAAAGGAAGCCACAAAGTCGTCTTCTGATTTAAATTTAGCGAGTGACTTTTGATTGGATTCGATATACTCAAAACAAAGGTCTCTCAATAAACTAGTAGTGGCAATCTTGCTTAAAAGGATGTTATTGGAAGTGTCCAAGGGGATGAATACTTCGGGAGTGATTCCTCCTGATCCATAAACCACTCTTCCTCCGGGTGTTTTAAATTTCAGGCTGTCATTTTTAGCGATGCTGTCGGAATGGAATAATTCACCTCGAACATAGCGATGTGCGAAATCATCATCATAGGTGGCACTATCACTGTAAGGTTTTTGAATGCATCTGCCCGTTGGTGTATAGTAGCGCGCAATGGTTAATCGAAATGCACTTCTGTCTGGTAATTCAATCTCGTGCTGAACCAGTCCCTTTCCAAAGGTTCTTCTTCCTACCGTTGTGCTCTTGTCCCAATCTTGAAGTGCCCCTGCTAAGATTTCACTGGCGGATGCGGAGTTTTGATCGACCAACACCGTTACTTCCATATTTCGAAATTCACCATCTTGTGTGGTGACATAGTTTTTTTGAGGGAAGTGCATCCCTTTCGTGTATAATACCAGCTTATCCTTGGGTAAAAATGATTCAGCGATCAGGAAAGATTGATCCAATAATCCTCCACCATTCCCCCTTAAGTCGATGATTACCGATTTACAGTCTTCTGCTATCAATTGGCGCATTGCTTTTTGAAACTCTTCAAAAGTAGTATGGGCAAAGGATTCGATTTTTACGTAACCCACTTGAGGAGCAATTTTAAATGAGGCGGATACACTTTCGATGGGAATATTTCCTCTTTGTAAGGTTATCGCCAATGGGTTAGATTGACCTGTCCTCAGAACCTTTAATTGAACATCCGTACCCGATTTCCCTTTAATTAATTTTTGTACTTTATCACTACTCAATTTTTGTCCTGCAATGTTTTTTCCATCAACCTCTACAATTTTATCTCCCATCTTTAGCCCCCCTTTTTGAGCGGGGCTATTGGTCATGGTTTTCACTACCCGCAGCGTATCGCGTAAAATCATGAACTCCATCCCAATTCCTTGGTATTCGCCATTCATTTTTTCTTTAGCGGCGGCCAGTTCATCTGGATTGATGTAATAAGAGTGTGGATCGAGATGTGATAAAATAGATGAAATGGCGTCATCAATTAATCTTTTTTTATCTACACTGTCTACATAGGTTTCTTCGATATAATCAATAAGGGTGACCAGTTTATTGGGGTTTTCTTCCGCTCCAGTTTTGATCGTCAATAAATTAGAATCTGCCAAATAAGTACCGATTAGAATTCCAATGATTAGAGTTGCACCAAAATACAACGGTTGAGCGGTGGATGCTCGGGGGCGTCTTCTCGAAGGCGTCGACTTATTTTCTTCCGGTATTGAACTGAAGTTTGGTTCTTCCATGAATTAAGGTTGGGGTATATGAACTACTTCTAGTCCGGCTGATTTAAGAAATGTGATGGCAGTGGTGTCTTTGTATTCATCGACATATACCATTCTTTTGATACCTGCTTGTAAAATGAGTTTACAGCAATCTTTACAAGGGGACATGGTGATGTATAAAGTAGAATCCTTGGCGTTATTCGTAGATTTTGCAATTTTAGTAATGGCATTGGCCTCTGCGTGCAAAACGTACCAATGGGTATCTCCATCGTCTGTTTCACATACGTTTGGAAATCCACTGGGTGTGCCGTTGTATCCATCAGAAATGAGCATTCCGTCTTTTACAAGCAGGGCTCCTACTTTTTTTCGAACACAATGAGAAAGCTTGGCCCATTCCAAGGCCATTTTCAAATACGCGCGATCATAGCGCTCTTGTTTAGCTTTATCCATTGGTTATAATCAATGTCCAGTCACAAAAATAGGGAGCAAGCGTTATATTCGCATCAAAAATTATTAAGTAATACGGGATATGAAAATTTACACCAAAACAGGGGATGATGGAACAACAGGAATTCTAGGGTCTTCACGTTTAAAGAAATTTGATGCCCGTATCGAGGCGTATGGAAATGTGGATGAGCTAAATTCAAATGTTGGAATGCTAAAAGATTTGTGGAATCAGGATGCATCCGAATTGGAATTTCAGCTTTGGATTCAGGATCGCTTATTTGTCTTGGGCAGTTGGTTAGCCGTAGAACCTGGCTTGGAAGAGAAGATGAATATGCCCCAAATGAGTTCTGCCGATATGGAGCGCCTGGAGCATAGGATAGACGAAATGAATCAAAGCCTACCTTCTATACAGCATTTCACTCTTCCAGGAGGTAGTTTGGCCATCAGTCAGGCCCATATAGTCAGGTGTATCTGCAGAAGGGCAGAGCGATCGGTTTGGGTGCTACATCATGAAGCTCCAATGGATACAGTGTTTCCTATTTTTTTAAATAGATTGTCAGATTATTACTTTACGCTAGCCCGTTATATTGCTCATATTCAAGGAGTGGAAGTGCCACTATGGAAACCTTAAGTTTGGTTTTTTTAAAAAAATGTTGTATTTTCATCTGAAAATCCTACTTTCGCGCAAAAGTGGGATGATAGCGAAGTAGAATTAATTAAAAATTGAATTGGTATGTATTGGACACTTGAACTTGCCTCTTATTTGGAAGATGCGCCATGGCCGGCTACAAAGGATGAGTTGATTGATTACGCGATGAGAGCAGGCGCTCCGTTGGAAGTCGTAGAAAACTTACAACAAATCGAAGATGATGAAGAGGTTTTTGAAAGCATTGAGGATATTTGGCCAGATTATCCTACAAAAGAGGACTTCTTCTTTAATGAAGATGAATATTGAAAAATCCCGCAAGGGATTTTTTTATTTGTCCAAAATCCAACGCATCGTTGTTCTATTTTTTTGCTCCAATAAAATGGGTTCCTTTTCCCATTGATGTAAATCTTTTTCCTGGTAATGTCTCAACGTAACCAGTGTCACGGGGAAGTTGTATTTGATGACATAACGCGATTTTAATTTGTCACAGAGTTCATCTAATTTATCCTTCTCTGATTGGATACAAAGTGAAAAGCTCAATGCGCTGTTTTCCATGAGTTGAACTTTGATTCCAATGCGAATCAGTTCCTGAAAAATTTCCAATACGTTGTCCTCTACAACGAAGCTTCCGTCTTTGGTGGTGATGGATAAAAGGGTTTGATTTTCTTTGAGTATGGTGCAAACGGGATAATCAATCATCTCACTTCGATGAATCAATGTACCTTGATTTTCAGGCTCAATAAACGATTGGATATACAAGGGTATATTCTTCGCTTGTAGGGGTTGAATGGTCTTGGGGTGGATAACGCTGGCGCCATAGTAGGCCAGCTCAAGCGCTTCTTGAAAAGAAAGCTCAGGAATAAATTGGGCATTGGAAAATTTCTTTGGATCTGCATTTAACATTCCGGGAACATCTTTCCAAATAACCAAGGATTCGGCATCCAAGCAGTGAGCAATGATGGCGGCGGTATAATCCGACCCCTCTCTTCCCAATGTGGTCGTTCCTTGTTCGGAATGACCGATAAATCCTTGCGTAATGCTCAATTCATGCGTGGGTATCATTTGGATGGCTTTCTGAGTAACCGTCCAATCAACTCTTGCATCACGAAAACGATGGTCAGTCATGAGCCACTCTCTAGCATCCACCCACTGGTTGGCCATTCCCTTATATGCACATAAGTCGGAAAGCATTTGGGTAGAAAGTATTTCCCCATAACTCACCCATTGATCGTAGGTGGCATCAAAATGTCCAATTGGTTTTTCGATTTTCAATTGCTGAAGGGTCAGCCAAGTCTTGCGCCATCTGGCTTCAGGATGATCAATTCCCAGTTCCATTGCGATGCTTTCATGGGTGGTAAGGAGTAGATTCCAATCTTCAGTTTCCAAATTCCCTTTTCTCCAATCTGCGTGCATACGCTCTAGCTGATTGGTCGTTTTTCCAATGGCTGAGACCACCACCCATAGTTTTTGATGGGTGTGTTTGGTTAAAATTTGAAATACATTGAGAAAAGAAGATGCGTCTTTAACGCTGGCGCCTCCAAATTTAAATACTTTCATTTCGCAGCAAATTGTTGATGGTGGATGGTAATAATTTTCCGTTGACCCATTCCGGATCCAAAGATGCATTGAATTTTTTATAAAAATGAAGTGCGGGTTCATTCCAGTCGAGAACTTGCCAGATTAAGCCATTCAATTCATCTTGTTGTACTTTTTTACAAACTTCCAAGAATAGAGATCTCCCAATGCCACGACCCCTGCTGCTTTCAGTGACTACGATATCTTCCAAATAAAGCATTTTTCCTTTCCAAGTGCTGTAACGAATGTAAGTGAGCGCTAAACCTACGATTACTTCATTTTCGATGGCTACCCACATTTCAAAAAAGGGATGCTCTCCAAATCCATCCCGAATCATATCGGCTTCTGTATTGGTTACTTCATGGGGAGCCTTTTCGTAAAGCGCTAATTCTTTTATTAAATGTAAGGCCGCTGGAACATCTGCTCGGGTGCCTTTTCGGATGAAATAGGGGCTATTTTGCATACAATGACAAAGCTATGCAAAGGATGACTTACCTTTGGACAATGGCAAGCATTCGTTTAGAAAAATTTTCCGCCCTCCTCAGAAAGGAGTTGTCCATCATTTTTCAAAAAAATGGCAGGGAATGGTTTTCGGGTTGTTTAATTACCGTCACATTGGTGCGAATTTCTCCCGATTTAGGCTATGCCAAGGTATATGTTTCCATATTTCCAACAGCATCAAAAGAGAGTGTCTTGATTTGGTTAAAAGAGCATCATTATGCGGTTAGAAAAGAGTTGGGTCTCTCTGTTGGTAAGCAAATGAGAAAGATTCCGGAGTTGCAGTTCTTTTTTGACGACTCAATGGAATACGCCGCAGAAATTGAGAGATTATTAAAGAAATAAAGATGCATTACGATCCGATTAAAAGAACGCTAGGTAGTTTTTTCAATAACGCATTATGGATGCGGGTCTTGTTTTATCAACTCTTGGATTTATTGCTATTGCGCTCATGGCATATTCGCAAAGCGATGAGACAATGGAACAATGGGCATGCCGGTCGTCAGATATTGGATGCGGGATTTGGTTTTGGTCAATATGCTTATCGAATGGCCCAGGAGTTTCCTGGAATTTCTATACTGGGCATCGATCTGAAAGATGAACAAGTAGCAGATTGTACCGATTTTTTTACAAAAAAGGGCATTCAAAATGTCGTTTTCCAAACAGGGGATTTAACCCAATTTGTTCGGGCAAACTCATTTGATTTAGTGCTTTGTGTCGATGTAATGGAGCATATCGAAGAGGATGTTCAAGTATTGACGAATTATCAAAAAAGTTTAAAGCCTGGCGGGATGTTGTTGATCTCTACGCCAAGTGATCAGGGTGGAAGTGATGTTCATGAAGATGGTGAAACGAGTTTTATAGAGGAACACGTGAGAGATGGTTATGGAGTGGAAGACATGGCAGAGAAGTTACGTGTTGCTGGATTCGCTAAATGGGAAATACAGTATTCTTACGGAAAATGGGGTCGTATTTCTTGGTTGCTCAGCATGAAGTATCCAATGCTTATGCTCAACAGATCGTATATCTTCTTTTTGATCCTTCCTTTGTATTATTTGATAACTTTTCCCTTTGCATTGGTTTTTAATCAAATGGATGTGTCAATGAATAATCCTACGGGTACCGGATTAATTGTAAAGGCGTGGAAGTAATATGCGGCTGTCTTTATTCATAGCAGGACGGTATCTATTTTCTAAAAAATCGAAAAATGTCATTCACTTGATTTCCATTATCTCAATGGTCGTTGTTGCATTTGTATCAGCCGCTATGGTAATAGTAATGAGTGCATTTAATGGGATCGAATGTTTGGTAGACGATTTATTTTCTCATTTTGATGCTCCAATTGTCATCAGGCATCAGTCGGGAGCGTCCTTTTATTTTTCACAAGACATTCAGCAGGACATAATGCAAGATGGCACGGTGAAATCTTGCCAATCTGTTTTAGAAGATGATGTCTGGATTTCCTACAATGAAGCAAACGGAGTGGTGATGCTGAAAGGAGTAGGCCCTCAATATGGCGAGGTTTCGGGCATCGATCATTTGATGCGAACAGGTCAATTTGATGTTACCGATACTACTTCGGTCAGTTGTGTTCCGGGTTTAGGTGTGTGTGGGCAATTGAAAATACCGGTGGAAGATGAATTTCGCTCCCCCTTGACCATTAAAGCACCAATTAAAGGCAAGAAGTTGTCTAGATTTCGTGAGAATGCGTTTTCTGAATCACAAGCGATTATTGAAGGGGTATTTTCCGCCAACGCAGAGCTTGATGTGAAATATCTCTTCGTTCCGCTGCACAATGCACAGCAAATTTTGGGTCGCAAGGATCAGGTATCTAGCGTCGAAGTGTATTTGAAGAATGATGACCAGATGCAGTCTTTTGCTGCAAAGTGGAATCCGAAGTTAGCCAACGATTCACTACATGTGATCACCCGTTTAGAGAAAAATGCGTTGATTTATAAAACAACGCAATCAGAGAAGTGGGCAACATTTGCCATCTTGCTTTTTATATTGATCATTGCGAGTTTCAATATTGTTTCTTCTTTGTCAATGTTGATTTTAGAAAAGTCCAATGATTTGAAAATTTTTGAGAGCATGGGGGCGAATAAGACGTTCATTGAAAGGGTGTTTATTTTCCAGGGTATTTTAATCAATGTGGTGGGAGGGTTGTTAGGAATTACGATTGGGCTTTTGGTCTGTTGGGGTCAAGAGAAATTTGGATGGATTCCAATGCAAGGTGCAGTGGTAGATCATTATCCGGTCAAGGTAGACCCTGCTTCAATTGGGCTGATTGCACTTTCCGTTTTGTTGACGGGTACTGTTTTTTGTATCTTTATGGTCAAATGGTTGCTGCGGAAACGCGTTTAGGAAAATGACCATTCCAGATCATGGTAAAAGGAAATTGGAAATTAATTGCTCGTAAGGTATTGGTCGTTTTGTTGGCCTTGTTTCTTATTTTCATTACCGTTTCTGCAGTTACAATCTCATTTTTTCGGGATGAAATTGTTGAGTTGGCTTGGAAAAAAGTTCAATCGAATATCAGTTCTAAGACCAATGTGTCTTCTATCGACCTCTCTTTTTGGGCTAGCTTCCCCATGATGAGTGTTGAGTTCTCTGACATGTATGTCGAGAATGCCTTTGCTGATGACACGTTGTTGTTTGCCAAGCAGGTGTATTTATCGTTTGATGTTTGGGATGCTTGGAATGGTAAGTATGAAGTGAACAAGTTAGTGGTTAAAGGAGGAGCATTGCAATTAGTGGATGAGCAAAGAAGAGGCAAAAACTGGAGTGTATTTAAGCAAAATGAGGGGGCGAATGATTCTTTATCAGTGTATCTGAAAAAATTGGTTTTTGAAAATATGCAGACCTACTATAAAAATGAGGAGAGCAAATTCGAACAGCGTTTATGGGTCAATCATACTGTTTTAAAAGGGGATTTTTCGGCGGATCAAATTGACTTGGCAGTCGATTTTAAAGGACGTTCAAAGTATTTTAAAGTAGATCACAATGAGTGGGTCGCACGGCAGGATATCGGGGTTTCGGGTAATGTAAATTATGATCGAGGTAATCAACACCTAACCTTTACCGATACGGATTTGCAAATAGCGGAGTCCAATTTGCATTTGGAAGGATGGCTCAACTTTAGTAAAAGCGAATGCGATGCGAAATTGGAGACAGCGGATATGGAGTCTGCCGATTTGTTGGCCTCAATTCCAGAATTCATGCGTGCTTTGGCCAATCAATATCAACCCAAGGGCAGTCTCTCGCTCAAGGTGGAGGCCAAGGGAAAATTCTCGAATTTAAATATTGATGGCTGGGTGAATTGGAAAGAAGGTTCATTGGTTGAACCTCTTTCTTCTTTGGCGATGAACAATGTCAACATGGAGTTGATTTATGGCAAAAGGGGAACAAAAGATTGGGTAGAGGTAAAGAGCTTAAATGCTGAGTTGGGAGGAGGTAGTTGGAATGTAACAGGAAGGCTCGATAACTTGGCAAGTCCCATTATTGCCAGTCATGTGAAGGTGGAAGCACAACTTTCTGATTTAAAGGAGTACTTAAAATGGGATACACTCGAAATTGCATCAGGCCTAGTAAAAATGGAGGCAGATCTGGGAGGGGATGCCGCAATTTTATCAGATTCTACGATTGATTGGACGCAAATTAGAGCAGCGGGTAACTTACAAATTGAGAATGGGGAGCTGAAATTAAAAGCAGCCGAAAAAGTGATAACCGGCTTATCCGGTCAATTCCATTTATTTGAGCAATCAGCAGCAGTGGATCAATTGAAATTTAATTTGGGGGAGAATGATTTCGCCATCATCGGTCAATTTGATAACTTGATTCCATTTTGGTTCAAACCTTCTGAGATGTTAAAGGCGAGGATTAATATTGAATCGAACTCAATCAATGCGGATGAATTATTGAGCAATGAAAATTCGCAAGCTTTTCATTTCGCTTTTCCTAGGGTTGAATGGGAAGGGGGTTGTCACATAGGACAATTTAAATTTAGGGATTTTGTTTCCAATAACATTAAGCTTCAGGCAAGGGGCTCTGAGAATAGTCTGAATATATCGCAGTTGGAATTGGAAATGGCCAATGGTGGTTGCACGGGAAATTTAGCACTCAATAAAACGATGGACAACAAGTGGCAGTTGACCTCGCAATCTTCATTGCGTAATGCGGATATACAAGCCCTTTTCTCCATGTTTCATGATTTTGGTCAAACGGTGGTCAAGTCAGATCAGATTCAGGGAAAAATGAATGCGAATACTGATCTTAAAATGACATTGGAATCAGACTTTAAAGTCATTCGATCTTCTATTGATTTGGTTTCTGATGTGAGCCTGAACAATGGAAATATTCAAAATTTAGCGTGGCTTAATGAGGTTGCGGATTATATTAAAAAGAATCGTTGGATTGCGCCGCTAGTAGATGAGGATTTATTGGCAGCGCGCCTTTCCAATGTTGAATTTACCGAGCTAAAGAATATTATATCCTTGCAAGAGGATGTATTGGAGATTCCTTGGATGCAGATCAATACTTCGGCCTTTAATATGAACATGAAAGCAGTCCATCATCTGAATGTGGAAATGGAGTATTTGTTCGGTATTCAGGTGGCTGATCTCTTAATGAGAGATGCAAGTCAACATCCGAAGGCCGACGGAAAGAAGATTTTTATTTTGATGAAAGGTCCCGTTGACAATGTCAAATTTTCTGTGGAAAATGAGCCCGAAGAGGTTGTTTTTTCAGGTAGCCAAGAGGAGCAAAAGCTCAAATGGCTGGACCGCATGCGTGCAAAAAGAAAGGATAAGAAATTGGATCGTTTGAAATCAACTGACGTGAACGATTCCAAGAATAATCAGCAGCCTCCTTCAAAGAAGCGAAAGCGTAATCGCAGGAAATAACCCTTATGCAAAAAGATGTGATTACACCGCTACCTCAATTTTTTTCAGATCGAATATTACAGCAATTTGGAGATCAGGAGGGCTCGTTCTTGTTGGCCGCTTTGAATAAGCCTCCCAAGGTTTCGGTCTCAAAAAAGGTGAATAGCCAACTTTGGTCCGATGAGGAGACCATTCCATATGTAGAAAATGGAGTTCGATTGAGTGAAAGACCAAGTTTTACCTTAGATCCGCGATTTCATTTGGGACAATATTATCCGCAGGAATCAAGTTCAATGTTCATTTATTTTTTGGCGAATCAAATCAATCAGCAGTATTCTGTAAAACGGGTCATTGATCTTTGTGCCGCCCCTGGTGGGAAATCGATATTATTGCACAAAGCGTTAAAGAATGCCGAAGTGTTGGTGAGCAATGAGGTGAATGCAAAGCGAAACGTGATTCTTTGTGAGAATTTGATTAAATGGGGTGATCCCCGATCAATTGTCTCTCAGTCCCCTTTGAAATCTATTGGAGGGAATGATTTCTGGGATTTGGTTCTTCTTGACGCACCCTGCAGCGGAGAGGGAATGTTCAGGAAGGATCATCAATCACGAAGTGAATGGTCGCCTGCGCAAGTTGAAAGTTGTGCGCAATTACAAAGTGAATTATTACAACAGTCGGCTCGATTGACCAAGCCAGGCGGTTTTTTAATTTATTCTACATGCACCTTTGCGCCTCAAGAGAATGAACTTCAATGTCAGAAATTTTTGAATGATGAAGATTGGGAATGTTGGAGTGATTATGAAATTCCTTTAGGCGCCATTTGGAAAAAGGAAGGTAACTTCACGGGGGTTCAATTTCTACCGCATCAAGTTCCTGGAGAAGGCTTTTTCTGTGCGGTTTTTCGAAAGAGGGAGACGGCTAGCAGTCGAGTCGTAAAAGATCCTCATTTTGTCAATGATCATTGGAGGACTTTGCCAGTGAAGGTTCAGCATGAGATAGTAAGATGGGTCAATGTTGATTTAAATTCCATCAAAATCAATGATGAAGGTCAATTAAATTGGTTTTCCGTTCATCATGATATATTGTCCAAACTGGATCGTCCTCGTCAAGTCGGTATACCGATTGGTTATTGGATAAAAGAAAAATTCATTCCCGCTCAAGGTATGCTAACATCAGGGATATTGAATCAATCAGTCAAGAAGATAGCATGCGGACTCGAGCAGGCGCTACAATTGCTGAGAGGCGAAGATTGGAGAGTAGATATGGAGTTAGCGAATGATTGGTATGTGGCCACGTGGGAGGGGCTTTCCATAGCTTGGTTAAAGCGTGTCGGCAATCGTTTTAGTAATCATTATCCAAAGGATTGGCGAATTCGAAGAATGTGAGTTTGCGATTATCACAAGAAGCCTTGGTATATTTGAAAAAAAAAGCATGAGAATTATTTTATTTTGTTTAGCCAGCTTTCTTGTTTCGAACCTGAAAGCCCAGAGCGTATTGATTAATGAGATAGATGCCGATCAACCCGGATCGGACAGTACAGAATTTGTCGAATTGTATGGTCCTGCTGGCACTAGCTTAGATGGTTATGTATTGGTTTTTTTCAACGGAGGAGATGCGATGAATGCTTCCTATCAAAGTGTTGATTTAATGGGTATGGTCATTCCCAATTCCGGATTTTTCGTAGTGGGAAATGCCAATGTAAGTAATGTAAATGTGACGATACCAAATAACACCATTCAAAATGGAGCGGATGCAGTAGTATTGTATAATAATACAACCATTGATGCATGGCCTAATGGAACGCTGCCGGTGTTAACGGGTGCGATTGATGCGGTAGTATATGGAACAGCTGATGCCGAAGATGTAGAATTGATGGCGATTTTTGCACAAGGTCAGATCCAATTGGACGAAGGGGCAGCGAACAATGCCAATTCTCTTTCTCGTTATCCAGATGGTGGAAACGCATTTACCCTGAATGCATTTGTCCCTCAGGGTCCAACACCGGGAGCAACCAACGGAGGAAGTACTGTTCATATCGCTGAAATGAACCGTCTATTTCAAATCTTCCCTAATCCCGGCAATGACGTTTGTACGGTTCGATGTGACCGCGGAATAGAGAGAGTGATGATTTATGATGTGACGGGTACCAAATGTTGGGAGCAAGGGGTTTGGAGTACGAATGTGCAGATTGATTTGGTCGATTGGCCAGCAGGATGTTATTTGGTGCAAATTCAAGGTGATTTTGGTTTTGCGCAACAAACTTGGATAAAACAGTAATGAAATGAAGTGGGTGTCAAGGTCTTTGAATATAGCGAACGCGATTCTCGCAGGGTTGATGGCGTTGCCGTTGATGATTCAGAGTCAAATAGTGATTAATGAGTTGAATGCCGATAATCCAGGCGGATTGGACAACCAGGAATTTGTTGAACTTTATACCAATCCGAATCAAGACCTCACCGGTTGGACGCTCGTTTTTTTTGATGGAGCTACATTGGAAAGTTATGGAGCCTATGAATTATCTGGATATTTCGCAGATAGTCTTGGGTTTTTTGTTATCGGATCTGCTTTAATACCGAGCGCACAAATTCAATTGCCCAATAGTTTTATCCAAAATGGTTGTGATGCAGTGGCCCTTTATCAGGCCAGTGTTGCGGATTTTCCGAACGGTACGTTGGTGCACAATATAGGCTTAGTGGATGCGGTGGTGTATGTAACAGATGATCTTTCCATCAACGCTTTGATTACGGGTCTGGGCTTGGATGTCATTAACCCATTGTATCAACCCGCCAATGAAACCAATCAACTTTCAGGATCAGATTTGAGTACTTCTCGAGTACCCGATGGAGGATTTCCATTTGACGTCACTACTATGATGTTGCAGTCGGTCACACCCGGTTGGTACAATGATGCCCCATGCGAGGCCGGTTTAATTCTTGGTGAGAATGATTTGAATACCTTTTATATCAGAAAGGATAGCATCGTAGATACATTGACTTGGAATTTGTCGGTCGAACAAGCGAGTGATTCAGTGCTCTTTGCTTTGTTGGATGATGCAGGTCTCTTCTTGTCTTGGATTGACAATGGATTCGATTTCGATACCCTTCCTTTGGGAATATATCATGTGATGGCAATTTCATTTACAGGTACTTTAAACGACTCCCTGATCGGAATGCCTTACACTTCCATTTATTCAAGTACTTGTTACGATTGGTCGGATAATCAAATGACCATTGAGGTCTTGACCCATCCAACTATTTTTATCAATGAAATTAACGCGGACAATCCAAATGGAGCAGATGATGATGAGTTTATTGAATTAATCACTGCGCCGAATGCGTCATTGGATAACGTGGTGATGGTGCTGTACGATGGTGCCTCGGCATCGGTTTATGCTGTTTTTGATTTGTCTGGAGAGGTAGCAGACAGTAATGGTTTTTATGTAATTGGAAATATCAATGTCGCGCAATCGGATTGGATCATCGATAATGGCACCATACAAAATGGCTGCGATGCCGTGGCCTTGTATAGGGGGCATGGTACAGATTTTTTAATTGGAGATAATGCTCAACCTAACTTTCTGTTGGATACTTGGGTGTATGTGACGGGTGATGCTCCTACACCAAATCTTATTAATGCACTAAACCTATATCAAATATATCCTGGCTACATGCCTTTTGATGAGACGGTACAAACCAGCGGATGGGATAAAAGTCAGTCTCGTGTACCCGATGGAGGCCCTGCGTTTGATAATCAAAATGTCGTTTTACAAGAAATGACCCCGGGAGATTTCAATGTGGTTGTTTTTGGTTGTCAGGATTCAACAGCATGTGATTTTAATCCAAATGCGAATTATCCCTCTGGAGTCTGTTCTCAACCCCTAGATCCCTGTGATGATGGTAATCCAAGCACCATCAATGATGTGTATGATGCCAATTGTAATTGCGCGGGAACCGTGACAGGAATGCAGGAAATGACTTCAACAGGGGTCTCCTTTTTTCCCAATCCAGCAATAGATTTCTTTCAAATCAAGGTGATGGAACCCCATCTATGGGATCATGTACAAATCATCGATAGCAAAGGAGATATAGTTTATCAGGTAAAATGGTCAGGTCAGAGTCAAATGCAAATTGCTACTCAAGATTGGCAGAGTGGAATATATCTCATGGAGATGGCGGGGTTGAATAGATCTTATAAGATGACTTTTATCATTTTCTAAAACAATAAGTTAAACTCAGCAATTTCTGCAACCTTCTCTCCTATTTTGGCGTCTATTTATTGCCTGAAAGGCAAATTGAAACCAAAACCAAAATAGTATGAGAAAATTTTTGTTTTTACTGAGCTGTCTCTTCTCGGGGGCGCTGTTCGCCCAGACAAGTGCTGTGGTGATCAATGAGATCAATGCGGATAATCCAGGAGGAACGGATACCCGTGAATTTATTGAATTATTTGGACCGGCCAATGGAACCTTGGATTCGCTGGTGGTGGTGTTTTTTGATGGCGCTACAGGCCTTAGTTACAATGCGTTTGATTTGGATGGATACACTTTAGATGCGCAAGGATTTTTTGTAATGGGAAATGCTTTGACGACCAATGTTGATTTGGTTTTTGCCAATGCGTCCATGCAAAATGGAGCGGATGCGGTGGCTTTGTATTGGGCCAATGCAACCGATTTTCCCAATGGAACAGTACCGACGGGGACCAATTTAATCGATGGTCAAGTGTATGGAACAGCCGATCCAGCAGCGACGAACTTGATAACGGGTTTGACCTTGGATGTTATCACACCGGGTTATGCGCAGTTTGATGAAACAGCCCAGACCACCGGTACCGATTTGACACAATCGAAAATTCCAGATGGAGCAGGACCGAATAACAATGCCAATTATGTGTTGCAAACCTTGACTCCTGGAACTTGGAATCAACCTCCTTGTGTAGGAGGGACGATTGCATTGACCGCAGGAGGAAATGCTTTCACATCATGTAATAATGTTCCAGCGGTAGTGGATTTTGCGAGTGCAGGAACTACCGGTAATTATGTGTATTTTTTAATCGATGCCAACCAAAATATTATTCAACAGATTACCACCGGTTTTGATTTTAATGGTTTATTACCCGGTACTTATACCATTAAAGGATTGGCTTATTCAGGAACCTTGAATGCAGCTACAACCGCGGCAGGTTTACCTGCCAGTGGGGTAACTGCAAGTCCTTGCTTCAGTTGGTCTACCAATGCGATTACCGTTACCATCAATGCCTGCTCAGGCTGTTCGGGTGCGACCATTTCATTTGGAAATGCGGCAACCAGTCATTTGGTTCAATTGGATGCAATCGCAGATAATATTACTTTATCCAACACCACTGCGTCTACAACCGCCACCTATGCGTACTTGTTATCCGATGTGAATGGTAATTTAGTCTCAATAGTAAATGCGGCTTTTGATTACAACACTTTGACTGCCGGATTATACACCTTAACCGGTATCTCTTATGAGGGAACGTTAAATGCGAGTGTTGGACAGCCGGTGGCCAATGTCAGTGCAAGCACTTGTTGGCAGTTTTCAAACAACACATTGACGGTAAATGCTTTGGTGATTACTTCAGTGGTAATCAATGAGATTAATGCCGATAATCCGGGTGGATTGGATACACAAGAGTTCATCGAGTTGTATGGCCCTGCAAATGCTTCTTTGACAGGATTGACAGTGGTGTTTTTTGATGGAGCAACTGGAATTAGCTATAATGCGATTGACCTAGATGGATACACTTTGGATGCCCAAGGATTTTTTGTTCTCGGAAATGCCAACGCGGTTAATGTTGATTTGATTTTTACCAATGGAATTTTACAAAATGGCGCAGATGCCGTAGCGATTTATATTGGGGATGCGACGCAATATCCCAATGGAACCGCTCCTAGTGGAAACAACTTGATGGATGCACAGGTGTATGGCACCGCTGATGCAACTGCCACAAATTTGATTACCGGATTAACCCTAAATACCTTGGCACCCGGATACACTCAATTTGATGAAACTGTTCAAACGGTAGGTACCGACTTAACACAATCTCGAATTCCAGACGGAGGAGCGGCCTTTGCTTTCTCAACCTATATTCTTCAAACCTTAACTCCGGGTACATGGAACCAGCCTCCTTGTGTGGGTGGTACTGTGGCTTCGGCTTCAGGTAATGCTTCGGAAGCCTTTTGTAATTTGGTTCCTTCCGTTATTACTTGCAGCAATGCAGCTGCGTTGGGTAGCTATTTGTATGTGGTGGTAGATGCCAATCAAAATATTGTTCAAACGTTTGATGCATCTTTTGATTTTAATGGGTTAGCTGTAGGTAGTTACACTGTACATGGATTTGCTTACACAGGAACTTTGGATTTGGCTTCTACCGCTACAGGCGCACCATTTTCAGGAATGACAGCGAGCACATGTGCTTCTTTCTCCACCAATAATATTCCGGTGGTGATTAATGTCTGCGCAGGATGTGCTGGTGGTCAAATTGCAACAGCCGCAGGATCGAATAATGTGATGGTGAATGTGGATGGTAATGCGGATTACATTAACCTTAGCACCACTTCTGCTTCACAAACCGATACCTATGTGTATGCATTGATAGATGCCAATGGCAATTTGGTTAGTTTCGTAGATAATGCCTATGACTTTAATACCTTGTCTGTAGGAAACTATAGCATTCAAGGTTTATCTTATGAAGGCACTTTGACAGCGGTGATCGGACAACCGGTAGCTGCGATTAGTGCATCTACTTGTTTTGAATTTTCAACCAATTCAATCAACGTAAATGTGGTTTCTCTTCCGAATGTGGTTATCAATGAGTTGAATGCAGATAACCCAGGTGGATTGGACACACAAGAATTCATCGAATTATATGGACCCGCTAATTTGAGTTTAGATTCATTGGTGATGGTGTTTTATGATGGAGCAACCGGCGTCAGTTACCAGGCGTTTGATTTAGATGGTTATAGCTTGGATGCGCAAGGATTTTTTGTAATGGGAAATGCCAACGCGACCAATGTCGATTTGGTATTCACCAATGGAATTTTGCAAAATGGAGCCGATGCAATCGCCCTTTATTTAGCAGACGCGGTGGATTTCCCAAATGGTACCGCCCCAACTGCGATCGCAATGGTGGATGCGCAAGTATATGGAACAGCGGATGCAACCGCTACCAACTTGATCACAGGATTGACATTAGATGTTATGGTTCCTGGTTATGCGCAGTTTGATGAAACCGCTCAGGTGGCAGGCACTGACTTAACGCAATCTCGAATTCCAGATGGAGGCACTCCATACACGAACGCGAGTTATGTACTTCAAACATTAACTCCCGGCACATGGAACCAGCCTCCTTGTAATGGAGGAACCATTTCGTTGTTAGATAATACAACAGCCTTAACCATTTGTGATAACTTGGTGGGAGTGGTGCAATGGAACGCATTTAATGGTTTGGGCAACTCGCAGGCGGTGGTTTCAAACGCGGCAGGTGAGATCGTCGCCTTGCCAAGTGCTAATCAATTTGATTTTACTGGAATGACCGGCGTTTATAATATTCAATTTATTGGATATACCAATGCCATTGATCCCACGACTGCACAAATCACGATGCCCATTTCAGGAATCATGGCGGATCAATGTACTTCTGTTAGTGCAAATTCCATTACTGTTGATATTACAGTGTGTTCTGGATGCAATGGAGCAACTGTTTCAACAGGAAATGGCAGTAATGCGGTCTCGGTAATCTCCGATGCAAACGCAGATGTTTTAGGATTGAATAATACCACCACTTCACTTACGGCAACTTATGTTTATGCTTTAACGGATGCCAATGGTTTATTTATTCAATGGGTAGATGGTACATTTGATTTCAATACCTTGGCTACAGGTAGTTATTTAGTTTCAGGATTGTCTTATGAGGGTGCTTTGACCTCACCAGCAATAGGTGCGGCAATCACCACAGCCAGCGCTACAACTTGTTTGGAATGGTCAACCAATTCAATCGCGATCAATGTGATGACCATTGCTAATGTGGTCATCAATGAGTTGAATGCGGATAATCCAGGTGGGGTAGATACCCAAGAATTCATTGAGTTTTATGGAGATGCCAATGCTCCTTTGGATGGCCTAGTAATGGTATTTTATGATGGTGCTACAGGATTGAGTTATGCTGCCCATGATTTGGATGGATATTCCACTGACGCTAACGGATTCTTTGTAATGGGAGATGCGGCTGCTACTGCCGTAAGTTATGTGATACCCAATGCGAGCATACAAAATGGAGCGGATGCCATTGCACTTTATGTTGGAAATGGTACCGACTTCCCTAATGGAACCGCTCCTGTTACCGCTAATTTAATTGATGCCATGGTCTATGGTACCGGAGATGCTACCGCTACCAATTTGATCACAGGATTGGGCTTGGATATCTTATTCCCAGGTTACGCGCAATTTGATGAAACCGTGCAAACAACAGGTATTGATTTAACACAATCGCGTGTGCCCGATGGAGGACCTGCATTGACGAATACAAACGTGGTGTTGCAAGCCCTTACACCAGGAACCTATAACGTAGTTATTTTAGGTTGTATGGATACATTAGCTTGTAACTACAATTCAGATGTCACAGTCGATGATGGTTCTTGTACCTATCCGGGTGGGGTTTGTGATGATGGAAATGCCAATACCATCAACGATATGTTAGATGCCAATTGTATTTGTGTGGGTATTGTCGCTACTCCTGGTTGCATGGATATTACGGCTTGTAATTATAGCGCAACTGCCACTGTTGATGATGGAAGTTGCCTATATCCTGGTGGTCCATGTGATGACGGTGATCCTACGACCGTTACCGATATCATTGATATCAATTGTTTGTGTAACGGTACCACACCTTTGACCATTCCCGGTTGTATGAATGTGGCAGCATGTAACTATAACAGTGCAGCGAATACAGATGATGGGTCTTGTATTTTACCGGGTGATCCTTGTGATGATGGCAACGCAGCTACCATCAATGATGTCATTGATGCGAATTGTGGTTGTTCCGGTACATTGGTGATCAATGGTTGTACAGACGCCACCGCTTGTAACTACGACGCCACCGCCAATGCTGATGATGGATCTTGTATTCATCCTGGGGATGCTTGCGATGATGGTAATCCAAGCACCATCAATGATGTGTATGATGCCAATTGTGTGTGCGCCGGAACGTTAGTGGGAGTCGAAGAGAATGAATGGGTATCCTCGCTTCGTGTTTATCCAAACCCAACCAAAGATGTACTTAACATCCGCTGGACTGGATTTAAAAATGAAGTGTTACAAGTGCAAGTATTCAACATTGCTGGACAAAAGGTGGATCAATTCCAATGGGTGAGTGCGGCTGGTGAAAACCAACATCAAATCACCACCACACAATGGAAATCAGGATTCTATATTTTAGAATGGCAGGTGGGTGACAACGTTTCGAGAGCCCATGTTATCAAGGAATAATGTAAATGAAATCTTAATAAAAATGCCCCGCTATAGTCGGGGCATTTTTTATTGTACTTTGGCGCTGTAAAATTTATCATATGAAAAATATTCTACTTTTATTTTCCTTGTTTTTCAGTCTTTCTGGAATAGCGCAGATTAATAGCGTGTTGATCAACGAAGTCAATGCAGACAATCCCGGTGGCGGTGGCCCTGGCGGTGGAACCGATGCAGCAGAATTTATTGAGTTGTTCGGTCCTGCTAATCAATCGCTAGATGGTTTGGTGTTGGTTTTTTTCAATGGATTTACCGGTTTTGGTCCGAACGCAGTGGCCGATAGCTTGAGTTATGCCGCTTATGATTTGGATGGTTACACCACCGATGCACAAGGGTTTTTTGTGTTAGGAAGTGCCACGGTCCCTAATGTGGACATGTTGTTTTTAAATGCAACCAATAACATTCAAAATGGAGCGGATGCAATTGCATTATATGTGGGGGATGCTGTTGAATTCCCCAATGGTACAGTAGCTACGGCGAACAATTTAGTGGATGCTATCGTATATGGAACAGCAGATCCAACCGCCAATTCTTTGATTTTAGCATTGGATCTTGATGTGAATGTCCCCGGCTATTTTCAACAGGATGAAACGGCTCAGCAAGGGGGTGGAACGGATCTAACGCTTTCTCGTATTCCCGATGGCGGAGTCGCTTTTGATACTGCTTATGTAGTTCAGGGATTGACGCCAGGTACATGGAATTTGCCTCCTTGCGCGGGTGGTTTGGTTTATCTTGCAGATAGTACCACCAACCTTTCCATTTGTGATAACCTTGTGGGAGTGTTAAGTTGGACTCCTTTTGCAGGTTTGGGTAACTCATTGTCTGTAATAACTAATAACGCAGGTGTTATTATGGCAACAACCTTGGATACGTTATTTGATTTTACCGGTTGGAGCGGTAGCTATGCTATTCAGTACTTAGCCTATACCAATAATCTAGATTTTACAACTGTAGAAATAGGTGATACCATGAGTAATGTCGTGGCGGATCAATGCTTTTCTTGGAGCAATCCCATCACGTTGCATTTCAATGTGTGCTCTGGTTGTGTGGGTGGTCTTGTGATGACTTTCACAGGTGCACAAAACGTTTCCATCGCTTCAGACGGGACACCAGATATTCTTAATTTGATGACCACTTCCACATCTCAAACTGCCTCTTATCAATATGCTTTATTGGACGCTAATGCCCAGTTTATTCAATGGATCGATCCGACATTTGATTTTAATACTTTAATACAAGGTAGTTATGTTGTGGCGGGTGTTTCTTTTGAAGGAAATATATTAATGGATTTAGTAGCAGGGGATCCCATTACCATGTTCATGACGGATGTTTGTGCTCAATGGTCGACCAATGAGTTGAACATACAGGTGGTAACAGTTCCCAATGTTTGGATCAATGAATTAAATGCGGATAATCCAGGTGGACCGGATACACAGGAATTTGTTGAGTTGTATGGCGACGCCAATGCGCCGCTTGATAACCTAGTGGCGGTTTTTTACAATGGTGCTAATGGACAGAGTTATGCTGCTTATGATTTGGATGGATACACGTTCGATGCCAATGGATTTTTTGTAATAGGTGATGCAGCTACCGCCAATGTTGATTTGGTGATACCAACCGGATCTTTGCAAAACGGTGCTGATGCAGTGGCCATTTATGTGGGGGATTCTATCCAATTTTTGAATGGAACTGCCGCTCATGCAGTTGGCTTGTTGGATGCTATTGTGTACGGTACAGCTGATGCCTCAGCTGATAATCTCATCGTTGGATTGGCTTTGGATGTGATGATGCCTGGCTATACCCAATTGGACGAGACCATACAACAGAATGGTATTGATTTAACCCTATCCCGCGTTCCAGATGGTGGATTGGCTTTTGATTACTTGGGTTTTGTATTACAAGAATTGACTCCTGGTAATTTCAACATTGTGATATTGGGTTGCAACGATGCAACGGCATGTAATTATAATCAGGATGCCACGGTCAATGATGGATCATGTTTGTTTCCGGGTGGCGCATGTGATGATGGAGATGCTACAACCATCAATGATACAGTTGATGCGAATTGCAATTGTGTAGGTACATTAGGCTCCTCTGGTTGCATGGATGGAACTGCTTGTAACTACGATGCAACAGCGGTGATAGATGATGGATCTTGTCTATTTGTAGGTCAAATTTGTGATGATGGAGACTCGACCACAACCAATGACATGATAGACGCAAATTGCAACTGCACGGGCACCATCATCATTGGGGTTGGAGAAATTGATCATATGGACCATTGGATGGTGTATCCGATTCCTACAACGAGTGATTTGAATATTCAATATCAATCATCCAAGCAGGAAAATTTGTGGATACGTATCTACAATTTGCAAGGGGCAATGGTTAAATCCACCAGTTGGAAGGTGGTAATTAACCGCAATCAATTGAACGTAGATGTTTCGGATTTAAATGCCGGGGTTTATTTAATCAAAGTGGATGACAGTGAAGGAACCGTTATTCAATCGAACATTGTGATTGAGTAAGCGGAGTGTATATTGGAAAAAGGGGACATTGTCCCCTTTTTTTTATGATTGAAGCCGAAAAGAGTGCAATTTTGTAATTATGTTGAGAAGGATATTTACAAGGCTGTTACAGTACATCTTAAACGGCCTGCTCATTACGCTCCCCATCGTGGTTACCGGATACGTCATTTTTAAAATGTTCCGCTGGTTAGATGGACTGATTCCCCTTGAGCATCAATATCCAGGTATGGGCATTCTCGTATTGGTTTTTTCTTTGGCATTATTGGGATGGTTGGGGGCAAAATTTATTAATGAAACCATTCGTTATTGGTTTGATCGAATGCTAGATCGAATCCCATTAATCAAGACCATTTATAAAAGTGTAACAGATTTGTTGGGGGCATTTGTTGGACAAAAGAAAAGTTTTAATCGTCCGGTCCTCGTAAAGCTGAGTCAAGAAAATGATATTGAAGTGATTGGATTTATTACCGATGACGACCTGCAGGAATTAGGAAATATAAAGGACAAGATTGGAGTCTATTTGCCGATGAGTTACAGCTTTTCTGGACATTTAGTCATTGTGCCGGTGCAGCATGTCAAACCCATTGATAAGCGTTCAGTGGATGTAATGAAATATATCGTTTCTGGTGGAGTAGTGGACATAGATAGCACCCCTGATCATGACAAAAAATAGGGCCTGGTGGTCACTACATGCCATTGTATTGATTTGGGGGTTTACCGGAATCTTGGGTAAGGAAATTTCTTTGTCACCGGTTCCTTTGGTTTTTTGGAGAACCCTCATTGCCATCATGGGTGTCTTGTTCGTTGTACTCTTTACCCACAGAAAATGGCAGATCCCTTGGAGGAGATTGTTTCAATTGGCATTGGTGGGATTGTTCATTGCAGGACATTGGATCGCCTTTTTTACGGCTATAAAAGCATCAAACATTTCCACTGCGCTGACCGTATTGAGCACCAACGCTATTTTTACTTCGCTAGTGGCACCGCTGATCCTAGGAGGTAAGTGGAAAATTTCAGAAGTTATTCTTGGGAGCATTGGAACCATCGGATTATCCTTGATTTTTCATTTTGAGGGTCAGTACACAGTGGGTATTTGGTGGTCGTTGTTGGCTGCATTGTTGGCAGCCATCTTTTCGTCAGCCAATGCAAGATTGGTTCGAAGCATGGATTCGTTGACGATGACCACCTATGAATTACTATTCGCCAATTTTTGGGTGCTACTCTATATTCTCATTGACCCCATGATAACCTTGGAGTGGACTTCATTGGATGCTAGAAATATTTCCTTGCTTATGGTCTTGGGTCTAGTGGCGACTTCGCTCCCGTTTGTCGTGAGTATAGAAGTAATGAAAAAACTCAGTCCATTTACTTGCGCGATTGCCATTAATATGGAGCCCATCTATTCCATTGTACTGGCCCTGATATTATACGGGGCCGAGGAATACATGAGTCCAGGTTTCTATTGGGGGGCGCTGCTCATCCTGGCTGTGGTATTCCTCGAAAGCATTATCTCGAAAAGGAAAGATTAAAAAAGATAAAGTCGCTATAGATTTTATATATTTGTTAAATAATCAAAATCTATTATGCTAAAAAAATTAATTCATTTGACAAGATGGGCAGTTATTGCTGCTATTCCCATCTTTTCCCTCAGCAGTTGTGCTGAGATGACTGTGATTCCTAATTATGTCACACCGTCAGAATTGTCTAGCTTGAATGCGGGCATGAGTAAAGAGCAAACCCGATCAACGCTTTCTAATCTTTATCCGCACGACATCTTAGCGGCCGATGAAACCGGTTGTGAAATCGTAATTTATAAATATAAGACTCCTGCTAAAAAGACACCAGGCAGTTATGCAAAAAAAGAAAGAGGATTGACAGAAGGAGATAAGCACTACATCAAAGAAAATAATGCTTATTTGTTCTTTAAAAACGGATACTTAGAAACCGTTTTGACAGGTGCAGGTCAAGCAGATGCTTTTGCACTTTTAGAAAATGTTGGAGATTATGTGGCTCATTGTGAGCTTTCAAGTGGCGGAAAAGGAGGTGCTGGAGTTAGTTCTGGAGTGGGTTGTACCGATCCTGAAGCGTTGAACTATGACGAGGAAGCCATCGTGGATAACGGCAAGTGTGACTATTGCCCTTGCGGAACATTCTTGAATAAAGATTTCAATCCAAAGCGTCCCGTGAGCGATTGTAACGCAAAATGTCTATCTATCGAAGTGGTTAAAGAAGAAGATAAGGGCTGCACCAATTGTGATATCATGAAGCAATTGATGGATTCTAAAGCAAACATCAATATCAACATGTCAATGCCTGCTTTCCAACAAGAAGAGAAGAAGTCTTTGAAAATTACTCCGGTGAAGCCAGAGAAAGATGCGAAGGCAAAGAGCAAACCAGCACCGAAGACTAAGAAATAATTAAAGAATTGAGGAAAATGAAAAATATTTTTAAAACCACATTATTTGTTGCAGTCATCGCTTTCTTGGCTTCTTGTTCTGCACCAGCTCCAATCGCATTGTCAAACTATTGCACGACTACGGAGTATATTTATCAATTGAGAAAAGGAATGACTTTGAACGAGGTCAATACATTATTGAGAATCGAACCAAAGGATTTTTATTACAGTGTCAAAGACGGTAGTAAAGTAGTTACCTATAAGTACAAAATTAATTATCAAGAAGTACCCAGCAACAAGCGCGACAGAGCCGATTATTTAAGAGGTGGTGAAGGCGTTTACAAAGAGGAAGGTACCTTGTACGTTATTTTTGATGCGAAGACCAATCAGCTGCAACGTTATATCACGGACAGCGGACGTGCTTCTGCTACCAAGTTATTGCGTAATGAGCAAGTCTTGAAAATCAAAGATTAATTGTAATTCAGGAATGGAAAAGGGCGCCTCGGCGCCCTTTTTTATTAGAAAATTAAGGTTAGAAGTTATATGCGAATGTCAAATTAAGCGTTCTCATCTGAAGACCAATTGGAGAAATACACCTAGCGCCAACTCTCATTTTATCATTAACAACATATTCAGCACCTAAGATACTTCTCACAGAAAACGCGACATCGCTTGTATTGGTTCCTTTGTCTGTTCCAATGAAATCACTACCACCTGCGGATTGTATGCTATAATCTTCTTTGTATCGAGCAATAATATCATATCCGATAGAAGTGCCACCGTATAATCTAATACTCTTATTAATATCAACATTCATCATTATAGGGAAATCAATGGACGTATACCTAAATTTGGTATATCCTTCACCTGTAAAAGTGCCACCATAAAGGTCTTGATAGTAGGCTAACATATCTTTTCTGTATCCTCGCGTTGATAATAAATATTCAGTTCGGAATCCAATTTTATCAGATAAGAAAAGGATATTATAAAACCCTAAATTTCCAGCCCAACCCATTTTTGAATAATCTTTAAGCGGAGCAGAAGAAAATCCCAATCCAGAAATAAATCCAAATTCTTTTTTCTTTTTATCCGTTTGTTTTGTAATCGAGTTGGTGATCAAAGGCAATTCACGAGTCCCATTAAAGGCATTGGCTTGAAATACACTTTTTGGCAGACTATCAGGTTGTGTGAATTTGGTAAATGACGCTGGATAAGCATTGATTTCAATGGTAATGTTGACCAATCCGCTTCCCTCTACCATGTCTGTTTCATATTGATAGATAGGGTCTACCAAGAAGTCGCAATGATGCTCTTCCATGAATTTAAACTGCGCTCTGTTCGTTGATTCATTTTTTACATAATCCGATTGAGCAGCAGCCATTTCTTTCGTAACACTGGTCAATCCTAAAATCTCTTGATTGGTCGTCTTATAGCTCGTCTTTACTCGAGTATCCGCTACTTTGATATCCGCTAAAATGGGTTTAGAAACAACCCTGCTTGACATCGCATTGGCTTCCGCTTGCCTGTTAATTCTACTTTGTTTGGTGTTGATTTTGTTTGATACCGTACAACTGCCTAATGCCAAGGCGATGAACAAGAAATAAATAGAATTTTTCATAGATTTTTTTTCTAAAATTATGATAATCCTTTTTTCTTTATTCTTATTGTTCCTTTTTTGATTCACGGCGCTTTGTTAATTCCAACTTCCAACTCTCGGCGATGGTATACATCACCGGAACCACAATGAGGGTAATAAAGGTCGCGAAACTCAATCCAAACACGATGGTCCAAGATAATGGCTTCCAGAAAGCGACACTATCGCCTCCAAAGTGAATCTGAGGGTTGAACTCCGTGAATAAAGTGACAAAATCAATGTTCAATCCAATCGCCAATGGAATCATTCCCAAGATGGTTGCGGTTGCCGTTAATAATACCGGTGTCATGCGAACTCTTCCCGCTTCTACCACTGCATCATGTAAGCTCATTCCCCGCTCTCTTAGAATGTCGGTGAATTCTACCAGCAGGATACCATTACGAACCACAATTCCTGCCAATGCTACAATACCTACCCCCGTCATTACAATCACAATGTCCATATTAAAAATCGCCAGTCCCAGCAATACACCGATAACACTGAATATGATTTCAGATAAAATAATAACCGTTCGGCCGATGCTATTGAATTGCATGATCAAAATGAGTACGATCAAAGCGAGCGATATCATCAACGCTGTACCCAAAAATGCGGCGGTTTCTTTTTGCTCCTCTTGCTCTCCGGTTAGGTTGATGCTAACCCCATTCGGAGCGTCCTTAAACTCGGCCGCTTTGGCTTGAATCTTCGCCACCACTTCGTTAGGATTGTATCCCGTAAGTACATTCGATTCCAAGGTAACCACGCGCTTTTGGTTTTTTCTTTTAATACCCGCATAGGTGCTGGTGTATTCCACATCGGCAAAGGCACTCAATGGAACTTGTCGAATCATTCCGCCCATGTTCATGTCGCGATAAGTGATGATCAAATTTCGGAGAGCTTCAATATCATTTCGCTGATCTTTTTTATATCGAACTTGAATGGGATATTCTTCAGCCGCATCACGAAACTTGGAGGGATTGTCTAATCCAAAAACAGCCTTGCGGATCTCGCCTCCAATTTGCCCCATCGAAATTCCTTCTCGATTCGCACGCTCGCGGTCAATTTTGATTTTGACTTCTGGTTTATTCAATTGTAAGTCTGTCTTTAATTCTTCAACCCCTTCTATTCTGGCGGCATCAAGGAATGTCTTTAATTTTTCACTCGTTGCAATCAGATCGGTCAGTTCTTCTCCATTGATTTCAATACTGATGGCCTTTGCGGTTGGTGGACCACTTTGCTCTTTATCCACTGCTACCTTTACGCCCGGTATTCCTTTGACGGCTTCACGTATTTTTTCCAAATAATCAGTAGTAGATTGACCATTTCGCTTGGCAAATTCAACAAAGCCAACCCCCACTTTTGCTTTATGAGAATAGGGTGCGCGATCATCACGACTTTCATTGGCTCCAATGGCTACGTTAGTAATCACACTTTCGACCATTGGATTATTGTCTCCAATGACCCCATAAACGCGCTCTTCAATTATTTTCGCAACACTGTCAGATGCCGCAGCACTTGTTCCCACCGGAAGTGTGGCGTAAACGTATACAAAGTTCGGTTCTGCAGTAGGAAAGAAAAGGACCTTGGGCTTTCTCAATCCTGTCACCATAAATGAAACGACCAGTAATGCTAACGTTCCAAATAAAATACTCTTTTGTCTTTGCAGCGCCCATTCTAAAAATCTTCCGTAGAAATTTTGGACACGTGGCCAATGTTTTTCTTGGAAGTTTTTGATCATATTTTCCAAAACGAATTTGTATAAGTAATAGACCAACAATAATGTAATGGTGAAATTTCCCATTCCCATAGATCCACTGATATAGCTGATCAAGGCAATGACAACAAAAACGATGGACGTTATTTTTAATCCCTTGGTCCATTTGGGTTGCTGAGAATGATCTTCATGTGGCTTCATGAAATCAACTGCGAATACTGGATTAATAATATAGGCAACAATCAGTGAGGCCGTGAGGGTAATGATGAGGGTAATCGGAAGATAATGCATAAATTTTCCGATGACGCCTCCCCAAAATGCCAATGGTACGAAAGGAGCGAGGGTGGTAGCCGTTCCTGATAAGACGGGTAAGAAAATTTCGCCCGCCGCTTTTTTCGCAGCCACCTTGATGGGCACTTTTCCGTTATCGAAAATACGATGGGTGTTTTCGATCACAACAATGGCATCATCCACCACAATTCCTAATCCTAACAGAAAGCTGAACAATACAATCATGTTCATGGTAAAATCAATACCTGGTAAAACCAAAAATGCAATGAACATGGATAAGGGAACAGAGAGCCCGACGAAAATGGCATTCGTAGCGCCCATAAAAAACATCAAAATAATCGTTACTAAAATAAATCCAATGATGATGGTATTAATCAAGTCATGTAGCGTAACACGAGTAGTGCGCGACTGATCTCCTGTAATCACCACCGACAAATCTTGCGGGAATTTGTCGCGTTTCATTTCATCCACGATTTCTTTGATCTTGTCGGATGCATTGATCAAATTTTCGCCTCCCCTTTTTATGACATTCAAGGTGATGACATTCTTGTGATCCAATCTTCCGTAGCTTTCTTGCTCCTTGAATCCATCTCGGATGTCTGCAATGTCTTTTAGATAAACTTTCGATCCCGATTGCGATGTGACGACTAAATTTTTAATCTGTTCAATGTTTTTGAATTCGCCACTTACACTTAAAGAACGTTTCATCTTGTCCATGGTAAGTCCACCGCCGGAGATAGTCATGTTTTCGTACATGATCGCTCTTTCAATATCCCCCATGGTAAATTTCGAAGCTTGCATTTTATATATATCCAGGTTCACCTGGATCTCTCTATCGAGCGCTCCAACAATATCGACACGGGTGATTTCTTTCAAAGATTCGATTCTTTCTTGAACATCTTCCGCGTATTTTTTTAATGTGCTGAGATCGTAGTTACCTGCTATATTGACGAAAAGAATAGGTAATTCAGAAAATTCTACTTCCACTACATTGGGATCCGCGGGCAGGTTGTTCGGTAAATCTTTCTTGGCTTTATCCACCGCATCTTTGACCTTTTGCTTTGCTATTGGAACATCAACGTTGGTGTTGAACTCGATGATAACATTGCTAAAATCTTGAATGCTATTGCTGGTGATTTTTTTTACTCCCGCTATCGATTTCATTTGCTTTTCAAGCGGCTTGGTTACCAAATTTTCGATATCGGTAGGCGAAGTTCCTGGATATACGGTACTCACATATATTGTGGGAATGACAATATCCGGAAATTGCTCCTTGGGTATTTTTTGATAAGAAATTATTCCTGCTAATGTGATAAAAATGGTCAGCAGGTATATGGTTGTTTTATTATCAATGGCCCAACTAGAGGGCTTAAACTCTTTAAATTTTTCAAGCATAAAAAGTTGTCTTAAAAGGTTACAACCGATCCTTCGGCGATTTCAAATTGTCCGGTGGTGATAATGGATTCACCGGCAGTAATGCCAGAAACTATTTCTGCTTTTCCGTCATAGGTAGCACCCAATACAACGGGTTTTCTTCTTGCTACTTTATTTCCATTCTCCTCGGATATGGTGTATACGTAGGTTTCAGTTCCTGAAGTAAGCAATGAATTGATGGGCAGGACGAGTGCATTATCATTTTTGTAATCTACCACTTTCATCACGGCCACCATGTTGGGTCGATACGCACTCAAGTCTCCGGGAATGGCGGTCTCAACGGTGAAGGTACGTGTCATGGGATTGATGAATTTCGCCACATGTTGCGCTTTGGTATTGAGGTTGATCCCCAGGTCCGGAAAATAGAGGTCTACTTCATTTCCGGTGCTGACTTTGCTGATATAGGATTCTGCAAATTCTGCTTTTACTTTCATCTTGCTGCTATTGATCACGCGAAAGGCAGGATCAGGCATTCCAGGGGCAGAATATTGACCAATTTTTGCCCCGATATGATCCACAACACCGCTGATGGGAGAAGTAATTTTAGTCATATTGATTTGTTCCTGAATGGCTTCAATTTGCTTTTCCAAAGCCTCTTTGGTGGTCTTGGCTTGAAGGTATTGAAGTTCTGAGCCGATCTTTTGATCCCACAATCTCTTTTGACGATTGAATACATCGATGGCCATCGTGAGTTGCGGTTGTAAGGCATTCATTTGCGCAAGCATAACACTGTTGTCTGTTTCACCCAGCAATTGCCCTTGTTTGACAGAACTTCCTTCATTGACATAAATTTTAACGACCACGCCGGGCATTTGCGGTTGTACCGCCACATTGTTTTCCGCATCAACTGTGCCTTGTACATCGATGTAGTGTTTAAATACAACAGGAGCCATCACCGTGACAAGAACGTCTTTCGCTCTGATATTCGCGTTGGGATCAATGTTCAACGTTTTTTCTAATTCGGCGATTTGCGAATCCAATGTTGCGCGTTCCGCTTTTAATTTCTCTAATTGAGCAGCAGGATCTTTGCTTCCACAGGCTGCGATCACCAATGAAGTGCTTAGGATAAAGAATAAACGATTCATGTTTTTCATATTATTGATTGATGGCTTTTTGTAATTGATCTTGTGCATTGAGCAGTTGCAATAACGCTTGAACGTAGGCTCCTTGCGCTTGTAATATTTGATTGTTTACTTGTGTTAGTTCGAAACTCGTCCCAATTCCCTCAGTGAATTTCAGATTGGTTTTTTCAAAAATTTTCTGGGCCAATGCCAAAGATGCTTTGGCATTCTCTACCGATTTTGAAGCGGTTAAATAGGCAGTCTGTGCATTTTTAAAGGCGAGTGTAGCACCTTCTTTAACCATTTTACTGGTGGCATTCATTTGGGCTAACTCTACTTCGGCTCTTTTGATGGCGTTGTATTTTGCGCCACCGGAGAGGATCGGTACATTCATTTGTATGCCCCATAATTGAATAGGGAACCATTGCTTTTTGGTGTCTGCAAAATCAAATTCTCTCCTAAGTGCTTGCGTTTGTAAATTGTAAAAACCCGCCAAGCTGGGCAAACGGGTTGCCTTTTTACTCTTTACGTTTAGCCCTTGTAGACCGATGGCTTTATTGACTAATTGAACGTCTAGGTTGTTTTCTACTACAAATTTTGCATCCATCAAGGCCTCACCAGAAACCGCACTCAAAGAGGAACTGTTATCGGCTAACTCGATCTCGTTGCTGAGCGGCATTCCCATGCTGAATTTCAATATATCCAAGGTGAGCGTGGCATTACTTTCCGCAACGATGATCCTTGACTCCCATTCATTCACGGCAAATTGCAATTGATCGATGCTTTGCTCATCGACAAATCCTTCTTTATTCAATGCTTTGGTATCTTGGAGTGATTTCGCTAATAGCTTTTTTCCTTCCTGATACAACAAGATGCTTTCTTTTGCGATTACGGCTAGATAATAGGATTGTGCAATTTGGTGTTTGATTTCGAATTCAGATTTTTTCACTGTCATAGCAGCTAATTGCGAATACTCTTTTGAGGCTTGTAAACCAATCAGCCATGCACCATCAAATAGTAATTGTGAACCTGAAACACCAGCCGTCATTTGATAGGGAACACCAAATTGAACTTTCACATCTTGTCCAGGTGACCCAAATATGGCTCCGGGAATGATAGAAGTGGGAAGGTTCAAAAAGTTCTGAAATTGCACGGATCCATTGAGCTGAGGTAATCCGATCGCCAATAGTTGATCGATTTGAATTTTCGCTATTTCCTCGTCATACTTACTTTGTGTAACGCTATTGGCGTTTTTTACAGCATAATCTTGTGCTTGCTGCAACGTTAAAGTTTGCTGTCCTTGCAATATTTGTATCGTTGTACTAAAAGTCAATAAAAGTAAAGTTAATTTTTTCATTTTATTTTTTCTTGTTTACTTTTTTCTCTAAATATTGAATTCCTTTTTCACTCGCTATTCCGCGGATGTGGTAGTTGAAAGATTCGATGTAAAGATTGGATAGAGCATATTCTGTCATGGGGAAAATTTGCTGATCAAACAACACTTCGATACGACTGATATAAATTTTGATGATGATATCGGCATGGATATCTTTTCGATAATAACCCTCTTTCTGACCTTTTTTTAAATTCTCTAGCAGGCTTTTATAAATCACCTTCTTGCGGTGATCTTGCATTTTTTTTGAAATTCTGGGATAATATTTCTCTAGCTCGAATGCAACACCGGGATGGATGCCATCAATAACACTCAATACCCATTTTTTTATTTCCAAACTTTCTTCAATGGCGTTCAATTTTTTCTCTTGAATAAGCGTCATTTCTTGATCTTCTTTTTTACAAAAGGTTTCCACTCCTTTTTGAATCAGCTCCTCTTTGTCTTTAACAACGAGGTATAAGGTTTTTTTGGAAATGCCAAGTTCAGTCGCAATGTGATCCATGTTCACACTCTTAATGCCGCGTTGCATGAAAACGCGTAAAGCACCATTAATGATTTCTTTCTTTTTCTGGAGTGCTAACATCTGTGTTTGATTTCGCCGCGCGAATATACAACGATAAATCACACTGGAAACGAAATATTGTTAAAATCGTTTCCATTGGGTAAAAAAAAAGAGGCCCGAAGACCTCTTTTGTGATGATGTGAATGTTTATTTCTTCTTACCACCTTTCTCATCTGCACCTTGCTCCGCAGCGATAGATGCGCGGGTAGCTTGGATGGCGACAATAGCGGAGGCGTCTGCTTCTAATACGGTGCATCCAGGAACGGATACTTCACGCACACGAATCATATCGCCAATTTTTAAGTTGGTGATATCAAGGGTGATGTCATTGGGAAGATCTTCAGGTCTTCCGAAGATTCTTACTTTGCGATAGTTGATCGCCAAACGACCACCGGCCTTTACACCTTCTGAGTTTCCTGTTACTCGAACAGGTAGCGTCGTTTTGACTGCTTTACCAGGAACCAATTCTAAAAAGTCAACGTGCACAATGCGGTCAGTAACCGGATGACGCTGTACTTCTTGAATCAAAGCAGAATAGCTCGTTCCATTAATGTCCATGTTTACTTGAACAGTATCAGGCATGGCCATGATTTTGTTCATGTCTAATTCTGCGACAGAGAAATGAACTTGACGATTACCACCGTACAATACACCGGGTACTCTTTCTGCTCTGCGCAAGGCAGAAGCTTCTTGTCTTCCTACGTTCTCTCTTGGAGAACCGCTCAATTGAATTTGCTTCATTTTATTGGGTTTTTATTATTTAATTTTAAATGCTGATAAAGTGTGAGCTGATGCTCTTGTTTTCTATTAAATTGTGCAATACGTCTCCAAACAATTGGGCTGTACTCACCACTTTGATTTTTTCTTTGGGTTGATCTTCTTTCAACGGGATGCTGTCAGATACGATGAGTTCTAATAATTTAGAATCATGAACTCTTTGATAAGCCGCGCCGCTTAAAACGGGGTGGGTGCATATCGCTCGAACACTTAAGGCGCCATTTTCTAACATCATTTCCGCTGCTTTGCACAAGGTTCCTGCCGTATCTACCATATCATCGACCAACACAACATTTTTTCCTGCCACATCTCCAATTACGGTCATGCTTTCGATTTGATTGGCTACTTTTCTTTGTTTGTAGCAAATGGCTAGGTCAACTCCCAATAGCTTGGCATAGGCATTGGCACGTTTCGTTCCGCCTGTGTCTGGCGCAGCCATGATCAGGTTGGGAATATTCATGTTTTGCAACATGGGAACAAATAAGGTGCTGGCATAAAGGTGGTCTACCGGAACTTCAAAAAATCCTTGGATTTGCTCTGCATGCAGATCCATGGTGATTACACGATGCACACCCGCTGCGGTCAATAAATTTGCCACAAGTTTAGCACCAATAGAAACACGAGGTTTGTCTTTCCGGTCTTGACGGGCATAACCAAAATAAGGCATGATGGCGACTATTCTTTTGGCAGAGGCACGTTTGGCCGCGTCAATCAACAGCAATAATTCCATCAAGTTATCTGCAGGTGGAAAAGTAGATTGTACAATGATGACATCTTTTCCTCTAACTGTTTCTTCGATAGATGGAGAGAACTCTCCGTCGCTGAAGCGCTGTATCAGTACGTTTCCTATTTCAATCCCAAAAGCTTTGGCGATCCCTTCTCCCAATTTTTGAGAGCAAGATCCAGCTAAAATTTTTACCATGTCGTTCATACTAAGGTCCTTTTGGGGCGGCAAATATAGGCTAAATCTCTCACACTGAGCGAATTTTTTTAGTGATCCTGTCCCGTGGGAAAAGAAAGAGTAGCGATGCTTCGCAAGAGAATGATAATGAGAGCAAAAAATCTCCCATCCTACTCGAACGCAGTGAGAGAAAGGAGGGGTGTCAGCGGAGCCGACGGGGTGGTCGGTTCAGAGCGAGAAAGAGAAACAGAGCGAGAAGTTACCCCAACCACCCTCTTTCACGCGTATTCTTCCCCAACCAATAGATCACTCCGATCATCCCTAAAACCGAAACGCCCCACCAAATAGGGGACGACAGCCAATGATCTTCCGGTGTCTTCATGCTCCCATCGAATTGATAAAAGAAAAGGATGCCGCTGAGATTGTTGACAAAATGCGCTAAAATAGAAGGCCATAGGGATTGGGTTCGGTAGGCCAAAAAACCTAAAAAAACACCCATGATCCAGCGGGGTAGAAATCCCTCAAACTGAAAATGCACCAGGGAAAATATAAATCCTGTGAGTACCATTACTTTCCAGGGAGTTAACCACTGTAACAACCACTGAAACAAGGCTCCTCGGAAAAAATACTCCTCAAAAAGTGCAGGCACCAAAGCCATCAGCATAACCACTTGTACCATTCCCCATAGATCCGATTGATTCATCAGGGCGGCTTGGAGTTGCAATTGAACCTCCTCTCCGGCGTGGGCCCATTCCGAAAGGGCCGGAGATGTTTCTAGAATTTGCAAATTGAGGGCGCTAAAAAGATCGATACAACCCGCTCCTATCAACAAGGACAAGGCACCCACGATAAGAAAGATGGCTCTTGGAATAGGCATCCAAGGAGCCCATTGACCGTGGCGATGAAAATGATAAAACAAGAGCGATGGAAATACAAATGCCCCTAACTGATGACCTACATTGGCCCAGCCGAATAACAGAGCAGAAGAAGGACTGAGGATGGCTGTTGGATTTTGTAATTCCGCTGCCGAGTAACCACCCATGATCAATATCAATGACATCAGGGCTATTCCTAATCCAAATCCAGTCAGGACCCAACTGAAAAATGAAAGAAAAGATGTTTTCACAAGTGCAAATATAGTGAGTACGGGACAAGATCGCGGGACAGGCCCATTGCGGGAGCGGGACAAGATCGCTGACGCGATCGGGACAAAGGGACAAGCACTCGCCTTGCTCGTGCGGGATAGGTTTGCTACTCATTCTCATTCTGTTTCTCGCTCTCACTCTCGCTCCCGCTCTAAAAAGACCACCCCGTCAGCTTCGCTGACACTCCTCCTTTCTCTCACTGCGTTCGAGTAGGAGGGGAGATTTTTCGCACTTTTTCTCGCTCTGATTCTCTTTCTCGCTCTCACTCTCGCTCCCGCTCTAAAAAGACCACCCCGTCAGCTGCGCTGACACCCCTCCTTTCTCTCACTGCGTTCGAGTAGGATGGGAGATTTTTCGCTTTAGTTTTTGTTTCCTACTTTTCAGAAGTTTTTTCAAAAAAATAGAAAATTTTGTTTTTTAATAACATTTTTTTTATATTCGCTAACGGTCTTTGGACCAAAACCTAAACAAATTAATTAAATTAATCATCTATGAAGTACTTGGATTCTATTCCAATGGGAAGGACGTCGAGATTGACGGAACCCCTTACGCGAACGCGGGATTTCCGGTTACGCGCCACACAAAAGATTTTGTCCTTAAAGACAACTCTTATTATTATCGCAATAATCATTTCAGGGTTATTGTCCGAGGGCACCGCTCAAATAACGTATACACAAAATTGGGATGCCGTTACCACAACTGCCAGTTGGTCTACCAACTGGTCAAACACAACCTCTCTGCCATGTCAAGGTACAAGGGCTGTGAGGAGAAATATCTATTCCGCTGGTACAGCAGGTGCTTTTGTTAGTCCGCTCATTGGAGTTTCCAATGGTTTTCCAGTTGTAATGACATTCAACTACAAAATCACAAACTGGTCTGCCGGTACTGTCGCAACGCCAAACACTTTTGGTACCATTCAAGTGCAGTATGGCACTACAGCAACTGGTCCTTGGACAACGGCATTGACGATTAACAATACTAATCACACTGCCTCTACTACTTGTGCCTCTCAAACAGCTAATTTTACCCCGCCTGCGGGAAATTTGTATGTGCGATTTAACTGTCTTTATGGTACAGGGGATTATTGGATGTATTTTGATAACGTTTCTATTAGCCAGGGAGCGCCTCCTTGTTCGGGTACACCGAATCCAGGTAATACCGTGGCTGCGGCATCTTCGGTGTGTGTCGGAAGTTCAGTTGCTTTATCTTTACAAAACACTACCTCTGGTTCTGGAGTCACTTATCAGTGGCAATCGTCTGCGGATAACGTAGCATGGAATAACGTTGGAGCTGCCACTGCCGCTACCTATTCTCCATCACCTACAGCGGCTACTTGGTATCGTTGTCAAGTTACTTGTAGCGGAAATACGGGAACTTCCACTCCGGTGCAATTAACCATTAATTCTTTCTTGAATTGCTATTGTACTTCTGCAGCCACTACTACTTTTGATGAAGAAATCACCAATGTCACCATCGGAACTTTGAATCAGACCTCAACATGTGCTGTAGCAGCTCCGGGACCGGGCTCGATTTTAAATCGTTATGCTAACTACAAATCAGGTGCAGGTGCACCCGCTGCGCCTACCTTAATTCAAGGTGGCACGGTTTCCGGTTCTGTAACGGTAGGATCGTGCGGCACAATCAATTATACCAGCGGATTGGCTATTTTTATCGACTTGAACCAAGACGGTGATTATTCGGATGCTGGGGAGAAAGTGTATAGCAATGGTGCATCGTCAAATATCAACTGTGTACCCGCCACGATTCAAGCAGTGAATTTTACTATCCCTGCTACTGCGACTCCTGGTTTAACAACCATGCGTATCATTAACGTAGAGTCTACCTCAGGTGATGGGATTACTCCTTGTTTAGCTACTTATGGCTATGGAGAAACGGAAGATTATATGGTCAATATTGTGGCGCCGCCTGCGGTTCCCGCTAACCCAACTGCTACTACCACAGGTTCTTGTATCTCTGGTGAAACTTTGACTATGACAGGTACTGCTCCAGCAGGTGTTACTTACTATTGGCAGTCTGCTGCTACCGGTACAGATTTGACGAACTCTTCTGCTACTTTGGTAGTTTACGCTCCTGGTACATATTATGTACGTGCTTATGATGCGGCCAACAACCTTTGGTCTAACGGTGCAGGTTCAGTGGTAGTGAATAGCTTCCCTGTGATTACCCCACCGACAGCTATTACTTCTACCGGAGGAAACCCTGCTTGTGTGTCCACAACCCTTCAATTAGGTGCGGCTCCAGCAGGTACTGATTATTTTTGGCAGGGAACGAGTGCGGTCACCACCTCCAATACCAATAATGCCACATCGGATTATGCGGTTTCAGCTTCAGGTACTTATTATGCCCGTGCTTATGAAACTTCTACTCAGTGTTGGTCAGAGCCAACCTCATTATTGGTTACTTTATATAGCACGCCAACAGGAACAGCTACTTTCAACTCTCCTTATACTTGTACCTCTACTTCTGGAGACATTATCTTTAATGTAAATGGAGCGGGTACTGTATTCTTGAGTGATTTCAGTACCCCCACGCTACCAGCAGGAACTACCTCTCAAGGTAATGATTTCAACGCTTCTGACGCAGGTCGTATGCGTTTGACGTCTAATGCCAATGGCAAGAATGGAGGTGTATTGATTCCTAACAATACTGGTTTGGCTTCTAATCAATTCCAAATCGATTTTGATATGATCACTACGCCTTCTACGGCAGCTCCTGCCGCGGATGGATTCAGCTATAGCTATGGTCCAGATGTAGTGGCCCTACCTTCTGGTACGCCTACCAATCCTGAGAACGGTTCTGGTACTGCGTTGAAGCTCTCTTTTGATGCTTATACCAATGGTGCGAACACTGCGGGTATTTATTTGATGTACAACTGTAATGTCAACAACCAATCTCCCGCTACGGCAGGGGTGTTGTACTTCAACCCTGCTACTTCATGGGTTGCTACAGCAACAGCAGGTGCCACTACCCACGTTACCATTAAAATCAATGCGATTGGAAAAATCAGCATGTGGTTGAATGGCGTACAGGTGGTAACTGACCAATCTTTACCAGCCGCCTATTTAGCGGCCGATAAATCTACTTGGAAGCACGCATTCTGTGCACGCACAGGAGCTTTAAATCAAGGTCATTTCATAGATAACTTGGATATTCACTATAACATTTATGAGTACTCAAGCGACAACGGTGCTACTTGGTCGAATGCTACACCGATTACGGTTCCAGCAGGTACATATACTACTAAGGCGCGTTATGCAGGCGTTACAGGTTGTGAAGCTTCAACCGGAACAGGTACTATCACGGTGTTATCTGCACCAACGGTTACCGCTTCTGCTCCTGCTACTATTTGTCCTTCTACCAATTTCACTTTAACCAGCACTTATACTTACACAGGTGCTGCTGGTGATTTGACCTTCCAATGGGAGCGTTCAACAGATGGTGGCACCACTTGGAGCAACGTAGCGGGTGCTACCTCCGCAGTGTTTACTACCGCTCAACAAACGGTTGCTTCTGACTATCGTTGTCAAGTGGCTTGGTGCGGAAACCCTGCGGTAGCGACTAACTCGGTTTCTGTTGCCTTGAGTCCTTTCCAAAATTGTTATTGCGTGAGCAATGCAACTTCTACGGCGGATGAAGAGATTTCAAATGTTACTTTAGGTACATTAAATAACTCTTCAACTTGTACAACCTTAGCTCCTGGTCCTGGTTCCGTTGTTTCTCAGTATAGCAACTACACTTCTGGAACGGGTGCTCCTGCAGCGCCTAACTTAGTGCAGGGAACGGGATATCCTATTTCCATTACCCAAACTTCTTGTGGTGGTGCTTATGGCAATATCATCGGGGTTTGGATTGATTACAACCAAAATGGTTTGTTTACTGATGCAGGAGAGAATGTTTTTGCTCCAGCACAAGCTACAGGAAACCAAACAAAGACGGGAACAGTGACCATTCCGCTTACAGCGGTTGGTGGATTGACCAGAATGCGCGTGGTAAACGTAGAATCTTCCGTAGTTAACCCATGTGGTACTTACACTTGGGGAGAAACGGAAGACTATTTGGTGAACATCATCCCTGTTCCAGCTAATCCAGCAAACCCAACGCAGACTTCTAGCAATGCTACTTGTTCTTTGGGTGAAACTTTGGAGTTCACGGGTTCTGCTCCTGCAGGTGTCTCTTGGTATTGGCAGACAGCAGCCAACGGGACCAGTACTGCTAACGGAGTAACTCCTTATACCGTTTATGCAAATGGTACTTATTATGTTAGAGCGTACGACGCAACCAATGATGTTTGGTCAATTGGTGCAGGTTCTGTGGTGGTATCCTCATTGCCTTCTCCAACCATTGCCATCCCTGCAACAGTAGTGGCTTGTAATGGAGTGTCTTCTCAAATCAATATTTCTTCGGGTGCTGCGAGCTTTGATTCCTTCACATGGGCACCAACCACCAACTTGTATACCGATGCTGCGGGAACAGTAGCCTATACAGGTGGAAGTGCTTCATCTGTCTATTTCATGGCTACAACTAATGGGGCTCAACCTACCATTACGTTAACAGCGGTGAATAGTGGAGATGGTTGTTCTGCCACCAGTAATACTGTGGTAACAGTAAACGCGTTGCCAGTGGCTCCAGTAATTGCAGCTTCTGCTCCTGGTGTTTGTTCTGGTAGTACGGTCAATTTGAATGTAGTCACAGGAGGTAGTGGATTCTGCGGAGCAGCGGCAACTTCAACTGCTGACGAGGAGATCACCAATGTAACCTTGGGTACCTTAAATAACGCTTCTACATGCGCAACAGTTGCCCCTGGGGCAGGTTCTGTGGCTGCAAGATATGGTAATTATACCTCAGGAGCGGGTGCTCCAGCAGTTCCTACCTTTACAGTTGGAACTCCGGTGACGGGAAGTATTACAATAGGATCTTGTGGAAGTTTTAACTACACCAGTGGTGCAGCGATTTTCATCGATTTGAACCAAGATGGTGATTTCAGTGATGTTGGAGAAAGAGTTTGGACCAATGGAGCCTCAGCGAATATCAATTGTGTACCAGCTTCAGTTGTGCCAGTGAGCTTTAACATTCCTGCTACTGCTTTATCGGGTCAAACCAGAATGCGTGTTATCAACTCTGAAAGTGTATCTGGAAATTCACTCAATGGATGTACCAATCCTACGTGGGGTGAAGTAGAAGATTATAACATCAATATTTCTGGTGGAGTAACCTTTACTTATGCTTGGACGCCTGCGGTTACAGGTTCTGGAATGAATGTTACTTCATTAGCATTAACTGCTCCTACAACCTTTACTGCAACATTGAACAATGGTACTTGTACTTCATTGCCATCCAATGCGGTGACCGTAGATGCAGGTGGTTCGCCAGCTGCAGTGCCAACTGCGATGATGAGTGTTTCTTCTTACGGTGCGAGCTCTGCATCTAGCAATGGAGATGAGGATATTTTTGGTGTCTCTTTTGGCACTTTGAATAATACTTCGAACTGTTCTAGTGTTGCTCCAGGTGCAGGTTCAATAGCTGCACGTTATGGCAACTATACTAGCTTACCAGCGCCCGTGATTACGGCTGGAACGGCAACTCCGATTGTAGTGGACGTTCAAACTTGTGGAGGTTTCTACGGAGCCAATGTAGCCGTATATATCGATTACAACCAAGATGGTGACTTTACGGATGCTGGCGAAAATGCATTGCCATCTGTACCTGTCGCAGTTTTAGGTAATGTGAACGGTTTAATTACTGTTCCAACAACCGCCTACAATGGTGAAACGAGAATGCGTGTCATTATGGTAGAAGGTACGATCTCAGGTCCAACCGGTACTTATACTTGGGGAGAGACTGAGGATTACACCATCAATATTACAGGAGCTTCTGCGAATATTCCTTGTCCAGGTTCTACTTTCAACTTGGCAGCGAACGTTACAGGTGGAGCGACTCCATACACTTATGCATGGACGGTGACCAGTGGAACTGCGAACATTGCTTCTGCTTCTTCAGGTAACACCACAGCTTCCGTTACAGCGGATGCTACATTCCAATTAGTAGTTACGGATGCTTGTGGAGTATCTAATACGACTACGGTTTCTACCAACGTAGCAGAAAGCACCATTGCGGTTTCTCCAACTACCATCACGGTGTGTGGTAACCCAGGTACTACTTTCACTGCGAGCGGTGGATCTAACTACAGCTGGACGCCAGCAACACCAGCAGCAGCATTGAATACTACTTCAGGTGCTACTGTGATTGCTTATCCTACTGCTACTACCACCTATACCGTTTCTGGAACTTATGGTGCGAATTGTACTGGAACAGCTACAGCTGAGCTTACTTATGTTGCTCCGCCATTTACTGTAGCGGTGTCTAACTCGAACCCCGTATTGTGCGGAGAAGCAGCAGCTGTCAACTTAGATGCTACTGTAACCGGTGCGGGTAGTTATACCTACACTTGGGCTGAAGATGGTTCAACTACTTTAGCTTCTACATCTGGAGCAAACGTAGTAGCGAACATTCCTTTGTCTACTACCTCAACTAGTTATGTGTACTCCGTATTGGTAGACGATGGCGCAGGTTGTTCTTCTACTACTTCAGCGGGTGTTTCATACTTCACCTTTACTGACTTTACTCCGACCATCAACACTTCTGCCTCACCTGCTAACGTTTGTGAAGGATCTACAGTGTCGTTGAATTCTGGTCTGAGCAATGAGTCGTTCAGTGTAACGACCATCACTTATGGCTGGGAAACAGCACCAGTATCTGGTTTAACCTACCTTGCACAAAATGGTGTAGCGGCTACAGCGTTGGCTTCTGGATCATTGGATGATGGAGGTTGGTCAGCAGTTCCAATCGGATTCAACTTTGATTTCTTTGGAACCAACTACAACTCAGTTAACGTAGGTACCAATGGTATGATGCAGTTTGGAACCTATAATGCAGCTGGTTTGGGTGACTTTACCATCACTGGATTCCCTAATCCAGGTGAGCCAACTAACGCTATCGCTGTGGTAGCTTGTGACCATTATTATGCGACTACTGGAACCATTCGTTATTGGATGACCGGTGTGGCCCCTACTCGTAAGTTTATTGTGGAGTACAATGGTCCTGGTTACATTACCAACGGTAACATTACAGCGCAGGCTCAGCTATATGAGAGTACAGGTATTGTTGAGGTTCATGTTCAACAAGCCACCTCTAGTGCTGCTAAAACAGTAGGAGTTCAAAATGCAACAGGTACGGTAGGTACTACTGCTCCATTGTTTAATGGAACACCGGTTACTACCTTTGCTAACGTAGCTTGGAGATTCAATCCTCCGGTGAACTATACTTTCGCATGGACCGCTTCTCCGTCAGCAGGAACAACTATTGCTTCGCCAACAGGTTCGACAAGTGACGCTAACCCAGCGTTAGGAACTACTGAGTTCTTTGTGGCCGCCACCAATCCATTAAATGGTTGCGTGAGTACCGATTCAGTGACGATCACGTTGGATGCTACCACTGTTCCCGGAACATTGACTGTAGATAATGCATTGGTTTGTGCAGGTAACAATAGCGGAACATTGACGCTTGCGGGTAACGTAGGATCCGTGTTAAATTGGGAATACTCCATTTATGATGTGGCTTCTGCAACTTGGGGTCCATTCTTGGTGGTGGCAAACACAACCAACACAGAATCGTATAGCAATATCACAGGTACTCGCCGTTACAGAGCGAAAGTTCAAAGCGGAAGTTGCTTGATAGCATACTCTAATGAAGTTGATGTGAATGTTACGCAATACCCACAAGGTCAGTTGGATGTGTTGGCTTCTTCTTGTTTGCCAACCAGTACTCAATTGAATATCAATGTAACGGGTATGGATGGATACACCGGAACCTATTCTGGTGTGATGAGTGACGGAACCACTTTCAGTGGATCTACGAGCCCATTGTTAGCGATCACGTCAACTGTTGAAACATCTATCACCATCACCAGTTTAACAGCTGATTTAGGAGGTTGTACAACCACTTCTGGTTTTACTGGTGGTAGTGTGATTTTGCACAACTATTATTTGGATACGGATAATGATACTTTTGGTGCTGTTTCCTCTGGAACCAGCGTGTGTCCTGCTCCAGCTCCAGGTTTCGTAGCGATTTCTGGTGATTGTAATGATGCTTCTGCAGCGGTTTATCCAGATGCTCCTGAAGTGTGTAACAATGGTATCGATGAGAGCTGTGACGGTGCGGATGAAATCTGCGCAGGTGACGCCTTCTCTGGTCCAATTATCGTAAACAACATCGGTCAATATGGTACGGGTGTTCAATACACTTCACAACCTAACTTGGCTACAGCTACTGGTTCTATCCAGTCTCCAGGTGTAGGTAATGACGTGTGGTACCAGTTTACTGCTCAATACAATGCCGTTCGTATCGCTTTAACAGGATCTACTTCTGTTGCAGATGATAACGACTTAGGATTGTATAACAACCCAACCAACCCTAACATTCAGTTGATTCCAATTGCTACCGAGAATGATGTTCATCCTGGTAACGTAGGTTCATTGAATGCAGATGGTGGATCGGAAACATTATTGTATGGTAACTTAGTAGTAGGTAATACTTATTACATCTGTGTGAGAAACAATAATGCTACTCCTGGTCAATGCGGATTGATGATTTCTTACTTGCGCGGAAGCCAAGCAGAAACAGGTCCATTTACCGGTGGTACTGGTGTATACAGCAATACTTGTCAGAATTTCAAAGCGGCCTTCCGTGCGAATGCAGCAGGTTATACTGTAAAACGTTGGGCTGATAACACCGCAACAGGTACTCCAACTTGGGTATACGCGATTCCTTCAACTACAACTACTGCAGCTACCATCTGTCAATTAGGTAAGATTTTACCTGCTAACATGACCGGTGCAGCCATCAACTACTATGTCACAGTAGATGTAGCTTACAACTTACCAGATGCTTATGGTAACATGAACGCTTTAACAGCGAATGGAACTGTAATATCTACCGTTGGATTGAATACTGAGGCAGCGATTACTGTTCGTACTTCTGATCAGTGTCCTGTGTTCAAGAGCGCAACAACAGGTGCGATCGCAACCAATCGTTCAGTTTGTGGAACAGATATTTACAATTGGCAGTTCACACAAGTATTCCCAACACCTGGTTTACCAATCTCGGTGAATGGTGCTTCGGGTGCTTCTAGAATTCTTCAGTTGTCAACTGTTACTGGAATGGCAAATGGTCAGCGTTATGATGTGAAGGTACGTGCTAAGCACATCGATGGAGTGTCGTTCACAGCTTTTGCTGCAACTCCTTCATGTGTGAAAACAATCGGAGCGGCTGGAATGACTCCAGAAAACGAGCCGAATGCGTATGCACAATCTGTCAATGGTAATGTGACTACTACCATCTTCCCTAATCCAAACAATGGTCAAAGTGTGAACTTGTCAGTAGTAGGATTAGACGGAGAGTTACAAGTGCGTATCGCGGATGCAACCGGACGCATGGTATTTGCTAATCGTTATATCGTGGAAGGCTCTATGAATACAAGCATCGATTTCGGTCAAACTTTGGCTGGAGGTGTTTATATGGTAGAGATGATCCAAAATGGCGAAATGCAAACCATGAGAATGGTGGTTAACCGCTAATCTGTTTAGGTAAAGGTTAAAAAGGGCTGCCGAAAGGCGGCCCTTTTTTTATTAGAGAAAAAAAAAATTAAACGAATAATTGCAGCCATTCTTGAACGGCTTTTGGGGATTCCCATTGTCCCATATGACCAAGTTGAGGGTGTGCTGTCACCTGAGCGAGCGTTCCTATTGCAGCGACTTCCGATTGTATTTGATCGAATGGAACACTATGATCTTCCATTCCTGCAAAGTAGTAGGTGGGTATGGAAAGATGACGAGTCAAGTCGATTCCAGAAGTTCGATGCAACATGGCACGATGACAGTGAATGATGGTATCGATGGAAATGGATTGAGCGGACTGAATTAAAGAAGTTATTTTCTCTT
>CAZJCQ010000003.1:0-9523 GCA_964544665.1 uncultured Chryseobacterium sp. | reverse complement strand
TCAGCTTTCATCTCAGCTAATTTTTTTTCTTTGTTCTCTTCCATTTCAGCTCTTAGGGAAGAAGAAAATAAATTGGTGATCATGGTATGGATATACAGGGATTTGTTTTCCTTGACCAACTCCATGGCACGCAAACGTTGCGCTTTTTTATCTGAATGATCTTCGCCTAACTTCGAGTGAAAAAGTCCAATTCGTTTCGGACGGAGACCATTTTCGATTAAACTACTGATGAGATAACCACCCATGGAATGACCGATAATTTGAAATTCGGTTGCGCTAAAAAGTGGCAGAAGCGTCCTTGCCATCTCGGACATGTCGGCTGGACAAGCTTCATTCAATCGAAGGCCATGTCCGGGAAGTTCGATGAATACTGGTTGCAGCGAAGGTGGAATGTCGATGTCACTCCACATCGAGTTGTCTTCTAAGAATCCATGGATAAAGTAAGTGGTCATTACACGGATTGCGCCATTACTTCTTCTACCACATCGGGTAGTTTCGATTTCAATAAATTTTCGATACCCCCTTTGAGCGTGGCGGTAGAGGAGGGACAACCGCTGCAGGCGCCTCGCATGTTGACATAGACTACTTTGTTGTCATATCCCACAAAATCAATGGCGCCTCCATCTTGTTCAACGGCGGGTCGAACATACTCATTCAGTAAATGAATAATGGCCTCGTCATACTCACTGGGTGGAAGTTGAGGAGTGCTGAGCTGAGTGGACGCAGGTGTGTTGGCAGAAACGGAATCCGGAACGGTAGCATTTTCTCGAACCAATAAATGAGCGGGTACCGCAGTGACCGCAATGTCATGATCCATGAGCCATTCTCGAATGTACTCTCTCAATTGCATGACGATCATGTCCCAGTCTAAGCTTTCGTCTCGGGTAATGGTAACGAAGTTGGAACTGATAAATACCCGTTTGACAAATGGAAAATGAAAAAGCTCCTGCGCCAATGGAGACGAACCTTTCGCTTCAGTGGCATTTTGATATTCCACTTGAAGTCCTCCACTTATCAGCAAACGATCGGCTACAAATTTCATGGTACTGGGATTGGGCGTCATTTCCGCATAAACGGAAGTGGGTATTTTCTTTTTTTCCATGATGCAAAGGTAGTACACGTTTAGGTCAACAAGCTTTACCTTTGTCACATGGATGCTAAAATCAAGTCGTTTCAAGAAGAGATAAAAAAGGGAATTCCCGATGAAAGGCCAACGGATCCTGTTTGGGATACCGAAGTTAATCATGCTCCCAAGCGAAAGGATATTTTAAATGCAGCGGAAAAGAAATTGGCATTAAAAAATGCCTTGAGGTATTTCCCTCAACATGTACATGGTGAACTATTGCCCGAGTTCGCTCAAGAATTAAGCGAATTTGGGAGAATTTATATGTATCGCTATCGCCCACAAGGGGAGATGAAGGCCAGACCCATTGATTGGTATCCTGCGAAAAGTCAACAAGCCGCGGCTATTATGTTGATGATCCAAAACAATCTCGATCCTGCGGTAGCCCAACATCCTCATGAGTTAATTACCTACGGAGGAAATGGTGCTGTTTTTCAAAATTGGGCGCAATATCGCCTGGTGATGCAGTATTTGTCTCAAATGACGGATGAACAAACTTTGGTCATGTACAGTGGACATCCTTTGGGATTATTCCCCTCGCATCCCGAGGCACCGAGGGTAGTAGTGACCAATGGCATGATGATACCCAATTACAGCCAGCCCGATGATTGGGAAAAATTCAATGCATTAGGTGTAACGCAATATGGTCAAATGACTGCAGGATCTTACATGTACATAGGACCGCAAGGAATAGTGCATGGCACCACCATTACCGTCATGAATGCGGCACGCATGCTACGTAAGCAAAGAGGCGATGAACGCGTTTTTGATTTACCAGGGCAAGGATTGCTTTTTGTTACCGCAGGTCTGGGAGGCATGTCAGGCGCCCAGCCCAAGGCATCTAATATCGCGGGATGTGTGAGTATCACGGCGGAAGTTAATCCTAAAGCGGCCTATAAGCGTTTTGAGCAAGGCTGGGTGGATGTCATAGAAGAGGATGTTACTCAGGTTGTATTAAAAGCCAAAAAAGATAAAGAAGAGGGAGTAGTGAGGAGCTATGCTTTTGTTGGGAATATTGTGGACTTATGGGAGGAATTACTGAAACAAGATGTTCGGGTGGATTTGGGGAGTGATCAGACTTCTCTTCACAACCCATGGGCAGGGGGATATTATCCTGCAGGTATTTCCTTTGAACAGGCCAATGAAATGATGGCCCATCAACCCTCGGAATTCAAGGAAGCCATTCAACGTACCCTTCAGCGGCATGCTGAAGCCATTAACGCCCATGCAGAAAGAGGAATGTACTTCTTTGATTATGGTAATGCATTTTTGTTAGAAGCATCACGGGCAGGAGCGGATGTGCTGGCCACTCCCGGTAGCCCCTTGTTTAATAGAACCATCGATGGATTGGCATTTGCTTATCCAAGTTATGTGCAGGATATATTGGGTCCGATGTGTTTTGACTACGGTTTTGGTCCATTTCGATGGGTGTGTTGCTCAGGAAGTGGAGCAGATTTAGAAAAAACGGATCGCATTGCAGAGCACGTGTTGAGGGAGTTGAAAGAGCGTGCACCGAAGGAAATTCAGCAGCAGCTCGCGGATAATATCCGGTGGATACAAGAAGCGGGCAGAAATCAACTGGTAGTGGGTTCACAGGCGAGAATATTGTATGCCGATGCCGAAGGTAGAATGGCCATCGCCAAGGCTTTCAATGATGCGATAGCTAGCGGTGAAATCGGACCAGTTGTTTTAGGAAGAGATCATCATGATGTGAGCGGAACCGATTCTCCATTTAGAGAGACCTCTAATATTTATGACGGCTCTCGATTTACTGCTGATATGGCGGTGCATAATTTTGTGGGTGATGCATTTCGTGGCGCAACATGGGTGAGTCTTCATAACGGTGGCGGTGTAGGATGGGGAGAAGTAATCAATGGTGGTTTTGGGATGTTGCTCGATGGTAGCAATGGGGCAGGTGTCCGACTCAAGCGCATGTTGCATTGGGATGTAAACAACGGGATTGCACGAAGAAGTTGGGCACGAAATGAAGAGGCGGTTTTTGCGATTCAGAGAGCGATGGAAAAAGAGCCTTTATTACGAGTAACCCTGCCGAATGTAGTGGATGATGAATTACTGGCAGATATCTAAAAATCAAAAAAGGGAGCCTTTGCTCCCTTTTTTATTGACATTAGGCAATTAATGAATGATTTGCAGTTTGAATTGTTCGATTTTTTCGTTGTCTTTTATTTCAACAAAGTAAATTCCGGACTCCCAGTTTTTTGTCGAGATCATTTTTGTGTTATCGGATGAAAATTCATTCCAAATGACACGACCACGGGCATCTCTAATGGTCATGTGGCTGCCGGATAGAACTCCTGTAAATTGCACCCAATCGTTCGCTGGATTTGGAAATACTTGCAAGGTTGAAGTGTTCTTGCTATTAACGTTCGTCACGTTGCAATTCATTTTGTACACCGGAGAGGACATGAGCGTACTCATGTTATATCCTAATGAATGAATATGAAATTGAATTGAATCACTGCATGAATAGGGACCTGCCATGGTGGTGCCAATTTCATTCATGGTCATCATTTCATTATTCATGCTATTGGTTACTGCGTATGGATAAGTATTTCCCATTTGGGTAAGGGAAATCATTACATAAAATTGATCGTTATTTTCATCCGGGATCATTTGCATACCCACGTTAGGAGCTTGGATTTGATAGGCACAGGTATTGTCATCAAAAAGTGCATTTTCATTATAGTTCAGTGCCTGGGGATCTGTGCAGCCTCCACAATAATATTCGCAATAACCATAGTCACAGGTGGCGTTTGGAAGATAGTTGCACGCCAAGGGATCTGTGCACCCCGCGATTTCATCGATTCCAATATTTTCAATATTGTATCCCAAATAAGGTTGGGTGTAAAAGGTGTAGTAATTTCCCATGGAGTCATTGCTCACTGTTATTTCTTGGAGATTGCCATCTGTGCTATAGACATAGAGTTGATAGCAGGAAGCATTCATGCAAAATCCATTTTGACTTGGAAAATATCCTTGCGTAATAGATTGACCATCGCCAGAGAAAGCATAGTAGAACATTTCACCTGTAGAATAAATGTTCTGCCAATGTTCCGCATCGCAGCAAGTGCCATTGTCCAAAGTTGCATCAGGGTTGAAGTTTATAGCCGTTGGATCGGTGCAGCCTAAGCAAGAATAATCGCAGACATTGTATTGCAAGCAAGTAGCGTTGGGGTTGTAGTTACATGCATTAGCATCTGCACAACCTACGGTTTCGCTGGCATTGAAAGACCATTCACTAAAAGAATCAAGAACGGTAGCGGCGTAAAAGCTTTCTCCATTTAACGTGATTTCAATGGGAGTGGGGATGCCCATGTAATTTTGAAAATGGAAGGTGATACAGTTGCTAGGACTACAGAATCCTTGAGACGTTTGTACATTGTCGGATGCCGCTATTACCTGACCATAGCCATCAGTGACATACCATCCCATCAATCCGGGATTTTCAATAGTAACGTTGTAATATAAGTCAAAGCAGCAAGTACCATTGTCTACGGTGGCATTTGGATTGAAGTTGTACGCCTCGGAATTGGTGCATCCTTGACAAGAATAATCACACAGATTGTAGTCGAGGCAATTGGCGGAGGGATTAAAGTTGCAGGCATTGGGATCATTGCAGCCGTTGATGATTTCACCATAACTAAATGGGATATGAACCGTGGATATATCATCCCATTCAATATTGGAATCTTCTGAGTTTCCTGATTCGATGATCGTATTATCAGGTCCAGTGATGGAGTAATCAAATGAAGTGTAGGTGGAATTGTATGCATAGAGGGTAGCACATCCGGGTGCGATGCAAATGTTGCCGCTACCAACGCCACTCAAGAAATAATTGGACGAATAGAAATACCAGAAAACCTCATTGGGCACGTCGATGGAAACCACAGGGCCAAAACAACAAGAACCGTTATCTATCGTGGCATTGGGGTTGTAATTACTTGCGGTGGAATCAGTGCAACCTTGACAACTGTAGTAGTCACAACTGCTATCATTGCAGGTAGCATTGGGGTTATAATTGCAGGCAAAGCTATCCATACAACCGTAGATCGGGTTGTTACTCAACTCAATGGTGTTCCCCATTCCACTTGGAAAATTTTGAGACCACATGGTTTGATTGGTATTGGTAGTAATGTCGATGGTATAGGGATCTTCATCCAAGCCACTTACATATACCAAGTAACAGCCGGGATTAAAACAAAAAGCAATGGGGGTATTTGCGTAATAATTGTCACCACCCGTCAAATAATTGCCGTTCGAAAGGGTGATGGACAAATAAACACTATCAGAAGCTGTTACTTCGACCCATTGTGAATAGCAGCAACTGCCATTGTCGATGGTGGCGTTTGGACTAAAGTTACTCGCCGATGCATCTGTACATCCGATACAATCATAGTTACAAAGGTTGTAATCAAAGCAAGTGGCATTCGGGTCGAAATTACAGGCGTTTGGATCCATGCACCCAGAGAGGGTATTCCACTCAAAATAGGCGATTCCATATCCAGTGGTGTCCGTGTATTGCCATTGTACAGGGATGGAAGTATTGTTGATGGTAAGCGTGAGTTCATTAAAATTCCAATTGGCTCCATTTGCGAAAGTATACAGGTAGAAACATCCGTCCGGAATGCAGATGTTCACTGTATCACCTGTAACATCGGCAATAGAGGTCCAATCGTATGATTGAACGATGCTCCATTGCGCCGAAATGGGAGCCATAATAGAGGCAGGTGCACAATTGGTATTTTGGCTCCAAATGTTGGAAATGGTAAGGAATAAAAGAAGGATGCTAAAATTGACTTTTCTCATTTTCTAAATTTTGTTCAAAGAAAACGAATGAAAGGTTAAACAAAAAAAGATCAAATGTTAATTAACAATATCAGGCAGGCAGCAAGTTCAATAGGGATTCAAAAATCAAACGTCCATCGGTATTGGACAGTTCGAAATCGGTGCATCTTTCTGGATGGGGCATCATGCCAAAAACATTTCTTGTTGCGTTGGTAACACCGGCGATATTATGAATGGAGCCATTGGGGTTGGCCAAATCATCGATGCTTCCATCTTGGTTGCAATAGCGGAAAAGAATTTGGTCGTTGTCTTCAAGTTGTTTAATGACGTCTTCTGCCGCGTAAAAGTTTCCTTCTCCATGTGCGATAGGAACTTTGTAGGCTTTGTCACTGCTGAGTTGTTGAGTAAGAATACTGCTTTTGGTCTCGGCTTTTAGAAAAACATTTTTGCAAATGAATTTTCTGGAGGTGTTGTGCAAGAGCGCGCCGGGAAGCAATTTTGCTTCGGTCAAGATTTGAAATCCATTGCAAATTCCCATTACATATCCTCCCTTGTTCGCGTGTTGAATGACGGAATCCATGATGGGTGAGAATCGAGCGATGGCCCCGCTGCGCAAATAATCGCCATAAGAGAATCCGCCGGGAACCATAATAAAATCACATTGTTGTAAATCGGTGTCTTTGTGCCAAAGTTTTACCACTTCTTGGTTCAGAACATCATTCAATGTATAGAAGAGGTCTTCGTCACAATTGCTTCCTGGGAAAACGACAATGCCAAATTTCATAATGATTTTTTTTGCAAAGGTAAGAAATCGATGCCTGTGCTATCCTATCAAATTAAATCCGAATAACAAGAATGCAATTAGCCAAGTGTAAAATAGAAAGGGGGCCAACAGCGATACGCGGTAATGTGTCCAATAGTAACCGGCGATGAGGATCAAAGGGATGGAAAAATTGAGCAGGGTAAAAGGTTGATGCGCCAAAATAGCAATCAACAGCGAAAAGCTGTAGGTGGTGGTTAGTATAAATAAAGTGTTTTTCGCTTGTTGGGTTTTGGTCGTTTGTCGATTTTCCTTTTGAAAGAGTGATAAAAGAGCTAAGAGAAAAACCACAACTGTAAACCAAAAGAGCGGTGAAATGAGGTATTTAGAAAAAGGGAAATCGGTAGATTTCGTCGCCCAACCATACCAATAAGATAATTGATCATAGTAATAACTCCAAGCGAGCCAATACCCCAAAGGAATAAAGGCTGCTATCGCTGCGACAATATTTTCTTTTAGATCAAACGGTCGATTGACCAACAAGGCAATGGGAATCATCAGAACTAGCGCAATGTGCTGAGGGAATATACAGGTGGAAGCTCCAATAAAGAGCTGTCCTAAAAAAATAGAGGAAAATACCCTTTTTTGTCGGAAGATTTGGATGGTCCAATTGAATCCGATGGCGATAAGCAATTGACTGATGAGCCAGCTCCATTGGGGGCAACGAGCGAATAAAACGGCGAAAACAATCGAGCTGAGTAAACCCACCAAATAGGAGGGCTGGAAATAAAGTTCATGGTTATTGAATAATACATTGAGCTGCCAACTGATCAGCGAAATGACGATTCCACCAAAAAAAATAACGATAGAAGGGGTGAGCATCCATTCGGAAATCCAATATTCTGAAGCGTAAAGCGGAGAAAAGTTACCTTGGTGGGAAGGGAATACCATCGTGAATAGATACAACAGCCCAAAGGAAATAAAAGGGTAGGTCAGTAATAAACCCCTTGTGTTTTGGGTAAAAATTCGAATCAACATATGGTTTAGCAAAAATGCGGAATGTTTTGTTTATTCTTTGAAAAAGTTCATATTTTTGTAAAAATTCAAATTATGAACTTACAAAGTATAATTGTTCCAATCGGTGAATTGTGTCAATGGTTTTTCAAGCATTTTTTGGTGCACACGTTGGGCTTGATGAACACCATTTGCATCATCGGTGGTTTTTTTGGAATTTGGTTATGGTTGAGAATGCAGAAGAAGTTCACGGCTAAAGCCAAACAGGAAGGTACGATTGTGTAATGCAACGTACAGGAGGGGTCATGAAAAAAATTGCTTTGATAACTGGCGTTAATGGCCAAGATGGTTCTTTCCTTGCAGAATTTTTGATAGAAAAGGGATACGAGGTACACGGAATCATCCGTCGATCCTCTTATTTCAATACAGCGCGTATCGAACACCTCTATTTGGATGGATGGATTAGAGACGCGAAACAAACGAGAAAATTACAAATTCACTACGGCGATGTCACCGATTCGAGCTCGTTGATGCGGGTATTGAAATTGGTAGAACCTACTGAGATATATAACCTCGCCGCACAAAGTCATGTGAAAGTTTCCTTTGAGGTTCCTGAATATACCGCCGATACCGATGCCATCGGGACATTGCGAATTTTGGAGGCGGTGAGGATCTTGGGATGGGAACAGAGATGTAAAATATACCAAGCTTCGACTTCTGAATTGTATGGTAAAGTAGTAGAGATTCCACAAAATGAGAATACGCCTTTTTACCCCCGATCCCCATACGGCGTGGCCAAACAATATGCTTTTTGGATTACCAAAAATTATCGAGAGGCGTATGGAATGTTTGCCGTGAATGGCATTTTGTTTAATCACGAGAGTGAACGCAGAGGAGAGAATTTCGTAACCCGAAAAATCACTTTAGGGGCGGCGCGCATTGCAAAGGGACTTCAACAAAAACTGTATTTGGGGAACTTAAATGCACAGCGTGATTGGGGTTATGCCAAAGATTATGTGGAGTGCATGTGGTTGATGTTGCAACATGAAACACCAGAGGATTTCGTGATTGCCACAGGTGAGGTTTACAGTGTAAAAACGTTTTGTGAAATTGCCTTTGAGGAAGCCGGAATTCCTATCCGCTGGGAGGGAGAAGGCATAACAGAAAAAGGAATTCGTCAAGACAATGGTGCAGTGGTCATTGAGGTCGATCCGCTTCACTTTAGACCTGCTGAGGTTGAGTTTTTACAGGGAGATCCTTCCAAAGCCATGCAGCAGTTGGGATGGAATCCACGCAAGACCAGTTTCCAAGACTTAGTAAAAATCATGGTTCAACATGATTTGAAAATCGTGTAAGCTTTTACTTAATCGCGAATTTCAATAAATCTTCTCCGATATCTTTTCTGAAATACTTCCCACTGTAACGGACTAAAGCGGCGTTACGATTGGACTGAAAGGTAGCGTCTTCCATTCGCATAGCCATTGAAGTAACGGCCATCACTCGTCCTCCGTTGGTCAGTAATTTTTGATCTTTTCCGCTGAGTTTTGTTCCTGCATGGAAGACCAGACAGTCCTTGACCTCTTCCATCCCTTTAATTTCTTTTCCTTTCTCAAAAGCGCCAGGATAACCCTCAGCGACCAACATCACTGTGGTGGCTGATTTTTCATCTATATGAATATCATGCTCTCCCAATGTGTCGGTAGCAACGCCTTCCAGTAAACTAAGCAAATCTGTTTTCAATCTCGGAAGGATTACTTCTGTTTCTGGATCTCCTAATCGACAGTTGTATTCTATGACAAAGGGCTCATTGCCTACTTTCA
>CAZJCQ010000002.1:0-114902 GCA_964544665.1 uncultured Chryseobacterium sp. | reverse complement strand
TGATACTTATTTCCAAGTGTTTAATCAGCGCATCCGCGACTTGTGTGTGAATCCTTATACCGGAGCTTTGTACATGGCATTAAACGGTACCAATTATCCAGGACAAGGGCCTAACATCATCAAGGAATTTAGGAATTTGGATTATGGAGCAATATCAACTCCTGCCGAAAGAAAATCTCAGTCAGTTAGTTTATTCCCTAACCCTGCCAATGAGCAAATCACGCTTCAATTGTCTGCCTCTTTGATCGGTGCGCAATATGAAGTATTGGCATTTAATGGACAAACTGTAGAAAAGGGTATGGTGAATAGCACCAATATGACGTTAAATGTTGCGGAGTGGAGTGCAGGAAATTATTTTGTTAGATTGAACAATGCATTGGGTACTGTGACCAAGACCTTTGTTGTAAAATAATGAAACTTTATTTTTTCAGATTTACAGCCCTCCTATTTTTAGTGGGCTGTTTTTTTTCTTCATTTTCTCAGCGCGTTCCCATGAAAGTGCATGTGTCTCCTGCTGAGGAGGATGCACAAAAAACAGGATTGAGCTATTCTTTGACTTGTCTTGAAACAAAAGAAATGGCTGTTGTAAAGGATCGAGGTTTTGTCATGATGAACCTTGACAAAGGTGATCATGTTTTGGTTTGTTTAGATGGTGTTTGCGTGGTTTGTGAAGTGGGTCAATTCGAGGAAAAAGAAATTGTTCCCAATCCCGATTTTACAGATCCTCAACGCATTCAGTTGTATTTCTTTTATCCGCAGTATGTACAAAAAGTCGTAGAGGTTTCGGCCTATTCTGGGATATTAAAGAATATTGAATCGCCCGCCAATGTGGGGATTGCGAAAATGAATATCCTATCCCAAGGGGATCATTCGTCTTTGCAAAATGTCTTAAATACGATTCCAGGAGTAACCTATGAATCCCGCGGATACGGGGGAAGTCAGCGCATCAATATTAGAGGATCGATGTTGCGAAGCACTTTTGGAGTGAGAAATGTTCGGGTGTATTATGATGGATATACCATTACCTCTCCCGATGGCACAACACCTTTTGAAGTCATTGATCCAGAATGGATGGAGTCAGTGGAGGTGTATAAAGGCCCCATTGGATATCAATTTGGTAATGGAACGGGAGGGGTTATTGGCTATCAATCCAAAAAGGCTATTCATGGTTACCATGCATTCTCCTACGAAATGAACCTCGGTAGTTTTGGCTATAGTCGTTTCAAACTGGGTGCGCAATTCCCCATTTTTACCGATGCCGATAATCCTCGACAAATATCCATTCGTTTAGTCGATCAATCGACAGATGGTTATAGGGAGCAAGAATGGAATAAAAAAAGGGCGGTTGAAATCAAATACAACAAGAAGATTAGACATTATTGGTGGAAGTGGAGACAGTCTTCAATTGGCAAAGATTTAGGTTCTAATGGGCTCTTGTTACAGTACCACAAAGGAGGTTGGGGATTGCCTGGTAGTATAACACCGGAAGATGTCATCACAGACCCACGTCAAGCGCGTCCTTTTGCGGTAACGAATAACACTCGTTTGGAGCGGGAGCGATGGATGATTGGAATGAGCCGAGATCGAAATGTAGGCGAACATTGGAAATCTACTTTCAGATTGAGTGAGCAAGTGGCTTTGAAAACCAATCCTTATGGCACTAATCCCTCATTTCAAGGATTCAAAGACGAGTCTTCGCGAAGCTGGAATGAACGCTACACTTTGCAATATCAAAAAAGCACTTTTGATGAAAAAGATGAAAGGACGCACCACTTTGTTTTTCTTCTGGGCGAAGAATTACAAAGAGAGCGTTATTCGATTACCGAGCGTGATTTGTTAAATGGCCAACGAGGTGATGAAAAGTATGAATACCGCATTCAGTATTGGCAGGCATTTGCCTGGGGGGGGATTCAATATCAATGGAAGGATCGGATCAATGCAGATTTGGGGACTTCCGTTCATACCACACAGCTAGCAGTCAATGGACAATATGCCGGTGGTTCGCTTGAAAATCATGATTTTAATTGGAAGCCTGCGACGACTCCGAGAATGTCGGCTTCTGTGCGATTATGGGAGCAGCAATATTTGTACGCGTCAAGAGGTTGGGGATTTTCTAATCCTAACGTATTTGAGCAAGTGGATTATGTCCAGAAGCGGTTCAACTCGAGTTTATTGCCGGAATGGGGACGACAAGACGAGTGGGGATGGAAAGGCAGCACACATGGTTGGGAATGGACTCTTTGTCGTTACCAACAACAAATGACTCGAATCATATTAGCGCAGACGCCAACGGAAACGTTGGGTTCATTTGCGAATGCCGGTGCTACTCAGCTCAATGGTTGGGAAGCGATGATCAATAAAGGATTTGATTTTGGAGCGAAGAAACAATGGGGCTTGATTCAAAACGTGGCCTTACATAAGACCAATTATGCTTTTGAGAATTACCAAGACAAAGGAACGGATTATTCGGGAAATACGCTTCCAGGCAATGCATTGCACACCGTCAATTATAATGTTCAATTAAAGTGGAAAGAACAATGGAATTTGTACATCAATGATTATTGGTGTGATCAAATGTATTTGAACAATCAAAACGATGTGAAGACCGCCCCGTATCACCTGATGAATGTTTCTCTTTCCAAATGGTGGTCTATAGAATCGAAAGGTGCTCATCGATCATACGTGGGCTTTACCTTTGGTGTGAACAATCTTTTGAACGCTCAATATTTTTCTTTCCTTCAACTCAATGACGCAGCAGGTCGTTTTTACAATCCCGCTCCTGTTCGCAATTTTTATGGAAGTGTGTATTGGAGCCTATCCCGATAGTTTTAACTTTGATCAATGGCCTTTGCAATCAAATCTCCTTTCGAACCTTCCGGCGATCAGCCCGAAGCCATTCGCCAATTGGTTCGGGGAATAGAATCGAATGAAAAGTACCAGACATTGCTTGGAGTGACAGGTTCGGGAAAAACTTTTACGATCGCCAATGTTATTCAGGAAACAGGGAGACCTACCTTAATTTTATCACACAATAAGACCTTAGCGGCGCAGTTGTACGCAGAATTCAAGTCGTTTTTCCCGGATAATTTAGTAGAGTATTTTGTTAGTTATTACGACTATTATCAGCCAGAAGCGTATCTGCCCGTGACCAATACTTATATCGAAAAGGATTTGGCAATCAATCAAGAAATTGAGCGAATGCGACTTTCTGCCACTTCCGCCTTATTGTCTGGCAGACGTGATGTGATTGTGGTCGCGAGTATCTCTTGTATTTATGGAATTGGAAATCCTACCGAATTTAATAAAAGCGTCATTGATATTCACAAAGGGCAGAAGATGAGTCGACAAGGATTTCTCTATAAGTTGGTAGAGGCCTTGTATAGCAGAGCGATGGTGGAATTTGGTAGAGGAACTTTTCGGGTAAATGGAGATACTGTGGATGTTTTTTTAGCCTATGCGGAGCATGCAGTACGAGTTGTGTTTTGGGACAACGAAATAGAAAGTATTGATACATTGGATCCTACGACAGGTAAAAGGATTTCCTCCTTTGAGGCGACACGCATTTATCCAGCCAATCTTTTTGTGACAAGCAAGGAAACCATGAATGAAGCCATTTGGGAAATTCAGCAGGACATGGTGGCGCAAACCGAGGCCTTTAAGAAAGAGGGGAAGGAATTGGAAGCAAAGCGTTTGGAAGAGCGCGTGACCTATGATATCGAAATGATGAAAGAGTTGGGTTATTGCTCGGGAATTGAGAATTATTCGCGTTATTTTGATCGTCGATTACCAGGTCAACGACCTTTCTGTTTAATGGATTACTTTCCCAAGGATTATATTTTGGTGATCGATGAAAGTCATGTGACGGTATCCCAAGTAAGCGCCATGTATGGTGGAGATCGCAGCCGCAAGGTGAATTTAGTGGAGCATGGCTTTCGATTGTCTTCCGCCATGGATAATCGGCCACTTACTTTTGATGAATGGGAAATGATGCAAAACCAGGTCATTTATGTTTCCGCCACACCGGCCGATTTTGAATTAAGAAAGTGCGAAGGGGTTGTGGTCGATCAGGTCGTTCGTCCCACAGGATTGTTGGATCCCCCCATTGAAATTCGGCCTACGAAGAATCAAGTGGATGACCTTTTGGAAGAAATTAGAAAGACGGTGGAAAAGGGAGAGCGCGTATTGGTGACAACATTGACCAAGCGAATGGCAGAAGAATTGTCTAAATATTTTGACAAGATCAATGTGCGGTGTCGGTACATCCATAGTGAAGTACAGACCTTAGATCGAATTGAAATTTTGAGAGGATTGCGCGAAGGGGAATTTGATGTATTGATTGGAGTGAATTTATTGAGAGAAGGATTGGATTTACCTGAAGTTTCATTGGTGGCCATTATGGATGCCGATAAGGAAGGGTTCTTGAGAAGTCATCGTTCCTTGACACAGACGGCAGGTCGTGCGGCCAGAAATATCAATGGTCGAGTCATTTTTTATGGTGACAAAATCACCGATAGTATGCGCAGCACCATTGATGAGACCCAACGAAGAAGGCAAAAACAATTGGCGTACAATGCAGAACATGGCATCGTTCCCAAGCAAATCAAGAAAGATCATTTAGGAACGGCCGTTAAAAAATTCTATGTAGAACCTGATGAGGGAATGCATAACTTAGCTGCTGACCCACTGATGAATTATCTCAATAAAGATCAGTTGCAAAATTTGTGGTTACAAACCAAAAAGCAAATGGAGGCAGCGGCGAAGGATTTAGATTTTATCAATGCGGCGCGTTTGAGAGATGAAATGTTATCTATTAAAAATAAATTAGAAAAAGCAGAAGCATGAAAACAAGATTAATGATTTTCTTAGCCTTTATCCTAGCAGGCTCAGTGGCTTGTCAACCGAAGAAAACAGCAGTTGCAACAGAACAAGATGACTTGTCCGGAATGTTGGAGGCGGTTCAAGAAAATAAAGGATTTATAGAAGTAGACAAAGCCTATCAGGGCCCAGCAAAAGGCGATACGTTTACCGTAAATGAATTGAAAATAGTCGGAGATAGTTTATATGTTACCGTTCAATATAGCGGAGGATGCAAGGACCATTCGTTTAAAATGATTACGCATGGCAATTTTATGAAAAGCCTACCACCTAAGCTTCCATTGTATCTTGAGCACAACGCAAATCAAGATGAGTGTCGTGCATTGAAATCAGAAAAACTTGCCTTTGACCTAAAACCATTGCGCAATCCGCAAGTGAAGAAAGTAAAGGTTTTTGTCAACGATGCCCAGGATAAGTCAATTGATTATGACTATAAATAGCTTAGATTTTATTAAATATATTACATTGCAATAAATTTAAACCGATGAGAAAATTATTTACCCTTTTGTTATGGTTGTCCATTCATGTGGCTAATGCACAATTCTGGACTGAGTTAGGAGGATATTTGAGTAATTACAATTTTGATACTTTTTCCAACAATTCCATGATGTATGACCTTCAAATTGGGAACAATGGGGAGGTGTATGTAACAGCCAAGGATCGGGTGGAGAAATGGAATGGGACCAATTGGTCCTATGTTGGAACCAATGGCATTCCTACCAGTTATGTCATGGGAGCGGATGTAGTGAATTGCTTGGCCATGGACAATGCTGGTAATTTATATGCCGCAGGAAAATTTGAGAACAGCACCGGGTACAAATTTGTCGCGAAATGGGACGGTACGAGTTGGACAGAGTTGGGTGGTCAGAATACGCTGGCGGCTAATGATGAGATCAAGGATATTTATATTGACGCCAACAACAATGTTTATGTGGGAGGGAAATTCAAAAATGCGCAAGGCAATGTGTATGTTGCCAAATATAATGGCACGACATGGTCGGCAATGGGAGGAACCGGTTTAACCGATAATGGCTTGGATTACATCAATAGTTTAAGTGGAAATAGCACAGGGACCATTTATTGTGCTGGTAGTTTTTCAAACAGCAGCTCTAATCAATACTTAGCTGCTTGTGACCAGTTTGGGTGGTTTGAATTAGGGGGACTTAATGGATTGGCAGGAAATTATGCCAACATGAATTGGGGAGGTGAGATGAATAGTGTTACTGTAGATGCGCAAAACAATGTTTATGTAGTTGGTAATTTCACCAATGCTTCAGGTAATCGATTTGTAGCCAAATACGATGGAAACAATTGGTCTGAATTAGGTGGTGCCAACGCCTTAGCTGGACTTGGCGTATTCAATGGAGCGGTTTCTTTTATTTCTGATGTGTACAGTGTCAATGGAAATATTTTTGTTACAGGAAATTACACGTCAACTGGACCCAATCGATTTGTAGGTAGATATTACAACAACGAATGGACCGAATTAGGTGCAGATGGTAGTTTAGGTGCGACTAGTTGGATCAATGCTATTGCTGCCAACAGTTCTCAAATTTATGTAGCAGGAAATTTTGGGTATTCTCTTTTCAACGGGAATGTAACCGCTCGTTATGTGGCAACCGCTGATTATAATGTTGTACTTACCGCAGGATGCATGGATCCTACGGCGTGCAATTTTAATCCGGATGCTGTTATCAGTGCGGAATGTTTCAATGTCGGAAGTCCTTGTGACGATGGTAGCATGTTTACCATGGATGATGTATACAATGATACTTGCGTTTGTTCTGGCACCTTGATCATCTCAGGGTGCATGGATCCCTTGGCTTGTAATTATGATGTGTTTGCCAATGTGGATGATGGTGGCTGTTTGATTGAGGGTGATCCCTGTGACGATGGTGATCCGAATACGGTCAATGATATATTGCTTCCAGGGTGCATCTGTGCTGGTGTGCCCGTCATGTTGGGATGTATGGATATGGCGGCTTGTAATTACAATGCCAACGCCAATGTCGATGATGGCAGTTGTTGGATGGTGGGGGATTTTTGTGATGACGGAGATCCTAATACCACGAATGATGTAGTCAATGCCAATTGTGAATGTCAAGGCGAAGTGCCGTTTGGAATTGGAGAGCTTTCTCACGCGGAATTATTGGTTTATCCTAATCCGGCCAATGAGCAATTGAATATCCAATGGAATCAATGGGAGCCGGAGGTGGTGAAGGTGATGAATACCCAAGGTCAGGTGGTAGCCATCTTGCCTCAAGCGAAGACACAAGAGTGGAATACAACCGGAGTTGCCAATGGATTGTACGTTTTGGTTTCTGCGCGTGGAAACCTGAATCAGCGAGTTCAAATTGTGCATTGATCCTATTCATTAAGTAAGCATGGAAAGAACAAAATTTTGCAAAGGACTTTCAGGGTATTTATTGATTTTCCTTGCCAGTGTCACATGGATGGGTTGTGGTTTTCAAAGCCGCAAATACACGCATGGTCATTATTGGGAATCATCGAGTAAAAATCATGATATAGAGCCAATACAGCATGCGGCTAATGTCGAGAACGGGAACAAGGAAATTTATGCCAGCACGGAGGAGTACTCCGTTTTACTAAGCGATCCCATTTCGTCTTCTCTTGGTCTTAATGAGGAAGAACATAACGATTTTTCTTCACACGAAAAATGCATCAAGTTAGAGAAGGACACAACGATTAAAGGGGAGAAAAAAGAAAAGATACATTATCCCAACCAGAAAGAAGCTCCAAAGAGTTTAAGTCAACCCATAGAGGAAGCCAGAACACACGTGAAGCATTATTTTTGGTTGAACACTTTGTGGGCGGCGATCTTTGGAGGATTATATGCAGCTCTATTACAGTCTACAGGCGATGTGGGCAGTGCTATTTCCCCCTTGCTATTTGTTCTGGGTTTTCTTATGGTGATCACGTTTTTCACTTTACGGATGAAATGGAAAGCACCCTATCAAAGTACAGTAGAGGAATTGAAAAGTTACAGGAAATTCAATGAGAAAGAGAAATGGTACAAGGAATTTGAAAATAGAATTTTTTCAATCGATTTTTTGATTGTAATGGGAGTGGTAATAACGCTATTTGCTTGGGCAGCTATTGGAGCTTTGGGTGCCGGATAAGTGGCAAATCAAAAAGAAAAAACCGATTATCAAGGTTAGAACAGTCGGCTAGAAGTATCTAAATTCATTGAGCAAATGATGAGGCGTAAAGTTTTTAATCAAAAAACATAGCCAATCGCTACTCCTGCTCTCACAAAATAACCGACATAAGGTTTGAAAGATTCGTTGGGTCGGTATTCATAGGGGTTATTGAGATTTACTCTTTTATCACCGGTATTATACACTGGACCTAAGTATACGTCTAGCGCAATTTTTTCTTTAAAAACAGCTTGATATCCCAGGTTAATGCCCAATCCAAAAGTGTTGAGCTGTCGTGTGACATATTGGTTAACGTAAATATAATTTCCTGTTGCATCATACAAGTAATTATAGATCCAATCATCGGTGCGCATCCATTGGTAGCGCAAAAAGGAGGAAAGATAAAATCCGCGTGGAGCTTCCGATTTTGACATGTAATAACGGTGTTCTAAGGTGGCAGCAAAGCGATACAAGAAGGCTGCATTGGTTATCGCTTCGGTTTGATCTGAATAAAGCAGACCCAAATTAAACGAGTTTGATTTGTTGTAAGCTCTTTCGAATTGAACTTGAAAAGTCCGGGCTGCGGGAGCGATCAGATCTAGCTTGGCAATGTATTTTTTTTGAAATTGGATTTTTTTATGGCTAGTATCTGTCGAATTATGCTGAGCAAATAGTACCTGAGTAAACAAAACTAAACCAAAAAATGCGAATAAAACGCGCATAAAGTTGATAATTTATATGGTGTGACTAATCGAAACTTCTTGCAATTTAGCAAAAAATTGAATGATGTCTAAGAAATTCACGATTTGGTATTTGTCGCTAATACCTGCGGTATTTGGTTTGAGCTGGTTTATTTCGCACAAGCTCTATTTAACGTTTATGTTGTCCGCAGGAGTGGGCGTCCAACCTGATCGCTCTTTGATTTATTCAAGTGTTTTTACTGCGATTTATATCGCAATATTTATTGTAATTAAAGATTTATATCCAAGTCGAGAAAAATAATTTGAATTTTTTTTACATTGTAAATCCGTTACAATAGACAACAACAATATTTGTAAAATTTAAAAATCTAACGCAATGACTGAAGTAAACAAAGAAAAATTAAAGGCCCTACAAATGGCCATGGATAAATTGGAAAAGACCTACGGGAAAGGTGCCGTAATGAAATTGGGTGATGATGCCGTTGAAGCGATGGAAGTAATCCCCAGTGGTTCTGTGGGGTTAGATAGTGCCCTCGGTATCGGTGGCTATCCCAAAGGTAGGATCATTGAAATTTACGGTCCGGAGTCATCTGGAAAAACAACCTTGGCCATTCATGCCATCGCGGAAGCCCAAAAACAAGGTGGAATCTGTGCCATCATCGATGCGGAACATGCTTTCGATAAATTCTATGCAGAAGCACTCGGTGTGGATACTGAAAATTTATTGATTTCACAACCCGATAATGGTGAGCAAGCATTAGAAATCGCGGATAATTTAATTCGCTCGGGTGCCATTGATTTGATTGTTATTGATTCCGTGGCGGCATTGACACCACGCTCGGAGATAGAGGGTGAAATGGGGGATTCAAACGTGGGAGTTCAAGCACGTTTGATGTCAAAGGCTTTGAGAAAATTGACGGCCTCAATCAGCAAAACGAAATGTTGTTGCATTTTTATCAATCAGTTGCGTGAAAAGATTGGTGTCATGTTTGGAAATCCCGAAACGACCACCGGTGGTAATGCATTAAAGTTTTATGCATCTGTTCGTTTGGATATTCGTCGCTCTCAGCAAATTAAAGATGGCGAAAATGCAGTGGGTAATCGTACCAAAGTGAAGGTGGTGAAGAATAAAGTTGCTCCTCCATTCCGTCAAGCCGAGTTTGATATCATGTATGGTCAAGGAATTTCTTTGTTGGGTGAAATCATCGATTTGGGTGTCGATCACAATGTGGTCAAAAAGAGTGGAAGTTGGTTTTCTTATGGAGATACCAAGTTGGGTCAAGGTCGTGATGCCGTTAAGCAACTCTTGGAAGATAATCCCGAGTTAAAAGAGGAAATAGAAGCCAAGGTGCGTGAGGCCATTGCTACTGCAAAGGCAAACGCCTAGATTATTACCATAACAAAAGGAAAGAGCGGCGCGTCCGCTTTTTTTTTATTGCATGCGCAACGGATTAATGGTCAAGATTTTTCTGGACAAAGCAAGCTCGAATGGAGGATCACATTATTCGTATCGCAAGGCTTCGATGGGATCTAATTTGGCGGCTTGTGCAGCGGGATACCAGCCGCTGATAATTCCCACCACTCCGCAAATGACAAAGCCAAGTAAAATCCAAAGCCATGGAATGGTAAACGGGGTACTTAGGAAAATAGATAAAATATTTCCTACCCAGATGCCTAGAAATATTCCGATGAATCCGCCCAATTGTCCGATAAAAATAGATTCCATTAAAAATTGCATTCGTATTCGTGCAGGAGTTGCTCCCAGTGCTTTGCGGATACCAATCTCCCTCGTTCGCTCGGTTACACTGACCAACATGATATTCATCAATCCAATAGAGGCACCGAGCAAGGTAATGATCCCAATGAAAATGCCTCCGCCGGTGATTCCTGAAATTAAATCCGTCAATTCTTCCACTAATCCATTGCTCATTCTGATTTCAAAACTTTCTTCATCTCCCGGTTGGTCACCTCGAATCACCCGCATTATGTTTACAGCCTCGTTCAGCATTTTTGCAAGGGTTTGATGATCGGAGGCTTGTACTTGAATGCTATAATCGGTATCATCGGAATTGAAACATTTTTTCACGTTCAAGGTTGGAATTAAACACTGGTTATCCCCAGCGAAACCCATGGTATTTCCCTTGCTAGCCAGGAGTCCAATGACCCGGTAAGCATGACTGCCAATTCTAACCATTTGATCAATCGGATTTTCGCCATGAATAAATATCTTCTCCACCACATCATTTCCCAGTATGATCACATTATCGCCTTGATTGATTTCCTCTTGAGAGAAGATCCTCCCGTCTTTTAATTGATAAGAGGATATTTTTAAATACGCCTCATCGCATCCTAGTATACTCACATTGGGGTTGGTCGATTCGGAAGCGAAAGACACCGTTGTATTGAAAGATGCATTAGCGGTGATGGAAACGGCAGCCGCCATTTCAAATTGGTCTTTAAATCGTTTTGCCTCCCCATATTGTATGCTTTCGTATGCCTTGGCGGACATTCCTTTTCGTCCCCCTCTGCTCATGGTGCTGCCAGAACGAATCGTAAAACTATTGGATCCCAATCGAGAAAACTCACTTTTAATTTTTTCCTCAATGGCCGAAACCGCGGTTATCATACCTACCAACGCCAGAATTCCGACAGCGATAATGCTAATGGTTAAGGCGGCACGCAGCTTCTGACTGGTCAATGATTGCCAAGCAATTTTGATGTTTTCAACATTGGTTGGAGAGATCCATGCCATGCAGCGAAAGTAGTAAAGGAAGTGTTGTGAGAAAAGTCTTTGTGATTTCCTCTCATTCTTTCACCTTCCTTGATTAAATTCGTGGCGTCAAATTAATCAATCAATGAGCAAAGTTTTCGATTTAGAAATGATCAAGGAAGTGTATCGTCGCTTCCCTGAAAGAATAGCTGCTGCCAGGGCAGTAACCAACCGTCCGCTGACCTTATCTGAGAAGATTTTATATGGTCATCTTTGGAATGGCAATGCAGATGTAGCCTATGAACGCGGAAAGTCTTATGTGGATTTTGCACCCGATCGAGTAGCCATGCAAGATGCAACTGCACAAATGGCGTTGCTTCAATTCATGCAAGCGGGAAGAAAGAAGGTAGCAGTGCCTTCTACGGTGCATTGTGATCACCTGATTCAAGCCAAGGTGGAGAGCAAGACCGATTTGAGCGAAGCAGTCAATAAAAACAGTGAGGTTTATAATTTCCTTTCCTCGGTATCGAATAAGTACGGAATTGGTTTTTGGAAACCAGGTGCGGGAATTATCCATCAGGTAGTTTTGGAGAATTATGCATTTCCAGGGGGAATGATGATCGGAACGGATTCACATACGGTAAATGCCGGTGGATTAGGGATGATCGCAATAGGGGTAGGAGGTGCAGATGCCATGGATGTAATGGCAGGAATGGCTTGGGAATTAAAGTTTCCTAAATTGATTGGAGTGAAATTAACCGGTAAATTAAATGGATGGTGCTCACCCAAAGACGTGATATTGAAAGTGGCCGGTATCTTAACAGTGAAAGGTGGAACGGGCGCTATCGTGGAATATTTTGGTGAAGGAGCGCAATCCATGTCTTGTACAGGTAAAGGTACCATCTGCAACATGGGTGCGGAGATAGGAGCGACAACCTCAACCTTTGGATACGATGAAAGCATGGAGCGTTATCTCCGTTCTACAGGAAGAGCGGAGGTTGCTGAATTGGCCAACGAAATCAAGGCGCATCTTACCGGTGATCCAGAAGTGTATGCGGATCCAGCATCCTATTTCGATCAAGTCATCGAAATTAATTTGGATGAATTAGAGCCCCATTTGAATGGCCCATTTACGCCTGATTTAGCGACCCCTATTTCTCAAATGAAAGAAGCAGCAGCTAAGAACGATTGGCCCACCAAGGTAGAAGTAGGTTTAATAGGTTCTTGTACCAATAGTTCTTATGAAGATATTTCTCGTTCTGCCCATTTGGCGAAACAAGCCGTAGAATTGGGGATTACTCCGAAAGCGGAATTCAGCATTACTCCAGGTTCAGAATTGGTGCGTTATACCATTGAACGCGATGGGCTGATCGATACTTTTGATAAAATGGGTGCAAAGGTGTTTGCGAACGCTTGTGGACCTTGCATTGGAATGTGGGCACGTGTAGGTGCTGAGAAGAAAGAAAGAAACACCATTGTGCACTCAGTCAACAGAAATTTCTCTGCTAGACAAGATGGAAACCCCAACACTTTAGCCTTTGTCGCTTCTCCTGAATTAGCCACGGCCTTAGCCATTGCAGGTGATTTGACGTTCAATCCATTGACCGATACTTTGACCAATGATAAAGGAGAACAAGTGAAATTAATGCCTCCTGTTGGTGATGAATTACCCACGAAGGGTTTTGCCGTTGAAGATGCTGGTTATCAAGCTCCGGCGGAAGATGGAAGCGGTGTAACAGTGAGCGTGAATCCAACTTCTGATCGTTTGCAATTATTAGATGCATTCGCTGAGTGGAATGGAAAGAATATCGAAAATGCTCGTGTGTTGATCAAAGCAAAGGGAAAATGCACCACCGATCATATTTCGATGGCTGGAAAGTGGTTAACCTATCGTGGCCATTTGGATAATATTGCGAATAATACGTTGATTGGAGCTACGAACTTTTTCAATGGTGAGCAGAACAATGTGAAAAATCAATTGTCTGGAGAGTATGGTGAAGTGCCAGCTGTGCAACGTGCTTACAAGGCAGCTGGTGTTCCCACGATTGTGGTCGGAGATACCAATTATGGAGAAGGCTCTTCTCGTGAGCATGCGGCGATGCAACCTCGTCATTTGGGAGTAGCGGCAATCTTAGTGAAAAGTTTCGCCCGTATTCATGAAACCAATTTAAAGAAACAAGGAATGTTGGCATTGACTTTTAGTCAAGAAGCAGATTACGATAAGATACAAGAAAACGATCAGATCGATTTCGTGGACTTAGTGGATTTCGCTCCTGAAAAGTCATTGACTTTATTGCTGAAACACGCTGATGGCTCACAGGATACCATCCATGTCAACCATACATACAATGCGCAGCAAATTGAGTGGTTTAAGGCGGGTGGCGCGTTAAACTTAATTAGAAAGAGCATCGTTTGATTGTGATATTCGAAGATAAGAAAAAGAGGCACAGCGCCTCTTTTTTTATTTCATCCAAATGATTTCACCGGGAACGGGATGTAAAAAAGAAGATGCATTCGCCTGTTTTGATTTGACTGCTTTGTACACGCGAATAGGATCTTCCAAACTTTCATTACTTAAATCAAAGCAACCATAATGCATAGGGATCATCCATTTTCCTTTCATTTCTTGAAATGCTTCGATGGCGCGGGTTGGACTGATATGATTGCATTCCATGAACCATTCTGGTTGATAAGCCCCAATTCCTAAAATGACATAATCTGGTTGGAACCATTCTCCTGCTTCTCGAAGATGACTTCCGTATCCTGTATCTCCACCGAAATAGATGGTGCGTTCGTTGACTTTTATGACAAATGCACCCCATAGTTGATCGTTGAAATCAAATAGTCCGCGTTTGGCCCAATGTCGAGTAGGTAAAAAAGTAATTTGGAAGTGGTCATGCTCAAATTGTTGATACCAACCTGCTGTTTGTAGGGCTTCTTGTTTAAACATTCCTTTAAGCCACCTCTCCATTTTTAAGCCAGTGAATATTTTTACTTGAGGATTCTTTTTTTGAATTTGTTTTAATGAGGATTTGCTGAAATGGTCACGGTGATTGTGACTCAATAATATCAAATCGATCGGGGGTAATTGTTCAACGGGAAAGGGCAGTGGTGAGTATCGGGTATGAACCAATGAAGCCTTTCCAAATACTGGATCTGTAAGAAGGTACTGACCACCCATTCTAATCAAAAAGGTAGCATGACCCAACCACATGATGAAATCATTATTATTATCCTTCCAGCTGAAATCCTGCACTGCCTCGAGTCTCCAGTGGCTGTTTTTTTTCTCCTCTTGATAAGGATTTTCTTGTTTTTTCCATTTTCTAAAGTCCTGAAAATTGGGGCCAAATGGAAATTCCTCATTGATAAATTTCCCTTCTGTGCTCAATGGAGTTTTTCTTTTTTCAACTTCTTGGTTGAAATAGCGAAGAGAGGGATTTTCTGTTTTGTCGGTAGAGTAAGATTGTGCCTGCATATCAAGTAAAGGGGTGAGCATAACCACCATGATTAACTGAAAAAGAAAGGGAAAGTTCATGAGCTCGCAAATGTAGGGTTATTTATAATCAGGAACATCATTGTTGTTTTTCATCCATTGGATGATATCTTCTTTTTTATTATCTTTCCGAAACCTTAGCGATATGAATTTAAAACCTTTACTTTTATTGGCTTTCATTGGAAGCAGTCCAATAATGGCTCAACAGGAAGTTTTCCTGGATTATTCGTTACGACCCTTAGAGCGAATGGAATTACCCGAGAAGAATGAGCGCATAGAGAAAAGAACGGCACAAACGGCCTGGTATCAATGGGAAGATGGTCGTGTCGTTACCCAATCTTCTTCTCGACCTATTCACTATTGGTCTGATGACCAATGGAAGAAAATTACCAATGATTATGATGTGATCGATGGGGATTTAATCTTTAGCCATCAATCGGTTCCTTATGGATTCATCCAAAAGAGATGGGTCCAATTTGATTATTACGGGAAGGAGAATTTTCGGTACATCCCATTGCTCCATGATGTTGATTTTGAAGACCAGTCGGGATCTCGATTTGAAGCAGATAGAGGCAACATCAAGCAAGAGTTGATCTTTCGTGAGAATTCGGTGAAATCTAATATTTGGTTAAAAAATTTAGCAGCGGTTCAGGAAGGCGATTTAACTCAGATTGAGGAGGAGTTCGAACTGCCCGAAGGAGCAGAAATTAAGACCGTTGAAGGCATGGGAAAGTTGGAGGCACAGGGGTGGAAAGGAAAATTGCAAGTCGTCTCCAAAGAAGGAAGGATTTTGGGTACGATAGGCGGAGCGTTGTGTATCGATCAAGCTCAGCATTTTTATTTGGCGCTCTATCGATGGGAGAAATTGATTTCGGGTCGTTGGCGATTAACCACCCAAATCGAGAATAATTGGCTAGTAGATCCAGCTCGTCAATTTCCGGTGCAAATAGATCCTCTCATAACAGGACCTACAACGCTATGGGGCGGAGCGAATATTCCGTCTTGCTTTATGCCCCAGTACAATGTAGACAGCATTGCGGTTACGATTCCAGGAGGCATAACGGTCACTTCTTTTTCTGTAGGCGCCAGCTATTATGCAGATCCTTTTACTTTCGCTTGGATGTCTGATGGATCGATGTATTTCAGCACAGCTTGTGGTCAATCGGAAGAATTTACGGTGACAGGTGCGAATGCCAATTTAGCGGGAACTGCTTATTTGGTCGATTATAACATGCGGAATCCGTTGATGTGTTGCTACAATCCTCAATGCCAAGATCAAAGTTTTTATTTGCGTTTTCACTTGGGACGATCATTCATGAACAATGGATGCAATGCAAATTATATTTATTATGACATGCTGACGCAATATCCATTTATGGCTTATGTCGAGGGACGAACGCTCGAAACGCATGGCAACGAATGGACAGTGCCCACAGCTGCTCATTGCAGTAATGAATGTGAGTTAGTTGGAACCATGCGCATGCGATATGGTGTACCTCCCTATAATATTGCTCATCCATGGTTGACAAATGATGTGCAAGCGGGAAGTTTGACTCCTTGTTTTATGGGAAATGTGAACAAACAAGTTGCACTATGGTTGCCCGATTGCCCCTCTTATTGTATCGCGCCTACTACTTTAGAAGTGCCTCCACCAGTAGTTACAGATGCTTGTGGTACCACCATCACCGGATTAGCAGCATACAATATTGATATCCATCCTTCACCGGGTATTACGGTTAATCCATTGGATACGATCATATGTGACAATGAGCCATTTGAAATCCAATTGAACACATGTGCTCCAGGTGCGGTGGTTACTTGTGTTGGAAATGGCTTATTGCATTATGGAACTTTTACGGATCAATGGGATGTTATTGGAAATGTGCCAGATACCATATCCTATTATACAGTCGCCGATTATCAAGGATGCCAGTCCGATACGGTATGGTCCCAAATGGTCATCCAGCCCTTGCCAACGGTTCAGTATGTATTTGCACCGAGCGAGGTGATGATCAATGACCCCGTTATCCTCATTGATCAAACCGAAACATGGGGAGGTAATATTCAATCGATTCAATGGAATTTAGGTAACGGAGAAGTGGTAAGCGGAGATTCAGCGGTATATGGCTATCCAGCATCTGGTAATTATGAAGTATGTGAATCCGTTATCACGGAATACGGTTGCGCTGCTGCATTTTGTCAGGATATTGAGGTTCTGCCTGTCAGCACGGAACCAACGAATATCATTACTCCTAATGGCGACGGTGAGAATGACGCATTGGGTTTTAAAAATTTATTAGGGTATCCAGGAATGCGGATTCGAATTTATAATCGTTGGGGATTGGAAGTCTTTCGATCAGATAATTATCAAAATGATTGGAGTGCGAATGGATTAATAGAGGGAACGTATTACTATGTATTGAATATTAATCAAGAACAAACCTTGCAGAGTCATGTTTTGGTGGTGAGAGACTAATTGAAAGGTTAATTCCTGCCAAATTTTTTTTTTCGATGGTTGTTGTTTCGTTAGTTTGAAAAAAAAACAATATGAATAAATGGCTATTATCATTTTCTTTCGCTGGTCTTTTTGCATTTAGCTCTTTGCAGGCGCAAGTGACTACTTTTCCATATCAGTTTTCTGCTTTTAACGAACCCTATCTTCCTTTAGAAAATCCGATTTCATTAGATCAAGGTCTTGTTTGGGATGATCCAGAATTGATGGTAACCTTACCTTTTGAATGGGTGATTTTTGAAGATACCATTACCCAATTCATCGTTGGTGGACCGGGTGCTCAAGTCCTTCAAAATTATTATACAGAAGATACGATTGATGCGGTGATACCTTATTTTGCTGATATCATTAATGTAAATGATTCCATCGTCGTCAGTCCTATTGGGTATGAGATAGTAGGAAATGCACCCAATCGAATTTGTAAAATTCAGTGGAGCAATGTGGGATTCTATGAAGAGTGGATGAACACTGGTTTAGCGGGAAATACCTTCAGTTTTCAGTTTTGGATCTACGAAGGATCTAACTCCATGCGCATTCACTTTGGTCCGACTTTTATTAAATCGGCGAATCCATTTCAAGACTTTGGATTACCTTGCGTAATGTTCATTGATGAGTTTGACTTGATGAATCAAACTTGGTCTGGTATGTGGACCCTATCTGGACCCGCCAATAGCCCTCAAGTAGTAAGTGTGGCTGCTTTCGGTCCAATGGGTTTGGATTCGACACAATTATTACTTTCTGACCCTCAAGAGGGCCAAGTCTATTTTTTTGAAAATCTGACACCGATTGGAGTCATCGAATCTGAATTCCAAACGATCAAATGGTATCCTAATCCTGCTGGTTCACAAGCCTGTTTTTATGCAGATCAGCGGGAATCTTATTCCCTTCTCAATGCGCAAGGTATAGCAGTGTATTCGTTTCAATCCAATCCTGGACTGAATAGCATAGACGTTTCTCAATTCTCAGAGGGTTTATATTTCCTTCATTCCGATGAGCATCCTCGAGCGCTGTCTAAATTAATGGTTCAGCACCGATAGTAAACATTCACTGATACTTGTTATATTCGCAAGTATGAGTATGCAACCACCTAAACGATTATTTGATATTGCTTATCAACAGTTAGATCACTTTCCATTACAGGAAATGATCGTAACGAAAAAGGGAAATTTATGGGAGCCCATTTCTACCCAAGCATTTATTCATCAAGTAGAGGCACTCGCTTATGGCTTAATCGCGGCGGGCATTCAACCAGGTGATAAAATTGCCGTGATCACCAGTTATAATCGTGCGGAGTGGAATGTGGTCGATCACGCAGTGCTCCAAATAGGAGCTATTAACGTTCCCATTTATCCAACCATGACGGAGACGGATTATGTCTATATCCTCAATCATTGTGAGGCAAAAATGGTTTTTGTTTCTGATTATGGATTGGCAAAAAAAGTGAAGGATGTTCAGTCCGAGTTGCATTTTAATCCGACATTGTATGCTTTTGAGGAGATGGATAATGTTCTTCATTGGAAATCGCTGATGCTTGAAGATGGTGTTGCACATCATTCAACTTTTCAAGAACGGAGAGCGGCTGTCGATGAGTATGATTTAGCGACCATCATCTATACCTCAGGTACCACGGGATTACCCAAAGGGGTAATGTTGAGCCATCGCAACATCGTCTCTACGGTCTTGGTCAGTGAGCCAAGATTGCCTTTGTTGGAGGCGGGCGTATCCAAGGGGCTTAGTTTCTTGCCGGTGTGTCATATTTATGAGCGAATGCTCCATTATTTGTTTTTCCATAAATGCATCACCGTATACATGACCAACATGGAGGCCATTAAGGATGACTTGAATACCGTTCAACCCCAAATTTTTAGTGCGGTACCGCGGTTGTTAGAAAAAGTTTTTGATGGAGTGGTTCAAAAGGGATTACAGAATACTGGATTCAAGAAAACCATGTTTCAATGGGCTTTGAACTTATCTCAGAAGTGGGAGGCCAACGGACTTTCCATTGGATATAAGATTCAATTGGCGATTGCCAGGAAGTTGGTTTTTTCAAAAATTAAGGTGGCTTTGGGATTAACTGATATACGTGCGATTGCGAGTGGTAGTGCTGCTTTACAACCTCGACTGGCTCGTTTCTTTAATGCCGCAGGAATCACCGTATTAGAAGGGTATGGCTTAACAGAGACTTCACCGGTGGTTTCCGTGAATACGGTAAGAGGAGAAAATATGTTGCGCATTGGTAGCGTGGGGAAATTGGTAGCAGGAGTGGAAGTAAAAATGCTGGAAGATGGAGAAATATTGGTGAAGGGTCCCAATGTCATGTTGGGATATTACAAGCAACCTGAATTGACCGCTGAGGTCATCAAAGATGGATGGTTTTATACGGGCGATATTGGGATCTTTCAAGATGGTTTTCTGGTGATCACCGATCGTAAAAAAGAAATGTTCAAAACGAGTGGTGGAAAATATGTTTCTCCCCAAGTGATAGAAAATGCTTTGAAAGAATCTTTGTACATCGAGCAGTGCATGGTAGTGGGGGAAGGGCAGAAATTCCCTGGGGCCCTGGTAGTCCCTGATCGCGCGGCATTGGCTGCATTGGCTGTTCAGTTTAACATAGATAAGGATGCGGAAGGGGAGTGGCTCAAACACGCGAGCATACAAGAGATTATTTGGAGTGATATTTTAAAAATCAATCATCGTTTTGGCAAGTGGGAACAGGTAAAGGCTTTTAAAATAGTAGTAGACCCCTTTTCCATTGATAAAGGAGAGATTACACCCACTTTAAAATTAAAGCGAAAAAAAATCATGGAACGCTACCGTCATTTGGTAGAGGACATGTTTAATTGATACTCGTGGATATTGCCGTTTTGTACTGGATCAATGGTCATCATTCGGATTGGCTGGATCAGGTGATGTGGAGCATCAGTGGAAAGTGGACTTTTTTGCCACTCTACCTTTGGATGATCGTGGTAATGGCTCGAAGATGGGGAAAGCGAGTTGGGATTGTATGGGTTGCTATGGCTTTGTTAATCACGGCATCAGATCAACTGGCTTCTAGCGTTTTTAAACCAATGTTCAAAAGAGAGCGACCTACTTATACAGAAGGGGTGTCGGCGAATCTTCATTTGGTAGTGGAGGAAAATGGAAATCCCTACAAAGGGGGTCAATTTGGATTTTATTCCAGTCATGCTTCAAACACATTGGCGGTAGCTCTACTTTTCATGCTTATGCTTCGACCGATTCACAAAAGTTGGACATTGATTTTGGGTCTTTGGGTAGTGCTGGTTGGTTATTCACGTGTTTATCTTGGGGTACATTTTCCTTCCGATATTTTAATGGGTTGGAGCATGGGAACCATACTGGCATTGGCTTTTTGGAAATTATTGAAATGGTCGAGAGTGGCCCATTGGCATCAACTCGATTTATATTGATTGCCAAGCCAAAGTTGGATCCCAAAAGTGTTTTTCGAAATGTTGAATTTCATCCTTAATAACAACAATGCCCTCTGATTCCAACCTTTCTGCCATGGAGGAAGGAGGATTGAAATGTACTTTGCCGGTCAGCCATCCCTTTCGATTTACCACACGATGAGCAGGTAGTGACTTGTCGCAAGCGTTCATGGCATAGCCAACGGTCCTGCTGGCTCCTGGGCTTCCCAGTGCTTTTGCGATGGCTCCATAAGTGGTAACTTTTCCTTTAGGAATAAGTTCCACAATCGCCCAAACTTGTTGATAGAATGCACTGGCCATGTTGCGAAATTAATAAAAAGGAACGCCGTTTTTTTTTGTAATTTGGCCCTGCGATGACAAGATATAAAACACATTTAGTAACCGGTGGTTGCGGATTCGTGGGGAGAAACATGGTGAAGCGATTATTGACCCAGCCCAATACGAAAGTTATATTTATTGACAACCTTTCTGTAGGTACCCATCCAGACACTTGGATGACGATCCCCAAGACAGATAGTGGTAACGACTTTACTATCTATGACAACAGGGCGTTGTTCATTCATCAAGATGCATTGAAGGTAATGCGCAATCTTATGGAAAATGATGATTATTTCTCTGTGACTTATCCTTGGGAAATGGATCGTATTGCTGATGTATTTCATTTTGCAGCGATTGTTGGCGGCCGTGCGAAAATTGATGGTGATCCAATGGTGGTGGCTTTGGATTTAGCCATTGATGCGGAGATGTTCTATTGGGCAGTCAATTACAAGCCAGCGCGATTGTTGTATCCAAGTTCATCAGCGGCTTATCCCGTGGATTTGCAGACAGAAGGCGATGCCATTGCGTTGAAGGAAAGTGATATTGATTTTAAGAGAATGGGTCAGCCGGATATGACTTATGGGTGGAGCAAATTAACAGGAGAGTTTTTGGCACAAATTGCAGCGAAGCATTATGGATTAAAAGTGACGTGCATTCGACCGTTTAGTGGATATGGGGAAGATCAGGATTTGACTTATCCCGTTCCCGCTATCGCAGCCAGAGCCGCGAGGAAGGAGGATCCATTTGAAGTGTGGGGGAGCGGTCATCAAGGGCGTGATTTTGTGCATATTCAGGATGTCATTGATTGTATCTTGTTGGCAATGGATCATATTCATGATGGAACTGCCATCAATATAGGTATGGGTAAACTAACTTCTTTCCGAGAGATTATAGAAGTATTTTGTTCGTTTGCCGGGTACCAGCCCACGATTCAACCTTTGTTAGATAAACCAGTAGGCGTACATTCTCGTTATTGCGATATGAGTTTTGTAGAAGAAAAATTAGGATGGAAGGCAAAGATTTCGATAGAAGAGGGAATGAGAAGGGTGTATGAGGCCGCGCTTAAACAGTTGTCTCAATGAGTAGACCAGTGGTGGTGTGTTTGGGTCCGGGTCCTCGATTTAAGGGAGGAATCCAAAACTACAATACCTCATTGGCTTTAGCGTTGGATAGGAGAGGAGATTGTGAGGTTCATATCGTCTCTTGGACCCAACAGTATCCAGCCATCATTCCTAGAGAATTTGTCGATAAAAGCAGTAAGGCAGATTTACTAGAAGGAAGTCAGGTGAGTGTTCACTATGTCACCAATTATAATCGACCTTCTACCTGGAAAGAAACCGTACGTTTGATAACTTCATTGGGAGCAACCAAGGTCATTATTCAATGGAGCATTGCATTGCAAGGATTACCGTTGTCTTATATTGCAAAACAACTGCGTCGAGCATCCAATATTGAAGTGCTTTTTGATGTCCATTTTGTTCAGCAAAAAGAACATTCTTCCCTCGATCGTTTTTTTACAAAAAGGGCTTTAAGGCATGCGCATACGATCATTGTGCATGCGAAAAAGACATGGGAGGAGTTGCAATCTGTATTTCCGAAAATTGATTTTCATTACACCGAGACCGGTGAACGTGGACTCCATACCGTCATCAAGTTGTACCATCCTATTTATGATTTATTTAAGCCAGATGCCCATTTGGATATCGACGCTTTGAAAAAGGAATGGGGATTAAAAAAGAATGTGTTTTTGTTTTTTGGATTTATTCGTAGGTATAAAGGTTTAGATCGCGCAATCCAAGCTTTTGCCAAATTACGAGCACATCGCGATGATGTCAGCTTGGTAATCGCTGGAGAATCTTTCTGGAATACCCTGGATCAAAATAAATGGAGTACGCGTTGGAAGCAATGGATTTTTGGTTGGGCGAAAAAAGTTGTACTCAACAAAAAGGATGATGAGCGAGAAGATCAGCCCTTGGAGCTAATTGCACAGTTGGGGTTAGAAAAAGATTGCTTGGTCGTCAACCGTTTTATTGGAAACGAGGAGGTGCATTTGTATTTTCAAGTCAGTGATGCTGCCGTATTATTTTATAGAACGGCCACTCCCAGTGGCATAGAGTCCTTGTCTTATAATTTTTCGCTCCCTTTGCTCGCCACCCGTGTGGGTCATTTTCCAGAAACCATACAAGATGGATTCAATGGGTATTTAGCCGATGATGGGGATATTAATGACATGGCTCGAATCATGGAGTTGTTTATAGAACAGCCCATACCACGTGACAATGTGAAGTTGTCTACACAAAATTTAAGTTGGGAGCGATATGCACAGGCCATAATGATGGGGACATGAGAATCGGATACATTGGAAATAATTATCCTGAAAAAAGGAATATCATCAATAGAAGCGATGGGGTTTCCTATTTGAATCTTTCCTGGACGAATATTTATACCTACATCAATCGTTTTAATTTTCAATGGAGAAAGCTTTTTAAAAGGAATTTTTTCAAGGCGGAATATTATCGATATCGGAATATCCTTCCCCTTCAGGTGGATGGCATTCATTTTTTTAATAGCATCTCGTTTGGTTCGTCTTCGTTTGTGGTCACTTTTGAAACGTTGCTACCCTATTATTGGGTAGTGAAACATCACTACAAGGATCTAGATGATTTGCAAATGTTGTTGCAGGATGATCGAGTAGAAGATGCATTGAGAGAGTTAGCACACGATCGTTGTCGCGCCTTGATTGCGATGTCAGAAAATACGCGTCAAAATCAGATTCAGTTTTTAGAAGTTTACCCCCATTTAAAAGACAGAATTGTAGAGAAGATTCAGGTCCTTCATCCACCGCAAGTATATTTTGGGGCGAGTGATTATAAAAAAGAGAAGCCCGATTGTTTTGAATTGATATTTGTAGGTCGTGCGTTTTATAGAAAGGGAGGTAAGGAATTGATTGCGGCTTTAGAGGAAGTACGAAAATCGTTTAATATCAAATTATATTTAATTTCTTCATTGGATCCGGAGGCGGGATGGTTCAATGTAAATGAAGAAGGAATTGGAGATGATTTGGAGTGGATAGCACAAAAGACCTGGATTGAGCATCATCGCAACATTCCCAATGAAGAGGTGATTAACTGGATGCAACGTTGTCATTTGGGTTTTTTACCTACGTGGCAAGATACCTATGGTTACAGCGTATTAGAAATGCAGGCTTGTGGTTGTCCCGTGGTAACTACTGATATACGTTCATTGAGTGAAATCAATTCGAACGAGTGGGGTTGGGTAATCGAAGTGCCAAAAAATAAATGGTCGGAGTGGGATTTTGCACCATTAAATGGTGAGATTAATGGTTCTCTGTGGTTGACAGAACGAATCATAGAGGTGACCAAAGAAGCTTTATCCGATACGAGCCTATTGGCTGCGAAAAGTAAATCTTGTTTAGCTCATATTAGAGAACATCATGATCCCATTCGACATGGTAAGGCATTGAATGATTTATATCATCGGGTGTTCAGCAAATCTTAACTTAATTTGATGGTATGGAAGAGAAGATAAATCACCGTAAAGACTATCAGCAGCGTTTGCTGTTAGAAGAGAATGCTCATCAACATCCCATTGATCAGTTGAAAGAATGGCTCAAAGAAGCGGAAGAGGCTAGGATTGATGACTTCAATGCATTTGTCCTTTCGACCAATGGAAAAGAGGGATATCCCCATTCGAGGGTGGTGTTGCTTCGTGAATTTGGAAGAGATGGATTGGTTTTTTATACCAATTATCAGAGCGATAAGGGGAGTGAATTGCAAATGAATGATAAAGTGGGGATGAATTTCTTTTGGAACACCTTGGAGAGACAAGTTCGAGTAACGGGAGTGGCAAAAAAAATGACCGCGGAAGAAAGCGATCGGTATTTTGCTTCGAGGCCAAGGGAAAGTCAAATCGGGGCATGGGCTTCACCGCAAAGTCAACCATTGCATACGCGAGAGGAGTTGCAGAATCGGGTTGACTTTTATGCCAAAGAATTTGAAGGGAAGATGGTAACACGTCCTCCTCATTGGGGAGGCTACCGAATTATTCCTCACTATTTTGAATTTTGGCAAGGTAGGCCGAGTCGCCTTCATGACCGATTGGTCTATCAAGTGGATGCTGATTTTGAATGGTGTAAAATTCGGTTAGCGCCTTAGTCTAACAACCACTCAACGAAGAGCCTGCCCAAAGGATTAATAGGGTACTGATGGTCCCTTTGATGATGAAAAAAAGGACCGTAGCCCATCCCATTTTTTTCAGCCAAGAAGTGATTTTATTCCGATGATGTGCGCTCAATTTCGTTTTTAATTTTGATTGAGTAGACCTTGTAATGTTTCCTCTAGCAATGGCTCCATCACTTGATATCCTTTCAAATTGGGATGAACTCCATCATAGGTGAACTCTTGTTTTAGTCCCTTTGAATCATTTACCATCACCGAGTAATAATCTAAGTAAATGACATCGTGTTGTGCTGCATATTTTTCTAACAGTTCATTTAATTGGATGATTTTTTCGGCGGGTTTTAAATGCTTTCGCCAAGGAAACTGAGCCGCTGGCAATACTGAACACAGTATCACTTCAATTTGATTTACTTGCGCAAGTTCTATCATCGATTGGATGTTGCCAAAAATATGCTCGATCGAAATCGGACCGTTATTTTCTGCAATGTCATTGATACCCGCCAACAGTACTACCGCTTTTGGATGTAACTCAATGACATCAGAACGAAATCGGATGAGCATTTGAGAGGTAGTTTCTCCGCTTATTCCTCTATTGATATAGGATTTCCCTTTAAAAAAGGCACTGTCGATGGTTACCCAACTTTCGGTAATGGAATTGCCCATCAAAATGATTCTGTTGGGATCGGCCGGTCTGTTTAGGAGATTTTTGTTTTCACTTTCGTAACGCGCGTAATGTTCAAATGGAACTTTGTTTTGCGCGGTGGAGTTCAGACTGACCATGATAAGCAAAACGAGTACGCAATAAAATATGCTTCGGATATGCAGATGTCTGAGCACGGATCGATTCAAGTTATTTGGCTTTATTCAGTTTCATTTCCGTTGAACCACTTCCATCTTTGCAATCATATTTACTCAGTTCAAGAACGGCTTTGGGCTCATCAAAAGAGAAATTGCAAGTAGGGGTTTGGAATTCATACCATGCATAATCTCCAGTTCTACGAAAATAGCCTGTTCCAATTTGAAGTTGCTGTGTTTTCAGATTGGTAAACCGAACATTGGTTAATTTCCATCCTCCTTCGGATACGGTAAAGGTTAGTTTTGCTGTTTGGTTCAGGAAGGTGTAATTCCCATCATCCAATTGGCTGTGTGATTGATGAACGAAGCACAATGTTAAAATACAGGTAACCAATACTTTCACCATTTTAATTTTTATTTGAAGATGTAACTGGAGTTGTCAGACATTCCACTACTAATAAGTTGTACTTGGAAAGTACCGTTTTTGTTGTCATAACTAACTACAATCATATCAGGCGAAATTCCGGTCACATCAAATTTCTCTAATTGATTGGACATTTTATCATTGGCAACAAAATAAAGCATATCATCTAAAAAGGTTGTGTTCGGTTTTAGATTTTCTGGAATTCCAACATAATACTCTTTAACCGGCTTTTTTAACGAATAGATCATTTCCTCTTTAAACGGAAAGGAAGCATATTCCTTTCCATTCGCGAATAACGAAATAGAGAGATCGTTATTTACGACTAGTTTGGTCGTTAATAAATTTTTATTGTCCTTGCTGGAAAGTTTCATATCATCAGAAACACGTGTGCCCATTTCTAGATAGGAAAATGAACATGTCCATTTACCATTATCAAGGGTGTAGTCCATAATCGTGTTCGCACCCATGAAACCAGATATCGATTGTAACGAATGTTCCCCCACCAGTTTGGACAAGGTTTCTTTTTTCTTGCTCATGGGTTCAGGCGGCGCTTCTTGTTTCGATTCTGCATTTTGCGCAGATCCGGATGATGCCGTTTGCGGATTAGCCGCGTCTTGAGAATTACAAGAGAAAAGTAAACAAGATGCGGCGAAACAGAAATAAAAAAATTGGTTGAATGTCATCTCTTTGATTTTTAGTTTTATAAATATAACGTTTTTATTTCTTTAAATTCTGACGGATTAGGACAGATGCTATCTTTTTTTCAAAAAAAAATAGTATTGTAAATCCCTTACAATCAGCCCCCTCAATTTTGTATCGTTAATTAAATGATACAACTATGAATAATCTAAATGAAGTAAAAAGGTACATTGACTCATTTTCACGTCCAGCAGGCTACAATCTCTATGCATGGGATGTTACCAAACGTTTAGCATTAGAAGTTTGGGAAAGTCATTTGGAACAAAAGCGTTTCAACCGATCCGTTAATTACCTCTGTAAAGAGTTTTATCAAATGATACAGCAGCCAGAAAGCGGAGAATATATTTTGCCTAAAGGTAGTTTTCGAATGCCCAGCTGCTAATGTTTGCGTTAGACACCTGCCATCCCTTGGGTTTCGGTTCCCCTTGAGGATGGTGGGTGATCTTTCTTTGGATTCAGCGTTCTTTAATCGAGAATCCTCCTGCTATCTTTCGCTTATTGATGAAATCCCAATGATACTCCGGCTCTTACTCCAAGGGCATGGGTATTGTCATAATTAGCCGCCAATCCGATAAACGGACTGATGAAATTTTCTGGATTTTTTTTAGTGGGAATATGCCAGCGTGCCGTGATATTTCCTCCCATCGTTGCCCATTCACCATTGGGTACATTGCGATATCGATAATCAATGGTCAATGGATTAATGCTCAGGTGCAAGCGATTGGGCCCATTTCCAATGTAATACCCGACTCCCTCCGGAATGAAAAGCATCAAAAATCCGATGGTGCTTAATACTTTGTAATCTCCGAAATTCCCCAAAATCAATCCGCCCAAAAAGATACCGTCTGAGGCATGTAGATAAATCCCGCCGTTAGTTGGAAACCCAAGACGAAAATTGTAATTGAGGGTGTACCTTTTTCCCATCGGTATCCATGCATCTCCTCCTATTGAAGTATATGAACCATTGATTTGTTGAGTATGATTAGCCGTAATGGCATAATGAATGGAGCCATTGATTGGATCATTGGTAGTAGCCGGTGTATTGGTAGATTGCGTCCAAACCAAAAAAGTAGAACTGATAAAAATAATCGTGAAAATAAAATTTTTCATATTCATTTTTTAAATAGTTAAATCACTTTTCTCGCATTCGCTTAACGATTTGTTGTCCCAAAAAAGCACTTGGGAAATAAACAATTAAATGACCCCAAAACCACCAAGGTTGTGCTATCAAGAGCATATTTAATATTCCCAATGTCATCAGCACAGCGGAAAGTTTCACAATGTTGCGATTGCTATCCGGATTCAATAAGTGTACAGCAGCTCCGCCAAACATGGAGCCGATCGCATATCCGAATGCAATCCACAAGTAGGCATACCAGGGTAGTTGAAGTAGAAAGGCATTTAAAAGCTCGGGATTGTTTCTTGTTTCGTCGGTTAGTTCGGGTCCTACAGGTATTGATTCCATGGCCATCATCACCATTACGGATACCGCCATTCCCGCGATTACAATGAAAATATTTTTGAACCTTGTCTTCATCATCGTTGTTTGATGCGGTTAAAGATAGCCATAGTTGTTCCTATTACCATAATGATACATCCCAACCACAATAAATTGATCGCTGGAAAGATTTGAGCGCTGATGATGAGTAAATCTTTCTTTTTACTGGCGTGTTGCTGAACAGTTAATTTAATTTTTGATTCATTATTTTCCCCAGTTTGTTCTTCCAATCCGATCTTCATTCCAAATTCTTTTGAAATGGCAGGGAAAGCTTGTGATTGACCATTTTTACTGATCATGGCAATGATGAGTCGCTCCTCTTTGGTGTTTTCTGTGAGATGTACAAAAGCTCTTTTAGCGGTAATCTCTTTTGAAATAGTAGAGGGCATATCGGAAACAGTGACGATACTGTCAATGGTCATGTCGACGGTTTCTGTCAAACGAACGGATTGCTGTAGGTTAACCTCGCCGCTGACGGCTTCGAAAAATCCAGCTGAATCCACCTTGGGATCTTCAAGGGCGACATATTTAATGTAGGTATATAAATCTTGATTGAGGGTGTGGTCGATGCTGGGCTCTCTTGAATTACCTTTTTTAGACTGTAGCACACTGGGTTCTAATGTAAATAGAAATTTACCCGGTTTTCCGGGTGTCCATAGTTTTGCGTTTTCTTTGATTTCGTTTTTGGGAGCTGGAACTACGGACCAAAGCGAATCTTTGCCCCAATCGTCAAGAAAGCTTTCGGTGGCCTGATGATCTTTCATGCAGCGGAATACCATTCCCTGCATACTGCGGTATTCACCCTCCTTATAAGTCAAAGGATTCATTTCCAAAAAGTCGATATTCACTTTTAAATGATCTCCTTCTTTGTATTTCTTTTTGTACACGATGAAATAAGATCCCATGGGAAGAGTATCACCTTGCAGGATCATTAAGTCTTCCATGTTGTTGAACTCTTTGTCTAAATCGGCCACATTACCGATTTTGTTTTCGGATATAAAGAAGCTTCTACTGGTGGAGACTACAGCACCCAATATTAAAATGGCAAATCCCACGTGAGCGACGCTGGCTCCTAATGTTTTCATTCCGCCTTTCCAAACCATTTTGGCATAATGCGCATTGGTAAATATGGCAAATAGGGTAGCCCATACTAGCACCACAATGGGCATTCTCTCTTCTTTGAATCCTGTCGTTAAAATTAATATGGTCAATATGGCGATGCTGGTAATGAATGCAAAAAGCAATCTTTTCCAGAAAAGACGACTTTCTGTTTTTTGATACATTAAGAATTGCCCGATGGCCATGATGGAAAATAAAATAATGGCCAAGGGAACTTGTACTTTATGATAAACATCAAATCTTGCTTTATCGGCGGGCGCACTGAATTGGTGGTCTGCTAAACGTTTTGCAAACTCCCAGTTCCAATGATCATGGATCCATTGAAACATTTCTGAGAATGGGGAGAGAAAAATATTGCCCACGTTGATTGACGTCACAACGGTAACATGAATGGACATGAGGATGAAGACCAAGGATCCCATGAACATCCAAAATTCACGGCTTGAAATGGATTCTTCTTCCTCATCATTACTTCTAAAATATCGTCGATAAGCGATGAGAAGATAGATGGCAGAGATCAGGATAAAAATCAAAGTGAGAGATGGAATCCAAGTCCCTTCTCCGGGCAATAGTTTACTTGCGGCTTCCGCAGTAGGGCTTTTTGCGGTGAGTAAGTTGCCAAGTCCTAACAGGGCAAGAATACCACAAGCAGCTAGGTAGCCAATTCTCAAAGGGTTTTTGGGCATGAGCATCCATGTACTGACCGCGACAAAAAATAATAAATAAACGAGTAGTTGTGCTAAAATACCACTATCCACAAATGAATGCACTGAACTATCCCCAAGTACGCCGCTGCGAGTAAGGAAAGTAGAATATAATACCAAAATGAAACTGGATAAAATCAGCAACAATGTCGTAAAGGCGCTGGTGGGTTTTCTTCTATTAATCAACAGGAGATGGGCTCCTCCAACCAATGTGAGCCAGGGTACTAATGATGCGTTTTCTACCGGATCCCAAGCCCAAAAGCCACCAAATCCAAGAGCTTCGTAGGCCCAAGCCCCTCCCATCAGAATTCCTGTTCCTAAAATCATGACACCAAAAAAGGCCCATGGAATGGCGGGCTTCATCCAACCCTTAATATCCCTCTTCCAAAGCCCTGCGATCGCAAATGCGAAAGGGATTAAGGTAGAAGCAAAACCTAGGAAAAGAGTGGGTGGGTGGATGGTCATCCAATAATTTTGGAGGAGAGGATTTAAACCCTTTCCATCTTGAAAGGTCGGTAAACTCAAATAATCGGCATTCTTTACCCAAGGTAAACCCATATTCGTTGTGACGTCTCTCAATAAAATAAATGGATCTGCACCGAATTGAAAATTACCGAAATACACACCGATCAGCATCGAAACAAGAAATGCCTGAACGGCGGCAATGACAGACATAACTCGATTTTCCCAAATGCCTGCCGTTTTCATGACCAACATGGACAGGACGACATGCCAAAATATCCAAAGTATAAAACTGCCCTCTTGTCCTTCCCATAAACAAGACAACATGTACTTTAATGGCATTGCATTATTGAGATGATCAAAAGCGTATTTGTATTCGTAATAATGTCCAAAGAGGATGGTGAGCATCATGGTGATGATTCCGAGCACGCTCATGGCATGAATACGAAAACTCCATCTGGCCAATATTTGCCATGCCGGGAGCTGGTCTTTTTCATTGAAAAAATAGGCGATGGAGGAAACGATGGCAGAGGCAAATGCCAACGCTACGAAAAAATGGCCCAGCATTCCGGGCCAAATATGTTCGTTTAAATAGGAAATATCATTCATTTTTTACTCTTATTGAGTGGAGTGTTTTTGTTCATTGTATTTGGAAGGACACTTAAGTAGAACGAAATCGGCATGAAAAATTCCATCTGCGCCCATGCTTCCTTCCATGGTTACCGATTCACTTTGTTCTAATCCCATCGGTTTTCCATCTTTATGAATCAGCTCTACTTCATTTTTTACGTTGTCTTTATCTACAATAAAAAATACTGTTCGATTGGGGTTCTTTTCTGGCTCGTAGACATAGCCCGCCGTTTTGTCGAACATACCGGTTACTTTCACTCTATCCCCGACTTTTTGCTTGGCCTCGCTGAAACTTAAATTTTCATTACTCGAAGTAAAGGTGGCAATAATAATGGAGGCCACAATCGCGACTAGAATTATCAGAATGATTTCGGTTCTTTTCATTCGTTTTTCTTTTTTTCTTTTTTAAATTGAAGTTGGAGCAAAGTAATCTTGGTGAGTAATCCAATTACCACTATGGAAACTACAGCGTATACAACACTGATTTTACCATTTTCGTACATTTTATTTTCCCAATCACTGGCCCAACTGGGAGTGATAATCGCGATGAAAAGGAGAATCCCTACTACTTTTTTCATGTGATTACGCATGGTCTTGAACTTTGCATTTGTTTACACGCAATTGCCATTGATACATCCAATACCCAAGCATTCCCCAAGCAATAACGGCAGGATAAAAGACCATCCGCAAGCTACTGTCTAAGTCATATTTACTAAAGGCGGGATTTCCACTTTTTCCGGGGTGTAAGCTGGTGTCGACCATTCTGGGCATTACCATCAATAACAATATCATCAGAATGAAGGCAAAGATGTTGAATACAGCAGAAAGTCTTGCTTTTTTTATTTCGTCTTGAACGCTCTTTCTTAAAATAAAGTAAGTGGCATAAACAATAAAAACCACCATGGCTCCATTCAATTGGGGATCGCGATTCCACCATGCACCCCAAGTAAAACGAGCCCAAACAGAGCCGGTAATTAATCCCAATGCGCAGAACCATAAACCGATTTCAGCGGCGGCAGCTGCTTGAATATCTTTGACAGGTTTGTTCCCCATCGCTTGAATACTAAAAATAAAAGAAAGGGTCATCAAAAAGAACATGGTAAACCACATGGGAACATGGAACATCAAATTTCGAATCGTTTCGTATAAATTGGGCTGAAACGGAAATCCGAAAAATTGAGGGTCTTCTGATTTGACGATGATGGTATCACTGTGCATGACTTGGTTGGCATTAAAATGGAAAGCATCCATTTTGACCGCAGTGGATAAATAGATGGTACCATCAAAATCATCGTTGGCATAAAAACCAACATTTCGATCAGGAAGGGTATCAGGCAGAATAATATCAAACAACACTTTGGTATCGCTTAAAACATTAATCGAATTTGCTTTAACGATGTTTTTTCCGATCGTTAGGTAACATTGCAAATTTTCTTCTTGCTGATAAAAATGCGTGTTGTATCCTGTAAGTTCAATTTTTTGAGAACCGGGATGGAGTTCGGTTATATTGACACTTTCACCACCGGGAATGAGTGGGACCATAAGGGCCACTATGATGACATAAGCCAATAACAAAATACAAACTACTTTCCACCAATTTCTCATATGCTATTATTCGCGCCAAAGGTAAGGGAACAAAATGCTCGACAACAAAAAAGGAATGACATTCATGATGATGATCAGTGGCCACGCCAGAAAGTGAATAGCTCCCATCATGATTCCATTTAACAAGGAGACATAGGCAAATAAGGTGGGCATGAGTAATGCAAATCCAAGAATGGCTAAGATGGTGGTGGGTTGTTGTGTCCTTTGTGCAATCGCGGATGCCATGGTGAGTCCGATTCCCATTGCGGTGCTTCCTAACGAAATAGCAAGAAACAGTTGCAAGAGGGAAGTAGGATGAAATGCGTCACCACCAAAATAGAAAATCAATAACAAGGCTTGCAGCAAATTCAGAAGGAAAACAAAGAAAGCATTGTAGGTCATTTTGGCCATTACAAAAGTTCTTGGATGAACCAGGGTATACCAGTAGATAAGTTGCCCCTTTGATAATCGTTGTTGGTCTTTTTGCATGGTATGAAACCCACTAAAAACGGCAGATAACACACCGAAACTGATAAAAACTTTGGTTTCCTGAATGTCCGGATATACGAGGTATAGCGTGTAAATACAAGCAGTGGAAAAAAGCAAAATGCTCCATAATATGTGTTGGCTTTTGAAATCCATTCTGAATTCATGGGATACCAATTGCCACCATTTTTGCATTTGGCAAATATAATAGGGTGAATGCATTAAATAGGGTGGATAGAACAATTGGAGGCTAATTTTGTTAAAGTAATATGAAAAAAATTTACATACTCACCATTTTATCTTTCTTAACCCTTTCACTCTGGTCTCAAACGGGCGCTATCAAAGGAAAAGTTGTCGATAAGTCGACCAACGAAGCGGTACCCTTTGCCCCCGTTACCATCCAAGGAACGGCGATGGGAGCCTTGTCCAATGATTCAGGGTATTTTGAAATCTCTGGTTTAAAACCTGGATTGTATAATTTGCAATTGGAATTTGCTGGCTTTAATAAATGGACTTTGTTTGAGGTGGAGGTATCTAGCGCTCGATCTGCATTTGTGGTTATTACTTTAGAACCTAATGCAGTTGAGGGCAAGACCCTAGAAATAACGGCTTCTAACATCGTGAATCAGGATGAGTCTCCGATATCTGTTCGAAGCATTGGTTCAAATGAAATTAAAAGAAATCCGGGTGGAAACCGTGACATATCTCGCGCAATCAGAAGTTTGCCGGGTGTTGCCTCCATTCCTTCTTTCCGCAATGATATTATCATCCGTGGGGGTGCCTCCAGTGAGAACCGTTTTTACATTGACGGTATAGAAATTCCCAATATCAATCACTTTGCCACGCAAGGTGCCAGTGGTGGACCTGTTGGAATGATCAATGTTGACTTGATCAGTAAGGTTCAATTTTATTCGGGGGCCTTTCCTGCCATGCGAGGCAATGCCTTGAGCTCCGTTTTTGAATTTGATTTTAGAGAAGCCAGAGAAGATAAGCGCGCTGTCAATTTAGTGGTAGGAACGAGCGATTTAGGGATTACATGGGAAACGCCAACGGGAGCCAATTCCGGTTTGATTGTCTCTACGCGAAGAAGTTATTTGCAAGGTTTATTTGGCGTTTTGGGACTTCCTTTTCTACCCACCTACAACGACTTGAATTTGAAATGGAAATGGGACATTGATAAGAAAAATAAACTGACGGTCATCGGCATCGGGGCCTATGATCAGTTTAACTTAAACCTAGATGCAGCAAGCGATACTGCAGCAGAGAATTATCTAGCCAATCGCTATATTCTGGATTACCTCGGCATTTTTGAGCAATGGAGTTACACCGGTGGGGTCAAGTTCGATCATCTCACCAAAAATGGTAATTGGTCGGTGATTGTGAGTCGCAATCAATTGCAAAATGACAATTACAAGTACTACAATAACGATGAGTCTTTGGGGAAGAAGTTTGATTATTCCTCGAATGAATCCGAGAACAAAATGCGTATTGAGCGAAAATGGTATAGTGACAATGGATGGAAGGTAAGTATGGGCGTGAGCTCTGAATTAGCTCAATACACGAATCGCTCGAGAACCCAAGTGTATTTGTTGGCGTTGGATACATTAATTGAATTAAAAAACAATACACGAGCGCAGTTGATGAAATATGGTGGATTTATTCAGGCTAGTAAAACCATGATGGATAATCGACTCGTCATTTCTTATGGTATTCGATCGGATGGTAACAATTGGGGACCTAATATGCGAAATCCTTTGAACCAATTCAGTCCTCGTTTGAGTTTGCGTTATTCTTTCGCACCTCAATGGACTTTCAATGCCAACACGGGGACTTATTTTCAGCTGCCTGCCTACACTTCATTGGCTTTTCAAAACAATGCAGGTGAATTCGTTAATAAGGATATGAAGTATATAAAAAACCAGCAATATGTTGCGGGAGTTCAATATGACTTCGAGAAAAGAAATTCGGTGATAACCGTAGAGGGATTTTACAAGCAATATTCACAATATCCGGTTTCGCAGAATTTGGGCATCAGTCTTGCCAATTTGGGTGCTGATTTTGGAGTAGTGGGGAATGAGAAAGTGAGTTCGGTGGGCAATGGTAGAACTTATGGAATGGAGGCCCTTTATCAGCAGCGATTATTCAAGGGGGCATACGGAATTTTGGCTTACACATGGGTGCGCAGTGAATTCACCAATTCCGATGGACAATACGCCCCTTCTAGTTGGGATAGTCGTCATATTATCTCTTTGACCGGAGGTAAGAAGTTCGGCAATAACTGGGAAATTGGAGGTCGTTTTGCATTGAGCGGGGGTTTACCTTATACGCCAGACAATGTGAGTGCGTCTATGCAAAGATTCTATTGGGATCAATTTGGGTTTGCTCAAACGAATTGGTCAAAGGTCAATTCAGAACGAATTTCCGTTTATCATCAATTGGACGTTCGAGTGGACAAAAAGTGGTATTTCAAAAAATGGACGTTGGATGTTTTCTTCGATATTCAAAACATTTATAATCGTGCCACCACAGTGAAACCTGCGTTGGATGTTCAAAGGGATAATTCAGGAAATCCCATAGTAGACCCCAATAATAATGCGTTATATTTACCCAAAGTGATTCCTCAATCCAATGGGTTTTTGCAGCCAGCGGTGGGGGTCATCGTGGAGTTATAATGAGAATTGATAAATTTATTTGGTGTGTTCGCTTATCCAAGACGCGATCGATAGCGACTGAACAAGTTCGCTTGGGGAAAGTGTTGATGAGTGGTGCTCAAGTAAAACCATCTAAAGAACTCAAAGTGGGTGATGTTTTTGAAATCAAAAAAGGGACGGTGCATTTTCGATTTCAGGTACTCCAATTTCCAAAAGCCAGAATAGGTGCCAAGTTAGTGGCTGATTTCTTGCTCGATACTACTTTACCCGCAGAAAAGGAAAAGTGGTTACTCCTTCAAGAACAGATGAAATTGACCAGAGAAAGAGGAACGGGCCGACCCACCAAAAAGGATAGAAGAGAAATCGATTCTTTTTTTTATTGGATGGAAGAAGATGAATCAGTTGATGAAATAGCTGATCAAAATGAGAAATCCGATGGTTGACAAGAGGACAATACCCAATCTAATAGCCATTGCGATCATGACCAATTTTTTTCCTCTCCTTGCTTTTTCGTATACCTCACTAAATACATAGGCCAAGCCATTTGATTCTAATTTTTTCGTGGCTTTGTAACCATTAACTGCTCCTACTAAAATGGCCAATAGTCCAAGCATCTGTAAAAAGGCGTACAACGAAAAAACAAGGAGTCCCAATGATCCATTGTTGGGAATGGCTGCATTGATCAGATAAGGAATAATCACCCCGGCAACAGGTGCCCAAAGAGCGATATGACCACTGATCAAGCTGCTGTTGGCTTGCCATTCGATGTCTTTGTCTAGTATGGGAATCTTCGTTTCGGTACTGTCTTTTGGTTGTTTATTTTTAATCAATCGATCACCTTCCCATTCATTTAATAACTCTTGATGAGAAATCGTACTGTCTTGTAGGGTATCTTTTTCTATGGGTGGTACTACGGTATCGTTTAATATTGGTAAATGGACGTTATTGCAAGACGACCAAACTTTGTCATTTACCAATTTCGGAGGGTTATAAAAGTGGCCATAATAGCCAGTGGTGTACCTACGGTGATGAAAACCGCAGGCACTGAGCAAAATGACAACCAATAGCAGTCCGATGAACCGAATCATTAAGGTACAATGAAATGTTCCGTTACAATTTTATTGTCGTTTTTTACAACCAACGAGTACATGCCACTGGCCAATGCATGACTCCATTGATATTTATCCTCTTTTTGGAAAAACACACGATCCATTTGTGCCACTAATTTTCCCGTTGGGTCGTAAATCATTAGTTGATTTTTCCCTTCCATTCCATGAATACGAATATTCAGGTGGTCGTTGACCGGGTTAGGAAATATCGACATGAAAGCACCTTCTTCCAGGTTTTCTTGTACGCTAACAATTCCCGTTTCGAATCGGAAGTAGTGCACAATGTCTTGACCGAAATCTCTTTCAAATTGAATGAAGTCAGCACCGCTTACGCGGTCGAATTTGCAATATCCATTGCCATCGTTGTTTGCAAAGAAGTTCTGGCCATCGCCATCGCTATCAAACAAATGGAATTTGTAACAGCCTGCGTTCAAGGTCACGGTATCCTTGTAAACAAAATTGGTTTGAGGGAAAACGCTTCGCTCATACACGACATTATCATTGATGTCATATAGCTTGTACGTGGTCTCGGTATTGGCTAAATTGGTTTTTAAATAAATGATGATTTTGTTATTGTCAGTAGCGGGTGCATATGTATAAACGGGTGGGGCATGAAAATAACTATGCCCCGTATTGTTGGTTGTATTTTGATCATTGGGATGCACCAGTACAATATCAAATTGGTTGCGATTGGCTGGAGTTGTATTCCAAAAATTAACGTTGGATACTGGTAGATAAACTTCTTCTTTTTGATCAAATAGTAAGTTACCCGACCATTGATAAGTCTCCATATTACCCGGCAGTCCATATTGGATTTCAAGGGTGGTCAGGGGTTGTGCTCCTTTGTTATGAATGACAATACGAGCTTCATTACAAACAGGATTCCATCGACTTTGCATATTGTCTTCATTAGGTGCTAAAATCCAATCCAAAGCCGGATCTACCTGCATTAATTGGGGGCCATAGAAAATGGCCTGCGATTCTGTAACATAATTCCCATAAGGGTCATAAGTAATATCGTAGTCGACTTGTACTTGGTTATTCTGGATAAAGGGAGTGAGCTCAAATTGTTGGGTACGTCCCTCTTTTCCTGGACACCAACCGGCACGCGCATAAATCCATGTTCCGCCTTGTGGATAAAGCGGATTTTGATCGCATTCTTCCATGATTTGCCATTGAAACTGCGTAGTTCCATTTACTTTTAGCGAGTGGGTATTGTAACAAAATTCACCGCAATTGTTGGCATCGGATCCAAATCCATGTCCAGTCACCGTGGTTCGCAATTTAAGTCCTTCTTCACCTGTTTGTAAGGGAAGGTTCTTTTGAGTAACCGCATTGTCAAAGCCCGCTAATCCCCAATTGCCATTCCATACATTCTCGATGCGTTTAACTTCTCTTGAGGGTGTACCTTCAATGAATAAAAATTTGAGGTCAAGTAGTTCCTGCCAATTACCGGCTTCTAACTCGACTGAATCTCTGAGTAACGGCGCAAAATCTGTTACATCGTACACCCAAGTCCATCCGCTCCCCATGTCTAAGTTAATTCCATAAGGAGTAATGTAACGTCCCAATTCGTATCGATTGATTTCATCAAAGGGAGCAGAAAAATAATGTAAGGTGTCATTATCAAATGGAGATAGAGAATTTAGCGTCGAATCAATCACATTTCCATTGCTATCCGTTGTGTAGGAGTACAACTGAGGATATACAGCGATTCCACTTTGTGCATAAACCTGGTGATTTTCTATGTAATACTGTGTCAGATATTGTGGTGTATTTTCAATGTTAACGGCTTGGATGATGGTATCATTGGTTAAATTGAAATCACCCGTAAAAAAGGTCAAATTGGGGCGTTCGGATAAGGTAATCCAATTTTTAAAAATTTCGTCGGGTGCATGCAAGATGAGTTGGGCATCCCCTGAAATGTAGCCGTCAAAATTGTTGGGGGAGTGATCGATCACGCTTCCTCCCGTTTCATCAAAAGTATATAGGAGTTGTAAGTTATCATAGAAGGGGTGATTTACATTGGGTAACTGATACATCCATTGTTGAATGGTCGTGGCATCCAAGGCAACGTTGAAAATTTGAAAATCATCAATGTCTCCATGGTAGAAATTGCTCCAAGTGCAGGCGGATCCAATGGTGAATTGAACGATGTCGGTCATGGTATGGGTAAGGTTCGTTCCACTATGCCACAGTACACCATTTAGAAATATTTTCATCTCTCCTGTTTGTGCATTTTTTGTAAAAGCCCAATGATTCCAGTTTCCTTCAAATTCAGATTCTACGGCAGCTTTATCGATTCGGTTATACCCACCGCTATATCCTGCGTCCCAATATACGCGGCTATTTCCCCATGGTAAATGCGCGTTTAAAACACGTTGATTGTTGGCGTTTTTACCTTCGAAACAAGTTCCGCTTTCGGGTTGAATGGCGGCATCTCCGCGTAGCCAAAAAGCGATGGTGATTTCATTTTCTATATTATTGAATGCAGCCGCAGGGACTTCTACTTTATCATTCCAGTCGAATCGAATAAATCGATCATTTAAGGAAGCGATCGCCGTTCCTGGAGCAGTGGATCCACCCTGTACTTCATTGTTTCCAGAGAATAGGGCAGAGGGATAGTAAAAATCAAGAATGATATTACTTCCATCCCAATTGAAGGGCTGATTAAATACAAAGTCATTAACGCTTGAAGCGTTGGTATTGAGCTGATAGACGGGGGTTAAACCTTCGTTGATAAATCCTGTGAGCGTGTTTAAATTGGTTAAACCAACGGAAAGAGTTGCATTTTGATACAAAGCATTAAAGGAAGACATGGGGAATTGAATACGCCCAATATTGCCAGGTACCATACCCATGTTATACAATTCTGCGGCGGTAATGAGGTATTGTGTGCGTTGACTCGCGCTATTGGTGAATGGTCCGGTAATATTACTGTTACCACTATTCAATGTTAATACTTGATCGTTGATGGCGGTATAAACAGTGGAAACTTGATTTACCTGTTGCTGAGCGTACGTTGGAAAGAAAGAAAAGGAGGCATTGGTGAAATTGGAATTATTCAACAAGTAATGAGGATGCCAAAGGGCGGTTGAGTCCATCTGACCCGTATGTTCGAAAAGGAAATTGTAGGTCAAGTAATCCCATTCTCCGCATGGGTAGCCCAATCCTCCGGCTGTTCCATTACTAAAGCATTTCAATGTGTGTAACATCAGTATTTTTTGGTACTGAACACCATTATTGGAGGCGGGAAATTGGAACCACCTGCGACCTGGACTGTCATAGGCAGTGGCTGGATTGTCTTGGGCGGCAAAGGTAAAAGTGGATACCACGGTGGTATCTTGAGATAGCGCTCTGGTTGCGCTCCATAAGCAAAATACCGTAAAAAATAATGATTTCATTCCTATAAAATATGTGTATAATTTATGCAAAAAGTTGCAAGGCTAAAGGTAAGACATTTGTGATATGAAATCGACAAAGGCAGAGGTTGTGGTTCAATATTTTTGGATGCAATATGCGACGAGTCAATTATGGAGAACGCTGGATGGGCAGCTTATCGATGTTTGTAACAGTGGTCAATGGAATTTATATGATGGTCCGGATTTCATTGATGCTTCATGGAAATTGGCGGATGAAATAGAGAATGGTTCGGTCGAAATTCATATTAAAACATCAGATTGGTTTCAACATGGTCATCTGATGCATCCTGGTTATCGCAATGTGGGTATCCATGTAGTTGCTGAGAATGATGCAGTCGCACAATTTGCGAAACATACGATTTCATTGGCCGAAAATGAGGTAAGTTATTCCCAAATGCTATCTGTGGTTCAGGAGCAAGACGTTCGATCATCTCGAGTGTTTCAATGGGAGTATCGTCAACATCGATATGCGCAATGGATAAGAAATTATGGAGAGGAGTGTGCCGCATGGATTGCCATTGCCAGAGCGATGGGTTGCCATATACACGGCGATGAAATGGAATATTGGGCCAAGCAAATACCATGGGAGGATCCGTTGCTTCAGCGCATTCCAATTTTGGAATTAAGCGCGTACTTTTTACAAAAAGCGGGTTTCATTCCACGAAACGCGCCAGATGCCTATTCCGCACAGCTTCGTATGCTGTCGCAGGGCATTCCATCAATGTTCATTCAATGGAAAAAAAAGTCCAGGCCTAACAATCGTCCCGCACTTAGAATCATCCAAATGGCAGCCTTGTACCATACTTTTCGTCAGAGACGTTTTTGCAAGGCATCTTTTTTAGATATCCATAGAGCCATCATGCAATTGGATATCCCTCCTTATTGGCAGTATCATTATTCGCCCGGAGTGCCAATGAAATTCGTATCTACGCACATCTCAAAAAAAATGGGAGAGCAAATGTTATTGAATGCTTTTGGACACCTCTTTGTGAATGACTAATACGTTTTATCGTTCCGGTGATGGAAGAATATCCTATATTTGAGTATGCAATGGATACAACACGCATCCTCTTTTTTTGAAAGACACACTTTTGGGGTTTGCACTTCCATCGCGGAGCGAATGGGGGTGAAGGTAAAAAATGTAAGGTTGAGTTTCATCTACCTCAGCTTTCTTACCGTGGGATCTCCAGTAGGTTTGTATTTGGTGTTGCTCTTTTGGAAGCGCAACCGGCATATTTTTCAACCTTGGAAATGGGGTCAGCGCAGCTGGGAATAGGTCATTGGTTATGCATTTTCTTTGGTCATTTTAAATCCGATCATTCCCAGAATGGCCCATGGAAGGATGCCATCCACTAAGCAGGCATAGATGTCAGGTGTTTTGTACCAAATGAAATTGAGATAACTGATGGTTAGAAATCCCATAAATCCAATCATCGAGAGAATGAGCACTGATTTAGATAAGGTATTGTCCTTGATTTGCCTCAGTATATAAAATAACATCAAAGCGACTAAAATATCAATGATAAAACCTCGCAGCATGGGAGTGAGCATGTCCATTTGCCAATTTTTATGATATTGTAGAATCATCCATGATTTCCCTTTTTTGTTTTCCATATATTGCTCAATTTCCGCTTGTGATATTCCACTCGGATAAATGGGCATCATATATGAACCCTCTTCTAATTGCAGCGAATCAATGAAATGGGTAATTTGATCTTGATGCGATGTGTATTGATGAAAATCATGATGTAAGTCTAATGCTGCATTGGAAAGAAATTGCCAAAAGAAAAGAATGAATCCACCTAAAAAACCGAATAGTAGTAATTTTTTCATATTTCGAAAATATCAAAGAATGAACTGCTTTTTTTGATTTTAACAATTTCAGCTTTAGTGGATATCTTGCGATCCGATCTATTTTTCAGATTTCGCTTTCTTTGAAGATTTGTCTGTTGGAGATAGATGGTATTGATATCCAAGTTCAATCACATTTGTGTCCCATTTTTGTGTTTGATAGTCTCTTCTAATCATGCCGATGTTGAACTCATGCTTTTTAGAAATCGCGATTTTTAATCCAACGGAATATCTGATTTCATTCATTAGACCAACATATTGAATTTCATCATTTATATAGGCATACCCTTGGTTGGTTCGATAGAAGCTTTCGATTGAATAATAAGGTTTGACATTTTTCCAAGGAAGAATGTGGGTTACTTTTAACTGATTTCGCCAATACAATTGATTGCGCTTAAACTTAAAAAATTCCCATTGATAGGTAGAGGAGTATTGAATATTCCATTTCCTTTTTTCTTTTGCGTTCTTCTTGATTTTATTTAAATCCCATTGAAAACCGACCGCAAAGCGATGCCCATAGGTTTGGATATTTTGATCGAGGTAATAGTATTCATTGGGCATCCAGGTCCTGCGGTAGCGAGCCTGAATATGAAGGAATCGAACAATCTTCAAATCTATTTTGGTAATGAAAAGCGCCTTACTGTAGGTTTGATCAGTCAAATTCCAACGATATTGGGCACCTACGGAAACGTTGATTTTTTTATGTGGAGAGTAGCACAATCCTCCCTCGTTCCAATTCATCCATTGTTGACCAATGCCTCGGCTGGAAATCATCAATAACAAAAGAAAGATCCGAATATTCATCAATGCGATATCAAGAGATTTCCAATGTTCACGATGCTTTCATCGGATGTGATCTCGATGGTTTTTTCGACGGGAAGGGTATACTCCTGCGTCAAACTGTCTTTGGATAATGCGTAAACGGTATATTTTCCTTTTTGCAAATTGCGAAACGCAAAAGCGCCATCAGCTCCTGTTTTTTCGCTTTCGTCAAAGAGGGAGTGATCTCCATAGGTCAGGTAAACTCGAACATCGGTCATTGCTGTTTCTTCACCGATGAGGGTTGCTTTCCCTTGGTTGGCTACATCAATAAGAAAGGAAGTGGTGACATCGTCAGGATCGGGGATATTACCCATCGATTTAGCGGTGAGGGTAATGATGTCTCCATTTCTAGCAATTTCAAAGGCGTTACCAAGGTGAACTTGAAGTGTGGAATCAACTCGATTGGCAATGGTCACATTGTTGTCGTTGTATTGAAAATCAATTTGAACGCCAGTTCTTCCAATTAAATTAGGATTTCCATTGCTTACCCAGTTGGGATTATTAAACCAAAAATAAAAATTATTACCATTCAATTGATTTAGGATAAAGTAATCACCATGTTCCAGGTTGATGCCAGGCGTTACGGTAATTTCTATTATCTCGTAGTCTCCTTCGGTCGTGTTAATTCCGCTGACAGTTCCGGTAATCATGGAGGTTCCGCCAGGGCCTGCTATTTTTTCACACGCAGCTAAGGTGTAAATCAACGTGAGGATGATAAGGTTGGATATTATTTTTTTCATTCTATGATCATTTTAAAAGTTTGTACACTGTTGTCAGCGGTATGGATGGTCAGGAAATAAAATCCCATCGGTAGATTCGAATAGTTCAATACTTGATTCCCTTCCCAAGATAAATTTTTTACATCGATCAATTGTCCGCTCACGGATCGTAGTTCTATGTGAGCGGTTTGGAATACTTTCGTTTCTATGACGCATTTACCATGGTTGGGATTTGGGAAAAGTGAAAAAGAGGAAATGGACTCGTTTTCGATAAATGTATCGGTAGTATCACATAAGCCGAACATGTTTTCATCGAGCCAAGTCAATCGAGCAGAAGTCCAAGATTTTAGATAATTGATTTCATCTTGAAAACTATTTCCAATGAAATTATTAGGCCACACATAACTACCTAAAATGGGCCATCGTTGATAATGTCGACTAGCGGGAACTTCAAGTAATTGCTGCAAGCTGTCGATATAATGAAAAAGGTAGGTGGTATCTAGAATTGAGTTTCTTAAATCGAGCCACCTGCACTTAACTTCATTGGCATAGGTGCTGTCTTCCAACATTCGTTTCCACCAAAAGGGATTGTCTAAACCTCCGCCGCAATATTGATTGAAATCAATTTCCCATCCATACGTTTCTCCTCCAAGGCAATAGTCGGCATTGCCCCAAGCCAAATTAAAATCCCAAAGGGGACCCGCGACTAATTTGCCGCCTTCACTGAATCGTTGTTTGTAGAGAAAGGTAGAAATGCGATAACCATCCACATTTTTAGCAACTTCATTCATCATAAAAAAGTCGATGAATGATTGGACATCTATGAAAGGTCGATAGCCCAATGTAGGATGAGCGAAATTTGAATCTGCTAGCGCATCTTCCCACTGGGTGATGTAATCTTGAATGTAGGAAAGTTGTGTGGGATGAAGTTCGGTGAGATCGGGATCGTGCATTTGATAAGATATCCCAACGGTACTTGGAGCTTGGGCTAAGTAGGGCGATGTCCAAGCGATGATTCCGCCACCCGTAGTTTTATCGATTTTTACAATATACCCTCCTGTGAGCTCATTATCCAGGGTGTCGTTATATTGCAATGGATCAATGGAAACCCTACCCGGATTTTGTTTGATGCGTTCCATGAAGACATAAATTCCCATGTATTCACCATTCAGCAAAACTTCACATAATTGCGTTCGAGGTGCCCAACGCCCCATTTCATTGCCTAGCCGGTAAGTTAAGACATTTCGAATCAAAGATTTGTCGGTATACGGTGCATACAATATCCAATCATTGTCAATGGGCCAATTGAAAATAGAAGCGTTGTAATTTACACTATCAGGTCCTCTTGTTTCTATACCATAAGATTTCGCGGGAAACATGTTCGAGGATGATCCTCTCCGCTCAATGGCGATCCATCCCGAAAATTCATTGAATGGATCTTGCAGGTGATTCACATTGCCGGGCCCATTATTAATGATCCCCATTTCCGCATCTATTTTGGGTTCATCCGGAATATCTACTCCATAGGTGTTGATGACGACAATGGGTAAGTTAGATTGACTGAATTCAAATGGAGGTACGAACCAGCTAGGGGTAGGAGAATAAAGGGAATCGGGTATATTGATTCCAGCATGCAAAAAAGCTCTGGACGTTAGGTCAGCAGAGGCATTGGTAACATTGTGGGTTTCGATGCACAAAACATTTTGACCTGAAAGCAGGATCCCAGCGAGCGGGGCAATTTCCAAAATGGTTTGTTCTGGATATCCACCTTGGTAAAGGACCGCTTCGTGTTGACCATCGGCAAGGGCATCCCAAGATGGTTGCCCCACCGAAGTGAGGTTGCTTCGAGCGATTTCTGAACCATTGAGATAAGCCACATAACCATCATCAAAGTCCATATTGAATACTAGCCGGCTGATGGCGCTCCAATCATTGACATTAAAAACAATTCGATGATAAACAGAGATGGTGCCGTTCGGAACGGAGGTGCCATCATCATTGTCCCCGAAGCCGAAACCGCCAGGAGCGGACGTCCACGAAGCATCGTTGAATGCAGGTGAAATCCAATCTGACGGGGTACTCGCGGTAGGAATAATGTATCGCCAGTCGGATGAATCCATGATGATGGTTTCCCAATGGTTTACTTGCCCGAAGGAGACAAGTTGAAAAACTAAGGAGCAAAGTAATACCCACGCAAATTTCATTATACCAAGATAAGTCGAATAATCATGCGCTGTCTTTTCTTGTGGTGAAATAATAAAAAGGATAGAAAATGTGCAGCAGTAAAACCTTTGTACATTTGTGAAAGTTATGAAAAATATCACGGTTATAGGTGCAGGTACCATGGGAAATGGCATTGCGCACGTTTTTGCTCAATACGGCAATAAAGTAAATCTGGTGGATGTCAATGCAGCGCAGTTGGAAAAAGCCAAAGCTACGATTACCAAAAATTTGGATCGTCAAGTGGCTAAGGGTAGTTTAAATGAGGAAGGTAAGAACACGACGTTGTCTAACTTGCATTTTATTACCGATCTCAAGGAAGGAATCGCAAATGCAGATTTGGCGGTAGAAGCGGCAACAGAGAACGTAGATTTGAAATTGAAGATTTTTAAAATGATGGATGAGAGCGCACCCGCTCATTGTATTTTGGCTTCCAATACTTCATCGATTTCGATTACGATGATCGCAGCAGCGACCTCTCGACCCAGCCAAGTGATTGGAATGCACTTCATGAATCCAGTTCCGGTGATGAAATTGGTTGAAGTGATTCGAGGATATAGCACGAGTGATGAGGTAACCGCCCAAGTATTTGAAATGTCGAAAGCACTGGAGAAAGTTCCCGTTGAAGTGAATGATTATCCAGGTTTTGTTGCCAATAGAATTTTGATGCCCATGATCAATGAAGCCATTTATACTTTATTTGAAGGAGTAGCGGGAGTGGAGGAAATTGATGCGGTAATGAAATTAGGAATGGGGCATCCCATGGGTCCCTTGCGCTTAGCGGATTTCATTGGGTTAGATGTCTGCTTGGCGATCTTACGTGTAATGCATGAGGGATTTGGAAATCCTAAATATGCACCCTGTCCGCTACTGGTCAATATGGTAACAGCGGGCAAGTTGGGAGATAAAGCCGGTGAAGGTTTTTATAAGGTGGATGCGGCCACAAAAGTGGCAACAGCGGTTCGCTTTAAGTAGGGAAGGATAATAGAATAAAAAAGGGAGCTAGGCTCCCTTTTTTTTATTTTAAAAATTATTCGATAATCTTCCCCCGACACTCCCCAAATCCAATACGAAATCCTTCCCCTTGCGCATATCCTCTCATGCTCACGGTGTCTTGATCTTGGATGAATTTGCGCTGCGTTCCGTCGGCCATTTCAATCGGCTGTGTTCCTTTCCAGGCAATCTCTAACATCGATCCATAGGAACCTTTTTCTGGACCTGAAATCGTCCCGGATGCCATCATGTCTCCGCAGCGAATAGCACAACCGCCAATCGTATGATGAGCCAATTGTTGGGCATAGTTCCAATACATATGACGGTAGTTGCTTTTTGAGACAACCGTTGCTTGAGTGCTTTCTGGCTCAATGGCTACCTCTAGCGCAATGTCAATGTGATATTGACCGCTAAATTTTAAGTAGGGTAGCACCTCTGGATCTTGCACTTTGCCCGCATGATGGAAAGGTTCCAGAGCCTCAAGTGTTACAATCCATGGGGATATGGTGGAGGCAAAGTTTTTAGCTAAAAATGGTCCTAGCGGAACATATTCCCATCGTTGGATATCTCTCGCACTCCAGTCATTAAAAATGACAAATCCAAAAATATAATCGGGGGCTTCGTCTGGGGTGATGTGTTCTCCCATGGGCTTTCCTTCGAAAGTGATAAAGGCCATTTCTAGTTCAAAATCCAATTGTTGAGTCGGACCAAATGTGGGCATCGTTTCATCACTGGCGTTGATTTGACCTTTTGGTCTCTTAATGGTTGTGCCCGATGTCACAATGGTCGAAGATCGACCATGATACCCAACGGGCAAGTGTTTCCAATTGGGAAGCAAGGCCTTCGCAGGATCTCGAAACATCATTCCCACATTTCTTGCGTGGTCTTCGCTGCTATAAAAATCGGTGTAATCTCCAATCTGAACTGGTAAGTGCATTTGCACCTCTCGTTGTAATACCAGCGCGTCATGGATGCATGAATGACCGGATAGCGCTGTATTTCCCTCTGTAAGAAGTTCCATAATGCGACTTCTGAGGAGACTCATGTTTTTCTTGCCATGCCTCATTAAGTTATTTAAAACACAGGAATCAAAATCAGAGAGACTAAAAGGAAGATCTTCAAAAAAGCCATTTGTCTTTAATACCAACAAATCCAACACCTGATCACCTATGGCAATTCCAGGTCGTGCTGTTTTTTGTGGAGTGGAAAAAATACCAAAAGGAATGTTTTGAATCGGGAAATCGCTTTCGGCGGAGATGGATATCCAGCTTTTCATTGGGTTTACATTAGTTGGGCAACAATTTTCTCAATGGTTAGTCCTTCGGCTTCGGCTTTGTAATTTCGTACCACGCGATGGCGAAGAATAGGCAGGGCAACGGCTTTTACGTCTTCGATATCGGGACTTAGTTTTCCGTTCAGCGCGGCATGACACTTTGCGCCAACAATCAAATGTTGTGAGGCACGAGGCCCCGCTCCCCAACTGATATTTTTCTTGACCCAATCAGGAGCAATTTCACTTTCAGGTCTCGTTTTATTGACCAGTTTTACCGCATATTCGACGACATTATCGGCCACAGGCATTTTACGAATGACGGCTTGATAGGCCAATATTTCGTCTTGCTGAATAACTGGTTGAATATTGATTCTTCGATTATCCGTGGTCGCTTTTACAATTTGAATTTCTTCTTCTAAAGTGGGATAGTTGACCCAAATATTAAACATAAAGCGGTCTAATTGAGCCTCTGGCAAAGGATAGGTACCTTCCTGCTCAATCGGATTTTGAGTGGCCAATACAAAGAAAGGGGAGGGGAGTGGCATGGTTTGTCCTGCCGCGGTCACTTTTCTTTCCTGCATGGCTTCCAATAATGCAGATTGCGTTTTGGGTGGAGTTCGATTGATTTCATCTGCAAGAATAATGTTGGAAAATATAGGTCCTTGGATGAATTTGAATTGTCGATTTTCATCTAAGATTTCTGAACCCACAATATCGCTGGGCATCAAATCTGGTGTGAATTGAATTCGTTTGAAATTGACTCCCAAGGCTTCTGCAATCGAATTAACCAAAAGGGTTTTAGCCAATCCTGGAACTCCAACCAATAAACAATGTCCATTGCTGAAAATCGAAATCAATACATATTTGACCACTTCATCTTGTCCTACAATGGCTTTCCCAACCTCCTGTTGTAAAACAGCATATTGATCTTTTAATCTCTCTAATGTGGCGACGTCTGACATATTACTATCCATTAATTAATCCATTTAAACTCGAAAGAGCATTTATTTTTGAATTCATCCTCTATTCTGATGTAGGTTCTTTTCAATTTGTTTTGCACCCATTTATCCGTCGATTTTTTCTTTGCATTGGCGGCGGCGGCATTCTGAAAAATCTCATAGTCCAAATCCATATTGGCTTTGTGAGCATTGATTCTTCCATCGAGGCGATAGATGACATACCGCTTCACTCCATCTACCGTAGTGGAAAGAACAGGTGCCGAAATTTCACCTGGTTTCATTCGAGAAAGGATCAAACTTATTTCTGGATCGAGGCCTCCAATTTCGTGCTTTACTCCTCCTGTTTGTGGATTCATCACTTGTCCCTCTTGATTTTTTGTTTCCTCGTCCGTGCTAAATTGAACGGTGGCGTCGTGAAAATTAAGGGTTTCCTTTTTCAAAGCGGCATATATGGAATCTGCGAGCAAATGGGCCTTATCCAAATCCAATTCTGATACCTTCGGCGTCATCAAGATATGACAGGTTTCATAAAATTCTCCTCGCTTTTGAATGACTTTAACAAAGTGATATCCGAAATCGCTTTTAAAAACGGGCGTGAATTTTCCTTCGTCGGTGTTGTACACCGCGGCTTCATATTCGGGGACAAATGTGCCTCTTCGTTGCAAAGGATAGCATCCACCTTTGTATTTACTGCCCGGATCTTCACTCCATTTCGCGGCTTGCAGGGTCATAGAAGTTCTCCCTACCATGATTTCATTTCGAATGGAATCCATAAAGTGAATGACTTTATTCACCTCCTTTTCTTTAATTTTCGGGGCGAAAACAATTTGAGAATAGGACAATTGTTCCGGAATCAATGGGATGGAATCATTGGGTTGTTCTTTGTAAAACTTTAAAACATCCGCCGGAGTAGTGACGGTATTTTTTGTCACTTCTTGCTGCTCTTTTTCAATCAGTAATTGTTCTTTTACGGAATCGAAAAACTCTTCTTTAAGAACGGGAATGCTTTTACCATAGTATTTTTCAAAGGCCTCCTCACTTCCGAACATTTGAACAAAGTAATCAATTCTTCTTTCCACTTGCATATTGACATCACCATCTGATACCTCTACACTGTCCACTTTGGCATGATGCAGCAAAAGTTTTTGATATAATAGGTTTTCCAATGCCTTACATCGCATTTCTTCTGTAATGACTTTTCCTTTGGATGATTCTAATAAGGAGTTCTCTATTTCTGACAAGAGTACCACTTCGTCTCCCACCACGGCCACGATTTTCTCGATGGTTTGTAATTGCCCCCAACTTTGAAAGGAGAGCAGTATGAATAGTACAATAACGAATTTTTTCATGGATTGGCTCCCCCTATTTGGACCTGGCCTTTGTCTTGCGCTTCTTTTATAAAGCCCGCTTGTAAGTCCGAAATAATCTTGCTTTTGCGTCCCATTAATATAAAGTCTTTAACTTGTTTGGGAGTATATTTTTGATTGGTGTCCGCTATCTGGTTCATCCAACGATCGATTTCCTCCTTTTGTACATTGGTATCTAATTTCTCTTTGAGCAATTCCGATTGATAATGTTGAATCATCAATGATTCTTTGTAGTCATTTAATTGCTGCTCCTCTTCCGCTGTCCATGCGGTGTGTTGAGCTTGATCTATCCAACAAGCTCTTTCCACCCAAAGTTGAATGATTTTATTGGCAATATCTGCGCTGTCTGCAGCACTATAGGCGACAGGCATCATTGCGATCAGTTCATTTTTGCTGAGGTGTAAATCTTTATAGGTTGCAACGGATTCGGAGGAATCCGACTGGGAATTACACGCTGCAAAAAGTAGCAATACGGTACCGAGAATGAAGAGGTATTTCATCAATGTATGGTATAAAGGACCTCTTTGTTAATTTGGATTTGATGTCCTTTTCTTAAACTTTCAATCCATGATTTTTCTAAATAGGTTTGATAATCGCTGGTAATCACTCCGCGGGCTTCGCTTAATTTTTTGGGACCTGCCGGAAGGAATTTTTTAACTTTAACCACCACGGGTTTTCCATTGACCATTAAATCAGTTGGATTGACGCTTTGTTTTTTCCAATCAAATTGAGCAAGCAATGGACGATCTTCTTGTGAATAAGTTCCTCCATCCAATTCTACATGCCCTTTACCATCTTGATTTAATTCCACTTCAATGGCTTGCATTTCCATTTCATTCGCACTCAACATACTTCTAACCTTTTTACTGTACTCGGCATTTTCGCAGGTGAATACCGCAATTTCAGCACGATCGGGCCAAGCATAATTGTATTTGTTATTTTCATAAAATGTGCGAAGTCCTGAAGTGTCTTTGACCGCCTTGGTCCATACTTTTTGATCGGTCAATTCAAACAATAAAATACCATCACGGTATTCATTCATTAAAAGGCGAAAGGCGGGATACTTGTTTTCAAGCTGTTGATCTTCGTATTTCAAAACTTGCTCGTTGCAAAAAATGACCAATTCGTTGTGGATGTAGTCATGCGGAGATACTTTCGATTTACTAGGACGCTTGGCATTGATGTATTCAACAAATTCTTTCGCGAATACTTTTTGACCTTTGATGGTACATATTACTTTCTTTCCTAACGATTTTTTCGGTGCCCATTTTGCCTTGTAAACGTTGGTATCGGCAACGGCAATTAACTTGTTAATGGTGGCTTCCGTTTCGGAATATTGATACTCTACTTTGAGTTTCGCTAAGAACGCATTTCGCGTTTTTTCGGCACGGCTGTCTTTCTGCACTTTGGTCTTTAACTCTTTTTCCATGGATGCGAAGCTGGCCACCGGCTTGTAGTCCAAGCGTTTGATAATATGCCAACCATAAGATGTTTTTATAGGCTGAGATACATCCAAATTGTTCTTTAATGCAAAAGAGGCATCTTCAAATTCGGTAACCATTTTATTAATACCGAACCAAGGCAATTCTCCTCCTTTCTTAGCAGATGAACCGTCTTCGCTGTAGGCGCCTGCCAACTCTTCGAAAGTTTTTTCTTTGCTCACAATCTTTTGATATACCTCGTTGATTTTATTTTTCGCATAATTGGCATCGTCACTCTTATCACGAATCATGATATGGGCAACGTGAATCTCTCCACGCGCAGGACGGCGATCGACTACTTTAACCAAATGGAATCCATACTTGGTGCGCACGGGCATCGATACCTGTCCAATCGGAGTTTGATAAGCGGCCGATTCAAATGGATACACCATCTGAAAAGCAGTGAAATAGCCAAGGTCTCCCGCATTTTCTTTTGCAGAGGGGTCTTCTGAACTTTCTTTAGCGACTTGCTTGAAGTCAGCGCCATTGATGATTTTATTGCGCAGTTGAATGATCTTCTGGTATGCCCGTAGCGAGTCATTGGGCGAGGCATTGGCATCACATTTTACAAGGATATGATAACCATGTATTTCTTCCGAAAGACGCTGATAAGCTTCGTTGATTAAGCCATCCAACAGTGTAGCATCCACCAAATAAGGTCTTGCCAATTGGGTGCGATATCCTGCTAATTCCTTAACAAACTTGTCTACGGTATCCAATCCCATGGACTTGGCTTCTGCTACTTTCAACTTGAAATTAATAAAAAGCTCCATGTACTCGTCCAAGGACTTGGACGTAATCAGAGAATCTCTATTGTTTTTTTTGAAAATGTTCTCGAACTCCTCCACCGTTGTTCCTTTTCCGTCGATGGTCAAGACGATGGCGTTTTTATCTTGAGCTGAAGCACCAAGAAAATGAAGGCAAAAAGCCAGTGTGAAAATTGAGTAGAAAATCCGCTTCATATCTAAAAAATTATAGGGTAGCAAATGTAAGGATTTTCACTGCTCAATGCGTGAAAAGACAAAGATTAAAGGAAGTTAAAATTTTACAAGGAGGGTTGCACCTCTTTTGAAGTAAGACCTTGGGATAATAACCAATGATCAATGGCAGAGTGGAGGAGCTGATAGACGCGCTCAAAAGCCGATGTTTCGTCTAAAAGGGGATCGGGAACATGGATGGTCTCTCCTGTTTTGGAATGCGTGAATTGTCTAATCTTTTGCTGTTGTTTCTTTGAGGTAGCCATGTCCATAACGTCTTTGAAATTACTGCCGTCCATCGCGATGATGATATCAAAATAATCCAAATCGTGCGGCTGGATCTTGCGTGATCGAAGGTGGCTAATATCGATTCCTCTTTCCTTCATCACCGCTTGTCCGCGAACATCTGGGGCCATCCCTTCCAGGAAACCAATGAGACCTGCCGAATCTATTTCCCAATTTTGCGCATCTTCACCCAGTTTCATGCGTAAGATGGTTTCCGCCATGGGCGAACGACAGATATTTCCTAAACAAACAAATAATAATTTCATTTCAAAAACCTAATGCAAACATAACGGGAATTTTGTGAATCTGCGGAACACTTTTTTTCCATTGGTGTATCCTTTTTGTTAAAATCCGTTGTCGAGGAGAATGAACTTCCTGTCCAATGCACAGCAGTGCCTCTCCCGAAAGTTGAGTCATGATGTCCTCTAACACCGATTGATTGCGATAGGGAGTGTCCATGAAAAGTTGCGTTTCTCCACTTTTTGCGCGTCTTTCTAACTCCTTTAAAATTTGGATGCGTTCAGCTTTTTCTCGCGGTAAATAGCCATGAAAACGAAATTGCTGTCCATTGAGTCCCGATCCCATCAGGGTGAGCAGAATGGAGGATGGGCCTACCCAAGGAATGACCACGATCCCCAATTCATGTGCTTTCAGCACGACTCGATGTCCAGGATCTGCAATGCAAGGAAGTCCCGCATCACTCAGCAATGCCGCATGTTTCGATTTTTCTAGTAGTTTCAATATGTTGGATTGATCTGCCGGTGACGAATGTTCATTCCATTCCACCATTTCAAGATCATTGAAGTCTCTCTTAAACCCCATTTTCCGCAAATTTCTGCGTGCCTCTCTGGCGTTTTCTACGATGAATAAAGAACAATGTTCTAATACGTCCCAACTGCCTTCGGGTAAAAAAGAAAAACCCTCTTCATGCAAAGGAGAGGGTATAAGGTATAAACCAAAACTCGTTTTGGTCATGAAGAAATCAAGTCGGGGGGTTACAAATTATTGAACTCTTCGTCTGCATTGCTGCTTTCAGAATAGCTAGGGGCTGATGGGGCCTCTGACTGCTTTTGACGAATGTAATCAATGGTCTCTTGCAAACCTTCTATAAATTTTTCGAAATCCTCTTTGTAAAGAAAAATCTTGTGCTTTTCATAATTGACGTTACCACTTTCCGCACTGCCTGTACGTTTACTTTCTGTAATCGTCATAAAAAGATCGTTTCCTCGGGTGGATTTAACATCAAAAAAATAGGTGCGCTTTCCTGCTCTTACCGGCTTTGAGTACACATCATCTCGGTAGTTGTTTCCCTCTTGCATATCTGTTGTTTGTTTAGATAAGGTCAAATATAAATTTTTTATTCGAAAAAACAAATCTTTATGAAATCTATTTTTGATTGATCTCCACAAACAATGATTTCATCTTTCCAAAAGTCAATTTTATTGATTGAGCGGAATGGCAGATGGTCATATTGGTCTTGTTTAAATAGGGCTTGCATGTTCGTTAAATCCCAGCATTTCAGCGTTTTGTCAACGGATCCGGTGAGCAGAATGTTCTTTTCAGCATCATGATGCAAGGTGTAAATGGCTCCCATGTGTGCAGGAAAACTCAGAATCGGTAGGGTGGTTCCTTTTTTCCAAAAATGGAGTTGTCCATTTTTATGGGCGGTTACAAAAACTGTTTTTTGAGGGAGCCATGCAAAATCGTAACAAGGGTTGCCCGGATCTAACCATTTTTCCAAAGTGTTGAACCAAGGGATGTCTAATAGCGTCAACGAACCATCTGCTCCGCCTACCCACAATTGATGCGAGGTGGAATCAAATCGCAACCGCCTGATTTTTTCGTCTCCCAGCCAAATGCTTCGAACTATGGAGGCGTCTTGATGGTTCCAAATGTGGATTTTTCCGTCTGCCCCTGCACTGGCGAGCCATTCGTCATTGATTTGGACCATCGCATAGACGGGTCCTTCATGTGCTTCAAATTTGGAGACGGTGTGATCTTGCGTGGATATCCGGTAACAATGTCCTTGAAATCCGCCCACCCAAATGGCATTGGGAGTCGTGCAAATGGAAAAGATGCTCTCTGGAAAGGTAGCCATCACATGACAGACGCCTTTGTTTTGGAAGTCTTGAAATATCAATTGACGATCAGCACCTCCGGTATAAATTCCATTTTCATTTCGATGCAAGGCGTAGATCGGTGCTTTATGGGCATCTATTCGCTCGTAGTTGATTATTTCGCAATGCATGGCGTAAATTTAAACTTATCTTTGCCATCCATGAGTAAAGTTTCTGTCTCAATTCCAAAAGGTACCCGCGATTTTGGTCCGGAAGTGATGAAAAAGCGTCAATTTATTTTTCAAAACATCCGCGCTGTTTTCGAATTATATGGTTTTGAGCCTTTGGAAACTCCGTCTATGGAAAACTATGAGACGCTAACGGGTAAGTATGGGGAAGAAGGAGATCAATTGTTATTTAAAATATTAAATAATGGTGATTATTTGAAAGACGTAGATGCTCAATTATTGGCCAATAAAGATAGTCGCGGTGTTGTGGCAAAAGTCTGTGATCGCGCTTTGCGATATGATTTAACGGTGCCTTTTGCTCGATATGTGGCGATGAATCATGCGCAAATTTCTTTTCCATTTCGTCGATTTCAAATTCAACCGGTATGGCGCGCGGATCGTCCTCAGAAAGGACGGTACCGCGAGTTTTATCAATGCGATGCCGATATTATTGGTACGGATAGTTTGTGGTGCGAAGTCGATCTCATTCAAGTGTATGACCGCGCCTTTCAACGTCTTGGATTTAATCAGGTTGAGTTGCTCATCAACAATCGAAAACTATTGTTGGGAGTGGCAGAGTATTGTCAATGTGCGGATCAATTCATAGAAATGACCGTTGCATTGGACAAGTTAGATAAAATCGGTTGGGAGGGTGTAACCAAGGAAATGCAAGAGCGTGGTTTTAATGAAGCAGCTATTGAAAAGTTAAAGGAATTGATGGCCATCAAAACCACCGATGAAGAAAGGGCATTGGCCATTTTGAGTGAAACTGTTTCAGGTCGTTCAGGCGTTCAGGAATACCGCTTCTTAATGCAAGCAATGCAAACCGTTGGAACTCATTGTGCCCAAGTCAAATGGGATCTTACTTTGGCGAGAGGCTTGAATTATTACACCGGATTTATTTTTGAAGTAAAAGCCATTGGAGTGGCAATGGGAAGTATAGGAGGAGGAGGTCGATATGATAATTTGACGGGGATATTCGGATTACCCAATGTTTCTGGAGTGGGTATTTCTTTCGGTGCTGATCGAATTTACGATGTAATGGAAGAGCTCGGCTTGTTTCCAACAGAAACAGCAGGTAGCATCCAATTGGGATGGGCTTATTTCTCAGAAAACACCATTCATGAAACCCATCGTTGGGCGGCCATTTTGAGGCAAGAAGGCATTCGTTGCGAGGTGTATCCGGACCCAGCCAAAATGAAAAAGCAATTCAAATGGGCCGATGACAAAGCCATTCCTTGGATGGCCGTGATGGGGGACGAGGAAATGCAACAAGGAAAAGTGAGTGTAAAAAATTTGCAATCGGGAGAGCAAAAAATGGTGAACCTCGAGGAACTTAAAATGCTAATTTTGTAAGGAATGAGAACCCATCTAAAATTGATCTTGGCCTATTTAAAAGAACAGTGGATGTGGTCGGTTTTTATCGGGTATGAAATTTTCGCCATGTTGTTGGGTATTTTCACCCACTATGATATTGCCATTCCGTGCATGTCCAAGTTGATATTGAATAAAGAGTGCCCAGGGTGTGGAATGACAAGAGGGACCATGTGCCTTTTACAAGGCGATTTTCAGGGGGCGGCACATTATAACAGTGGTGTTTTCATAGTACTGCCTTTAATCATTGGTATCATTATCTTTGATTTCTTTCAATTCAAAAACAAAAGGCTCCCTTTATTGTTAGCGAAGAGAGAGAAATAAAAACTAACACGATTTCCTATGAACAGTGAACAGCGACTCACCCGTATCGCTATCTATTTTGATGGCGGATTTTTTTTACAAGTCAATTCGTATTACAAGCACAATCATACCATTGGAAAGAGCTTCTTCTTTTCTGGCTTTATGGAGTATGTAAGACATAAAGTAGCGCAGCAGGAGCATTCAAAATATGCACTTTGTCCCATAGTCGAAGCACATTGGTTCAAAGGTCGTTATTCTGCCAACGCATTGGAGGCGCGATTTCCCGATGCTCAAAAACGAATGGATGCCATCAACAGTGAGCGAAAGACTGAGGATTCGTTGGTGTATCATGGTGTGAAATTGCATTACACGCCGATACATTTAGATACAGAAACCCAAGAGCCATTGGAGAAATCCGTGAATGTGCCATTTACCTCAGAAGCCTTAGCAGCAGCCGCGCAAGATCGGTATGATGTATTGGTGATCATGGGTGGCGATGGAGAATTTCAGCACCTTATCAATAAAGTAAATGCCTTTGGAAAGCGTGTGATGGTATTGGGATTTAACTTATCGTATGAGGCCGAAACGGCTTATGGTATTCGAAAAAAATATATCCGCACTTCTCACGCCATCATGGAAAAGTCCAATTATGGAATTTGGATGGACCGCATTATAGAAGAGGGATTTGCCAATGATGAAAGACTCGTGATGGGCTTGTTCCATAATGTGCCGTAATAATCCTTCGATTGTAAATCAAGTTAAGTTAATTACATTTGTATTAGATTTTATCTATTATATTTTAAAAAAAATGATGAAGAAGTGCTTATTCTTTTTTTTGGTGTTTTTTGGCCTAATGGGCATCATCCACTCACAAACCGTCACCATTGGGACGCAAGTATGGATGACAAAAAATTTGGATGTCGATCACTTCCGCAACGGCAATCCCATACCACAGGCTAAGACTGATGAAGAATGGGAAAGGGCGGGTAAAAATAAGCAACCAGCCTGGTGTTATTATAACAACGATCCAGCCAATGGAGTGAAATATGGAAAGTTGTATAATTGGTATGCGGTGAATGATCAAAGAGGTCTGGCCCCTGCGGGCTATCATGTTCCCTCAGAGGAGGAATGGCAGGTATTAACGGATTACTTGGGAGGGTTAGAATCAGCGGGAAAAGAAATGAAGAGTATAAGCGGTTGGAACGATTATACGACAGGGGGAAGGGAAACTTGCCCAAATTGTAAAGAGTGGAATGCCGAATATCGCAGCAAAGTTCCCTGTCATACCTGTAAAGATACGCGAAGTGTCCCTGCACCAGAGGTTAAGCATTCTGGAAATGGAACCAACAGCAGCGGTTTTACAGGTTTTCCGGGCGGCAGCCGCTACCCCCATGGAGGTTTCTACGACATTGGAAAGAACGGTTATTGGTGGAGTTCTTCAGAGTACGTTTCAAACGGTGCTTGGGGACGCCTTCTTAAGGACTACGATGGTAATATGAACAGAAACATCGACGGTAAGGAAGGTGGGTGGTCTGTTCGTTGCCTCAGGGATTAATTCATTTGATTATTTGATTTTCGGCCGTTCCAGTAGCGGTTCGCTAAATTTTGGATGGCTTCTACTTTAAAATAATCATCATCCATGGTTACGCATTATATTTGCACCGCTTGGGACATTAGCTCAGCTGGTTAGAGCGCTACCTTGACATGGTAGAGGTCATCGGTTCGATTCCGGTATGGCCCACAAAAAAAAGAGGAACCATCGGTTCCTCTTTTTATTTTCTTTCCAACGCTATTTTTTATGAAAGTCCACTGATCACCCCATTGGCATCAATGTCCATTCCTTCGGAGGCAGGCACCACCGGAAGACCTGGCATTCTCATCATCTCTCCTAAAATGGGAATGATAAATCCAGCGCCTACGGCAAATTCAAACTCTCTTACCGTAACATTAAATCCTCGGGGTCTGCCATTCTTGCGCTCATCATCGCTGAATGATTTCTGCGTTTTCGCCATGCAAACGGGCAGACCTGATAATCCCAATTTTTCAATGGTTCTTAAATCAGTTTCCGCCTCTTTGGTGTATTGCACTTGATCGGCACCGTATATGGTCTTGGCTATTTTTTCAATTTTTTCTTTAACGGGTGAATCCCAATTATACAAGGGGGTAAAGGCGTTTCGGCCACTCTCTAAAACGTGAATGACCTCTCTTGCCAAATCTCTCATCCCATCACCGCCTTGTGAAAACCCTCTCGCTACCACCGCTTTCACACCTTTCAAGGCACATCGATCTATGACATATTGTATCTCCTCTTCGGAGTCTGTTGGGAAATGATTCAATGCTACTACTGGAGTAATCCCGAAATGCATACAATTTTCGATGTGTTTTTCTAAATTTTCAATTCCCCTTTCAATGCGCTCCATGCTGGGTGTATTGTATTCCTCTTTGGGCGCACCTCCATGATGACGCAATGCGCGAATAGTAGCCACCAACACAATAGCACTGGGTGCTAATTGACCATATCCGCATTTGATGTTCATGAATTTTTCCGCTCCTAAATCAGCACCAAATCCAGCCTCTGTAACGACATAATCGCTCAAGCTCAATCCCATCTTAGTAGCGATAATGGTATTGGTTCCTTGTGCAATATTGGCAAATGGACCACCATGGATAATAGCAGGATTACCTTCTAATGTTTGAACCAAATTGGGTTTGATGGCGTCTTTTAATAAGATAGCCATTGCGCCTTCAGCCTTTAAATCTCGGGCATAAATGGGTTTTTTATCATAGGTAAATCCGACGAAAATATTACCTAGCTTTTTCTTCAAATCATCGATGTTTTTACTCATGCACAAAATGGCCATCACCTCAGAGGCGGGAGTGATATTGAATCCATCTTCTCGCGGAATGCCATTACCCGTACCACCCAATCCGATCGTGATTTGACGCAATGAACGATCGTTCATGTCCATTACTCTCTTCCAATAGATTTGTCTTGGATCCAGCCCTAAATTATTTTGCTTGCTCTGGATGTTGTTGTCAATTAAAGCCGCCAATAAATTGTTGGCTTTTTCAATAGCAGAAAAATCTCCGGTAAAGTGCAAATTGATGTCTTCCATGGGGACTACTTGGGCATAACCTCCCCCAGCAGCTCCTCCTTTGATTCCGAAGACAGGTCCCAATGAGGGCTCTCTCAAAACCACGGTTGCTTTTTTACCAATCTTGTTCAACCCTTCGGTAAGACCTATACTGGTGGTGGTTTTTCCTTCACCGGCAGGCGTTGGTGTGATGGCCGTTACAAGAATCAACTGTGCTTTTTTTATCTTGTCTTCGTTAATTAAATGCAGCGGTAATTTCGCTTTGTATTTTCCATAATGCTCGAGATCATCTACGGAAATGTTTAATTTTTCTGCGATGTCATTGATGTGGCGCATCTTACATTCTTGCGCAATTTGTAAATCACTTGGGAAGCTCATTTCTTCTTATTTTTTTTCAAAGAAAGAGGTTTGTAGTTAAAATTCCAAGCTGTTTCGCAAACATTGTTAACGTCTAAAAGTGAATGCAAGCATTTTGCATATTGGTCGTCAATTATCATTATTTTAGCCTCTTCAAAATCATAGAATGAAAAAAAGAGTACTTTCTTGTTTAGTAATGGCAGCAGCCATTCATGCAAATGCACAAAACGCAACCATTCAAGAGCAATGGCAACATGCGGATCAAGCTACAGATGGTTTAATTGGGGTAAGCGCCGCCAAGGCCTTGAAAGAATTTTCTCCAGTAAATGGCCAGTTTTCACCAGTGGTAATTGCGATTATCGATAGCGGAACGGAAACCTTCCATCCTGATTTAAAAAATGTGCTTTGGACCAATCCGGGCGAAATTGCAGGTAATGGTAAGGATGATGATAATAATGGATATGTGGATGACATTCATGGTTGGAGTTTCATTGGCGGAAAAGATGGAGATGTGGAGAAGGATAACATGGAGTTCATTCGGGTATATAAAATGTATTCAGAAATGTTTCCAGGCGGTCAATGCGTAGATGGTAAAAAGAAGGAGTTCAAGGAGTATCAAAAAATGAAAAAAGATTTTGATGCTCGATTGGAATCCGCTAAAAATGATGTGAAAGAATATGAGGAGTTTGCGAAGGTTTACAGAGCAGCGAAAATGTTCTTTACGAAGCAAATTGGTGAGGATTACACCATAGATGAGGTGGAGTCTTTTACTGGTCAAAATGATTCATTGGATTTATACAAGCAACTCATCAAGGTGGGTATACTTAATAACTTTGATGAGGTGTTGCCACAATGGGAGCAGCAAGTAAAAAGCGCTTTGGAGTATGGCTATAATTTGGATTTTGATCCCAGGAAAGTCGTAGGAGACAATTATGCCGATGTTACCGAAACGAAATATGGAAATAACCACATTGATGGCCCAGCGGCTGATCATGGAACCCATGTTGGAGGAATTGTTGGAGCCATGCGCGATGGCAAGGGCATGGATGGCATTTGTCCCAATGCAAAATTGATGGTGATTCGTTGTGTTCCAGATGGAGACGAACGTGATAAAGATGTGGCGAATGCTATTTTTTATGCCGTTAATAACGGAGCGAAAGTGATCAATATGAGCTTTGGTAAAGCATACTCTCCCTTCAAGGAGCGCGTGGATGAAGCGGTTAAATATGCAGAATCAAAAGGAGTGTTATTGGTGCACGCTGCAGGAAATGACAACAAGGATGTTGATGTAAAAGACAATTTCCCATGTGCTGATTACAAAAGCGGTGGTAAGTGTAAAACTTGGATTGAGGTAGGGGCAAGTGGTTCTACCGAGCAAGAGATCAAAGCAGGGTTCAGTAATTTTGGAAGAAAGTCGGTGGACGTGTTTGCTCCTGGGGTGAATATTTATAGCACGGTTCCCAATGCAGGATATGAAGCGATGAGTGGTACTTCAATGGCTTCTCCTGTTACTGCAGGAGTAGCAGCAGCCATTTGGTCATACTATCCTGATTTAACCGCGCAACAAGTGAAGTGTCTTATTGAGCAATCAGCGGTTTCTTATCGCGATCTTAAATTAGAGAATGGCGAAGAAGGTACGGAAGGAAAAATGGCGAAGTTCTTATCTAATCCTATGCAATTGAGTTTAGGTTATGCGTTTATTGATGATGATGGAGAGCCGATAAAAAACTTGTTAGACATCCGTGATTCATGGAGTTATCCTGCATTTCCTGCGTCGGTGCAATTAGGTACAAAAATCAATGAAGATTGGAGAGGTGGTTTGAATTTCATGTATGCGAAATACAATGCATGTAAAAAGAATGGAATTCCTTTTTCAGAAAATGGAAACATTTGGGCGGTGGATGCTTCCACTTTGTATCAGTTTTACAACTTGAAATTAGGTCCCGTTTCGGCTTTGAAATTTTCATCTATCCAAGGGTTAGGCTTCACTAAAAGAAGTGTAGGAAATGTGAACAGTACAGTTACCGCCAACACAGGTTTATCGATCGAGTATCAAATCTGCCGTGATTGGCACTTGCAATTGTCTTCACAAGCGAAGTGGGGATTGAACAATTACGTAGATGGGGGTAGCTATCTTCAACATGGTGTAAGCTTGGGATATACCATTCCTGGAAAAAATACTTTTGGTTCTTTTTCCAAAACAGGCTCCGTAGTTAATTTATACAAAGCATTAGAGTTAGCAGAAAAGCGATACGGTAAGTAATGTTTCTCTCCTACGAAGGCATTAGGCAATTCAAGGGCGATTCGAAAACAGTGCACGATGCATTGGTGGTCGAGTCGCCTTTGGCGATTTTATGGAATGGCGTAAGGTTTTCTATTACCATGCAAACGCCGGGAAACGAAGTAGCCCTTGCCTTTGGTTTATTGCATGCGGAAGGATATCTGAAGGGGTTGCAAATGCACCAAGTGGAGTGCTTGTCGCAGCCAAACGAATTAGGGAGTATCGAGGAGGTGAACCTTATTTGCCATCAGTCTGCTAACACCCCCATCAATCACCGGACGCTACTGAGTGTGGCTTCTTGCGGTATTTGTGGTCAAACTCAACTCAACATACCTTCTGATCAGGCATTACCCAATGGAGAGCTGGTGATACCGACCGATGCCCAATGGGAGCAATTCCAGCGAGCACAAAATTTATTTGAACAAAGCGGAGGATCGCACGCGGCGGCCTTGTTCGATGCAGAAGGAAAGATATTGAATGCCTTTGAAGACATTGGAAGACACAATGCGGTGGATAAATGCGTGGGAGATTTGTGGATGAACAATCAGTTGCAGGATGCCCAATTATTAATGGTAAGTGGTCGGATTTCTTACGAGATTATCGCGAAATGCTTTGTGGCAAAAATTCCTTCCATAGCTGCTGTCTCCGCACCAAGTTCGATGGCGGTAGATTTTGCCAAAGAATGGGGCATTGCCTTGTGGGGTTTTTGTCGAGAAGGAAGAAAAACAAGATACGCATGAAAAAGATATTGCTTTTATTATTGTTGTCTTTTAGGATAACTGGATTTTTTGGACAGGCTTACAAGGATTCTATTCAATATCAAAATTTAGTTTTTGAAGGAGTGGGACTAAAAGGGTTGGCCTATTGCGGCGCTTTGTTGGAAATGGAAGAGAGAGGCATGATGACTTCCATAAAACGTGTTGCAGGAACTTCTTCAGGTGCCATTACTGCTACTTTTTTGGCATTGGGATTTACGCCAAGTGAGGTCGCGGAGATAATTGGCTCTACCAACTTTGCCAAGTTCAGCGATGGGGGAGGATGGTGGTTCGGTCGTTTAATAAGACTTTTTAGAAGGTATGGTATTTATAAAGGACGAGCCATCACCAAGTGGATGGAGAAGCTGATTGCCTCCAAAGGACTCAATCCTGATATCACGTTTGAAGAACTCGAAGCGTTGGCAAAAAAAAATCCTAAGTATAAATCACTGGTCATTACAGCAACCTGCATTGTCCATCAGAAGGCAGATTTTTTCAGTGTTCACACTTTTCCCAAATTGCGTGTCGTAGATGCTGTGCGTGCATCGATGACCATGCCGTTGTATTATGAACCGATTGCCATCGATAAGTATGGGAATGTCTGTGATCTGAGACATCGAAGAGATGATGATCATTTGTATTTGGATGGTGGATTTTTAACGAACTATCCAATAAAAATTTTCGATGACTCGACATTGTATGATTGTAAGCCTTATCATACCATCGGATTTAAAATGGATGGCAACTGGCACGTTGCAAACGATCGTCAAAAAAAGGGAGATACGAAGTTTGTAATTAACAACGTAATAGAGTTGGGAAATGCTGGTTACTGTATTTACAAAGAGGCGATCTATCGTGCTTACCTTAATCAAGCCGATTGGAAACGTACCGTTAGCATTGGAGATTGTGAAGTCGGTGCTTTTGTCAAAAAGCTAAGTGAAGAGAAAAAAATTGAATTGCTTGAATCCGGCAGAAAGGGATTCAAGCAATTTATGTTTGTGGGTTATAAGTGACGAATGATTATTTTAATCACTTCTTTTTCTGTTCTCAATAAATACAAACCATCTGTTAAAAAGCGAGTATCGATTTGATATCCATTTGTGTTGGATGTAATGTTGAGAGGTATGCATCTTCCTGTTAAATCATACACCCCTAATGGTTTGTCGTTATTCAGCATGAGATAGGCATCAGCGGGTTGAGGGAAAATAATCACATTCGCAGTGTATTCTGTCAAACCATTGGGATCCATGATGGTAAACTCTCCTTGACTTACGAGGCCTTTGCCACAATCATTGAAGCCTTCAATTTTCCAGAAATAATGTCCATTAGCCAAATTCGTAACCGTATAAAAAGTATCAGGCGTATTGGTGGTCATTACACTTTGAGTGAAATCTATATCAGAAGCTAAGGTCCAAGTATAGCCATTGGCAATTGCGTTGGTCATCCAAGTAAAATCAACCGAGCCAACATTGAGTTGAGCATTATTGGCGGGTGTGGACAATACCGTAATACCAGGAGCAGAATTGGGAAGGATTTCTATTTTTTGTGTAACTGAATAGGTTTGTCCGTTGGGTGCCAGCAGCTCCCATTGAATATCATAACTTCCTGGAGCTACGCTTCCATTAACGGTAAGGTGGTAATTGAAAATTCCTTGACCATTGATAGTGGTGGGGCCATTCCATTGTAACCATGCGGGACCATTCATGGATACTTGAAGCGGAAAATACAAATCGGAATTCACTTCTAAATTGGCGTTGAATTGTTCATTCAAACAAACGGAGTAGAGGGCAGATCCAAATTGTAAAAAAGTGGGACGGGTAATAAAAAAACCATCATACATGCTGGTCGCCAAATTTATTCCGCTCGGTAGATAAGCATAATTGCTCCACGTTCCGCTGAATTGTGCGAAGTCATTGTCGGGAACCAAATCGAAAAAAGCAACCTCGTGCAACAGGTTCTCACTGGAACGAATGGCATCAAGGACACGCACACCACTTCGGTAATTACTTTCGTAAGCAAACTGATCTTTCATGTATAAATTGTGGTCAATAGAGGTATTATCAGATTGATAGAATCCCAAATAGCCGATGCTTTCTAGATCATTGAAATCAAAAACATGCGTGCGCGTATTGATCGAGAAATTCATTTCATCTAATTCATCATCCACTAAAAAATATCTTTTATCCTTGGTAAACCAACCTTGATGCACATAACCCGTTTGGTTGTATAGGTAGGTGTCCAATAATTGAATATCGGTAGGGTCGGTGGCATTCACTATGGCCAGACCGGTAGTACCGTTGCAACAAACAATGATTACATCTCCTTGATGGTCGGGATCTGGTCCGCTATAGGTGGTAATGAAGCCATCATGGGTATAACCGGCATTGGCAAAACCGCCTAATAAAACAGGATTCAATGGATTTTGAATATCGACGAGGTGTGGACCTCCGCTGTAGGTGTTTGTTCCCATGGCACAAAGAATTCCGCTGACAGGGTCAATGTTAATGGTGTGGCAATGTCCAAAGCCGGCGTAGTGGGCATCTGCAGTGAAAGTAACAGGGGCACTCACAACATTATCTAATTGCAACAAATTCATGATTTGTAGTCCATGATTTCCCGATTCACTAACCACAAATACATAATCTTGATAAGTCTCCATGTCTCGCCATAAACTATTGGCATCGTAGGCAGGTAAAAGTCCCAAATAAACGGGTTGGGTAGGATCGCTGACATCTACGAATGCCGTTCCGTTGGAACATCCAACAATCGCGTATTCTTTTTTGGTGACAGGGGAGACCCAAGCCCAGATGTCGTTGGTGTTATCACATCCGCCAATTTCTGCATTGGTCATGTGGGCAAGCAAATCCATTTGATTACACGGATAAATACCTGCCATATTGTTGACGCAAGGAGTTTGGGCAAGATATCCAGTCCATTGCAGGGCAAAAAACAAAAAGGGAATAGCGATTTTCTTCATGCTTCAAAATTAAGATAATTCTATCAATTCCTCAGACAACTTTTTGCATTCTTTGGTCGTCTTTTGTATTATTGTAAAAACTATTTAAAATGAAAAAAGGATTTTTAGTATTGGCAGGTATCATCTTGATGCAGTTCGCAGCTTTTTCTCAGTGTGATGGGGTGCAGCTAAAGCCCGGTGCAGATTCCTATAAGAAATACACCAATGGTTGTCAGATCATTTTTGATTTCTGTGGAAAAGAAGCGACCTTGAATAAGCACAAAAATCTTTTGAATGAAGTCTATCCCCAAGCACAATTTCAATTCAGCGCAGCAGGTACTGATTTATTCAATTGCACATTGACCATTCCGGACATGCAAGAGCAAGAATATGCAGTCAAGGTGATGCGCGCCATGGGATTTGAGAACGTGAAGAAAGGCGATAAAAAATTAAATGGAAATGAAGCTGCAATTTGGTTTAAGTAGTGGTTTGAAATATTTTTTGGCAATAGCTTCTCTTGTATTGGGAAGCTATTTTCATTCTTATGGTCAGGGTGTCGATGCGGGTCCTGATATTTTTCAATGTGCAGGTCCGGTGACCTTAACAGCGACCACCAATGGGGTGACCTCTTCCAATAATTACTCTGTAGCTGCATTGCCTACCTTTTCTCCAGAAGCCATTGGAGGGACCATGGTCACCCTTAGCGATGATGCCGTTTCGGGTTCATTACCCATTGGATTTTCTTTTTGTTTTTTGAATAATACGTACACCAATTTTTATATTGGTTCCAATGGTTGGGTTTCGTTTTCACCAGGACAGCCGACCAATTATGTAGCCGCTGCTGTGCCAAGTTCGGCTGGGGGAGTTCCAAAAAATTGCATCATGGCTCCATGGCAAGATTGGCATCCGGGCATTGCAGGTGGACCTTACATTTCTTACCAAACCATAGGCACCGCTCCAAACAGGAAATTAGTTGTCACCTGGAATCAAGTTCCGATGTTCTCCTGTACTTCTACCAAAGGAAAATTTCAAGTGGTATTGAATGAGACTTCTAATATTATCGAAAATCATCTTTGGTCGAAACCTGCATGTAACACATGGCCGGGTGGTAGCCCCAATTTTTCTGTGCAAGGCATTCACAATGCCAATGGTACGGCAGCAGTAACTGTTCCTGGAAGAAACAATACTTCTTGGACAGCGACCAATGAGTCTTGGCGTTACACGCCTGCTGGTACCCCTGGTATTGTATGGACCAATAGCGCAGGACAAACCGTCGGTAATGGAGCTTCGATAACGGTTAATATAAATGGAGCGGATGATTTTACCGCTACTGCTCAAGTATGCGGTGGGGGAACTTTCAGTGATGTAGTGCACGTCGAATTAACCGGCGTTCAAATAAATTTTCCTGCCACACAGGCAACGATACAAGGTTCTGGTTGCAGCAACGGTGCGGGTTCGATCAATGTGCAATTGAGCAATGGAGTAGGTCCATATCAATACACTTGGGCGGAGTTGCCAAGCGTTAATACTGCTAATCCAACGGGGTTAAACGATGGGAATTACAATGTAACGGTGTTAGATTTGACTACCAATTGCACCGTAACGGGCGCGTTCTTGGTGCCGCAAGTCAATAATCTCAATGTGAGTGCCTTTGTGGTTCCGGTCACTTGTCCTGGTATGGGTAATGGTCAGGCGACGGCCAATGTAACGGGTGCCATTGGTAATGTTACGTATGAATGGCAAGGCACGACTCAAACAGCGCAAACAGCAACTAATTTATTAGCCGGATCATATCAGTTGATGATTACGGATGGTGCAGGATGTCATGATAGCATCATGGTCAATATCACAGAACCACCTGCTATTAATATAGCGGTCTTGAATGCTGAAGATAACATGTGTAATGGTGGAGCAGCCGGGGCTTTTGATGTCTTGGCTTCAGGCGGACCCAATAATGCCGTTTTCAGTTATAATTGGGCTCCGTTAGGGGGCGCTTCTTTTGCCACTACACCCAGTGTGACAGGCTTGGCTTCGGGAACGTATGTAATCACGGCTTCTTACGTGAATAATGCAGGTGAAGTATGTTCCAATCCTGACACGTTACAAATATTTGAGCCATTGCCGATGTTCATTATGATGGATGTGACGGATATCGCTTGTTCTGGATCCGGTTCTGGTAGCATTACTGCGAATCCATTAAATGCGCCGGAGCCCTTCTCATTTCAATGGGTCAATTTTCCAAATGAAACCACGAGTACATTAAGCAACATTCCGGCAGGCGTGTATACCATTTTAGTAACGGATGGAAATGGTTGTACTGAAAGTCAATCCGCTACCGTAGACGTTTCGAGTAATGCGATGACTTTGATTAGTAATGTTACCGATGTGAGTTGTGCGAATGGAAATAATGGTTCCGCTACGATTAATGTAACTGGAGGAACGCCAGATTATTCTTTTGATTGGGGAGCCAATGCCAATAATCAAACCGGTGCAACCGCTACGAATTTATCGGCTGGGAATTATACCGTCTTAGTCACGGATAATTTTGGTTGCGAAATGAGTGTCAATGTGCAGGTGGATGAACCGACTCCGTTGCAAGTGACCATTTCGAATATCGTTTCACCCACTTGTCAAGGCCTCTCCAACGGACAGGCCACTGCGGATATCACAGGTGGAACGGTTAATTATCAAGTGACTTGGAATAATGGAAACAATGCCGTTACGCCTATTAATTTATCCGCTGGTGGGATTTCGGTCAATGTGGTCGATGCCAATGGATGCACAGCTTCTGCCAATGCAGTGATGGTTTCCCCTCAAGCCTTAACCGCTAGTTTGACAACCACGGACGCCTTGTGCAATGGCAGTAGCGATGGTACCGCTACGTTGAATGTTTCTGGTGGAACTCCTTCTTATGATATCATTTGGTCAGGATCAAATTTAACGGGATCACCGGTCAATAATTTGTCTGCGGGCAGTCAGTCGGTGACGGTGAATGATCAAAATGGTTGTGTATTTACTCAGAACTTCACCATTAATCAACCGCTTCCCATTAGTGCAACGTTTACTTCAGTAGATGATATTTGTGGAGATGATCTTGCTTCCGGTTCGTTAACGGTTTTACCAACTGGTGGTGTAGGTGCTTATCAATATACATGGGTAGAGGGTTCGATTACCAATACCCAAGCGAATTTAAATGGTGGAACCTATGCTGTTTCTGTTTCGGATGGCAATGGTTGTATCGAGGTATTTAATGCTACTGTTAATGAAACCAATGCACCTCAGGCAAGCATCTCTACCAATGTGATCAGTGGCTACTTACCCTTGGAGATTCAGTTTTCCGATGATTCACAAAACGGACAAACGACCACATGGTATTTTAATCAAACCGATAGTCTATCGTTGGCCACCGGAACTCCCTTGAGTCATACGTTTAATAATTTGGGGTATGACACGGTTTCCGTTTTAGTAGAAGGACCCGGTGGTTGTATTTCAACGTTCAGCACCATTATTTTGGTATATGACAGTGCGACTGTTGTGAGTTTCAACATTTTTACTCCCAACGGAGATAGTTTGAATGATGTCTTTCGTTTGGCTTGTGAAAATTACTTAGGCGGTGTATATTACGATTGTGGCGAATTTACTGTTAAGAATTTCCTGGGAACTATATACAATCGTTGGGGAACAGCGTTGTATTCTTGGACAACCATCAATGATGGCTGGGATGGAACATCGAATGGTCACGAGGTGCCTGAGGGACAATATCTATTTATCGGTAAAGCAGAAATGTGGGATGGTCGAAATTTTGATTTCCACCTTTGGCTAACACTGGCTAGATAAACAGTCCAAAAACAGAACTGCCACTCCCACTCATAGCGGCATAAAATGCGCCTTTGTCATACATGGCTTGAATATGCTCGGATATGATCGGATGTTGTTGAATTGCCTTGGCTTGAAAATCATTGGTAACTACTCGCTTCCAATCTTCATAAGGTAATGTATCGAGTTGCTGTAAATCGAAAGGTGCAGGTTTCGGTAGAATACCACTGTAAGCCTCTGCGGTAGAAATGGAAACAGGAGGAGAAGAAATTTCAATTTTAAATTCTAGATTCCAATTGGTGATAGGAGTTAATTCATGTCCTCTTCCTTTAAGAAAGCAAGGTTGGTTATAAATGAAAAAGGCATCATCACTGCCAATCGAGGCAGCATAATTCACTAGTTGCGATTCACTCAGATTCAATTCAAAAATTGCATTCAAAGATTTTAAAGTGAAGGCGGCATCAGCGGAACCACCTCCTAGTCCGGCACCACTCGGAATGCATTTCATCAGGAATATATCCACTCCACCGATGCCATGATGATCGTGTAGGAGCTTCCATGCCTTGAAGCAGGAGTGCTTTTCCTTGGGAATATCAAAGGATGCTTGATATTGCGTAATCTGACATTCGTTGTCCGATCTTTTGATGATTTCGAGAACATCTGTCAATGGACCCGGAAGAAAAATAGATTCCAAAGTGTGATAGCCATCAGCTCTTCGTTCAGTAATGAAGAGACCTAGATTGATTTTACAATTTGGAAAACAAATCATATTCTTTTATTCCCAATACCCCAGTGATTTGAGTCGGTTAACATTGTTGCGCCAATCGGGATCTACTTTTATAAACGTTTCCAAAAAAACTTTCCTACCCAAAAAGGCTTCCATTTCTTTTCTAGCGGAAGTAGCCATCCTTTTGATTGCGCTCCCTTGATGTCCAATAAGAATGGCTTTTTGTGATTCTCTTTCCGTTAAAATAACAGCTCTGATCTTGGTTACATTTTCCTCTTCTTTAAAAGATTCAATGGTGACTTCGCAAGAATACGGAATCTCCTTGTTGTAATATTTTAAAATTTTTTCTCTGAAAATCTCGCTACAAAAAAAGCGAAGGGTTCGATCCGAGAGTTCGTCCTTGGGAAAGAACGGAGGTGAACTCGGTAAATGACGAATGATGTTCGTTAACAATTCTTTGGTATACAAATAGGTCAATGCACTTACCGGAAAAATATGCGCATGGGGCAATTCTTCATTCCATTTTTGGAAAAGTAAATCGGCCTTTTCATTTCCGATCAAATCCAATTTATTGAGAACGACAAAAATGGGAATGTCCATTTTTTTTATTTTCTCTAGCGTTGAGGGATGAAATTCATTGTGATCGGCACTGTCGATGACCAATAGAATTAAATCAGCATCTTGTAAGGCTGAACCTACAGCCTTCATCATGCCTTCATGCAGTTTATACTTTGGATCAAGCACACCTGGCGTATCGCTATAAACAATTTGATAATCTTCGCCGTTGAGTATACCCATGATGCGATGTCGGGTCGTTTGGGCCTTTTCAGTTACAATACTTAATTTTTGGCCGAGCATTGCATTCATTAAGGTGGACTTGCCAGCATTGGGATTGCCAATGATGTTTACAAATCCTGCCTTATGGTTCTTTACGGTATCCGTCATGGGGCAAAGGTAATGTATTTCAAAGAGTGATGAGTCAGCAAGGATTTGCGTTAGTTTTGTAGCATGGGTTTAAGTTTTCAATTACAGCATCAAGATCCGATGTCGTCGGCACGTGCGGGAGAAATAAAGACGGATCATGGCATCATAGAAACACCGATATTTATGCCGGTGGGTACAGTTGGATCTGTAAAGGCGATTTCACAGCAGGATTTGAAACAAGATGTTGGAGCAGAAATTATTTTAGGAAATACGTACCATTTGTATCTCCGTCCAGGGTTAGATATACTGCAAGCAGCCGGAGGATTACATTCCTTTATTCATTGGGATCGTCCCATTTTAACGGACAGTGGTGGTTATCAGGTGTACTCCTTGTCAGGTAACAGAAAAATAAAAGAAGAAGGAGTAGTATTTCAATCTCACATTGATGGATCGCGTCATACGTTTACTCCAGAAAGGGTAATGGATATTCAGCGCATCATAGGTGCAGATATTATCATGGCTTTTGATGAATGTCCACCTTATCCGTGTGACTATGCTTATGCAAAAAATTCATTGCGTATTACGCATCAGTGGTTAGATCGATGTTTTGCGCAGTTGCAAGAGACCGAGCCATTATATGGTTATCATCAGTCATTATTTCCGATTGTACAAGGCTCCACTTTTTCAGATCTTAGAAAGCAAAGTGCAGAATTGGTAGCCAATAAAAATGCAGAAGGGAATGCCATTGGTGGTTTGAGCGTAGGTGAACCTCATGAAGATATGTATCGGATGACAGAAGAAGTTTGTTCAATTCTTCCTGCGGATAAACCGCGATATTTGATGGGGGTAGGAACCCCAGCTAATATCTTGGAGTCTATTGCTTTGGGTATTGATATGTTTGATTGTGTAATGCCGACACGCAATGCGCGCAATGGTCAGTTATTCACTTGGAATGGCATTCTCAATATGCGGAATAAAAAGTGGGAAAAGGATTTTTCTCCTTTGGATGAAATGGGTGATTCTTTCGTTGATTCTTATTATTCTAAAGCATATGTTCGACATTTATTTGTTGCGGAGGAATTGCTGGCGTTGCAAATTGCGACTGCTCATAATTTGAATTTTTATCTACGTCTCGTAAAAGAAGCGCGTAAACAAATCATAGCTGGGACTTTTAATGCTTGGAAAAATAAGATGGTACCACAACTAATGCAACGCCTTTAATGAAAAAACTGGATCTTTTTATCATTAAAAAGTTCTTGTTCACCTTTCTTTTCATGATAGGGGTCTTTGTCATTATTGCAGTTGTATTTGATGTCAGTGAGAATATTGACGATTTTCTTAAATCTGAGGCGGGATTTTGGGAAGTGGTATTAAAATACTACGTGAATTTTTGTTTTTATTTCGGAAATCTTTTAAGTGCCTTTATTGTATTCCTCTCGGTCATTTGGTTTACGAGTAAAATGGCGCAGCAAACAGAATTGATTGCCATGTTGAGCGGTGGAATTCCTTATCGAAGAATCATTCGTCCTTATATGATCTTGGCGAGTGTTATTGTTTTGACCTCTTTGATTTTGGCTCATTGGGTAGTTCCGATTGCGAATCAGACCAAACTTGATTTTGAGTTGCAATACATCAAAAAACATTTAACCGTTTCAGAAAGTAATTTACACCGGGAGGTGGCTCCCGGCATATTGGTTTATTTTCATCGAGTAAATGCGAATACAAGAAGTGGCTCACAACTTTCTGTCGAGCAATGGGAGAACAATCGGCTCATCAGTAAAATAACTGCGGCGGGTGCTACTTATCACGAAGAATCAAATCATTGGACAATTGAGCGTGCGACCATCAGGAAATTAGGACAGGATGGAAAAGAGTCGGTGAAATATCATGCGGCCCTCGATACAATACTACCCATGAAGATTTCCGACTTTGCCATGCGAGTAGAGGAGATGAATGCCCTGACAACCCCTAATTTATTGAGATTCATGGAGGAATTAGCCATGAATGGTTCAGGAAGAATAACTGAATTTCAAATCGAACTGCACACCCGGACGGCCAATGCATTTAGCATTTTTGTCCTCACTTTAATTGGAGTGGCCATCGCCTCTCGAAAAGTCAGAGGGGGTACAGGGGTACATTTATTCCTTGCTGTAATCATAGGGTTTACCTTTATTTTTCTATCAAAAATAACAGCGGTGGCTGCCCTTAAAATAGGCCTTCCTGTTTTGCTGGCCGTATGGATTCCTAATATAACCTTTGGAATTTTAGGGGTCATTCTTTATCGAAAAGCACAGAAATAGCATTCCAACCCCGTGGGTATAAAAAACAATAACCCGGACGTTTCCGGGTTACTGTTTACCTTAACTAAAGACTCTTAAACCTATGAAAAAATCCCTTTCGGGAGAGTCGATGGGCGCAAATTTACAGTTATCAAATCAGTACGAGAAACTTTATTTTGTTAAATTAATCAACATCAATCGTTAATAACTACGCGCGCCGTTTTTCCCGATTTTACATGAGTCAATAAATAAATTCCGGGAACTAAAAAATCTAAATGAGTGTGCTGATGATGAAGACTCAAAAGCTGCTTTCCGGATATATCAAACAAGCACCATTCTCCATTTTGTATCGGTTGTTTAAAATGCAGGTTGTTATTAATTACAAAGAACGATGTTGCCGTAGTTTGCTCATTCATAAAAGTTTGAGGTTCAATAAATATCTCTGTGGATTGGCTTTGAGATATGCCGCAATGATAACCGGTCATAGTTAAACTATAGATGCCAGGAAGATAGAGGTGTTGTGGATTGAGTTCATTAGAAAAGCTACCATCTCCGAAACTCCAAACAATTGAGTCGCATGATATACACTCAGCGGAGGTGAATAAAGTGTCTCCAGAAAGTTCATTGGTGAATTGAACTTGTAAATCATAAGCTCCAATATTCCAATTCATCAATTGATTGAAGACTACATTGGTGACAGCTTCTTTTACAGCGTTTACTTCATCTGCGGTGAAATTGTTGGTGTAGGTGATGATGTTCGGGTTTATTCGAAAAAGGGTGGTGGTAAAGGTGCATGCCGCTGCATAGGTTCCCAATGCGGAGGGATGAGATCCGTCTGCTTGATACAAATTATAATTGGGGTAGTTCACCCTCAGATAACGTCTGACGGCTGCCACCGCCGAAACAATGGCGGAGTGATCATTGGCCATGATTTGATAGCGTGATTGCAGAAGACTATCCATCCCTTCGTAGGTACAGACGGGAGGCCAATTCGCACAATTTTGACTATCACCATTTTGTCTGCCCCAAGTTTGATAAAAAACGGTTTCTCCGCAGGGTGAATATTTTTCGATGCTATCATTCAAAGCAGCGGCATAGGGAAAACAATCGGTTTGAACTTGGGATAATGGAAAGGAGGGAATTTGACTTTGCTCTTGTAATACTACAAAATCCCAATTTCCCTCTTGAATCAACCCAATGGTTGTCGTATTTGACAAATGTTGCTGAAAGGTATAACCACCCGGGGCACTGCTTGATACGATGGTGTTGTATCCTGCGCTGGCCGCACAAGCTGAAAATTCAGCAGGTAAGTTGTTGACTGAAGTATAACTGTTTCCAATAAACAGTACACGGGTTGTATCGCTTTGAGCGCCTGCGAAGTTCATCAGGCATAACAGTGCAAAGCTGCTTGATAAAAATTTGTTATTACTCATAATTACTGACAAAAGTAAGGCATTGAAAATTCAAAAATTGTATATTTGGAAAAATAAAGAGCATGAAAAAATTATTATTGTTTGGTGCATTGCTGCTGGCGCTTGGAGTAGGGGTTGCTTATTATATGTGGAATAAACCCAAGAAATCGGCGGAATCTGAAAGTGTTTTTGCACATAGAGATGCCACTCAATTGTATATGGAATTTACTTCAGATCCCACAGGATCGTTTCAAGTATATAATCAAAAAAATGTGGAGATAAGAGGTGTTATGGATTCTTTTTCTAAAGATTCGCTTGGAACTAAAATCACGTTAAAGACAATGGCTACTGATGGAGGAATTGTGACCATCACTTTAGTCCCAGATGAAAATCACTCTCTACCCGTTATTGGAGATTCTGTTCATGTACGTGGATTGTGTGCAGGATATCTCCCTGATGAAACGGGTATGATGGGAGGAGAGGTACAATTGAATCAAGGAGTCATTGTAAATAAATAAGAACAATATGAAAAGAGCTATTTTATTAATGGGAGCCATTGGAATTTTTTCCATCACTTCTATGGGACAAAAATATTTTACTCGTAGTGGCCATTTAGGTTTTTTCTCTAAAACGAGTATGGAAGATATTAAAGCAGATAATGAAAGTGTAACCTACATCATTGATTTAGCATCGGGTGAGATTAATATTTCGGCTTTACAAACGAATTTTCAATTTGCAAAGGCGCTGATGCAAGAGCATTACAACGAAAATTATATGGAAAGTTCGAAATTCCCGAAAGCTACCTTTAAAGGTAAGATTGTGGATTTAACTAAAGTTAATTTCAAAAAGGATGGCACTTATCCTTGTCAAATTTCGGGCGATTTGAATTTGCATGGAGTAAGTAAAAACTATAAAGTAGAGGCTACCTTTAAAGTATCAGGAAATAATATTACGGCAGAGTCTAAATTTTTTGTGAAATGTGCGGATCATGGAATCAAAATAGAACCAGCATACAAGAACAATATTTCTGAAAATATTGAGGTGAAGGCGAAGGCAGAAATGGTTGAATTAAAGAAATAAGCATGATTTCAAAATTGGTAAGCATTGGCCTGTTGTTTTGCAGTTCGATGGTAATGGCTCAACCGAATAGTGAGCAAGATTTATTATCCCTATTGGGAGAGGAAAATCCGGTAATCTATTCCTCTGCAACATTCAAATCAACCAGAGTCATCAATGGGCAGTCGATTGAAAATGTAGGGGCCGGTGATTTGGATTTTCGCATTAGTCACCGTTTTGGTACTTTCAATTCAGGTATTCATAAAATGTTTGGTTTGGATTTGGCCTCGATGCGTTTGGGATTGGAGTATGGAGTAAACGATCGTTTGATGGTCGGTATTGGTCGCTCCAACGTGAATGAGGAAGTGGATGCATTTGCTAAATATAAAATTCTTAGACAAATAGAAAGTGGTCCTAAAAAAATGCCCATTTCTGTCTCCTATTTCGCATCTGTGGTCATGCGCGGAACCGCCTGGAGCAATCCTGATCAAACCAATTATTTTACCTCTCGATTGTATTATTGTCATCAATTATTAATTGCAAGAAAATTCAATGAACATTTCTCCTTGCAAATCACCCCAACTTTTGTGCATCGCAATTTGGTTCAAACTACGGCTGATTATCATGATATCTTGGCCATTGGTTACGGTGGTCGATATAAAGTCACTCGTCGATTAGCTATTAATGGTGAATATTTTCAGTTGCTAGGCAACCGATTGCCGAGTACTGCTCAAAATAGTCTTTCGGTAGGAGTCGATTTGGAAACGGGAGGTCACGTTTTTCAATTACATGTAACCAACAGTTCTTCTATGAACGAAAAAGGTTTTATTACCGAAACCACAGGACAGTGGGGCAAGGGCGATATTCAGTTTGGATTTAATATTTCTCGCGTTTTCACCATTAAAGAAAAGAAAGCCATCAAGGAATAAAAAAAAAGGCCTGTGATTACAGGCCTTTCTTTTAAATATCCCTTCTTAGTTAGCGGATGATTGTGCTACCAAAAAATAGATAATGGTAATAGCAACGGCAGCTAACATGATTGCAACGGTTACAGGTCCGCCAATTTCGTTTTGTTGTGCCTCTGAATGTCCGTGGTGTTCTTCGTGATGTCCCATAATTAAACTTGTTTGCACAAATGTATTAAAACCGCTGTTCACTCGTACATTTGCAACTCAAATTTTTATTATGTCATTGAAATGCGGAATTGTTGGATTACCCAATGTTGGAAAATCCACATTATTTAATTGTTTGTCCAATGCTAAGGCTCAAGCTGCGAACTTTCCTTTTTGTACCATAGAACCCAATGTGGGAACCATCACGGTTCCTGATGAGCGATTGACAGCACTGGCTGAATTGATTCACCCCGAGCGAATAGTGCCAACGACCATCGAAATTGTAGATATCGCGGGATTGGTAAAAGGCGCGAGCAAAGGTGAAGGGTTGGGTAATAAATTTTTAGCCAATATCCGGGAGACCGATGCCATTATCCATGTGTTGCGATGCTTTGAAGATCCCAATGTTGTGCATGTAGATGGTAGCGTGGATCCCATTAGAGATAAAGAGATCATTGACATAGAGCTTCAGATGAAAGACCTTGAGGCCGTTGAAGCGCGTTTGTTGAAAGTGCAAAAGGCAGCCAAAACAGGAGATAAAGATGCCAAAAGAGTATTTGAATTTTTAACGACCCTCAAAGAAACTTTAGAGCAAGGGAGAAGCGCCAGAAAATTGAATCATGAAGTGGAAGAAAATGTAAAGTTGATGCAGGAGTTGCAATTATTGACGGCCAAGCCCGTAATGTATGTATGCAACGTGGAGGAAAGTAGTGTTGTTACAGGCAATGCCCATGTCGAGCGGGTAAGAGCTGCTGTAAAGGATGAAAATGCAGGTATCGTGGTGATAGGAGCCGCTATTGAGGCCGATATCGCATCGTTAGAAACCTATGAAGAGCGTCAAATGTTCTTGCAAGATTTAGGTCTTGATGAACCAGGAGTGGCCAAGTTGATCAAAGCGGCTTATCATTTATTGAATTTACAAACTTATTTCACCGCAGGGGTAAAAGAGGTGCGTGCATGGACCATTCACAAGGGGGATACCGCTCCGCAAGCGGCGGGAGTCATTCATACCGATTTTGAAAAAGGATTCATCAGGGCAGAGGTGATTAAATTTGATGATTATATCCAGTATAAATCAGAAGCGGCAGTGAAAGATGCCGGAAAGATGGGAGTTGAGGGTAAAGAATATATTGTGCAGGATGGGGATATCATGCATTTTCGATTTAATGTTTAACCGATTCGTAACCATAGGGATTCTATTTTGCATCTGGGGCTGTGTGGATGCACCAGATATTCGATGGGATATTGAGCAGGCCATGATTCGTCAAGCTGAGTGCTGGAATCAGCAAAATGTCGACGGATTCATGGAGCCTTATTGGCACAGTGATTCGCTAAGATTTATGGGGAAATCTGGTGTCACTAACGGCTGGCAAGCTACTTTGGATCGATACAAAAAAAATTACGCGCCTGATCAAATGGGGACATTGCAATTTAGTGATTTACATTTTGATGTGTTGTCTTCTGAAGCAACTTGGGTCGATGGTCAGTGGACCTTGTTTCGTTCATCGGATACGCTTTCAGGACGTTTTTCATTATTGTGGAAACGCTTGGATGGCAGATGGCAAATTGTAAGTGATCATAGCAGTTAAATATGGAATCTCCTATTACCATAGCCATTATTATCATTACCTGCTTGGTTAGCTACTTGGCTTGGGAAAATTCATCACTCTTTAATCGACTTGTGTTGTATCCGTATGCGGTTAAGTATAAGAAGGAATACGACCGAATAATTGGTCATGCTTTTATTCATGGCGATTGGATGCATTTGGGTTTTAACATGTATACCTTTTATTCCTTTGGACAAGTGATGGAATTGGTGATGGTGAATCCAGAAATCATGGAGCGTTATCATCCCAACATGCAGGTATGGAGTCCCATTGCAGGAAAGGTTTACTTTTTACTAATCTATTTTTTGGGTGGCGTCATTGCCAGTTTTCCTGCAATTTGGAAACACGCTGATCATGTGGGATATCGATCAGTTGGCGCCTCTGGGGCAGTGAGTGCCATCATGATGGCCTTTATGCTTTTGTTTCCTCAAATGGAGGTTGGTTTCTTTATGATTATCCCTATGCCTGCTTGGATTGGGGCTTTGGTCTTCTTGGGATTGGAACATTACTTTAGCAAAAAAGGAAATGGACTCATTGCGCATGACGCTCATATCTGGGGTGCTTTGGGTGGTATAGCCATGATAGGCGCCTTGGATTGGCATTTTTATATTGATTTTGTTAAGGCTGTTCAAGCAACCATTTTAAGTTGGTTCTGAAGATAAAGCTTGTTTTCTCTTTTCCACTTCGTCAATAAATTCCGCTCTGTTTTTGGGAGATACCAGTATATATCCCCATTTATTATAATGAATGGCTATTCGTTGAAGTGAGGCTGCTGGAGCGCTCAAAGGATTATTGGACAATTCCATTTTTCGTATGGTTGCGATGTCAATTTTTCGATATGAAAAGGGCCCCATTTTGATAATAATTTGATCTGCTGTAATGATGTACTGAATGCGAACGATAAAGAGGTAGATTAAAATAGCCAGCGTCAAATGAAATAGAAAAAACCAAACGTTGGTTTGTTCCATCAAAAAAATACCCTGACCAATGATCAGGGTATAAATGGGTATCCAAAGCCACCATGAAATGGCGGTTGGATAGGTGATTATTTCATTATTGCTCATCTTTCTTCTTCACCTTCATCACTACTTGTGTAGCGGTTGAATCGAAATCGACCATGAGCGTATCTCCTTCTTGCAAACTCGAATTAATGATTTCTTCGGCAATTGGATCTTCCAAGTATTTTTGAATCGATCTCCTCAAGGGACGTGCTCCATATTTCTCATCGTAGCCTTTCTCCGCAATAAAGTCCTTTGCGGCATCGGTCAATTCAATTTTATAACCCAAATCAGTGATACGATGGAATAACTTGGATAATTCGATGTCGATGATCTGATGAATGTGCTCCTTCTTTAATGGATTAAAAACAATCAAATCATCTACACGATTTAAGAACTCTGGAGCAAATGCTTTGCGCAATGCAGCTTCAATGATTCCTTTGCGATCTTGCTCCTCGGTCGCTGAACGGGATGAAGTACTGAATCCAACTCCCGATCCGAATTCTTGCAATTGGCGCGCACCAATGTTGGAAGTCATGATGATAACGGTATTTTTGAAATCAATTTTTCGTCCAAGACTATCCGTCATTTGTCCGTCATCCAAGGCTTGCAATAATAAATTAAATACATCTGGATGTGCCTTTTCTATCTCATCCAACAAAACAATCGAATAAGGACGTCGACGCACTTTCTCCGTTAATTGACCTCCTTCTTCATAACCCACATATCCGGGAGGAGCTCCGATTAATCGAGATACAGCAAATTTCTCCATGTATTCAGACATGTCGATCCGAATGAGCGAATCTTCCGTGTCGAATAAGAACTTGGCCAACTCTTTGGCCAATTGCGTCTTTCCTACCCCTGTTGGACCTAAGAAAATGAACGAACCAATAGGACGATTAGGGTCTTTGAGTCCCGCACGATTTCGCTTAATGGCCTTGACCAACTTTTTGATGGCCTCATCTTGACCAATTACTTTCCCTTCCAAGTCTTGATCCATCTTTGCCAATCGACCACTTTCTTTTTCGGCAACTCGATTGACAGGAATACCGGTCATCATGGAGACTACTTCTTCTACGTTGGCATCGGTTACCGTGATACGATGTGATTTTGCATCTTGCTCCCATTGTGCTTTCGCAGCATCCAAACGATCATTCAAGTGTTTTTCCTTATCTCTCAGTTTGGCGGCTTCTTCGTATTTCTGACTCTTTACCACTTGTGACTTCTCAATCTTAATGTCCTCTATCGCTTTCTCAATTTCGATGATCTCTTGAGGAACTTTGATATTGCTCAAATGAACGCGAGAGCCAACTTCATCCAAGGCATCGATGGCCTTATCTGGAAGATGACGATCGGTTATGTATCTCGAGGTTAAGCGAACACAGGACTCTATGGCTTCTGGAGTATAAGTAACGCTGTGATGCTCCTCGTATTTATCTTTGATGTTGTTCAAAATTTGAATGGTCTCTTCAATGGTCGTCGGATCCACGACCACTTTTTGGAAACGTCGCTCTAACGCACCATCTTTCTCGATGTATTGACGATACTCATCCAAAGTGGTAGCTCCGATACATTGAATTTCGCCACGTGCCAAAGCAGGCTTGAACATATTACTCGCATCCAATGACCCGCTTGCGCCTCCCGCACCCACAATGGTATGTATTTCATCTATGAATAAAATCACATCTGGCGATTTCTCGAGCTCGTTCATCAATGCTTTCATTCGTTCTTCAAATTGACCACGGTATTTAGTGCCGGCCACCAATGAGGCCACATCCAACGTAACAACACGCTTTCCAAACAACACTCGGCTCACTTTTTTCTGAACAATTCGAAGCGCTAGGCCTTCCGCAATGGCTGACTTACCCACACCAGGCTCTCCAATTAAAATGGGATTGTTTTTCTTTCTTCTCGAAAGAACTTGACTGACCCTCTCTATTTCTTTTTCTCTTCCAACAATCGGATCTAACTTTCCATCCTCGGCCATCTTGGTTAAATCTCTTCCGAAATTATCCAGAACAGGCGTTTTACTTTTATTGTCTCCCGTTTTTTTAGCGGCGGATGATCCACCTCCAGCGCTGCTTCCCATGAAGGGCTCATCATCATCGTCTTGAGAGGGCGGAAACTCGCTGCGCGGCGAGTCGAGTGGTGAATCTTTGGGTTGATCCAATCCTTCCGACTCAATTAATTCGGCGCGAATCATGCGATAATCCAATCCCATTCCGTCAAGCGTTTTGGTAGCGGCATTATCCGGATCTTTGAGTATGCTCAATAATAAATGCTCGGTGCCCACTAAACTGGCTTTGAAATTTTTCGCTTCCAAATAAGTGAGTTTTAAAATGCGCTCTGCTTGTGTGGTCAATGGAATAGAGGGATAACTTTGGGTGCTGGAACTTACAGCGGCCATGCGAATCATGGATTCGATTTGCTTTCTTAATTGCACCAAATCGATGCTCAATCTTCTCAATAAAGTGGCGGCCAAACTCTCTCCTTCGCGGATGATACCTAACATCAAATGTTCAGGGCCAATGTAAGAGTGACCTAATCTCAAGGCTTCCTCACGGCTATATGAAATAACGTCTTTTACCTGAGGTGAAAACTTTGCTTCCATGCGCTAATTCTCCTAATTTTTAGTTTTTTTCAAAGGTATCGAGGGGAAAGGAAATCCATCCATTTATCGCGCAATAATTATTCACACTAATTTGTGCGAATGTGAATAAAAGAACAGGGGGAAATGGTCATTTTTTTGGGGTGCTGAATTAAATTCGCATGCCGCGATATTGCGGTCATTGAATTAGAAATAGACAACAACATGGAAGGAGAAAAAATTGTCCACATTAACATTGAAGAAGAAATGAAATCAGCCTACATCGATTATTCGATGTCGGTGATTGTGGGAAGGGCATTACCAGATGTAAGAGATGGGTTGAAGCCAGTGCACAGAAGGGTATTGTACGGGATGTTAGATTTAGGTGTATTGTCGAATCGACCTTATAAAAAGTCCGCGCGTATTGTGGGAGAGGTATTGGGTAAATATCACCCGCATGGTGACAGTTCTGTTTACGATACCATGGTGCGCATGGCGCAAGATTGGAGCTTACGCTATCCCTTGGTAGACGGTCAGGGTAACTTTGGATCCATGGATGGTGACAATGCGGCTGCCATGCGATATACCGAGGCTCGCTTGAGAAAAATCGCGGAGGAGTTACTGGAGGATCTGGATAAAGAGACGGTAGATTTTCAACCCAACTTTGATGACAGTTTGCAAGAGCCATGCGTCATGCCCGCAAAAGTTCCCAATCTATTGGTGAACGGAGCTTCTGGAATTGCCGTTGGAATGGCCACCAACATGGCCCCTCATAATTTGACAGAAGTTTGTAATGCCACCATTGCTTATATCGATAACAAGGAAATTACTGTTGATGAATTAATGGAATTTGTGAAAGCGCCTGATTTTCCAACAGGTGGAGTGATCCATGGAGTGGATGGTGTCAAGGCCGCTTATCATTCAGGAAGGGGACGCGTGGTATTGAGAGCAAGGGCTCGAATAGAAGAAGTAGACAACAGAGAATGTATCATTGTCGATCAAGTTCCTTATCAAGTGAACAAGGCGGACATGATCAAACGCACTTGGGAATTGGTTCAGGAAGGAAAAATCGAAGGTATTTCTGAAATTCGCGACGAGTCCGATCGTAATGGTGTTCGAGTGGTGTATGAGATAAAACGAGATGCCATCACCAATGTTGTATTGAATAATTTATACAAATACACTTCCCTACAAACTTCTTTTTCAATCAACAACATTGCTTTAGTCAAAGGACGTCCAGAAGTGCTCGGCTTGAAGGATTTGATTAGTTTGTATGTAGAGCATCGTCATGATGTGGTGACGCGTCGTACCAAATACGAGTTGAAAAAAGCCGAAGAGCGTGCCCATATTTTAGAGGGTTATCTGATTGCTTTGGATCACATCGATGAAGTGATTAAATTGATCAGGGCTTCTCAAACGCCAGACGAGGCGCGTGATGGATTGATGGGCAACTTTGGATTGAGTGAGATTCAAGCCCGTGCCATTCTAGATATGCGTTTACAGCGTTTGACCGGTTTGGAGCGTGATAAAATCAAACAGGAGTATGAAGAGTTGATGACCTTGATCAAGCGGTTGAAAGAAATTTTAGGATCTGAGGAGTTGAGAATGGGCATCATCAAAGATGAGTTGATTTACTTGAGAGATAAGTTTGGTGATGAGCGACGTTCGGTTATCGAATTTTCATCGGCAGACTTAAGTATCGAAGATATGATTCCCGATGAAGCCATGGTTGTGACCATCACACATGCGGGTTATATTAAACGTACGAATTTAGCTGAGTATCGCACACAAGCCAGGGGTGGGGTGGGATCTAAAGGAACCTCTGCTCGACAAGAGGATTTTGTAAAAGATATTTTTACCGCTACCAATCATGATTGGTTATTGATTTATACCAAGAAAGGAAGATGCTTCTGGATGAGGGTCTTTGAAATTCCAGAAGGCAATAAGACCTCGAAAGGAAGAGCGGTACAGAACTTAATTCAGATTGAGCAAGACGATACCATCCTGGCCTACATTCCGACCAAGGACTTGATGAATGAGGAGTATGTACAAAACAATTTCGTTATTCTTTGTACCAAGCAAGGATTGATCAAGAAAACGCTGTTGGAAGCCTATTCTCGTCCACGTTCATCCGGAATTAATGCCATCACCATTGTGGATGGGGATGAATTATTGGAAGCCCGATTGACCAATGGTAATTGTGAAATTCTCATGGGAACGAAAGAAGGCAAGGCCATTCGTTTCAATGAGAAAACGGTTCGCGCGGTCGGTAGAACAGCACAGGGGGTTAAGGCTGTCACATTAGGCAGCGAAAAAGATGAGGTGATTGGAATGGTGTGTGTGGAAAATGCAGAGCGAGATATTTTGGTGATCAGCGATAAAGGATACGGCAAGCGATCCTCTCTTGAAGATTATCGAATTACCAATCGGGGAGGTAAAGGAGTAAAGACCATCAATGTTACGGAGAAAACAGGTCAATTGATTGCCATACTTGCGGTAGACAACGAGCTCGATTTCATGATCATCAATCGCTCGGGTATCACGATCCGTTTGCGAGTAGAAGATTTGAGAGTAATGGGAAGAGCAACGCAAGGAGTTCGCCTCATCAGTTTACGTGGCAATGATGAAATTGCAGCCGTTACGGCAGTAATCAAAGATGATGAAGAGGAAACGGACCGTTCTTCCGATATTGTAATGGAAAGCGATGCAACGTTAGCGGTGACAGGAGATGTGGAATCCGAAGCGGATGCTGCAACCGAAGATACCCCCGATGAGACGGGTGAATAAAATTGAATTACCCAAAGTGGCAAGAAAATTGAAAACGGAAAAATAAAACTAAGCATGAAGAAAATCTTATTACTCAGCGTTTGGATGTTATCCAGTTGGATGATGCAAGCACAACCCAAAGTAACCAGCGCCTTTAATGCCAACAAAGAAGGTAAATATGAGGAGGCGAAAGGATACATCGACGAAGCGTTGAATGATCCAAAGGCGACAGAGAAAGAGAAGTTTTGGAGGTATAGAGGGAACATCTATGCGAATATTGTCAAGGATACAGTGCTATTTGCGAAATATCCCGACGCGTTAAATGTTTCGTTAGAAGCGTTCAAAAAGTATTTCGAGATTGACAAGCGACAAGACTACAAGGCGGAAGTGTATGCTGAAATGGAGCAAATGAAGGCACATATCGGAACAAGAGCGGATCGGTCATATAAAACCAAGCAATTATGCAAAGCGGGTGATGAATTTTGGGCCATAAGTCAAATAAGCGCTGCAGAGAACATTTTGGATACCGCTTTTATTTTCAATAGTGCATTTTGTTACAACCAGTGTGGAAATGATAGCAAAGCTTTGGATGGTTTTTTGATTTGTGCCAATAATAAATACAACGTAAGAGATTCCTACTTAGGGATGTCAGCCATTTATTTAAAGCAAGGCAAAAAAGAGGAAGCGATTAAAATATTGACAGATGCTCGTGCAGCTTTTCCGAAAGATGCTGAATTTTTGAGAGCAGAAGTAAATATTTACATCGACGAAAAAAATTACATTAAAGCCCAGGATTTATTAAAAGCGCTTACTGAATCCGATCCTAAAAATGAGAGTGTTTGGTTTGTATTAGGAGTTACCTATGAAAAGGAGAACAACGCCGTTGAAGCGGAGAAGAGTTATCAAACATCTTTAAGTATTAAGCCAGATTATTTTGATGCAGCCTACAACTTGGGAGCGCTTTATTACAATCAAGCGGTGGCGAAATCTAAAGTGTGTAATGATATTCCTCCCAGAGAAAATGCCAAATATGAAGCGTGTAAAGCAGAGTTGAAACCTATTTTTTTGAAGGCGGCGGAGTACTTTGAAATTTGCTATAAACAAGAGCCCGGAGATGCGCAATTGAAGCAAGCGTTGAAAGAGACGTATTTGAAGGGAGGAGATAAAGAGAAGTCGGCTAAGTTCAACTAATAATCGATTTGTGATTAAAGAAAAAAGACCACGAGAGTGGTCTTTTTTTTTTGTGATCCCGTCGCGAATCGAACGCAAATCCTGGGTTCCGGAGACCCATGTAATATCCATTATACTACGGGACCTTAAAAGCGAGGCAAAGATAAGTCGAATGTCTAGCGCAAATTCATTGATTCAAACTATTTATTGGGTGCCAACAATTGGGGTAACATCAACTCATTCGCTCACTTCGTCGTCATCGCTCCTAACTGTCTTCCTAAATCTTCAAAAGCGACATCGTTGGGTTCCCATAGTTCGATTTTGTTGCCTTCTAGGTCAAGGATGTGGACGAATTTTCCGTAATCGTAGGTCTCAATACTGTCCGTGATTGTCACCCCATTTTGTCTTAATTGCGCTACCAAATCTTCTATATCAACCACGCGATAGTTGATCATAAATTCTCGATTAGAGGGCTCAAAATACTTGGTTTTTTCATTAAATGGACTCCATTGCAGAAATCCCTTTTTACTCGAATCCGCGCCCTGCCGAAATTCAAAAACGGCTCCATATTCGTTGGTGTTTATACCTAAATGTTGCTGGTACCATGTTCGGACTGCTTTGGGATCTTTACATTTAAAAAAGATTCCCCCAATCCCGGTTACTCTTCCTGTACGAACCCCCTGGTTGCGATCATCTGTCCAATGTCTGATCGTAAATCCAAAGGAAAAGAAGAGTAGGGCAACCAATGTATATCGGCAAAAGGAAGTATGGAGGACTGGCATAGCGGAATATTTGTATCAAAAATAAGTCTTTCCTGAAATGTGCAAATAATAAAATTTGCAATGAACACAACAAGGTTGTATATTTGCACTCAACATTGCGGGGTGGAGCAGTTGGTAGCTCGTTGGGCTCATAACCCAAAGGCCACAGGTTCGAGTCCTGTCCCCGCTACTAAGAAAAGCCAGTCGATTGACTGGCTTTTTGCATTTCTAGAAGTGTTGAAAGTTTACTTTCATAAACGGATAGAAATGTAAAGAGGAAGAACGCGCAGCGGGCTGCGCTTTTCATAGTAAAGCCCCTCCCCGAGGTCCATCCGAAATGAAATGGAGGATAGTCCTGTCCCCGCTACTAAGAAAAGCCAGTCGATTGACTGGCTTTTTGCTTTATGTCGATCTCATTGTTCTATGGGTCAAAAAGAAACCCGAGTGAAAACCCGGGTTGTTGAATGAAAAGATCTTCCAATCTTAATTTTCTGACGCTGCACTGGTCTCCGCAGGACTTACCGCCATCTTACGCATGGCCAATTCCTTGGCAAATTCGATGAACACCCGGTGCGCTTGGGTAAAAATAAATCGATCTTCAAATGACTTGTGTACTATATTTCTACGAGCCATTCCATTGATGAGTGTTCTTCTGCCGTCTTGGTCTTTGATGGCTTTGTTGCTTTCAATTAAATCAATGAATGAGCTGTTCTCAAAATAACGATCCACCTCTTCATAGTTGAACTCATGGTAATCTAACATTTCCATGAAGTTCTGTCCATCTTTGTCCAATTCATAGCATAATACAGCCACGAAAATGCAAACGTCACGAGAGAAATTTTCTTGAGTGTCTTTAGAAATCAAATAACAGAATTCCGGCTTCATCACCATGTCCAAGTCAAAAGAAAGCTTGAAAAATTCTTGATAGAACTTGTCATTTTCTTTCAGGGAATTGTAATGATCCTCATTACTTAATATAAACTTACCTCCCATGAGGTCTTCTACTATTCTTCTATGATGTGTTGGGTATACCATAATTAGATTTTTGGAGAGTTTTCTATTTTTATTTTTGGTACGCTGATGCGTGAATTCAAGGTTTCTATGACTGTACGCTCTTCTTTTTTCGGGAAGTCGACATTTAAATCTTCGTCAAATAACAATCCGGTAATGGCAAAGAATTTTTCTGTTTCGATATGAGGAAAATCTTTGAGCAACATTTTCGAACACCAGCCAAAAAAGTCTTTGACCGGTAAATCTGCGTTGAGCTGGGTTTTAAAAAGTTCCCTGTCAAAAATCCACTTGTCAAATTGCAATTCGGTTTCTTCATAGAACACAGCCTCCTGATGCTCAAATTGTTCAAAAAATTCTTTGACTTTGAATAACATGTCCTTGGCATACACCATGGTTCGTGATCCTTTGAGCAGCGGAGGAGAATCGACCTTATATGGATTTCTCAAGAACTCGATAAAGCCGGTAAGGATTAAGCTTTCTGTCCTAATACGCTCTAATAATGGAAGCAATTCATTCGTCAATATCTTAGATTGTCTCAATAAATCTTGATTGGTCTGAATCAGTTGACCATAAAGTTTCTCGAACTCCGTGCGAATGGTCTCATCTCCGAAGTCGAGACGCTTTCTGTTGGCATACTCACTGACTTCAATCAATTTACTGGTTACCGATTCAGAGTGATTGACATCCAAAATTTTATTGAGCGGAAGAATGTAATATTCAATCCAAAAAGAAGCTTTGTGTACCTTTTCTCGATACTCCACGCGTTCAATATTAGACTTCAAGTCCCGCGTTTCACTCAATAAACGAAAGGCGTTACGCTCTACCAGATCAACAAATTCGCGAATTTGATGGGAAATGTTCTTGATGCGCTCTTGCAAGATGTCTCGATCATGGTTTTCACCTAATCGGATCTTCATGTACAATTCCGAGATGGCACCTTTGTATTTCTCAATGGTCTCTGGAAGCAGTGGCTTGAATTCAAACAACAAGAATTCCATCATTTTGAAATACACATCGCGCATTTCATAATCACTTCCAATGTTTCTTACAATTCGATATTCTTTGAGTTTGCCGACAATATTTTGCTGACCATGTTTTTTCACGATCATATCAAAGGCCTCACGGGAAATCAACCCATCGTGGGATTGAAACTCAAACAAATCTCGCACTACATCAAAGTAAGTGTGCAAGAAACTGAGGATGGTCCGTGGTTCTGCTTTAATCATTTTCGATGATTTCGTGAGATTCTATTAAATGAAATTTTAGTTTAACCTCTTCCACATGATCGACGTGTTGAGGGATATCTATGTTTTCTATCAAAGGATACATAACCATTAGTTTAATAGGTTTAATTCTTCTCTTCTTACCGCATGTTGGCGATCATTTAAATTGATCTTGCCTTTCGATCTGAATATGAAGTAGTATTTGGAGAATCCATCGTAGGGCTGTGGTGCTGCAAAAATGGGTAAGTAGTTGTGATCTTTGCAGAATTGCACCAATTGTGGTCGATTGTGCTCGTCAATGGTTCCAATTTCATCGATGAACAATGCAATCTTGTTTTGTGGACTGCTAACGGCCAAGCGATTAATAATGGCCATTACAATCACCAGACGAATCATTCGGTCGGTTCCATCGGACTCTACTTGTTCTTTTAAATCCACTCGTTTCAAAGTGCCTTTGATATTCAAGTGCAATTCGATATCGAACAGATCTTCGAAGTCAATGGTTTTTCCATTGTCCAAGTAGCTGTTTAGGATTTTTAAATCTTCTCCTTGCTCAAATTCGAAGGCCAATTGCGAAGTTAAATTTTCAATAGAACTGATCCGCTCTAAATCAAAAAGTATGCGCTTGTTATCTACCAATTCAATACGCAGACTTTCGATGTTGGAAATTCGGGTTTTAGCCAAGCTATCATTGAACTTATTGTACACAAAGGCTTTGAATTCTTCGTAGCGCTTGCGTAGGTTGTAGGCTGGATTTGCAAATTGAGTAGAGATGGAGGCCAACAAGCCATCGATGCTTTTTTCTTTATCCTGAATACAAGCAATTTCGTCCGCGATAAACTTGATGAACTCATTTTCATCCGCAATGGCCGAATTGGTTTTAAAACGCAATTGATCAAATGAACGATCTTTGGTGGCTTTTAAAGTTTCACGATCCTGGCTGACTAATTTGATTTTTTGATAGATATCATCCAATGATTCGGTCGTTTCAAAGGCCGTGGGTATAATCCCTAGCATTTCGATTTCTTGCTTGCGACGCTTTAGTTCGATCAAGCGTTCTTCAGATTTGCGAATGTCCTCTCTCCACGTTTCCAACGCCAAAGTCTTTTCATTGATGTCTTTTTTCAATTTGCGAAGCTCCTCTTCCAATTTCTCTTTTTCACCTTTGATCTCACGCAATTGCTTGCCGAGTTCCGATATTTTCTTTTCAATACCTGGCTTTTCTTTAAGCTTGCGCAATTTATCCTTAGTGGCTTCAATGTCGTCATTGATTTTTTGAAGTTCCTTTTGGGCTTTGTCCAAATGCATTGCAACGGCCCAAAGTTTCTCCAATTCTACTTTCTCATTTTGCACCTCCAAAAGTTCTTCTTTCAAGGCTTTAACGGAAGGTATATCTTTGGTAGGAAGATCTTTGGGCAATTTAACTTCCCCATCAAATAAGGTCATAGAAGCACTTGCTTTTGATACTTTCTTCTTCACCAGATTGCTTGGTAGGGTGGCAAATTCGGGACTGAAAATCGCATTCAATAGTTTGCGTGTATCATCATTGCTCGTTATTTTTTGAATCAATTGATCATCATAATTCTTGATTTGATTCTCGAGTAATGCAATGGCTTGATCTAATTTTCCTAACTTGAATTCCAATTGTTTGGTATCCAGTTTCTTGTTTTCTACAGTCGTAATACGCACCTCTGTTTCTCGGCGTTTCGCATCCAAATTATGGAGCGCTTCTTCCAAGAATTTCTTCGTTTCAAAGGCATTGATTTCGTCTAATTGGGTTTGTAAGCCAATAAATTCCTTTTCAAATAATTCCTCTTCGATTTCTTTCTTACCAATTTCACGGTTGAGCTCTTCTTGGCGTGGTTTAAGCTTTTCATTGACCTGTACCAAAGTCGTTTGGAAATTCTTTTCCTTGTCCAATCGACCTGAATCCAACTCCTGAATCACTCCGTTGTATTGCTTATCAAATGCGTATACCAAAGCTCCGACGATTTTATTCTTCGCTCTGAACAGATTAACAACTTCACGAAATTCCTCAAAATCTTTTTGAATGGTTTTGATGGTTTTGATTTCCTCGTTGATTCGCAAAAGATCATTGATATCCTTTTTGTTTTTCTGGGAAAAGGACAAACCTTCATTTTCTCGATTATCCGCAATAATCAAGCTCTCTTTCAATGTTTTATTGGTGATCAATTTGGAGTTAATCAAGTAGCGGTAGACTTTGGAGAAGTTGTTGGACAATCCGTCGGTGCGAACACTGTCTTCTAGCCAAACAACCGCTTCATTTCGCTTTCCGCGGGCATATACCGCATTAAAAACTTCTGTTTTGCTTTTATATAAATACAACTCTACACCTTCTTTCTCCAAGGTCGATTGTACTTCATCCCACTTGCGAATGCGCTGGTGGGCTCCTTCTTTGGTGAAGAAATATTCGGAATGATAGTCACATGATAAACGGAAATATTCTAATTCGCCATCACTGTCTCGTTTCACTAAAATACAATACTCCGCATCATTCTTTTTGATTTCAAAAATGATATAGCTTTGATTGTGGGTAGGGAAGTAGTGATGGATCGTTTCCTTGTCACCTCGACGTTGACCCGAGAATGACATTTTAGATCCGTCTACGATGAATAGGAAATTCAGTGTGTAAATCAATGTGGATTTTCCCACGTTATTGGGACCAACCAATTGCAATGAATCACAATCATCTAATCGCATTTCTGCATTCACATAGGTACTGGTATTGATACCGATAATTCTAGTAATCATGTAATATTTGTTTAGGGCTGAGCAAGCTCAACCTTGTAAAACTAATGGTTTCACTCAGATTTCGCCTCGGGTGTTAATGAAATGAGGAAAACTTCATATTTTTCATGCTGAATGGACTTATTTTGTTCAAAAAAAGAATTGAAAAAAGGATATTTTTGTATTCGAAATAATTATGGAAATCAAGGTTAGAAGGGCAGTAGTCAATGATTGCGAAATGATCGCACGTATTTTATGGCTATCTGAGAAAGAGGATCATGCCCTTTATTCCTATGCGGGACTTTTTGCATTGGAACATGCTCCGTTCATTTCTCACTTTGCTTCATTGATGAACAATGAGTTTGAGGGACATAGTTTGGGTTATCGCGATTATTGGATGATTGAAGTTGACGGACATATTGCAGGAGGGTTTGCTCTTTATCATGAAAAGGCATCCCCATCTTCTTCATTACTCGCAACAGGTGCATTGATGCAACATTTTTCGAGAAGTGATGTGGCAGCGGCATTTAAGAAATTGGCAAATTTCAAATCCATTCAAATAGAAAAAACGGTCGGTACTTGGCAATTGGATACCGTTGCCATTCTCGATGAATTCAAAGGCAAAGGAGTATTTCAGTCGGCTTTTCTTCAAGTCATTGGCAAACTACCCACTTCATCGGATTACCCTTTAACTATTGAAGTTCAAATTTGGAATCAGAATGGAAGCGCAAGAAGGGCTTATGAGAAAGTGGGATTCAAGTGCTTGAAAGAGGGTAATCGAAACGAAGAGGGCAAGGGTCGAGACCTGTTGATGATGACTATTTAATCCAATACGTACCTAAAATACGATCATGTCCGTATAGTCGATCTTTTTGAAAGAGAAAGACCCCATATCTGTTTTGTGTATCAGCGAAATTTCCTTCTGTGTACTTTAACTCGTCGGCAGATGAGTAACTATTTTTCCAACGATATCGGTAGTTGTAAATCCCTTGTTTTAAAAATATTTTGGTTTCGTAGCATCCGGTATTATCGTTGTAATAAAGTATGATTTCCTCCTTACATCCGAGGGAAGTGTAATATTCCAAATATATATCTCCTTCCTCAAAACGTCTTGCCTTGTATTGGAAATAGGTCAACAGGTAATCGGCGTCTAAGGAGAGAGGAGAGGGAAGGGAAGTACAGAATGCCGTAATTCCATTCATATCATTCCAACCATATTTGGATTTCGCATTCGACTCATCTTGCTGTACCCAAATTTCTGGATTGTCTTGATTGGGGAGCGTATGATCAATGTGAAAACCGGGTGTTACGATTTGACGTGTATCCATCACTCGCCATTCATTTCCACCACTACAACCAGGAAGGTCATTGTGCTGAAAGGTCCATCTTTCAGGCGTAATGAATGTTGGCGCTATAGGAGGAAGATCGGATTGTAATTCATGATTTTTAAAAATCATTACGCGAATGTCTCGTGGAATATCATTGAAATTCATTCCATTTGGTAACGCGATGGTTTCAATTTGTTGATGGGTGTAAATGCAACTGACATCATTCGACTTGAGTTGGCGAGCAGTGAGCGAAATCTTATCCGACGAAACAAAAAGGGGAAAAGCCATTACTTGATTATCGGGATCTTGATAATCATCATTACGGTAAAACAATAACCAATATCGGCCAGCGACCAATGGTTTCATCATATCATTCGGAAAGTTCAGTGCAAAATGAACGTAATCTGTGGTGGTATTGAATGCCAACTCGGCATTGGAAACTTCACTTTCATAAAATCCGCTCACCAGTTCGGAGGGATCAATATCCAAAGGTTTTCCTTGCATATCCGAAGCAATGAGGCGGTATTTGAGCCATTCTCGATCATCCTGAATTAAATCAAATTGAAATAGTAAAGATCCTCCTTGAAGCGAGAGTAAAGGAAATTGGGGGCTACCATTGGCATCGGTAATGCTTGCACTGCGGAGATTTTCGGCTACATGAAAAGGATGATGGGTCACCACTGTGGGACGTTGACCAATGCCGTTATATGCCCACAACAAACAGAAAATAATTTCCCAACGGAGTGTACGACCTTTCATATTTTTGCAAGATATGAAAGGGAAGCATTACCTTGTATTAATTGGATGGACAATCTTTTTGATGTCTTGTAATGAGCGTAAACCATCGGGAAATGTATTGGGCAGAGAGTATCTCGGAAGTTTGTTTGGAAAGCAATTTAAAATTGAGGTCATCGGAGATTCAACAGATTATCAAAGAGAAATCGATCAGGTGTTAATTGGGCTTCAAAAACAATTTAGTTTGGTCGATTCCAACTCAACGTTATTCAAGATTAATTATTCGAAAGAAATAGGGAATCCCATTTTAATTGAGGACCCTGAACATTATTTTGTTCAGTTTTATCGGTTGATGGAAGAATTGCATATGCAATCGAATGGTCGATTTGATCCCTCTGCCATCAGTTACGAGCGAATCGCGGCATTTATGACCAGTGATCCGGACTTTGAACCAAATTTCACTGAATTCGAAGGTGCGGTAGGATTTGGTCCTCAAACCTTGGAACTTAAAGAAATGGGTACGTCGGTTTCAGTAATTAAGCACCATCGCAATGTAGAATGGGAAGTAACAGATGCGGTGGCCTGTTGGGCGATGGATTTGCTTGTAAAGAAATTGCAAGTGCATGGTTTCTCTGCCATTAAAGTCACCATGTCGGGCAAGTATTTGGTTTGGGGGGAGGGTCCGGGCGACTTTAATGTTTGCCCAATGGGATTTACCGGGCAGATGGAGGATCCACAAGTAAGACTTAAAAATAGGGCTTTGTGTTTTAAGAGCGCCATGAATAAGAAAGCCTACATTGATCTTAAAACAAAAAAACTCATTGAAAATGATTTTCAATGGGTCTCGATTTCTGCTCCTTCCATGTTGGCATCGGAAGTGTTTTCCAAAGCTTTTATGTGCATGAATTTGGATGAAGTGGCGACATGGTATGAGGCGAATGCGAATTCGGACGTTCAATCTTTTATTATCTATGGTAGCCAAAATAAATTAGATCGAGCAGCAACGCAGGAATTCGATAAAATGATCATGGTTAAACCAGTGGCTCCATGAATATTTTAGCGGTAGAGAGCAGTTGTGATGAAACATCAGCGGCCGTTCTATCCAACCGTCGTGTGATTTCCTTGGTTACTGCTACCCAAGCGGTGCATGAGCAGTATGGAGGGGTCGTTCCCGAACTGGCGAGTAGGGCTCATCAATCGAATATTGTTCCTGTAATAGATGAATGTCTCAAGCAATCGGGTTTATCCTTGCCAGAGATCAATGTGTTAGCCGTTACAGAAGGTCCGGGATTAATGGGGTCTTTGCATGTAGGAGTGTCCTTTATGAAAGCGATTTCCATGACACAAGGCATCCCTTTATTGGGGATAAATCACATGAAGGGACATGTCTTGGCCCATTGTATCGAAGGACAATATGATCAAGAGATTTCTTTTCCTTTTTTGTGCTTAACCGTTTCAGGGGGACATACGCAAGTGGTTCAAGTATTGAGTCCTACCGAAATGAATGTGATTGCTACAACGAAAGATGATGCGGCAGGAGAGGCCATTGACAAAGGATCTAAATTACTCGGATTGCCTTATCCAGGAGGGCCTGTGTTGGATCGTCTTTCTGCTGCGGGAGACTCGAGTCGGTTTACCTTTTCAACTGCAAAACTAGAAGATGATCATTTTAGTTTTTCTGGACTCAAAACATCGTTGTTGTATTTTTTACAAAAGCAAAAATCGATTTCCCCATCCTTCGTAGAAGATCATTTGAATGACCTTTGTGCCTCTTATCAGCGAGCTGTAGTTGATTATCTGATTGCGGTGTTTATTAAAAACTGGAAACGGTATCCATACACTTGCATTGCATTGGCGGGGGGTGTTTCTGCCAATTCATATTTGAGAAAGCGTTGGAAAGCATTAGAAGAAGAATTAAAAGTCACCGCCTTTATTCCTCAATTTCAATATTGCACGGATAATGCGGCGATGATCGGCATCACAGCATACTACGAATATTTAAAAGGATATCAAAAAAGAGGAATTGTTCCTCAACCGAGATTAAGCTTTTAAAATAATTTCTTTCCTCGCTCGTTTTAAATTGAAGTTAAAACGAATGCCATGAGTGCTGCTTATTTTTTTGAAATCAAAAACGTTAAGGATAAAGCAATCGAGGATGAAATCGAAAAGGCGCTTTTTCGGATTTGTAAAGAGGATACATATGATTATTTGGCATACTGTGATGAGGGAGAAATTGAATATGTGTATTTATTTTTAGACGATGACATCCCTCATCAATTTGCCATTATGTTGGCCGAGTTGAATCTATTGATCAGTTTCAGGGAGGCAAGCTACGAGATTTTAACGGCTAATTTGCAACAACCATTTTGGGCGAATTGGGAAGAAGAAAGTCAAGAAAAAATACAACGATACATCGAGAAGAATTTATCACTCGATCATGTCTTGGATAAGATTAATCTACGGGGAGTAGATACATTAACAGAACTTGATTGGTTCACATTAAGATGTTATCACTGAACTACTGGAAATCTTCAAATGTATATATTTCATCAACCTCTGACTGATGATCCATTTTACATAAAGTTTTAAGTAAACCATTTTCTAGGCCATAAACCCAGCCATGAAGTTCTGGAAACTTATTGTTTTTCCAAGACTTCTGAATGATACTTGTTTTTGCCAAATTAAGGACTTGTTCAATCACATTTAATTCCACCAAGCGATTGACCTTCAAATTTTCATCAGAAATTATATTTAATTCGTCCTTATGAAGGCGTTGAATATCTTTGATATTTCTTAGCCACTTATTAATCATTCCAAAATTTTGTTGAGTCATAGAAGCCTTTACACCCCCACAACCATAATGACCGCACACTATGATATGTTTTACTTTTAAAACTTCAACTGCATATAGCAGAACAGTCAATAAATTCAAATCTGTATGTACGACCAAATTGGCTACATTACGATGAACAAAAATCTCACCGGGAGCAGTACCGGTAATTTCATTCGCTGGGACCCGACTATCTGAGCATCCAATCCATAAAAAATCCGGACTCTGGATTTTTGATAGACGTGAAAAATATTCTGGATCATCTTGAACCATCTCATTCGCCCAAGCCTTATTTTCCAGTAGCAATTTTTCTATACTATTCATGAAATAAATTTTTTAAATTGATGTTTTCTTTGATTGTACTTAATTTCTATATCTATGTTCTTGTATCGAGCATTAACAAGAAAGTCGTCTATGATTTCTCTAATGTCTTCATCTAAGCGTTCTGTTTTGGAAAAATCCAAAAGAACGGAACAATCCGATGGAATGCTTCTGATTTTTTCCTTTAGCAAAGGTTTATTAAGAAAGGTAACTTCCCTTTGAAATCGCAATAAATAGTTGGATTGATGTTGATATAATTGTATTCCCTCCTTGAAGTTCCTTCGGATTACGAAGAAAATACCTACCAATAACCCAATTGCAATACCTTTTAATAGATCAGTGGCTATAATTGAAATAAAGGTAATGAGGAATGGAAGAAATTGTGTTTTACCGAGCTTCCATAATTCAATGAATATTGAAGGCTTTACAAGTTTATAACCCAAAAAGATTAACACGGCTGCGAGTGATGCTAATGGTATCGAGTTTAATAGAGTAGGGAATAGTACTACGCTAATTAATAAAAAAAAGCCATGTAGAATAGTAGATATCTTGTGATTAGCTCCAGCGGCTACATTGGCAGAGCTTCGAACAATGACCGAAGTGACAGGAATACCACCGAATAAACCAGAAACGATATTTCCACATCCTTGAGCAATTAATTCTAAATTGGAAGGTGTATTTCTTTTCAATGGATCGAGCTTTTCAACTGCTTCAACTGCGAGCAATGATTCAATACTGGCCACTACAGCTAAGGTAACGGCTACAATCCAGACATTTATGTTTAAGATTTCATTAAAATTGGGTAAGTTCAGTTGACTCCGCCAATCTGCCCAACTCTCGATGATTGGAACGTTTACAAGATGATCATTCATCATTGACCATTCGGTTAAATTACTGGTTAATTTTTGATACAATACCCCTAAGACAACAACAACTAAAGAGCCCGGAATGAATTTAAAAAAAGCATATTTTTTGACCGATTTTAATTCCCAAATGATGAGAATAATGAGACTTGAAATTCCTACCAGAGCGGCGGCAGGTGTAATTTTAAAAATTGCAATAATGATTTCGGTAAATGTATTTTCGCCATCTAATTGAAAAAAGCCTTCATCTCCTTCAAAATCGTGATCATAGCCCACCAAATGAGGTATTTGTTTCATTATTAGAATGAAACCAATTGCAGCCATCATTCCTTTGATAACATTATTTGGAATAAATTCTCCTAACCGTCCAGCCTTCACCCAGCCTAACAATATTTGAAGAGCACCTGCTAGAACGATAGCCAAAAGAAAAACTCGATAATCTTGCAACTGAGTAATGGCAGCAGCTACAATAACGGTTAAACCGGCTGCAGGACCACTTACACTGAGAGGTGATGCGCTGATAAATCCAACAACAATTCCTCCGACAATGCCGGCAATAAGACCTGCAAAAGCCGGTGCACCTGACCCTAACGCAATACCCAAACACAAGGGAAGAGCGACCAAGAATACCAGTAGGCCGGAAAAAATATTTTGTTTTAATGGAATCATTGTTTTTTAAATATTTAAAGACGAAAAATGAGCCTGAAACATTGCCCAAACTTCACTTTTCCAGTGTTTGGTCAACCAGCCGGCATGCTCTTCCGGAACTCCAATGTGATTAAAATGAATACGCGTTCCACCGTTCTCCATGTCCGTTAATTCGATATGAACGATGGTGTGTATTCCCCTAAAGAAATACTGATGACGCCACGTCATTACGATGTATTCATTTTCTTCAAAAGCCAAGAAATATCCGCTTACTTTTTTATTGTCACTTTCAAAAAAACTTCCTTTCTCAGCCTTGAATTGAGCATGTAACCCCGTAATCGCAAAAAATGTTTTGTAATCTACCAATGCCGCATAGACAGCCGATCGCGATGCATTGATTTCTGTTATTTGAAAAATATTTTCTGTCTTTACTTTCATAATTCTCCTGAATAACGATTACGAATAATCAAATTTAATTTACGCATGTATTCGTTTTTCAACCAGTCTCTATAGTTCTCAGTACTCTTGGAAATGCAGTAACTAAAATGTTTAACGCGACTCTTTACGTCTATTTCCAAAATCTTCACCAAATCCAATGCGTCAAATACATCTTCCGCATTTTCCATGACAATGGTGGCATGTTGATCAATCGAAATATCTAAAACATCTTTTGCTTTACCTCCATTCTTCATGATTTTCAGATAATGTTCCTTGATATCAAAGTCAATTACAGGTGATTTTTTAAATCGGTCGCGCACCTCTGGAGTCATTTCGTATTTAGTCTCTCTCTCCATGGTTTCATCCGAAATGATACTCTCAATGAAAGCATTGGGGTGAGCAAAAATCTCTTGCCAATCAATATAGGATTCCCACAAGCCAAATCGCTTGGCGTTATTTCCAAGGTCGATAACGTTGAATTTATCTTTTCCAGGAATCAATCGTGAACCGCGGCCAATCATTTGATGATACAATGTTAATGATTTGGTAGCTCTATTAATAATGATGGTTTCTACTGTTGGCTCATCAAATCCAGTGGTTAAGATGGATACCGATGTCAATACAGCATGAGGAGTTTCATGAAACCATTGCAATATTTCCTTTCGTTCTTGTTCGTTATTGGTATTATCTAAATGTCGAATATCATAACCGGCCTCTCGAAACATCATGTACACTTGCTTCGAGGTGTTAATACCATTATTAAAGATTAACGTTTTGGTTCCCTTTGCTACTTGCTCGTAGGCGTATAACAATTTTTCTTGCATGAAAATATTGCCATAAAGCTTTTCCGAGCTTGACACAGTATAGTCTCCATTGATGCCCATTTTAAGGGAGTGAAGACTGACGTCATAGCTGTATGTTTCTGCTTTTGCCAAATATCGTTGCTCTACAAGACTTGAAATACTTTCCCCCACTAGCAACTCATCATAATTCTCATTGAGCGGCAACAATATATTGCTGCTTAAAGGAGTAGCCGTAACGCCTAAAATGATTTGATCTTCGAACCACTTGAATAATTTTCGAAATGAATTATAGTGCGCTTCATCCACAATCACCAATCCTAAATCTTCAAAGGACATCTTCTCATCACGCAGTCGATTATTCAGGGTTTCGACCATGGCAACAAAGCAGTCGTGATCATCATCTACTTCTAATGTTTTGACCTTGCTCACAATGATTTTATTCCTCACATTAAAATCATCTAACACACGGGATGTTTGAGCAAGTAATTCGACTCGGTGAGTCAAGATCATCACTTTTTTACCTACCTCTTTGATGTATCGTCGGGCTATTTCGGAGAAGATCACCGTCTTACCGCCACCAGTAGGCAATTGAAAACAGAGGTTATAGGATTTGGGAAACTTTTGAATACGATCAAAAATCTTATCCAGTGACTTTTGCTGATAGTCATACAGCACTTTGTCTTTTTTGGAAACACTTTTTATTTCGTTTTCTACCATCTCCATTTACCAAAAGGTCGATTGGCAAAAATAGGCTTTCTTTTTTGTTTTAATCTAATTTTATTCAATTCTTTTGAACCGGAGTCAATTTCAACTGATGGCCATGTTCAAATGGTCCCATTTCCATGGTTTGTATTCTAAATTGTTGATGATGGTAATCCTCTGCTTGGTCATCATAATAAGGACTTAAAAAATGTCCACTTTGTCCGGATGGTGTTATGTTGTATCCATGGCGTACGTCATTGAAATCCACAATGATTCGCATTTGAGAACCGAAGAAAACTTTGAAATGAGCCGTTGAGTCCAAATAAAATCCGCTTTGATGAATGGTTTCATTGCCGCCAAATATTTCGTGCTTTTTCAAATTAAGCAGAGGCGCCAAAACTGCAACTTTACCTAAAGGATGTTGAATTTGCAAAGATGCGGTATTAGCCCAAATCCAATCACTTTCTTGCTTGCCATACTCCTTTTGTAATATTTGAATGGCGCTTTGCCAAGCTTGCTCGAAGATTTGTTGACGTGTCTCCTTGGCGGTGGTGCGCACATCATCCCACCATGGTGAATCATCGATAAACGGCAATTTACCATAAGCCCTTTGCATTTGATGATTGCTCAAGAACAATTCAAAACGTTGAGGTCCCATTTCATCTTGCAAGGCCATTCTTAGACTAAAATAGAGTAGGGTATTGAATAATGAAGGACCTGTCAATTCAGGTAAATATTGACCTTTCCAATTTTTTGTTTCTTCGGATAACAAGGCCGAAAGATGAGGGGGACAAAATTTTAACATTTCTCGCCATACTTTTTCGTCCATCGGATTGGTGACATCATTATGAATCGACTTCATTCCATCGACATCCCACATTTCTTGACTTTGGATGAGCGCGTTGATACGATCTGCTCGATACTGGGGTTTATAATAGCCCGGATACCAATAAAGACCCGTGTCTGTGGGGATAGGTCCCGGCCAATCATTAGCGGAGTAAACATAATGCTCTGCGGGATTAATAGAATGTGGGTTGTCTTTAAAGTCAAAGTATTCCCAATTTATAGAACGGATATCTGTACCATCTAAAATCGTCCATGGATTCCAATCTCCTGGGCGTTTTTTTAGATGGGCTGTAGAGAACCAAGCAATATTCCCTCGAGCATCCGCATAATTCACACTGATTCCAGGAGAGTGAACTTGCTTCAGTCCATTTTGAAAATTGGTCATATCCTTGGCTTGATTCATTTTCCAAAATCCCCAAACAGGGTCCGCTTCTCGCTGGGTATAAGTCCAATGTAATGAGATGGGATGTTCCCAACGCTCTTTGGGATGAAGGGCATTGATGATCGGGCCATGAACGGTTTGCTGTAATACAATGGTCGTATCCAGTTGACCTTTGATATGGATGACTTCTTCCCATTTTTCAATGGGATAACTTTGTTTCCCTATGATGATTTGATTGGGATTTTGAGGATCCAATTTTTCATTGAAATAATCCATATCGTCATTGAGCAACATCGTTACACCCCAAGCCAAATCAGTATTTCTTCCAATCAAAGCAAATGGAACTCCTGCTAAAAAATGACCATATATTTCAAAATCGGGACAAGTAAGGTAGGCCTCGTACCAAGTTTGAGGCAGCATGTAACCGATATGGGTGTCATTGCAAAAAAGCGGGTGCTTACTTTTTGATCGAGTAGCATCAATTGCCCAAGCATTCGATCCAGTCATAGGAGCCACAGGCAATAGGGCTTCAACTTCGGTTGATAATTCTGCAAAATCAAGTATGGATGAAGTTCCGGGATAAGGGAGGTGATCCTTGGTGTTGGGAATTTTGGTTTCCATGGAATCATGAAAAATGGCCAAGTCTTGTAAATATCGATCGCCATAATTTTTGGCAATAAAGTCCATGACGGGTTCGGTCTTGGGCGCATTGCTAAAATTGTAACCCAATGCACCCACGATATAAAACACATCTTCCAGTGTATACGTGTGCCGATCTAAGCCGAGTAATTTAAATTCAGGTGGAGTAGGCCCCAATTGAGCGAATTCATTGACACCTTCAAGATAGGCATATAATTCTTGAACATAAGCGCTGTCTGCATGTGCTGCCAGATCGGCGGCTCTTCTTTTTGCATATTGAGGAAGCCCAATGGTTCGAAACAAAAGATCAGCCTTCAATCCATCATGTCCCACCATCTCTGACAAGATACCTCCTCCAACGTGTCGCATTAACTCCATTTGAAATAATCGATCTTGGGCATGGATATAGCCAAAAGCTCTCATTAGATCTAATTTGTTTGCTGCTTGAATATGCGGTATTCCATTGTCATCAAAAGACACCTGTACCGGAGTTTTAACACATTGTAATGCAACTTCACCTTCATATTGCGGTCTAGTTTGATAGAGATAGATCGTAATGATGGTCCCAATCACCAACAGCAGAAGAACGAATAAAATCAATATTTTTTTTAGCCAATTCATGACACAATATTAAGGATTTATTGTACATTCGAATGCCTTGACGATGAATAGAATACACAACATATCCATACTCTTTGCCGCGATGCTATTTTCATTATTGGCGAGCGGTCAAGGTGATTGTACCAGTGCAATACCGTTGTGTAATGATTTTTATTCTGAAACCAGTGCCTCTTTAACCACTGGAAATACCTATGAATACACGGGAGATTGTAATACGGGAGAGTTTGCGAGTATGTGGTATGTCTTTACTGTGCAAACCCCTGGTACTTTGGGTTTTGTTATTGATCCGAATAATGATGCGGACGATTATGATTGGGGCTTGTTTGAAATTACCAATACGGGTTGCGCAGGTATTGGAGTGAACGCACCCGTTGTAAGTTGTAATTCTTACGGATCCTTTGGTTCCAATGGACCTACCGGTATCTCAAGTGCGAATGGTGGATCGGGAAATAGTAATGGTCCAGGTGATTTAAATGGACCTCCGTTTAATGCAGATTTAAATGTGGTGGTCGGGCAGACGTTTGCACTGTGTGTAATGAATTGGAGTCAGAGTTTTGATGGTTATAGTATTGATTTTGGTCAATCCAGTGCTGCCTTATATGACAATGTTCCCCCCAGCTTAAATATCGTTTCTACCGTATGCAATCAAGGTGGAATACAAGTGATTTTTGATGAACCCATTCAATCGAGCAGTATTTCGGTGAATGATTTTGCATTATCCGGACCCAATGGCAATGTGACCATCACCAGTGCGGCTCCTCAAAACGCGACGGCAGTGGCAGATGAAACCATCATTTTACAAACGGCGGTGATGACTTTGCCTCCTGGAGATTATCAACTTACCTTAACTTCTACTGCGGGTTACTTGACCGATGCATGCACCAATCCAGCGACAGGCACCTATGATTTTACCATTGAAGCCGCCAATCTTTCGGTAAATGCGGGATCGGATGTTCAATTATGTCCAGGTGAATCTGCTACTTTAACGGCTACGGGTGAATTTACTTCGGTGGAATGGACCAATGGACCAACCACGCCTGATTATACGGTTTCAGCGGCGGGGAACTATCAAGTCACCGCCATGGCCAATGGGTGCACAGTAACCGATAATGTGCAGGTAACGTTGATTGCCGTTCAACCATGGAATTTGGGGAATGATACTACGGAATGTGCTAATCAACCTTTGATATACAGTACCAGTCTCCCTGTTCAATGGGAAAATGGACAAGTTGGAACAACTTCTCAACCCACAGGACCTGGATATTGGTCAGCTACCATACAACTGCAAGGTTGCTGGATAGAGGATAGTGCTTATATAACAGTTGTTACCCCTCCCGTATTAGATGTGGGCAATGATACATTATTATGCAGTGGAGAAGTCTTGTCCATCAATACTCCGGTTTTATGCTCTTGGAATGGAGGACCTCAAACCATGGGCATTCAAATTGGGCAAGCAGGTAATTACGTGTCGTCCTACTCAGATGGTGTTTGTATAGTTTCCGATGAGATCAATGTACAATTTTCTTCAGGACCCACATTGCCATGGACCGGGACCTATACCTATTGCAATGGAGAGGTCGCACTTTTTGATGCCGAAGAATCTGAGGCTGATTCATTGGTGTGGTGGAACAATGATACAACATGGACACAATCGATTGATTCCACCGGACAATATTGGGTTCAGTTGTTTAATGAATGCGGTTCCTTTACTGCCTCTTTTTCCATTTTGATGAATGATTGTAGCGATTACGCATATTATCCCAATTCATTCACTCCGAATCAAGATGGAATTAATGATGCTTGGCGACCTGAGTTGAATAATTATAAGACTTATCAAATCGATATTTTTGATCGATGGGGGCAAGTGGTGTTTCATTCTGAAAACCCAAATGAATATTGGATGGGCGATGTCGTGGGAGGAACACACTATGCCAACGATGGCGTGTATACCTACCGTTCTGTAGTAGATTTCCTAAGTGGAAATTTAGAAGTGATTCAAGGACAGATTACGATCTTGCGATAATTACAACCATTGAATAGCCATAAACAAGGTCACCAAAGCGATTGCAAAAAAGGAAAGCAGCCATTTATTATGCTCGACTAACGAAACAGGGCTCTCTGCTTTTTTGTACATGGCCATGATAACTTTCAGATAATAATACATACCCACAACGGAGGTGAGAATCATGATTACGGCAAGCCAAGTATAGTTTTGAATAATCCCTTGAATAATAAAGTATTTTCCGAAGAAACCGGCTAGTGGTGGAATTCCTGCCATGGATAAAAGAGCGATGCTCAATAATGCAGCACTCATCGGGTGTCTTTGACCGAATCCATTAAATACGGACAAGTCCTCTCCGTATTCCTTTCCAAGGTTGTGTAAAATGACAAATGCCAATAGTGAGGCAGCACCATAAGAAAGGACATAAAAGAAAATGGCAGTGGGATCAAAGGAAGTAAGCAAGAGGGAAGCGAGCATAAATCCTGCGTGAGAAATCCCGGAATAAGCCAACATGCGTTTCACATTTTGTTGAATAGCAGCCATTCCATTTGCAATGATTAAACTTAATGCAACCAACAAAGCAATTACGCCATGCAAGGAAGGCATGGCTCCATCAAATGCCCCTTTGAATAAACGATACATTCCTAAAATGGCAGCGCCTTTAACAACAGTCGCCATCCAACCGGTGATGGGTGTGGGAGCACCTTGATAAACATCGGGCGCCCAAAAATGAAATGGAGCTGCCGATATTTTAAAACCAAATCCCACCAATATCATCGCAATACCGGTCATTAAAAGAGTGGAGGTTTGATTTTGAGCGATGAAATCATGAATTGCGTATAAATCGAAAGTACCCGTTACACCATAGATCAATGTAATTCCAAATAACAAAATGGCAGAGGCGGTGGAACCTAAAATAAAATATTTGAATCCCGACTCATTGCTTGCTTTACTGCGGCGATCACTAGCGGCCAATACATACAAAGGAATGCTCAGAATTTCGATGGCTAAGAATAACATAACCATATTGGTAAAATTGGTCATTAATAATGCGCCGCAAAAACTAAAAGCCAATAGCGCATATAAATCGGCACTATTACCCGTTTCCTCTATGGCTTTACGCTGGGTTAAAAACCATCCCAATGCAAGGATGGTTAGGATTGCAATGGAACGCAATGCATAAGCATCATTCATCATCATGTTTTGCTGCATGATGTTTTCAGAAATTCCCCAATCAATGACCGTTCCTGCTAGAATTCCAAGCATCGACATTACGATTATGGGCAACATGAATGAACGAAGCTTTAATATTTCTAGCGCTAAAAGAAATACGCCTAGTAAAGAGGAAATTAATAATATGGTCATAGCAAAAGCCGATTAAAAAGTCATTTGAATTAAATTTAACAAAGGAGCTGGATAAATTCCAAGGATAATGACGGCAGCAACCAATCCACCGAGTAACCAACATTCCGCAGTGCTTAGCGTTTCGAAAGATGTACTTCCATTTCCCAGCATCATTTTTTGAAATCCTCTGAGCATGTAGGCGGCACCAAGAATGACCGATAAACCTGCGATTCCCGCCCACAATATACTGGTATGAGCAAGCCCTTGAATCAATAAAAATTCTCCAACGAAACCAGAGGTAAACGGCAAAGCGACCGATCCCATTACGAGGATGAAGAATAAGAACGCAAAAGTTGGATTAGCGGTTCTGATTCCTCCCATCTCACCCATCTTATCATGTCCCACACGCTGCTCGATGATTGCAAAAACCGCGAAGAGCGCGATGGCCAACAAGCCATGCGAAAACATCTCAAAATAACCACCGATGGTTCCTTGATCCGTATTGGATAATAATCCGGCCGAAATCATACCAACGTGTGCCACTGAAGAATAGGCGATGAGGAGTTTGTATCGCTTTTGATTAATGGCCATTAAAGAGGCGTATATAACACTGATTACAGATAAAACGATTGCCCATTGACCATGATCCGCTATACCTTGTGGAACCATGGGTAACACCCAATAGGCCAATCCAAAAGTGGCCATTTTTAACATTACCGCAGCCAACAACATGGTGCCTTGAATAGGGGAGTGATCGTAAGTACTTGGCTGCCATGAATGAAAAGGGAAGATGGGCATTTTCACGGCAAAGGCGATGAAAAAACCAGCAAATATCCAACCCTGTTCTGTTGAACTGAGGGCATTAGCTGCTTTGATCATGTCCTCCATTTGAAAAGAGGCAACATCCATGGTGCTTTGTATGTATAACATGGACAATAGCATAAACAAAGAGCCGAATAGCGTGTATAGAAAAAATCGAGTAATTACTTTATTCAAATGCTGGCCATTTCCCCATATTAACATCATAAAGAAAATAGGTATTAAAGCCAATTCATAGCATAAATAGAAAAACAATGCATTGGTCGTAATAAAGGCACCCATCATGGCACCGATCATGATCAACATCCATCCGAAATAACGATGAGCGGCTTCAACTTCTCTTTTGAAAGTCGTAATCGGAATCAAAAAAGCGGCAAGAGAAGTTAAGAGCGCCATGGTCATAGCCGGTCCACTCAACAAAAAATGAGCATGGAAACCAATTTTGCTAATCAGTGGTAGTTGAAACTCTTCCGTTACCCCATAGGCAAGTCGAACCCAAGATGCGACAACAAGCAGGGTCATGGCCAGACCAATGATTGAAGTAATCTTTTTAGCGGGTAAAGATGGACTGTTGAGTAACAACATTCCAGCGATTAAAGGCAAAATAAATATTGAAAGTGCAATCATAATGTCTTAAATAAAATAAAGGATAGCAATTAAACCAACAACAATGGCAATGAGGTAAGTCAATATCTGGCCATTGTGCCATCCCTTCAACCAATTTCCAATTTCCTTGGTAGCACTACCCGTACCATCGACCGTCATCATTAGGGCTTTATCTTCTACCCAATGTTGAATACCATGACTTATATTATCAATGGGGCGGCGGAATAAATTTTCATATAACTCATCAAATCCATATTTCTTCCATAGAAGGCGATGCAGCCCGGATGGAATTTCATCGTCCTCTAAAGCAAGTGTACCCTTGAGTATATAAGTGGAATAAGCATAATAAATCATACCACCTGCTACAGCCATCGCGATAATAGCCAAGATCACTTCTGTATAAACATCCATGTGGGAATGAGCAAGGATCAAAGTGCCATCTAGGAAATGGTCTAACCAATGATGAAAATGAATGGTTTCTCCAATGGCATGAGGAAATCCGATAAATCCTCCAACGGTGGAAGCAATGGCTAACACGATCAATGGCAAGGTCATGACAGCGGGCGACTCATGCAAATGATGCTCTTGTTCATGCGTACCTCTAAAATCACCATGAAAAGTCAAATAGAACATTCTGAACATATAAAAGGCAGTACCAGCCGCCGCTAACATTAATAAGACGAAGACGGGCATATTGTTTTCTAACGCATGTGCTAAGATTTGATCTTTTGAAAAGAAACCGGCAAAGGGGAAAATTCCAGCTATAGCAATTGTTCCGACTAAGAAAGTCCAATACGTTGTTTTCATATGACCTTTCAAGCCACCCATTCTGCGAATGTCTTGCTCACCTCCCATCGCATGAATGACCGATCCAGAACCAAGGAACAACAACGCTTTGAAGAAGGCATGTGTCACTACGTGAAATACAGCAATGGTATAAGCGCCCATTCCTAAAGCCGCAAACATAAATCCCAATTGACTGACAGTGGAGTAGGCCAATACTTTTTTAATATCATTTTGGGTCAAGGCTATACTGGCTCCTAAAATAGCAGTAATCACTCCAGCCCAAGTAACCACAGAACTAGCGATTTCCGACATCGCGTATAAATCACTACAACGAGCTACCAAGTAAATACCGGCCGTCACCATGGTAGCAGCGTGAATCAAAGCAGAGACTGGAGTAGGTCCGGCCATGGCATCCGGTAACCAAGTGTGAAGAGGAAACTGAGCCGACTTACCCATGGCTCCTATAAACAAAAGAATTGCGGCGAGCGTGGTGTACTTTCCAAGACTTGCAATACCGCTACCGTTGATGAATAAATCTTCATACCTCAAAGAGCCACATTGTATGAATATCAAAGCCATTCCTAATAATAATCCTAAATCTCCCACACGATTCATCACGAACGCCTTCTTAGCAGCGTCATTGTTGGCGTGATCTTTATACCAGAATCCAATCAACATGAAAGAGCAAACTCCAACGCCTTCCCAACCCACAAAGAGTAAAAGCAAGTTATCTCCCAACACCAATAAAAGCATAAAGAAAACAAAGAGATTCAAATACGACATGAATCGGTGAAACCCTTCGTCTTCGTGCATATAGCCGATAGAGTAGAGGTGGATCAATGAACCAACTCCCGTTATAAATAGCACATAGAGCGTGCTCAGCGGATCTACTACAAATGAAATATCTACATGAAAACTTCCTACATGGATCCAATCCAACACTTTTACCATCACGGGATGGGCGCCATGCAATTGAGTAGTGAATACTAGAATCGCAAGGATAAAAGATATTCCAATCATCGACGTTGCCAAAGCTCCGGCTGCATTTTTACTTAAATTCTTTCCAAAGAAGGTGATGAATAAAAATCCAATCAATGGAAACAAGGGAATGAGACTGACTAATTTTTCCATGATTTATCCTTTCAATGAGTTAAGTTCATCTGTATCTGTTGTGTGCATGTTTCTGTATAACATCATCAAAATGGCCAAACCCACCGCTACTTCAGCCGCAGCTACTACCATAATGAAGAATACAAATATTTGCCCATCGGTGTCACCATGAATTTTAGAGAAAGCCACCAATGCAAGGTTAACAGCGTTCAACATCAATTCGACACACATAAAAATGATGATCGCGTTTTTTCTGAACATCATGCCAAATAGCCCCAAGCAGAATAGGACTGCACTTAAGCCGAGATAATGTTCAATGGTAATATTAGGAAGCACTTGCATATTAAGCTGATTGGGTTTCGTTTAAGTTTTTCTTGGACAAATACACCGCTCCGACCATCGCCGCGAGGAAAAGTACAGAAGCCAATTCAAAAGGAAGTAAATAGTTGCGGTAAAGAGCGATGCCCAAATTTTCCACCATACCTGCTGCGCCTACTTTACCAGAAACAGCAATTTCGTCTGCTTTTTGCACGGCTCCTGATAGTACCAATAATAACAGACCCGCAGCAGATACCGCCAACAACTTGATGATATTATGCCGTTTTTCTGTTTCCATATTGTTTAAGTTCAACATCATAATGACATATAGGAAAAGGACCATGATGGCTCCAGCGTATACGATGATGTGCACAGCTGCTAGGAATTGTGCGTTCATTAAAAAGTAATGACCGGCTATGGAGAAAAAGGTCATGATCAAATACAAAACGCTGTACACCGGATTCTTGCTGATGATGACAGCAATTCCGCTGAAAACGGCGATAAAGGAGAGAAGCCAAAAGGCATATTCTGTTAGCATATTATTTCTTCTTGTCTAAAAAAGTTTGATTGTGATAATGCTTCTTGTCTTGCTTGAAAGCGAGAACTTGAGGAGTTTGTCTTTTGGTAACATCCACACGATTTTCAATGCTCTCTACCAACGTTTCTTTACCAAAAATCTCCTCGCCACGGGTAAAGCTGCTCGGCACAATGCGATCGGTTAAGAAGATGGCCTCTTTGGGACAAGCTTCTTCACACAATCCGCAGAAGATGCAACGCAACATGTTGATTTCATAAATCTTGGCATACTTCTCCTCTCGGTACAATGATTCTTCTCCTTTTTGTCTTTCTGCTGATTCCATCGTAATGGCCTCTGCTGGGCAAGCCACTGCACACAAGCCGCAGGCGGTGCATCTTTCCGCTCCGGCCTCGTCGCGTTTCAAAACATGTTGTCCGCGATACACTGCAGAGAGCTCGCGCTCTTGATCGGGATATTTAATGGTGGCTTTTCTTTTGAAAAGATGGGAAAGCGTAATCAACATTCCTTTCAAAATGGCAGGAAAGTAAAGACGCTCAGAAAAAGTCAATTCCTTTTTCGCTACGGGTACCGCTCTGTTGCTTAATGACATCATCTTATCCTAATTTTCCTAAAAATAACATTACAAATCCAGTGATGATGATATTGGCAATCGCCAATGGCAACAACACTTTCCATCCTAAATTCATCAATTGGTCATATCGGAAACGAGGCAAGGTCCAACGCACCCACATGAAGATGAAAATAAAGATGAAGATTTTTCCAAAGAAGAAGGCTGTTTGAAGAATGGTCAACGCATTTCCACTTAAGCCCAACTCGTGTTGGAAGGGGAAATTATAACCTCCAAAGTACAATGAAGCCATGATCGCCGAACTGATGAACATATTGATGTACTCCGCAAACAAAAAGAATCCCAACTTCATCGACGAATATTCGGTGTGATATCCTCCCACCAACTCGGATTCGCACTCTGGTAAATCAAAGGGTGCGCGGTTGGTTTCAGCGAAAGCACAAATAATGAAGATGATAAATCCAAGAGGTTGATACACGACGTAGGCCAATCCTTCATCTTGTTGAGCCACAATTTCTTTTAAACTCAAGGTACCAGTCATCATCACCAAGGCAATGAGTGCCAATCCCATAGCGACTTCATAAGAAATCATTTGGGAAGATGCACGCAAAGCACCGAGCAGACTGTATTTGTTGTTGGAAGCCCAACCACCGACCATTACTCCATACACTCCAATCGAAACCACACCCAACAAATACAATAAACCGATATTGATGTCGGTAACCTGCATCGGGTAAACGGTATCACCGGCCATCCATCCAGCGCCCCATGGAATGACCACTCCGGTCATACAAGCACAAAGCATGAAAAAAGAGGGACCAAAAACAAACAACCAGCGATTGGAATGGGTGGGGATCATTTCTTCTTTGAAAATCATCTTCAAACCATCGGCGATGGGTTGAAGCAATCCCAATGGACCCGCTCTGTTGGGACCCACGCGATCTTGCAACCAAGCGGCGAGCTTTCTTTCTCCCCACGTCATATAGGCGGCTGCGCCCAATGAAATGGCAAAAACCAACACGCATAAAATTACTTTGTATATCAACATGCTATCTGTCATGGCTTATTTACTTTCATTGTTAGGATCCAATGCACCTTGTCCCAAATTTACTTTTTCACCATGGGGTAGGGCAGCACGTTGTTTATCAACCGTTGCTTTGAGTGCTTTTAAGCTGTTGTAATGATTGGCCGATATGACGGAGTGACGACTCACTTTTGAAGGCCCATCGATCACCCAATCAGCGGTATTTTTCTTATCGAAACGGCATGTATTACAAATCCAGCCCGTTTTTCCATCATGGTTTTCTACCTCGCCCCATTGGTCTTTGCGAGCGGTAACGCGCAAAACATCGTCACCTTTATACCAAAGTCTCACATGACCGCAACATTTGTCGCAGTTACGATGAGCATCTACCGGCTTGGTAAACCAAACACGGCTTTGGAAACGGAAGGTCTTATCGGTCAAAGCCCCCACAGGACAAACATCAATAACGTTTCCTGAAAAATCGTTATCGATGGAATTCTCGATGTAGGTTGATATTTCAGCTACTTCTCCACGATTAATGACGCCATGCACACGGCCATCGGTTACTTGGTCGGCTGTTTTTACGCAACGGTAGCATAAAATACAACGGTTCATGTGCAATTGAATCTTGTCTCCGATGTCTTTTCTTTCAAATTCTCTTCTTGGAAATTCGAAACGAGTTTCAGATTTTCCGTGTTCGTATCCTAAATCTTGCAAGTGACATTCTCCAGCTTGATCACAAACAGGACAATCCAAAGGATGGTTTGCCAATAAAAACTCAACCACTCCAGCGCGCGCTTCATGGATTTCTGCAGAGGTATTATTTTCTACCACCATTCCGTCCATTACTTGTGTTCTGCAAGAGGCCACAGGTTTTGGCATTGGGCGAGGATCTTTCTCAGAACCTTGGGTAACTTTTACCAAGCAAGTTCTGCAGTAACCTCCGCTGGTTTTCAATTTGGAGTAATAACACATGGTAGGGGGCGCTACTTCAGGACCTATCATTCTGGCAGCTTCCAAAATGGTGGTTCCGTTCGGTACCTCTATGCTCACTCCGTCTATGGTAACTTTTGGCATCTTTGAGATG
>CAZJCQ010000001.1:110103-116686 GCA_964544665.1 uncultured Chryseobacterium sp. | reverse complement strand
GACAACACGGGAGTCATAATGAAAACAGTTTCGTAACGATTCATTTTGTTTATAAGTTTTAAAAATTAGGAGTGCAAAGATAGGCACTCTGTTCCATTCTACCAAATTATTTCACTACTTGAAAATATCCTTGACCTTGATAATCGATATAATCTATTCCTTTTCCTTGATAGGTGTAATAATAGACACCCCCATTCACATCTTTAGGATCCCAGTATTGAACTGGAACCATACGTTCCTGATTAGGCGTATCTATTGTAAACAGCAGCGTTCCCCACCGATTAAATATCTTGACCTCCCAGGATTGCATGAATCGATTCGGAATCCAAAAATAATCGTTGTATCCATCTCCATTGGGAGTAATCATCGAAGGGATTTCACCCTCTGGACAATTTTCAATACTTTCATCACAACCGAGTAATGACTCTGAAAATGTTTCAATCCAAATACTATCCGAGGCAAAACATCCATCGATTTCTGCAGTGGCTATCAATAAAAACATTCCAGGATGCTCGTATATATGATAAATCGTATCTGGCATATTGGTAAACAGTGTTGAAGTCGTATCGCCAAAGTCCCATAAATAGCTATCCGCATTGCCATTGGCCATGAATTGCGTAAGCAAGGGATAGTAACCTCCCAAAATTCCGGCAGTCTCAGGATGCTGAGGTGCCGCCTGATAGATGTTAATGCTTGGATGATGAATGATCATATTTTGCTGATCTACATTAGTGCAGCCGAACTCATCTACACCCGCCAATGTTACCAATGAGCTGACATTGCTTTGATAGCTCAAACTCGAACCGGCTGTATTTCCATTCCAAACGTAGCTTTGTGCTCCAGAAGCATTCAGCACGATGACTTGACCTTCACAAATAGTTGAGTCTGCCACTATAATTTGAACATTGGGCAACGGGTGCACCGCCAATGTAAGATTAAGGGGCTGTGAGACACAACCCGCTGCAGTAGCCACCGCCGAATAATTACCCGATTGATTTACTTGCGCATTGTTGATGATAAATGGATCGACGTTGTTTATGACTCCACCCGGACCGGTCCAAACGATACTGCTTCCGGCGACTGTTGAAATCGCATCCAAAGATACCGTCTCTCCCTCGCAATAATCATCCACTTGTTGGATGGTTACATTCGGTATAGGGTTGATTTGAATATCGGCCATTATCGGAGCCGATACGCATCCATTTTGCTCGATGATCAATGAAGCCTGACCGTCATTTGATAAACTTGATACTGGATTGTTCCAAGCATTTCCGGTAATTTCACCAACACCTGGGATATTCCAAGTATAGGCCGCAGATCCATTGTTTTGGAAAGATATACAACAATTACCATGTTCACTTATGTTCTTAGTTTGATTTAACCAACAACCATATTGTGTCCAATGGAAATAAAGATTTGCATTCAAGGTATTCTCAAAATAATACACGATTTCATCTGGCGTATTCACTCCTCCTGCACTCACTGTTGTATCACATTGTCCACTTGCTCCGATCATGCCTCCGCCCCATGGCCCACTTCCATTTCCATGAGCTGGTGTATATCCCACTTGTGGATTCGATAATATCGAAACAAGACCTGGATTAACACCATTAATGGCCGTCGGGTAATTGCCTAATGCGCAATTATTATTATTCTGCGTTGAATTAAACCCTGCATACACAACCTGTGTGATATTTGCTACGTATGGGCCAACGAAATTCACGATAATGGGCTCATAGGTACAGATTCCTACTTTTAAATTCGGAATATTTTCGTCTATATTGATATCCAAAATTCCTCCATCGTAATTAGAATAAATAATCAAATTTCCAGCTGCATCACAAACATTATTCGATGACCCTGTATTATTGATCGCTGATAATGTTAATGCCTCCCCTTCACAAATGGGTGAATTCTGTTGTATGCTTCCAGTGGGAATTTCGAAAACCTGAAAGCTCACTGCAGATGGTGCAGAAGAACAGCCATTCTGGGTGATAATCAACTCATAACTCCCTTGCTGGCTGATTTGTATATTATTAAGATTAATATTCGATAGATTGCTTGTAAATCCACCTGGACCTGTCCACTCGTAACTTGCACCAGTGATTAAATTACTGCTTAACGACACTGAACTACCCTCGCAATTGGATACATTGCTTACTCCAGCGCTGGCAACAGGCACGGGATTGACAACCACATTGGTACTCGAGGCTAAAGAGGGACAAGAGGCCGAGATAACTACTACACTGTACACTCCTTGATCATTCACGCTTGCATTGGGAATGACAGGGGATAAACTGGTAGAGGTGAAACCATTTGGTCCCGACCATTGATAAGTAGCCCCCGCAATTGGATCACAGGTTAAAAACAAGGAATCACCATTGCACAATGGTCCATTGTATGCAGCTACCGTGCTGGGTTCTGCTAGCACATCAACATAAACAGAGTCCCACTCGGAAACGCATCCATTGCTTGTGATTTGTAATAAATAATATCCCTCTACACTTGCATTCACCCCTGTTAAGATTGGCGCAGCATCTGTTGAAGAAAAACCCAATGGGCCTTGCCATTCATAAGTGGTGTTGGGTGTATTATTACCATTCAATTGAATATCTCCACCGACACAAGCCGCACCGCCCGTGGTCGGCTGTGAATTCGGAATAGGATTTACAGTAAGCACAACCGAACCTAATGCTGAAGAGCATCCTGGAAAATTAGCAGACACATAATAAGTACCCGCTTGTGATGCCGTTACATTATTCAAATTTGGGTTCTGAGCAGTACTGAAGAAGGATCCTGGACCGAACCATTGATAGGTTACACCAGGAAAAAGAGAAGTCTGCAGCTGCACATTACTACCCGCACAAACAGGATCGATAACATTCGGAACAGTGCTGGGAATAGGATAAGCTGTATAACTGAGTGTAGTGGTATCGGCGCAATCAAGACCCGGATTGGTAATTAAGGTAATGGTATAATTACCTGGAGTATCGTACACAAAACTAGGCTCAAAAAGATTAGACGTATCCGCATCCGAATTGGCCACTCCAAAATCCCAATGATAATTGCTGGCATTGATTGAATTGTTGGTAAAACTTACGGTTGAACCTACACAGTTCGAAACGTTTGAAGGCAACCCAATAGCCGCAGTAGTAGTAGGATCACACAATACTACATTGAACTGATAATCGCGTCGAATGGTATTGATCAAAACGCCATTTCGATATTCCTCAACACAAATGGCGATGGCGTAGGTTCCCAATTGGTTCGCCACTCCAGTCATTACACCTGTAGTTGGATTAACCACCATAGCCGGACTACTCGCTATAGGATAAGTAGTTGAATATCCAGCAGCCCAAGTAACTGCGTTATATGGGGGGGCTGTCGGAGGATTGGGTGTTGGTGCAGTTGAAGTTCCTCCCAAATACGGATTGCAAAAGGAATAGACCAAAGAATCTCCATCAATATCAGTGGCAGAAGCATCATAAACAAAACTAGAACCTAAACACAAAGCAACCGGTGGTTGTGAGTTAAAGGTGGGACTTGAGTTCTGCACAGCAACCAAGTTCGTTCCGGGAACCGTTGCTGTTAAGGTAATTCCTGAATTAGCCGGGTTTGAAATATTATCAATGCTATTATTTCTACAACAACGTTGATAGGAGATGACATAACCAGCGGCCGAAAATGGTAACGTTACGGTGGTTTGATAAATGGCCTTTTCAACACATAAATCAACGGGGACCGCTAGACAAGGATCATTGAGCGTAATAGGAACCAAACTCACATTGGCATTGTTCAAAGGCACAGAAATCGTTTGATAAATTGCCCCTCCGTTGTTATAAATACCAATAGCCGCATTGGCATCGAAACCGGTCCCATTGGTATTTGACGGACCGCAATCGCGGTATACGATTAAAGTAATCTGATAACTATTGTTTCCTAAATGAACATAAGATAAATCACCTCCAAAAATATGGGTGGCCAAGGTCTCGCTTTGAAGGAAAAAAATCGCCAGTAAGCTGAATAATATTTTTTTCATGATTATTTAATTACTTGGAAAGATCCGTCACGCATATATGTTTTGCCGTCCTTTCCCAATGCTTTTATAGTGTAAAAATAAACACCCGACTCTACATCCGTAGGATCCCAGGTTTCCAAAGGTACATCCCAATAGTGATTCGGAGTCACAATATTGCCTACCTCACTTCCCCATCGATTAAAGATGTGGACCTCCAATTCTTTCAAGTGAACATTGGGAACCCAAAATACATCATTGTAATGATCTCCATTTGGCGTGACAATATTGGGGATTTCATACCAACCACAATTATCTAGGCCCTGCAAACAACCAATGGATGATACCCCATAAGCATTGACTAAAATCGTATCCGATGCTAAACAACCAAATAGATTTCCTACCACAACGGCATAGTAAATATCTTCTTCCTGATATTCATGTTCATGCTGCAAAGTAGCTTGACTTCCCAACTGATTGCTAGAACCGTCACCAAAATTCCAAACAAAATTGTTACAATTGGTATTAACATTAAACACCACCGGCAATGGCAAATAACCTTCGACCGTACCAGGATTATTCACTGAAGCTGGAGAGGCCGTGGCCGAGATGGTAGGTTGAATGACCACCACTTGAACCGAAGATGAACCACCACAACCATTGGCATCCGCACCCACGACGGTGTAAGTGGTCGTTGACAAAGGAGAAACACTGGTTGAAATGCTATGTATCACCCCTGGTTGCCAAACTGCATCCACCACTCCACTCACGCTAAGCGTCAAGCTTTCACCCCAACAAATTGAATCTTGACTCGCTGTTGCGGACACCACCGGGTTTTCCCAAACTACAACCTCCGTTGAGGCGATATCGGATACACATCCATTTTGGGTAATGGTTAAAAAGTAAGTCCCATTATCACTCAGGTCAGATAAAGCAATACTGGGATTTGATAATGAAGAAACGAATCCACCTGGTCCTGTCCATGAATAGGTCATTCCACTGGAAGTATTGGTATTAAATTGAAGAAAACTTCCTTCACAAATAGGTCCAGAGTTTGTTGGATTGGCAATAGGAATGGGATTTACCATCACCGATATCGATTGTGGCGCTGAGATACATCCATTGGCTGAAACCACCAAGCTGTAATCTCCAGAAGCCAGTGTATTTACACCATTCAACGTCGGATCTTCTTGTGATGAAGCAAATGCCTGAGGGCCCGTCCAGGCAAAATCCCCGTTGGCAAAAGAAGTCGAATTTAATTGCAAGTCTTCACCTGCACATAATGGACTATTGGAAGACAAAGAGAAGCTAGGAATAGGATTTATGGTAACATCAGTCGATGAAATGGGAGAATCACAATTATTCGCAACGATGGTAACGGAATAGGTTCCTGATGCCATGGTATTTGAGTTGTTAATCACCGGATTTTGTGAAGTTGAAGTAAATCCATCCGGACCAACCCATGTATAATCTGCTCCTAAATAATCCGAAGCGAACAGCTGAAAGTTATCTCCAACACATCCGTTAGAGATAGAGGAAGTGGCTGTTACAGTTGGAATTGGATTTACCACCACATCCACCATTGCGGCACTAGAGGGACAATTTGCTGCAGTTGCAATTACACTGTATGTGCCGTTAGCCGACATCGTTGCATCGGTAATTACTGGATTTTGTTCCGATGAAGTAAAACCATTCGGTCCTGTCCATTGATAAGTCGCAACGGAAATTGAATTGGCACCAAGCAACACGTTCTCTCCATCACAAACCGGTATCACGGGCAATGCTACTACTGTCGGATTGGGGGTTATTTGAGCTTGAACAGATGCTGGCGCCGACACGCAACCATTATCGGTCACTACTAAAGTGTAATTACCTTGATCATTCGCTGTCGCATTGGGAATTTCCGGAGTTTCAACAGACGAGACGAATCCGTTGGGTCCAGACCATTGATACATATCCATTCCCGCATTTCCGATTAACAGTAACGACTGACCTTGGCACACAATTCCACCCGTAGTAGGATTAGCAATCGGCGTAGGGGTTATATTCACGGTAACCGGAATCAAATTGGAATAACATCCATTGGCTCCGGCAGAAGCATAATAAGTACCACCGGTACTTGCGGTAGCGAGGGTAATGACAGGATTTACGGAATTGGAGAAATATCCTCCAGGTCCCAGCCAGGTCACATCACCGGGAAATGGTAAATTAGCATATAGGAAGACCGAGTCTCCCACACAATTGGAAACACTCGCAGTTGGCGATGGAATAGGTGTTGGATTGACCTGGACGAAAATGGAGTCCAGATCAGAACTACATATCGTACTTCCCGTTGCATATATGTATTGCGAACTGGTCAAAGCAGAACCAAAGGCGCTTTGAGTTGAAAGTTGAGCTCCATTCGAATCTGTCCAAACAAAAGTATCCGCTCCTGAGGCAGATAAAGAGACACTCTCTCCCAAGCAAATGATATTATCCGGCGAACTAATCTGAGTTGCTGCAGGGACCCCATTATTCGGAACTGTGAAAGTGAAATTAGAAGCGGCCGCACAAGGCATACCGGTATCG
>CAZJCQ010000001.1:50545-110093 GCA_964544665.1 uncultured Chryseobacterium sp. | reverse complement strand
GTATAATTTCCAGCAGGTACATTATTGATATGATCAGTGAAGTTCCCAGGAATACCCACCCAAGAGGTAATGAATGGTCCTATACCGTTCACGATTGAAACATCTACTCCACCGCTGGCATCGCCACATGTAGTGGGTGTTATTACCGGATCTACGGCAGCTACGCTGGTCGCACATGAAATGAAATCAATAAAAATGGCAGAATCATATGAAAAGTCGCCTGCATCTGCAATGGCCAACTTAAAGGTGTATTCTTGACAAGCAATGACATCCAATACTGGAGTTAATACGGTGGTCACACCATCATAAATGATCGTTGACGAGGATGCATTATTGACGTAAAAAGTATTGTTTAAATTTTGGTTCACATTATTAATCGAAACAGGAGTCCCGTTTGGTAATTGAGCCACGTTCACATTATTATAGGTTCCCCCTGCTGGATTGGGACCTGTAACAAAGAAACCAAATGCATCATTAAATGTACCGCCGACAAATTCTGGATATTCTTCAGATCCAAAAACAAAGCGCAAAGCCAATGTATTGCATTGGGGAACCAAGGTAATGGTGATGATACAAACATCATTGGTTGCACCGGGCGTAATCGCTGTCAATTGTGGATCCGTTGTAGAGACTCCGTAAGACGCGGAAGCAAAAGACGATGCTGCCCCTGGAGCTTGTGCTACATTGCCGGAAGACATGATTAATCCACTGCTGAATCCCAAGGATGTTGACATGCCATTTGAAAACACACCATATTGATTGACATTACAATTGATAACGGGTTCACCGACTATCGTAATTCCATTTCCAAAAGCAGATCCTCCCAGTGATGCCGCTGGTACTCCAGGAGTAACTTGCAACTGACTCCAAATGGTTATCGGAAACAATAAAAAGAAAGAAATAAATAATTTTTTATACATCATGCTGACTTAATAATTCAATAAACGTTTGACACCGTGCTTCTAAACACTGCTTTTGTAATTCTTCCACCTCATTTGGTTCAGGTAACTGAAAGACAACCGGCGAAGCGGTAAAGTTGTCCTTCATTGGTAATTGATTAATACCATTCCGCTTTTCATGACTTAAAGATATTGCCACTTTCCCCAAAGGACCAATGTAAAGAATGGGCTTACCGCTGGGTAAATAGTCATAATATTTGGTGGTGAAATAATCTTTGTTGTAATCTGCTAGACAAAGAATCAATCCTTCAGCCTGAGCTAACTTCGCGTAAACCTCGCCCCCAATATCTTGAGATATAACTACCTGAGGTAAATCGCCTAAAAAATGATTAAACTTGTCATGATCCTTGGAGAAGAAATACCACTTCGCTGATAATCCCTCTTGTTCGATAATCGCCCTCAAACGAGATATATAATCTTCTAATCCAACATAAAACTGTCCAGAATATACCCAAGTTTTCTCGCGTATCTCCAACCCATTGCACGCGTGCCAATCCTCCCAATCAAAAAAATGAGGAAAGTGGATTTTTCTGCAATTTGCCTTCAATTGCGGCATCTCTTCGAGTATAGAAAAAGTAGGACTCGAAACATAATCCGTCGCTTGCATGACTCTTGCATATCTTGCCTGCTCCAATTTTCTTTGTCGTTTCGAAAGCGCCGACATCCCCCAGTTATTCGCCGTCAACCAAGGATCGCGGATATCGACCCATATACGCGCTTCTCTGGCATGAACGCTGACCCAATTGGTCACTTCCACAATCCAACTGAAAGGAGGACCTGTCACGATGAAAGCCTCGATGGAAGCCTGACTCACGATGGTTGACAATGTATTAGTCAAACCACTAATACAATCTCTGCCCTCGTCGTAAATGGAATATTCACCTAGGAGACTCGCTTTCCATTTACGAGTTGTCTCCACACATTTATGCCATAAACTAGCCTTCGAATGAAAACGACAAGGTACAACATGCTCGACCAACAACGGATGATTCATCCAGTCAGGTACTTGCTGCGAATCTTGATGTCCCCAATTAACACGGACCAAATGTACCTTGACTCCCTGTCGCAATAAAGCCTTCGTCATCTTGCCCCATCTTCGACCTCCAATTCCAATAAATGGAGGAGATTTGAAATTGACAAGGACCACTTCCGTTAACATGATAAGCGCTGAATTCTTTGGTATATCATTTCAATGGCTTCAATGCTCTTAACTCCATCTCTTCCATCGATCGCCATTTTTTTATCTGTTCTCAATTCTGCCATTATCGCCTGGTAGACGACTCCATGATTGTTTCCAAAACTTTGATACAATCCTTGTTCATCCTCTACATCCTCTCCCCAATTAATACCTGGTAAGGGATAACCCTCCACTTTCCAATAGTCAAACTGATTCAAATATGGGCCTCCAATTTTAACTGTACCCTTCTCTCCTACCACTGCGATGCTTCCTTCAAAATTCTTTTCATGAGCCAAAGTAGTCCATTGAATACTTCCAAGCGTTCCAGACTGAAATTGAATATTGGCACATCCCACATCTTCTGTTTCGATATTCTGTTGTCGTTTAATACAATATCCACTGGCATCTACAATTGGACCACACCAATCCACCATCAGGTCGATAAAATGGCTTGCATGAGTGAACAAGGCTCCTCCTTCTTTGGATAAACTTCCTCGCCAGTTGGACTTCGAATAATATGCTGGAACACGATTCCAAAGCACCTGACATTCCACTAAATGAATCGCCCCCATCTTTCCAGTCTTAATCAAATGCTCAAGGGCAAATACGGGTGTGTTATATCTATTTTGTTTAACCACCCACAACTTTAACTGTTTTTCCTCAGCGTACTCCACCATCTTCCGTGCATCCGTTGTATTCAATGCCATTGGCTTTTCTACCAACACATGACACCCTTTACTTAAAATCTGCATGGTCTGTTCGAAGTGCAAATAATGCGGAGTCGCAATCACCACAATGTCCATATCCACCTCCTCCAACATTCGGTCAAGGTTTTGAAAAAAGGGCAGTCCGCATTCGTCCTCATTAAATTGAGTATCACATACAGCCATCAATTTTGCTTGTGGCAATTGCTGAATCAACTGAACATGTCGTTTACCGATATGACCATATCCAACAACGCCAAATCGAATCATTGTATCGGTACCATGAATTTTCATGAGGGCAAGATAAGAAAGTTTCAAATAAAATAGATTTACCTAAATACATTAAAATAAATTGATTATTATTGCCCTACACCTAAAGACTCATTATGGCCAAAAAGCAAATTAACTTAGAATTCATTATTCATGCCTCAGCGCATACTGTATATAATTGCATCAGTTCTCCCAGTGGCTTCGAAGATTGGTTTGCCGACAAAGTCAATATAAAGGGAGATGAATACACTTTCATTTGGGAAGGAGAGGAAAAAACAGCCAAGTTGGTTTCATCTAAAAAAGATCAATACACCCGCTTTCATTGGATGGATGATGGAAAAGAAAAAACTTTTTTCGAATTCAAAATCACCATAGATGAAATGACCTCAGAGCTAGCGCTGAATATTACTGATTTCTGCGAGGAAGGGGATGAGAAAGATTGTGTGATGCTTTGGGAAAGCTCCATTGAGAATCTGAAACATGCCGTTGGAGGATAACATTATTGCAATCCGCCTGCCGTATACAAATCAACAACGGCCAATAAGACTTGGCAAATCCAAGCAAAAACACATAAAATCATAAAGGTCATTCGAGTTTTGGATTGACCTTTTTCTTTCCATTCATCCCAACGGATAATGGTATCAGCAAAAAGTGAGGCCGCGGCCATCAATTGTAATAATGTATACCAACCAAAAACATGATTAAACTCTAAGTGCACTGCAGATGCCCAAGAAGTCTCGGGAGTTAATCCCTTGGTAATCCAATACAGTAAGTGAAAAAAGGTGGATAAAATAAATACAACAACAATCATTCGGCTAAAATAGTTAATAGAACTCCGGACAAACCTGTTTTTTATTGAGGATTTTTGGCTTCTTCCAAATCCAACGATAATAGACTTCCCATGCTCCTCTACCTTGCGTGGCGGAATTCAAATCCGATTGATTAATATCATAGGCCAATCCCAATTCATGTTGTCGATAAAAACCACCCAACTGCATCACGCAAGCATCATGTGTCCTCACTCCAATTCCCAAATTGAAACCCCACCAATTCCAATCTCGGTTATCCATGATAACTTGATCTCTCAACCAAAACATTGTTGAACGCGATGGCTGCTGAATCATCCAAATCGATTGAAAGATAACGGCGTTATTCGAGCTAACAGAGAAACGTGTAGTCTGCTGAAAGATAGACCTGGGATACCACAGGTATTGATTGCCACCCATGTCGATCTTGGTGGACCATAAATTAAAGCCACCCCAACTCAATTGCGAGAATGTGCGAGCATTCCAATGGAGCCGCAGATCCATCCCCGCATGTATTCCAAGATGATGACTTTGCGTCGCGAAAAACTCACCTGAACTTGCTGATTCATTGAATAGAAAACCATCCCACTGATTACCCCATGTGAGCAATTCCGGATTCCATGACCATTGCATAAAACTTCCGCCAATGGCTAAATTGATGTTCCATTGATTGGTATCAGAAAGACATTGATACGATAATCCTGCACTCAGTTGAGACTGCCTCCATAATCCATCTCCTGCCTTGTCATGATGAACAGATCCTCCTACGTTCCATCGCTTGCTGACCGTTTTGAGTTCTCCCTGCAAGAACTGCGTTTGATAAGGAACCCCACTGACGCTTCTCCACTGAGAACGATTGGCCGCCGTAAAAGAACCGTCGCCATCGTAATCACCCAATCTTGCCCACGATGATGACATTGCACTTACATTCATTTGCGAAAAATGCAAATCCTGTGACCATAATTTCCCTCCTACAAGAAATACAATCAGAACATAAAACAATAACATTGCAATTGACCTTGTCATCTCATCAGTGTTATGTTTCCTTCTTTTTGAAAACTGCGAACTCCATCACAATCTACTTTGAGAATAAAATGAAAAACAGCAGATTGAAGAAGCGCTCCATGGTAGGTCCCATCCCAACCCTTTCCCGCCTCTTGCGTAGTGAATACTTCATTGCCCCAGCGATCAAAAATACTGAGCGAAAACTCCAGTCCCTCCACTCCATAAACATAAAGTAAATCGTTACTACCATTTTCGTTTGGACTAAATGCTGTGGGAATAAAAATACTTTTGTCACCACAAGTCCACTCCTCGACTCTGATCCAAATAGAATCTAAAGACGAACATTCGCCATCTGAAGCATAACAATATACCCATTGCGATTGACTTGGAATTAACTGAACATTCACTCCATTGCTCACACCTGAAATCACCTCTCCTTGCCATTGATACTCATAATGAATAGGATCAACTGACAGGTTCACTTCCTCGCCCGAAAAGACAACTGTGGGTTCTGCTGTTATGGTAATTCCCTCTTGTGCCAATGGGGAAACGGATAACGAAATCGAGTCAATTCGAGAACAACCTGGGATGCTTGTGGATAAATAATATTCCCCATTGGTATTTGCAACCACCCAAACAGCGCTACTATCCAATGCTGAGATGATATTGGGATTCTCCAACCATGAATAGTTCACACCAGAAATGGGATTCACTACATTCAACCAAAGGGTATCTCCCTTGCAAACCGTCTGGTCACCTTCGACAACAGCATCCAACGTAAGCACTGATACGTGCATAGAATCCACATCTATACATCCATTAAATTCTGCTTGAACGTACAAAACTTCGAAATTCCCTAAACTCCAATTGTAACTGGATAGTTGGCCCAATGGATTGGTAAAATCCATTTGATCTGACCAAATCAAGTTCGCTGTTGTCGGGGATATGGCAGCATCAACCAATAAATTACTCGCGTTGCAAACAACAGAATCTCCAGGTAAAAGAACTTCTACATCATCCACCACAACAGAAAAATAGCTCGTATCTGTGCACAAACCATGTTGTATCGCCAAAGCATACTGCTGACTTTGATTGCCATAAAAGACAACGTTGGACAAAGTATCACTCGATAAATAATTTGCAGGAAACCACTGATAACTCGCTCCTACAACGGGATTATCGATGCCCAATAAAACGGAATCGCCTAAACACAAATGTGTCATTCCTTCATTAACGATTTGAGGACCTACAACATGCACAAAATGTCCTGATTGATCGATTACATTGCAGGTGGCACTATCGATGGCAATCAAATTCAAATAAAAGTTTCCAGTATCAGCAAAAGCCAACCAAAAAGAAGGAAGATCTGTTGCGATTGGGGCTCCGTCTAACTCCCAAATCAACGATTGCGCATTCTGAAATTGCCCTTGAACATATATGGAGTCGCCCGCACAAATCTCATCTTCAAAAATAGCCAATGCATAGGTGAGACTTAATTCAAAATCATACTTAAACACCCCATTATTACAATTATTGGATGCGTTAATGGATGACACAGCGTTACTCGGATAAATGGGGAAATCATCGTGATTTCCGCAACCTGCACAAACACTTTGATAAATAATTCCTTTTCGATCGAATCGACTTGTGCCTCCATCAACATGTTCAGCAGATACAGCGCCTCCAAAATAAGATCCATATACCGGTGAAGACGCATTGGCATCGATGACTAAAAGATAAAAATCACTTCCCGTTGTGCTATTCTGAAATGCATTGGAGGATACCCACAGATTTTGAGTGGTTCCCACTTGGGTGTTCGACATTTGATTCACGGCACCTCCCCAACCGCTCAAATAAATTTGATTACAAACATCCACCAAAAAAGCTGCTGGCGAGAGATTGGGAAGTCCTCCACCCGAACCAAATGTAGTTGCCCATTGAAGAGAGGAGAGATTATTCGTCATCTTAGCCACCACCATTCCGGAATTCGCTTGGGACCATGACACATTCTGAATCCAATAATTTCCACCGGCCAATGACTGTCCATAAACATATGGATTGCCTTGCTCGTCAGTATCAATAAAATACAACTGATCGTATGCAGGAGAGCCAAAGTAAGTACTCTCTTGCATAACACCTGTAGAAGAAATTTTCATCATCCACCCATCAGCAGTCCCTCCTTGATTTTGTGATTGATAGCAACCCAAAGTAATAGGAAAATCGATCGATTGTGTACCACCACAAACATATACATTACTCAACGAATCAAATGACACACTGCATCCCGACTCATCATCCGTTCCTCCAATTAATCGCGAAAATATCACCCCACTCAAATCTGAATTAAAAACCGTAACAAACGCATCTTGCAAACCCATTAAGGCACCACCACCTTGTGTCAATGGAAAATCATTGCTCGTGGTCGTTCCCACAATCACAATTTGTCCATTAGGAGCGACATCTATTTCGCCCCGAAACTCATCCGCATAATTAAACTTTAAGCCAGCAGCGGTATTTACCGCATCATTGCCTGAACCACCCCAAAAAGTAGATTGCAACATATTAGCACCATCACTCGACAGGTGAGAAATGATGGCATCACTTCCTGATTGATAAGTGGTACCCACCCCTTGCGGAGAAAATGCTGCACCCCCGCTAAATATTGTGTCCAACGCATTCGCAGTGACAGGAAAGTTCGCTGATCCTGTTGATCCATACACCCATAGTGTATTTTGTTCATCTACTACCAATGAATGCGGAAGTTCATCTTTGTTTCCACCAATAAAGGTAGACCAGACCAAGAACGTTCCCGACACATCATATTTCGAAATGGCAATGTCTGTACCCGCCAAAGTTCCCGATCCATCTCCACCTCCCCAAAGCTCCTGGTAAGCACCTATTGTAGTCGGATATCCTTGTCCAAAGGCACTGCTACCACTATAAAGATATCCTTCATTATCATAAGTAGCCGTATAACCGAAGTTATCGGATAGACTGCCGCTATACGTAGAGAATATCAATTGCGGATCGATGACCAAGGGCTGCTCAGTTAGTTGATCATTGCTCTCAAAATGAAAATATTCCTTTGTCTTCAAATAGCGCAGCTCCACTGTTTTTTTTCTACCTTCATCCATCAACCAAGAAGCTGGGATCTGCTCTTGAAATATCCCCAATGCATGCATAACATTCAAACGACCATCTATTACTTGTGCTTGATCCACTCCCGAATAAACCCATTTAATCTTTGTGTAATCCGCACTCGAAGAAACCAACCACTCTGTTTTAATTTCCCCATTGACCAATTTCCATTTTAAATCAATTCCAGGATATACGCCATATTGAATGACCTCCTCATACCCCAGACAATCGGCTGCCCAAAATTCCGGATCTTTTCCTAGAAAATAATGAAACCGTTGATCCAAAATCTGATTTCCCGAATTAAATCGAGCCCCTTGTGTACCTACATAGTGAACTTTCCATACATGACCTTTTGTTCTGACATCTGCCGCATCCGGAAGAAACTGTGAATCCGTATGATGCCATCCAGATAAATCCCAAACGTGACAAGTGTATCCCGATTTCTCAATAAAAATTCTTCCATTCGGAATCTCAATGGAATAAATAACATCTGCAGGCCATTGTCCCTTATTTTGAATAAAGCATGGATTCGTTGAGCCCCAACTTTTAAAAAAGGGTAAAAACAGTACAATGAGGACCCACTTCTGCATCCCAACGAAAGTAAGCAAATTATCAGGATATTAAGGCGCTGCCTTCAAAAGAGAATGAAATTTCTTTTGAAATTTGTCCATCTTGGGACGAATGACAATGGTGCAATAAGATTGATCCTTATTCAAATTGTAATAATTATCATGATATTCTTCTGCTGGATAAAAGGAAGAAATCGGATCCAATGCGGTAACGACCTTTTCTTTCCATTCAGGAACCTCATTGGCCGCCGATATCGCCTTTTGGGCAATATCTTTTTGCATGTCATCTTTGTAATAGATTACAGAACGATATTGCGTTCCAATATCATTGCCTTGTCGATTCAATTGCGTCGGATCATGTAAAGAAAAGAAAACCTCTAATAATTGGGCGTAAGTAATGATATCTGGATTAAAAATAATTTGAACCACCTCAGCGTGCCCAGTGCTTCCCTGACAGACTTCTTTATAACTGGGATTTTTGATGCTTCCACCACAGTAGCCACTCTTTGCGGAGTACACCCCATTTAATTGCATAAAAGCTGCTTCAACACACCAAAAACACCCTGCACCTAGCACGGCAGTGTCTCTTCTTCCTGTATCCATCATTTCCATTCTTTTTTCTTCCTTATTTTTTTCACCAATTGGGTTGGATGATGTTTGACAAGACATCAAGCTTATCCAAAACATACCCAACCAAATGATACTTTGTCCCATTAAAACTTAAATCTTAAAAAACCAACAGCCAAAGACACGGTAGGTTCATTTTCTGTGAAATAAGTAATGATGTCTCGAGAAGCAATTCCCATTTCTTGATGTCCATTTAGTGATAATCTGCTAATTCCACAAGAGACGCGAGTTGTGGCATAATTTCCACCTTTGATCATTCCTGCTGAAAACTTAAACCTTCCAGGAAGCATCACCTCGCCACCAATGGTAATTAAACCTTTCTGAAGATTATTGATGTTATGAGTCATCGGACCTACCACATCCACTCCTACCTTCACCCGATTCAATACATTCAACCCTGCACCCAATCGAATAGTCGTTGGTAAGGCCGTTCGATACGAGCTCTCTCCCGTCCAACTCATTAATTCACTTCCCAGCTGAAACTGACTCAAGTTATCTACTAAGTTCACACTTTGCATTCCCGCGTAATCCAATTGCGTTAGATTGGTATTGGAAAAAGTAAACAAGTTGGCATTCCAATTCATCGATCCAATATCTGTGATGGCAATGCTCGCAAACAACAAATTTCTCCATTTCACAGTCGCACCAATATCAAAACCCATCCCTCGTCCCACGGGACTGAAGGATCCCGCATTGGGCGATAATGCGCTAGGCGTGACCACACCAAGCGAGTCATAATCAATTTTAAAAAGGGGACAAAAGGCCGCGTTAGCAGAAGTCTGACCGTCTTGAGAATAAATGTCCAACAAAGCTTGTCCAAGCAAATACTTTGCTCCCACACCGGCATATATCGACCATTCATCCGTCTCTATGATCGGACGAGAATACGAGAAATTAAACTCCCTGATCCATGAGGCATGTATACGCGTATCTTTTAAAATACTGTTCAAACTGGAATTCACCGTGCTATCCACAATGCCCGCCATTACTTGCAAGGTATCCAAATTGATGTTTGGACTATTCACAATGGTATCATAATTCCCATTGGCCGTTTCAATGATCAAATCGGTGAAGTAACTCGCCGTTCTCCCTAACCATATCAAATCAGAAATCTGGTTACCCAACTTCGAGTAAACATCGACTCGTTCACGAGAAGAAAAAGCAAAAGAACCAATTTTACCAACGTTCAATGAAAATCCAATGGTGGTCGCATCGAAATCAAAAACATTCACTTGCTTCGAAAACTGTTCTGCATACATAAGTTGCTGATCCCGGGAAATCGATTGAAAACCCGACTGAATAACATTTTGCCATAATTCCTTTTTGGTAAGTACACCAGAGTGCAGCGAGAATGCCGATTCTCCAAAACCAATCGCGAAGCGCTTATCCTCATCACTGTATCGAACAGCCGTATTCGCAGGATTAATACCTAGACACTGATAATCCGTAGCAAAAGTGGTCGCTAAACCATGGCCGGTAATGTTGAAATTCGAAAACTCTCCTTGCCCTAACAACTGACCTACGGGCAAGCACATTGCAATCCCTATAACAATGAGGCAATGCGATTTCATAAATTTAATCATATCTGATTTTTTCTTTGAACAAATATCGCTTTTTTGTTGATTCAAATGGTTTATAGATGTAAAAAATCTCGCCCCCCTTTATTCGCATTTTTTGAATGTAAGAATGAGCAAGTGTAAACATTATTCTGTAATGACCCGAATGAGGAAATATCTCTACCAAAGTTGTCTTGCCACTTCTTTCATATGCGGTATACAAACGCTGTGTAATGGAATCCTTCCAAATTTTCCCTTTCCACTTTCCGAGACCTTTGATTAAATGATAATCGATCTTCTGCTTCAACAGTAATGCCCCATTCTTTTTCATCATGATCACTTCATGATGTACATGATCAAAAATCATCATGGTATCTCCCAAGATGAGCAAGGGCGCGTATAATTAAGAGTGATAATGGGTATGTTGAAAGCCTCGCATATAGGCCGCAACAATTTCTTTATCAATCCCGTGATCTAATTGAAATTGATAAGCTTCTACTTTCTCTTTTGGTCCCAGATATTTGTATTCACTCCTGAACAATTCCATTTCTCGTTCATCACGGATATGATAAAAAGACTTCCAGTCGTTTCCCATCTTTAGATAAAAATCCATCGCCGGGTAGCTGGGTTCGAAATCAGAAATAACAAATTCCCCTTTTCTGATGGTATCCACTACCGGTTTAATTTGGTTTCGCATCAAGCTATCCGAAAGCGGAATTAAATCCCAATCCAATTCATTTTGATAAACCAAATAAAATTGATCCAAACACTGAACGATGATCTCACCTGGAAACTGATCGTAAAAACCCAATGCTAATCCCGGCACCGGCAATACCTTATATTGACGCTGATCGTTTTTTAAATCCAGTATTTGCACTTCGTGTTCATCCAATTTTAAAACCTTGCCTCCACGAAATAGCGTTTTCTTGGCATCTTCTTGACGCTTCCACCGATCTTCCTCTTCGTATGTCAAAATGAGTAAATCCCCATTGTGATCCCAAGCAAAATCGCCCACATTCCAAACTTCTGAGCCAAAAACTACTTCTGGACCACTCGCCACCTCTAATACATTTCCAATAACTTCCTTTTCATTCAGGTAAAAAACCATTTCAGCATTTGAACGAATTATGAGGTCTGTCTTATAGCGAGCAAAGCCCGGGTGATGGATGAACAGGGGTTCATTCGGATCGGAAGCAACCTGTATTCGAAAAGTTCCTTTTATATCGGAGAATGCCGAAGTACTTCCCCACTGAACAAAAGCGTTTTCAATGGGCAGTGAATCCTTACTGTTTAAAATTTTTCCATCCAAAGTGTACTGCGCATGAATGGTCAATGAATGATAAACTAGTATAAAGAAGAGAATTCGCATACTCATAAGTTGCAGAGCCTACGAATTTTCCATAATAGAATCAAACAATTCTACAATTCCATTGATGTAAATCTTCTTCCAAACCACGCTTCAAGCGATCATAATATTCGCCTATTTTATTGGCAAATACCCAATCTTTCGACTCCGATAATTGATATTCTACCCCTTGGTACAAAATGGCCCGAATGGGCGCAATGGTGGCCGCTGTTCCGGCTCCGAAAGCTTCATCTAACTTTTTCTCTCTTAAAAGATCGATTAACTCAAAAACACTAATCTTCCTTTCCTCCACTTCATATCCCCAATCTTTGGCTGTTTGAAGCACGCTATCGCGTGTAACTCCATCTAAAATGGAATCGCTCAATGCCGGAGTAAAAATCTTGTTTCCAGAACGAAACATCACATTCATCGTTCCGCTTTCTTCTAAATACTCATGTGTCTGAGCGTCTGTCCAAAGTATCGCATTGTAACCATCATCTTGTGCCGTCTTGGTTGGCCATAATGCCGCGCCATAATTACCAGCAGCCTTCGCATGACCCGTCCCACCCTTTGCTGCACGTGTATATTTCGGTTCAATCTTTACTTTTACCTCACCCGTATAATACTTATTTACTGGACATGTGAAAACAACAAACAGATAAGTTTCGCTCGGACGAACTCCAACGTATTCATCAATGGCAAACATATGTGGGCGGATATAAAGCGATTCTCCTTCACCTTTTGGAATCCATTGATGATCGATGGCTACCAACTCCTTGATCGCATTCACAAAAAGTCCATCTGGAAGCGGAGGCATGCACATGCGCTCTGCACTTTTATTAAAACGGTCTGCATTCTTTTCTGGACGAAATACAAATACTTCACCTTGATCATTTTTGAATGCCTTCAATCCCTCGAAAATGGCCTGACCATAATGCAAGGCCGATATCGCAGGAGAAAAATTTAAAGACCCATAGGGCTGCAGTCGGGGCTGTCCCCATTGCCCATCGCGATATTCCACTACCACCATGTGATCGGCGAATACTTTACCAAATCCTAAATTATCCCATTCCACTTGGTCAATTCTGCTCTTCGCTACCTTGTGAATATCCATCGTCTTATTCGCTATCATTCAGCTTTCATTTTACGGCTATGGCCCTTCACGCAAAAGTAATGGAATCCACTAAACCTACAAGTTTTTTTGAGTATTCTCCGTAATTTAGTTGTGCACAGGGCTGAATAAAAACTTATTCGGACTCACCAATTTGGTTTTAACCGCATACATCACAATTGCCGCGGTATTATTGACTCCCAATTTCTGCATGATGTTCTTGCGATGTGTGTTTACGGTATGCTGGGAAAGGTAGATCAAATCTGCTATTTCAGCATTGGTATAACCTTCTGCGATGTACTTGATAATTTCAAGCTCTCGCTCGGAAATAACTACCCCTTGACAATCGGTATCAATAATGGCCAAATCCTCGACATGTATATGCTCTTTCTTTATTTGCTCTAAAACTTTACCGCAAAAAAAACGACCACCGTCATGGGTTTCCTTCACGGCATTTAAGATCTCATGATAATCACAATCCTTCTTGATATAACTTTTAAATCCAGCCCTTAAGGCACCCACCATAATCGCACCTGTCTGATCTCCTGTAATGGCGGTCCATTTCAAATGAGGAAATTTCTTCATACATCGAGGTACCACATCCAAAGAAAATCCTTCAGAACAGAAGTCCATTATCACCAAATCCACATCAAAAACCGTCAAGGCTTCCATTAACTCTTGATTGCTCTTGACCTCAGCTACAATGGCAATATCCGATTCCTGTGAAAGAATACTTCTTAAACCTGATCGAATAATAAAATTGCTGTCCGCAAGAATGACCTTAATCATGCGGCAAATATAGCCTATTAAAAATGATTCTAAATAATACTTATCAAATAAAAACTCACTCCGCTACTGATAGGACATTGGCGGTAATGGACAACACCGTTGTTACAGGATCCGTGTTCGCTATCAAGGTTACCTTCTTTTGGTTTTTGCCCTTCTTGTTTTTACTGTTAAACTTTACTTTTATCTCACCAGAAGCTCCAGGTGCAATAGGCTCCTTTGGCCATTGAGGAACGGTACATCCACATGATCCCTTTGCATTTTCTATGTACAATGGTTCGTTACCATTATTGGTAAATCTAAACGAATATTCTTTTTCCTCCCCTTCCGTCATATCGCCAAAATCATGTGTCATTTGATCAAAATTCATGACAGTTTTGGGTCGTGAATGGGACAATTGGCCTTCATCTCCGCTTCCTCCTGCTTCCTGATTGATCTCTGATGCTGGAACCGGAACATAATGGTTCATCCAACGATAAACACCATAACTACCCACTCCAATTAACATAATGAAAATACCGATTAACAAACCTTTACTCATATCGCTTTAATTTATTTCTTATCTACATTTTTTGGATCCAATTTAAACTTCTCAAACTCTCCATTTTTCAAAACTTCGACTGCCTTTTTTGCCGCTGGATTCAAATCATTAATCACCTGATAAAATGCTTCGTTCTCATATAAATTGCGAGCTACGAAAGCCTTACTTCGCACTTTAATGGCATGCTGACTATGTTCAAATCCTTTTTGATCAAACTTCACCTTCTTCTCCTCTGCCATGGCGATGATATTATTCATCTCATTTTGAGGTATTTCATAGTACTGGACAAAAGACTCCTTGTTCGGATATTGCTTGAGCAGCAGCTCTCGGTTTGAGTTGACATAACTTAACGCCCAATCACTCTCTACTCCCGTGCGCAATAGGTCGCTGAAATAACGACTGTTTTCACTCGTATCCATCGGGACAAAAACATCGGGCATGATTCCACCACCACCATAAACAACACGTTTGGTAACATTGGTAACGTATTTCAATGAATCTGGAAAATGAATACTATCGGCCGAGAAAAATTCACCACTCTTGAGTCTTCGCTCGTAATCCGCATAATAATCATCTTTTCCTTCATCATAAGGCTTTTGAATGCACCTGCCCGCAGGCGTATAATATTTTTGAACAGTCAATCGTACCGCCGAACCATCCGTTAATTGTACGGGTCTTTGAACCAAGCCCTTGCCAAAAGAACGGCGTCCAACGATTAATCCGCGATCCCAATCTTGAATAGCGCCACTCACGATTTCAGATGCACTTGCTGATGATTCATCTATTAACACCACCAATCGCCCTTTTTCAAAAGTACCGATTCCCTTTCTAGCTTTGTAATCCTCACGAGGAAATGATCTTCCCTCCGTATACACCAATAATTTATCTCCACTAATAAATTCATCTCCCATCTCAAAAGCAGCCTTTAATAATCCACCACCGTTGTCTTGTAAATCAATAATGAGATCCTTCATTCCTTGTGAATTCAATTCCGCTATTCCCTTTTTCATTTCTTCGACCGTGGTTGCCGCAAATCGACTCACTTTGATATAGCCCACCTCCGGTGCAATCATGTACGATGCATCGACAGAATAAATAGGAATTTTATCCCTTGTAATTTCGTAATGTAAAATCTCTTTAATGCCTTTTCGTTTAATACCGACTTTTACTTTAGTTCCCTTAGGGCCACGTAATTTGGAGACAACATCATTGTTCTTGACTCCAATTCCGGCCATATTTACCCCCTCCACCTCGACGATCATGTCTCCCGACTTGATGCCTAACTTTTCAGATGGACCTCCTTGGATGGGCTCCACTACCATAATGGTATCATGAAGAATATTAAATTGAACACCGATACCATCAAAACTTCCTTGCAAGGGCTCGTTGGCCTCCTTTAATTCTTCCGCAGAAAAATAGGTTGAATGGGGATCCAACTCCTCTAATAAATGTATAATAGCTTTCTCCACCAGTTGTTCACTATTCACAGAGTCCACATACATGTTCTCAATATAATTCAATAACAATGAGAGCTTCTCCGCTTGAGGATTCAGTGGAAGGTTCTGTGCCTTTAAAGCAGTATTGGCAAAAAACAAACTGAAAGAAAACAGTATTGCTTTATTTAACAACGAAATATTCATGGGCGAAATTTACAACAGTGAACGACAATTACCTCACTAATGTTATGTTACCCGTAATTTTTTGTATTTCTTTATCAAAAACGGACTTGATGGTCATCTCATAACAATATACATCATTGTGCGAATAATATTCACCAGATTGATAAGCGCCATTCCAGCAGTCGTTAAAATCATCGGTTTCAAAAACAACTTCGCCATGTCTTCCATAAATAACAAGATGATATCGCTCCAAATCTACTGCATTACCCACTGGACCGACACAATCGTTAATATTATCTCCATTTGGACTGAAAGAGTTTGGTATATAATACGTAAAAACCTCCGGCTTAATATGCGCGACAATGGTATCTACCATGCTCACGCTATAATCGACAGAGGTCCCCAAAGAGTCTGGATTAAAATTGACGCCATTGGCGGATGTCCATTTTACAAAATCATAATAACGATCGGCATCCACATTTAAATTCAAGCTCGTTCCATCTGCGATGTCCATAACAATGGAATAACGCGTAGACAATCCGTTGCTAATCGTCACCAAACCAGTGTTAGCAGGTTCAACAATTAGGGTTACCAAACTATGTGGAATATATTGATAAATAGCAATTATGGTGTCCTCCATCATCATGGTAAAGTCCACTTCACTATCCGTTATCGAAGGAGTAATCACATGACCATTGGTCTCCCAATGATCAAATACATACCACTGACTAGCGGGCGTTTGTCCCAAATGATGTTGAATTCCATCTTGTAAATCTTGTGTAAATGGAACATTGAGGATAGGAGTTCCATCAAAATCAATTTGACCCGCTCCAATCGGGAATACGTCCAACGTCAAAAGATGATGCGGGGTAAAATCATACACTACCCACAAAGTATCTACCGAACAAACCGTGATAGAAGCAGGGTTCGACATGGTATTTGGAAGAACAGGCGTGTTATTGGTAGTCCATGAATTAAATGCATACCATTGATTCGCTGTCACTTCAATTGGTAATGCAACACCAGTCATTACGCTGATGGTCATTGGTAATTGATTCATGATATTACCCGCCACATTCACCACTCCACCATCTGAGTAGGAAGAGGTAACCACCAAATCTATAGGGCCAGTTGGAGGTGAATTGAAATGTGCGATTAGGACTACATCAGAAGTCAATGTAATGGTTGAGTTAATAGCATTCAGATTGGAAACAACTCCAGTACCCGATTGAATTTCCCAAGAAATGAATTCACTACAAACATTCATTAACAATCCATCGATATCGATAACTTCACTAGATAAGAATTCAAAATTACCATTGGATAAAGGATTCCCATTGATGGTTGCATCGCCATATCCATCGATGATAATATCCAAGCTGTAGACCGGTGTCAAGACCGCAAATAGGGTGTCAGATAAACACGGAACAAGCTCAATGTTGATATCAACATCACTGGGATTGATGACTGTATTATTCGTTTCCCAATGATCAAAAACAAATCCAGCATTTTCCGTGATGGAAGCGGACAATGAATCGCCACCGTTTATTGAAGCCGTAAATGGAAAAGTCGATTGGCCCACTCCATTGAAGATAATCGTTCCGGAATTTGGTGGATTCGTGGCCAAGACAAAATCGATGGGACCTGCCGCACCCGTTCCAAATTGAGCTTCGATCACCGCATCTGAACCAATGACCACGGTAGTGATCGGGTTTGTGGGATCCGCAAAAGTCGCTGTACCAGAAATGACCACCCATTGAATAAACTCTGAACACAAACCTGAACCACTCGAAATCGCCGAAATATTAATGGGAAGATCCATGGTATTTCCGGTAAAAAAAGTCCCTGTGTATGGAGCGTCGACCGGATTAATAGTGGTTTCTTCTAGCAATACACTTCCAGGACCATTGATTTGCACGGTTAGTAAATTTTGCGTCACATCATAACAATCTTCAATGCCCTCGACAACGTCATTGTTAGATGTAGGAGCCGGACATCGCGCTAAAATAAAATCTCTCAACGCTTGCACATTGTTCTCCCAAGTAGTCATGTTACCTCCCCATCGCACTATTTGTCGCGGCATTTCAGGAGTAATCACATTGATCATTGAATCCAGCACCTCAATCATCGTTTGACAAGAGAAAATCCCATTTGAAAGTTCTGCATATCGCTGCACATAATCCGCCATGAATTCAGGACTATCAAACATCGCATTGAGCAGTGGTACATGTCCCTGACCACCCACATTTCCTTCGCCTTCTATCTGGCACGGATCCGCAGTCGGTTGGGTGCTCGGAACACCGGTATAATTAATGTAATGTCCAAACGTCGCGTCATTGTCCCACAATGCATATCTCCAACGCTTAGCATCTCCTAGAGGATTGTAACCTCTCCACCAAGCCGTATTCCAATTCAACCAATCCGTACAAACGGTGTAACCATTTAATATGAAGTAATCGATCAAACTCATTTGATTATACTGAGAAATAGCATAAGCATAATTCGCGGGAACTGTCATGCTATTGGTCGTGCAGAAATTGACGAAAGTATTCCACGTGGCTTGAGGATTGAACGTAGGAGCCGCTGCGTATTCCGCCCACGTTCCACCCCAGGTTTTGAGGAAGTCCACTTGCCCCTTTGGTTGATCGAAGTAATGCTTCGTAAAATCGGTATCATCCACCTTCTCACGAACTTCGTAGACTCCCCAATATTGCCCATTAATATACACGATACAATTACGCGTAGCTCTTTCATCAAGATGCAAGTCACCAAGTATGGAAAGCTGACAAACATAAGCATCTCGGATATGAGCACCCCCGTTAGAGAAGGGGTAATTATCATTGGCCGCTGCCTTGAAAATTAATCGATCAAATTTATTTCTATTCCTTTCAGGAAATATGGGATGAGTAACGGTATTATCATATCCTAATTCATCTCTTACGATATAATCAAATCCTCTTTGACCATAGGCATTTGAATCATTGCCATGTTCGTTTGAATCCCCATGCGCCTCAACAATAAATGTTCCTCCGGGTTGGAAGAATTCAATATCCGTGATTTCATTCCCATTCCAACCGCCATCCAAGGTAGTTCCCGAAATACTAACCGTCAACACCCCATGGGTATCTGCACCAAAAAAATAGGTGTTCGTCTCAATAAAGCTGGGTAAGATGTCCGCATTGCTAGAGTAAACAATGGCTTTTAACACCGAAGTGGTGGCGATATTAATCGGTCCGGCATATACCGTACTTCCGTTGGTTGGGGTTGACCCATTCAAAGTATAATATATGGTGCTTGAAGGTTCCGTTGTGGATACATTCACACTGATAGCACCCGCATACCAACCTGCTTGAACATCCAAGGTGGGTTTGGCCGCATAGCCAGACGCCGTCGGTCCACCATTGCTTGCGTTTTGAGAGGGATTCGTATGAATTCTCCAATTACTTGATCCATCTGGACTTCTTCCCCAAGAATGGTTTCGTTGATTAGGCGTGTAAAAGGTAAACTCAAAAGACTCCTGTAATACACCGCCTACGTTGGATAAGTGGATGGCTTCACCCGCTGATTGCCTCAATTTGAAATTCGTATTCAACTGACCTAAGTATCCAGGGTCGTAGGCTCCTCTTCCTGAAATCAAAACCAGTAAATATCCGTTGGCTGGAATATTGGTCCCTGCAGGAAACGACCATTTTTGCAAGTTTGTGACATCATCACTTAACCAATACCCTCCGATATTTACGGCTGCTCCACTCGTGTTATAAAGCTCGACCCAATCCTCATATTCTCCAGAAATGACATAATCGTTGTAGTTGGCGAAACAAATTTCATTAAATACCACCTGTCCGATGGAAGATGAATAGATGCCCAACCATAAAAAGAAGAAGTAGATTTTTTTCATACCTTGCAAGTAGTCACAAATATAGACAATTATCAACTCGAAAGGTTGCATTGAAAAAATCAAAGGTGTACATTTGGAACCATCAAGAAATAAATATGAGAGCTCGTTTTTATCTAATAATCATTTCCGTCCTATTATTCTCATGCGGAACGCAGAGTAGTTTGGATTACACGGCCGCCGCTAAAACGGTAAGTTCCAATGAGACCAATGTCCTTCGTCATCCCGCCTGGAGCAAAAACGCTACGATTTACGAGGTGAATATCCGTCAGCATACGCCGCAAGGGACTTTTGCTGCATTCGAAAAAGATTTAAACCGATTAGACACACTGGGTGTGGATATTCTATGGTTCATGCCCATCAACCCAATCGGTGAACTCAATCGAAAAGGCTCTTTAGGTAGTTATTACAGTGTAAGGGATTACAAGGGAATCAACCCAGAGTTCGGGTCATTTGCTGACTTTAAACGTTTGGTAGATAAAGCCCATAGTCTGGGGATGTATGTCATCATTGATTGGGTGGCGAACCACACCGCTTGGGATCATCCTTGGATGGAATCTCATCCTGAATGGTACACCAAAGATGGTAATGGCAAGGTAGTACCTCCTGTTGCCGATTGGTCGGATGTTGCAGATCTCAATTATGATCAACCCGCAATGCGAGCGGAGATGATAGAATGCATGAAATACTGGGTAAAAGAAGCGAATATTGATGGCTTCCGTTGCGATGTTGCGATGATGGTTCCAACCGACTTTTGGGAGCAAGCAAGAACAGCACTCGATCAAATAAAACCCGTATTTATGTTGGCCGAGGCTGAGCAAAAAGATCACCATTTAAAAGCATTTGATATGTGCTATGGATGGGAATTTCTGCATTTGATGAATGGAATCGCAAAAGGAGAAAAATCATTGGATGATATTGAAAATTATATTTCCAAGCGCGATAATGAATTTCCTAAGTCAACCATACATATGTATTTCACTACCAATCATGATGAGAATACATGGAATGGCACCGGAGGCGAGCGATATGGAGCTGCCCGTAATGTATATGATGTATTGGCCTTCACCATTGGGGGTATGCCGTTGATTTACTCAGGACAAGAAGGTGGCGAAAATTTCGCTGATGGCAAACCACACCGTTACAAATTCTTCGATAAAGACACTGTGCACTTCCATCATTATCCGAATAGCAGCTTGTATAAAACACTTTTTACAGCCCATCATGACATTCCTGCTTTGTGGAATGGCGAAGAGGGAGGACTATATAAAAGGATACACACCAGTAACAATCGCGTATACGCTTATAGTCGAATCAAAGGAGAGAGTCAGGTCGTCGTGATGCTAAACTTTACGAGCGTTCCGCAAAGCACTTCATTTACGGATGAAATCCCAACGGGTACCTTTAACAGTATTTTTGATGATAAAGGAATGGCTTTATATATTTCGGGGAATGCGCAACTTCCGGCTTATGGATTCCAAGTCTTTGTAAAAAAATAATTTTGATCAGTATAGGATTGACAGGAGGAATCGGAGCCGGTAAATCAACCGTTGCTCGCGTTTTTCATCAATTGGGCATTCCAGTCTTCCATTCTGATGATGTTGCAAAAGAAAGTTACCAAGATGACAAGATTCAAAAAAAAGTAATCAACTTGTTGGGAGGGGATGTATACGAAAATGGAATCATCAATCGACATCTCGTGAGTGATTTAGCATTCCGCAACAAAGCAATTCTTGAGCAACTTGAGGCGATCATACACCCCTGGGTCCATGATCAATGGAATTTTTTCGTTCAGCAAGAATCAAATGCTCCATACCTCATTCAAGAAAGTGCCATTTTTAAAACTCCATTTTCTAAAAAAATCCACAAAGGATTCATCGGTGTGATCGCAGATGGTTACCTTAAAATACAACGAGTGAAAGAGAGATCCATACTTTCAGAATCACAAATCATTGATCGCATGTCCCATCAGATAAGCGATACAGAACTTCAACAGCAATGTGATTGGGTCATCAGCAACAACATGAACGATGCGTTACTTCCCCAGATTATTGAAGTACATCAATCGATTTTATCTCTTATCTAGCAGGTATTCTAAATTCACACTTCACTTTTCATAACTTCCTTAACAGCCCCGTAATGAAGCGTTTTTTCGATGGATTTTAGTAAAAACCGAAAGCGATGCCATCAAAAACAAAAAAGTGGATTTTATTTACGATCGTATTTACTAGCTTGTATCTATTCATCATCCATTAATTTAGTTCTCGCTTCATGGTTATATTTGAACCATGAATAGCAAGCAAACTAAATTGACGATCATGGTAGCCGCTCTTGGTTACTTTGTCGATATTTACGATTTGCAACTTTTTAATATTGTTTCCAAATCAAGTTTAAAAGGAATCGGAATTTCATCCCCTGAACTCATTGAAAAATATGATTACTTACTTTTCTTGTGGCAAATGGGGGGAATGTTGGTTGGAGGTCTCATTTGGGGCTGGTTAGGCGACACCAGGGGAAGAAAGAAAATTCTTTTCGGATCCATTTTATTGTACAGCATCGCGAACATTGCAAATGCATTTGTGCGAGATATCGAAACCTATAGTTGTATTCGGTTTATTGCAGGACTAGGTCTCGCAGGTGAATTAGGAGCTGCCATTACATTGGTGAGTGAAATCATGGATGAAGAAAAGCGTGGGTATGGAACAATGGTCATTGTAACGATGGGGGCACTTGGTGCCGTTGCAGCGGTGTACTTATCGAAAATACAAATCCCCTTTATTCCCATGTCTGCCTGGCAAATCTCTTATTTAATCGGTGGTATTTTAGGACTTCTATTATTGACACTTCGTTTGGGAACTTTCGAGAGTAATATTTTCGAGTCGCAAGAAAATCGTGGTGTCAAGCGTGGAAATTTCCTTTACCTCTTTCAAAGTAAGGAAAGGGCCCTCCGCTATCTAGCATGTATCGCAGTAGGAATACCTGTATGGTACAGCGTTGGGATTTTAATCAAATTCAGTAAATCATTCAGTGAATTCATGGGAGTAACTTCTCCAATAGATGTTCCCACTTGTATCGTATTCACTTACCTCGGACTTTCGATTGGTGATTTATTGAGCAGTTTGATCAGCCAATGGATCAGAAGTAGAAAGCGGACCATATTATTCTATTTAAGTGCAGCAGTCGTTGTGACCACTTGTTTTCTCAATATGAAAGGATTGTCAGTAAACGGGTTTTATATGCTGTGCTTCTTCATTGGCCTGGGTACTGGATATTGGGCACTTTTCGTCTCAATGTCTGCTGAATTATTTGGAACCAATATCAGGGCTTTGGTGGCGAGCACCACGCCCAATTTTGTTCGAGGCGCAACCGTTCCAATAGTATTAAGTTTTAAAGCCTTGCAGGCCACTATAGGAATTTCATGGGCTGCCGGTATTTTGGGATTAATCAGCTTCGGGCTGGCCTTTGCAGGCATATTCTATTTGAAAGAGTCTTTCGGAAAGGACCTCAATTACACGGAATAAAAAAGGGAGCTGAAGGCTCCCTTTCCATTTTATAACTTTTCGATTAAATGGCGTGATCTAATTTTTCTGTCAATACATTTTTTGGAACTGCTCCTACACTTTTATCGACCACTTCCCCATTTTTCAAAAAAACAATCGTCGGAATATTTCGAATTCCAAATTTCATAGAAATATCCGGATTCAAATCCACGTTCACCTTACCAACAATCGCCTTTCCTTCATATTCTTTCGCGATCTCCTCCACAATGGGAGTCACCATCCTGCATGGACCACACCACTCTGCCCAAAAATCTATCATCACGGGTTTGTCTGTACTTGTAATTTCAGCGAAATTGGAGTCTGTAATTTCTAAAGCCATTTTTTTATTTTTTAATTTATAAACGGACGACAAAGATAAGTAATTTTAATTTCAAAATTGAAAATGTTGAAAATACTTTCCCCTCCTCCATTTCATCGTTTCCCTATATTGTTTTTATTACCAACTCATTAAGTATTAGTAGATATACTCTTTCTTTTAATCGAAGTCTGATACCATTTTGAAGTCAATTTCCATGAAAGCCAGGAAGAGCAGCTACCGATCAATGCTCCTGCTAGAACATCGGTAGGATAATGAACTCCCATAGCCATTCGAGACCACGCAATACTCCCTGCATAAGTATATACAGGGACCGTTACCCACCAGGGAGATTTTCCATAGTGAAACTTGCTATACAAAACCATGGTGGTCGCCCATTGAAATGCTCCTGAGGTATGACCACTAGGAAACGAGTAGTCTGAGGGGCGATAGGCTGGATCAATGAGTTCTGGGTGGGCATCAAAAGGACGCGGACGCTCAAAGGCCTTTTTCATCTGAAAAGTTACCACGTTGTTTACCAAAAGAGCCCCGGACATTGCTCCCACTTCAAATGCACATTTCTTCCATTTTCCTTCTGTTTTTTCGAAGAAAGGTTTTGCAACCAATAAAGCCGGCGTGGTGGCAGTTAGATAGATGACACTATTCGAATAAGGTTGTATCCATTTACTATGGGCTACGCCATTACTATTCAATTTGTCTACCCAACCAATATCCCAATTGCGTTTATTTTGGGACCATACATCCATGCTCATTACAAGCAACATCAGAATCGATAAAACGAACTTATTATGCATCACACTTCAATTCCAATAAGGTAATTTCGGGACGAATTCCCACACGACCCGGGAAGCCCAAACATCCCAATCCTCTATTTACATAGAGAAACTGATCTCCCTCGGAATATAAGCCTCCCCAACGCTTGTAACCAAACCATGAGGACGGGCTCCATTTTACTCCCCACTCTGGAATCTCTACTCCAAACTGTGCTCCATGCGTATGTCCACTAAGGGTAAGCGCTATATTTCTCTTACCCATGACTTGTTCTTCAAAATGAGTCGGGTCATGCGATAACAATATTTTAAATGAAGAATCGTCTAAATCCTTCATGGCAGCTGTTAAATCTCCGTATTGAAAAAAGTTCTTTCCCCAATTTTCGATCCCCACTACATGCAAGAACTCACCATTCTTCTCTAATATCCGGTTTTCATTTTTTAATAAATCAAAACCCATTTGACGATGAATATCCTCGAAGCGAATCCGATTTTCCTCCCGCATTTGTATCGATTCTTGACTCTCATCTCGATATACATACCTCGCATAATCATGATTTCCGAAAATAGAGAACTTCCCTAGTGGCGCATTTAAAGAAGCGAATAACTCGATATATGGCTCTGCCTCCTCTGCCAAATTATTTACCAAATCACCCGTAAAAAAAATAATGTCCGGCTTCTGCTCCATGATCAATTCCATCGCAGGAACTAACTCGTGTACTTCATTTGGACCAAAAGTTCCAAGGTGAGCATCCGAAATTTGAATGATCTTTAGTCCATCCCAAGATTTCGGAAGATTTGGAAATTGAATGGTCTCCTTTCGTAATTGGAAATGGTATTTACCTTTCACCATGCCATACACAAAAGAACCAAACATGAGCGTAGAAACGCCAAGACCCAATTGATTTAAAAACTGAATACGGCTCAACCCCTCCTGGTTTTGCGTTGGATCTGAAAACCATCTTGCATACAGCCAACGGCCACCATTTAAAATATCACTACCAAAATGAAAAATCGCGAAGGCAAACTTGGAAATCGCTAAAATGAAAATCCAACTCATGATATTCATGAACCACTCAGGCGGTTTGCCATTGCCCAGTTGAGCGCTTGCTATCATCATGACAAATAATACGACCATTATCGCCGAGGGAACCCAATGCAATAACCACAAAATCCTTTTCACTTGAATGGGCCATAAATGAATCAATTGTTTCAAACCCTTGAAAGAGTATAGATCTATCAACAAGAAAAATACAGTAAACAGGATGGGAAAGATAATATTTCTCATTTTGTAAAATTAGCGGATAACCAATCTAGACATTTGAAGATTCAGATACTTTAACAGCGCTCATTCAATTCTTAATTGAAACAATCGATAAAGCTCTTCAAGAGCAGGATTATCCTTTCGCCAAGATTCAAAAATTTGTCCATCCGTCAATAGGGAAACAACTCTCTCTTCATCCTTTTGGATATACGTTTCTAATCGCAATCCAGGAAGTTGTTGTAATTTGAAATAAGATGCTATTTCGCCTCTGACGTCATTGAAATAAATTACTTGCGTCTCACTGGGAAAAGAAAATTGAACCATTTGCTCCTCCGGCAAGTACTTTATTTGAGCTGTTTTCAAAGCGGTTAATAATTGACCTAGCGGCAGATTGGCATTTTCTATATAACCGTTCCATGCAACCTCAATCGCAGATTGATTGTACATTTCAGTTGCAACTTCCTCTTCCAATTCTTGAGACAATGCGGGTTCTTCCTTCGAAGGTTTCTGCTGATAAATAGATACTGCCTCTTTCGACTGGGCGATAATTTCTTTCATGCCTAACCTCGCTTTAGGAGCGACGGGCTGTTGGATAGGAGCGGGAATTACTGCTACATCAACACGATCTGCTACGCTCGGTGATGTCATTACCTTTTGCGTAATGGGGGCACTCGGATTTGATCCTCGAAATGGGATTATCCTATTTTTTTTTTTCGCCTTCCCTCCTGTTGGATTGAATGCTACAAATTTTCATCATGGCTAACTCGACCAGCAACCGTTGATGTTTACTTCCTCGATAATGAATATCACATTCATTGATTATATCCATTGCCGCGATTAAAAATCGAATGTCGGTTGCTTGAGCCTGTTCTTGGTATTTAGCCGCTACGTTTTCTGAAACTTCTAACAATGCGATGGTCGCGGGGTCTTTACATACCATCAACCTACGCAGGTGAGCTCCCCAACCCACAACGAAATGATGTCCGTCGAATCCTTTATTTAAGATGTCATTGAACAAAACCAAACAACCAGGAATATCTTCTTCAAACGACATTTGTGTCAATCTGAAATAATATTCATAATCTAAGACATTGAGATTTTCGATGACCGCATTATAAGTAAGACTTTTGCCGCAAAAAGCTACTAGTTGATCGAACACCGATAATGCATCTCGCATTGCCCCATCTGCCTTTTCTGCAATAACATGCAATGCTTCCGGTTCGAAATCAATGTGTTCTTTTTGTGCAATGAAAGATAAGTGCTCCGTCATGTCTTGGACTTTGATTCTGCTGAAATCAAATATTTGACATCGACTTAAAATCGTTGGGATAATCTTATGCTTTTCCGTTGTAGCCAAAATAAAAATAGCTTGAGCAGGAGGCTCTTCTAAAGTCTTAAGAAATGCATTAAAAGCACCTGAACTCAGCATGTGAACCTCGTCTATTATGTAGATTTTGTATTTTCCTACTTGAGGAGGAATACGCACTGTGTCCACAATACTTCTGATATCATCTACTCCATTATTTGAAGCCGCATCTAACTCGAAAATATTGAAGCTGAGGTCAATATTAGGATCTGTATCCTGCTGGTTTACTGCCTTAGCAAAAATTCTAGCACAGGTTGTTTTACCCACACCACGCGGACCACAGAATAAATAAGCCTGTGCTATTTGGCCAGTGGCGATGGCATTTTGCAAAGTTCGGGTGATCGACTTTTGTCCCACCACTGTTTCCCAAGTATCAGGTCTATATTTTCTTGCGGATACAACGAACTGTTCTGCCATAAGACAAAGATGCAGCTGAAAACCGAAATCTAAAAAAAGGGATATTCACAGTTTATACACACCGCTAAGATTACTGGAATAAAAAAGATACTTTTAGGAAATGAAAAGAACAGGAAAAAAATTATCCCTTTGGGATGGCGTAATGATGGTCTCTGGTTCCATGATTGGGTCCGGCATTTTCATCGTAAGCGCAGGAATGTCGCAATCGATCTTTAGTCCCTATTGGTTAATCGCACTTTGGTTATTTACTGGACTACTGACAATAGCGGCAGCATTGAGCTACGGAGAGCTCGCTGGAATGTTCCCAAAAGCTGGAGGGCAATATGTTTACCTTAAAGAAGCCTATCATCCCATTGTTGGATTTTTATATGGTTGGAGTTTTTTCACTGTAATTCAAACGGGAACCATCGCTGCTGTGGGTGTTGCATTCAGCAAGTTTACCGGATATTTCATTCCTCTATTTGAAATGAAAGATGGGAATATCCTCTTTCACCTACCACTCATTTTCACGAAAATATCCATTTATCCGGCGCAATTACTCGCGATCTTTACCATTGTCCTCCTTACTTACTTGAATTCACGCAGCATTGAAAATGGTAAGCGAATTCAAAACCTTTTTACCTCGACTAAATTGATTGCGCTTTTTGGATTACTTGCATGTGGCTTAACCCTCGGTTTTAATCATTCATTATGGATCGCCAATTGGGAGATTGGATGGCAAAATGTAACCATGAGTAAAGAGGGAATCCTTTCAGGGTTGGTCATGAGTTCACTGGTAGGCGCTATTGCCACCGCATTAGTGGGATCCATCTTCAGCAGTGACGCTTGGAACAATGTCACCTTTATCGCCAGTGAGATCGATCAACCAGAAAAAAACATTGGTCGATCACTTTTATTAGGAACATTGATTGTAACCTGCATATACATCGGAATGAATCTCATGTATTTGGGCACTTTGAGCATGCAACAAATTGCTCTCGCGCCTGAGGAGCGTGTTGGGGTGGCTGCAGCGCAAGCGATATTCGGCCCCATTGGAACGAGTATCATCGCATTATTGATCATGATTTCAACCTTTGGTTGCAACAATGGTCTAATCCTGAGTGGAGCAAGGGTTTACCAAACGATGTCCCAGGATGGCCTCTTTTTACCCCAAGCAGCCCGCGTTAATGATAGAGGAATTCCACAATGGGCCTTATGGGCGCAGTGTATTTGGGCGTCTCTGCTTTGCCTTAGCGGAAAATATGGAGATCTCTTGAATTATGTCGTCTTCGTTGTGATGATTTTCTACATTTTAACCATCGCGGGAGTCATTGTCCTTCGAAGAACGAAACCCGCAATCGTTCGAACCTACCGCACTCCCCTATATCCTTTTTTACCCATTTTATACATCTTGATGGCGACAGGTTTTTGTATTGCGTTGCTGTGCTATCAACCTTCCTTTACATGGCCAGGATTGATCATTGTCCTCTTGGGAATTCCGATCTATTATTACTTCCAAAAAAGCGTCGTTCCAAAGCATTAAAAAAGGGGCCTAAGCCCCTTTTTATTTTCAATAACATGAGAAATCTATTTTCCTAATTCTTTGTTCAAGATCGCCTGAATCTTTTCAGTTTCTTCAGAGGCTAGAATATGATCAACCAGAATACGTCCGCTGTGTTCATCAATGATGACCTTTTTTCTTGCTGCAACATCCATCTGCTTTTGTGGTGGAATATGAATGAAAGAACCTGCAGAAGCCTCTCTGTCAATGGGGACAACGGCCAGTCCATTATTCGCTCCCTTCCTGATTCTCTCGTAGGCATCTAATAAGCGTTGATCAATTAACTTCTTTGCTTCTTGACTTTTCTTCAAAAGGATGTTCTCCTCCTTTTCCGTCTCAGCAATGATATCGTTCAATTGTTGCTTTTTAAATTCTAAATCATTGGTTCTCGCTTCTAGTTTTTGTTGAGCCACCTCTAATGCTGCGAGTTTTGTTTCGTGCATGGCCTCTGCCTCACGAATTTTCTTTTTGAACAATTGGATTTCTAAATCTTGGAATTCGATCTCCTTGTTCAAGGCTTCGTACTCACGATTATTCTTCACTTTGTCCAACTGCTCTTTATACTTTTTTATTTGAACTTCCGCATCTTTAATGGCTTGTTTCTTAGCTGCCACTTCATTCAATGCGGCTTCCACTTCTTCTTGGACTTTACCAACACGTACATTGATACCCGCTACTTCATTTTCCAAATCTTCCACCTCTAAAGGCAACTCACCTCTGGTTGCGTGAATTTTATCAATCCAAGAATCAATAATTTGAACATCATAAAGTGCTCTTAATTTGTTTTCAATGGTAATCCCACTGTTTTTGTTGTCACCTTCCACGAAGGCGAATCGGTTTGAAGTTTTCATATCTGACGTTGAATCTTTTTTATCTGATCTTAATAAAGTAGCAACAGGTGCAAATTTAACATTGGCCATTCCCTCAGGCGTTACCACAAACACAGGATTGGCTGCAGGTTTTGCCTCTCCCTTAAATTCCATTAATCGAGGCTTTGGTCGCTCAGAAAATTCAGATTTCTTAGCTTCCACTGGACTCTTTTTCTTGATTGGCTTTGCGGGCTCATCAGCTATTAAATCTGCTATGGGCAAGTTTTTTACTTCACTCAGCAAATCCTCTATTTCCGCCTTACTTGGAATCACTTTTTTCGAAACTTCCACCTTATTCGCTGGTGATTTACTCGACTTCGAAGCGGATGGTGTGGTCTTCACAACCTGCGCAGCTGGCTGCCCTTTAACTGCCTTTGTTTTCGAAGGAACAACCTTAACTATTGCTTTCGCAGGCGCTTTTTTGGTCGCAACCGACTTTACACTTTTCGTGACCGTTTTCTTAATTGGCTTCGCGGCTACCTTCTTGACGGGTTTCGCGGCTACTTTTTTGACAGGTTTCGCTGTTACCTTTTTGACAGGTTTCGCGGCTACCTTTTTGACTGGCTTCGCGGCTACCTTTTTGATCGGTTTCGCGGCTACCTTTTTGATCGGTTTCGCAGCTACCTTTTTGACAGGTTTCGCAGCTACCTTTTTGACTGGCTTCGCGGCTACCTTTTTGATTGGTTTCGCAGCTACCTTTTTGACTGGCTTCGCCACCACCTTTTTTACCGATGTAACTTTTACGGCTGCTTTCTTCGCAGGAACTGCTTTCTTCACTGTTTTTACGGGCATTGCTTTCTTCACTATTTTTTTCTTCACCGGTTTAGCCACTACCTTTTTCGCAACGCTTTTCCCTTTGGAAGCAACTGCTTTCTTAATGGTAACCGGTTTTGCTTTCTCAACTTTCTTTTTCTTCACCGGCGCCACTTTCTTCGCTGTTTTCACTACCTTTTTTACTGTTGCTTTTGAGGGCTTAGCAGCTTTTTTAGCAGTTTTAACAGGCTTGATTGTCTTTTTCGCCATGTTAGAAATATTGGACAGGATTCGTATTTATCCCTGTCTTGTGGACGGCAAAAGTAGTAAATTTTTTAGTGATTTCAGCACTAATTAATTCAATTACACATTTTTCTGACTCGTAGTGTCCAATATCCACTATCATGATTTTATTTTGATGATCAAAAAAACGATGATATTTGAAGTCTGCCGAAATAAAAGCTTGTGCGCCTTGTGCTATCGCCTCTTCCAATAGAAAATCACCACTTCCTCCACACCAAGCTATGCGCCGGATGGATTTATGAAAGGGAGTCGTATGTTTTAATTGGGTCAAATTCAATTGATTTTTTAACAACCGAAGAAAATCCCAAGTTTCCATTTCTTCATCCAGATTTCCGATCATACCAGCGCCCACATTGTTATTTACATTACCCAACAATATCCAATCATGGGCAACTTCCTCATAGGGATGAGCGCTGAGTAAGGCTTGATGTACCCGCTTTTTGCTCCATTCTTCTACCACGACTTCCAATCTGTTTTCTTTCAGGATTGACCGTTCACCTATTTTACCTTCTGTGGGATTCGCTCCTTCCAGAGGGCGAAATGTGCCCTCTCCTTCCCAAGAAAATGAGCACTGGTCGTAATTACCCAATGCTCCTGCCCCTGCGGCAAATAAAGCTGATTCAACGGCAGACATATCCTTTTGGGAAACATATACATTCAATTTCCAAAGCAGATTGGATAATGGCTTTAATATCCTGGAGCCGCTGATTCCCATACATCTGCCCAATTCGGCATTTACTCCCGAAGCGATATTATCCAAATTGGTATGAATGGCATAAATCGCAATGTTGCTTTTGATGGCGGATAAGACGGTGCGCTGCACATTATTCACACCCGTAAGCTTTTTCAAGCCTCCAAATATGACGGGATGGTGGGCAACAATTAAATTGCAACCCAAACGAATGGCTTCATTAACGACCTCCTCTGTACAATCCAAGGTTACTAATAAGCCGGTGATCTCATCCGAATCCTCTCCGACCAATAAACCTACATTATCATAGGACTCCCTCAGCGAAGGGGGCGCCCATGTTTCTAAACTCTGAATAACTTCTTTAATCTTCGTTCCCATTATTCCATTAATTTGCAGAGCGCAATTTACATCAATGCTTCGATATTGCCTTTACCCCCTTAAATGGATGTTGCACGTAGTCATCTATTGTCGACATCAGTTTTACAATTGGGGGTGGATAAAATCGCAAAAAGGCAAAATCAAAACGATCGTCATTGGCAATCTTAATATTGGAGGGACCGGCAAAACCCCATTCAGTATTTTTATGATCCAACAATTATCCGCAAAATTTCAACTATCCTTTCTCTCCAGAGGTTACGGAAGAAAGACCAAAGGAATTCTAAAAATCAACGAAAACCATGGTCCTGATGAGGTGGGAGATGAGCCACTACTTATCCAACGCAAAAACAGAACTATTCCCTGCTACGTTGGAGAAAACAGAATCAATGCCATCGAACAAATTGCACAATCCGAGCAACCTATTGATTGGGTAATTTTAGACGATGCTTTTCAGCACAGAAGTTTGATTCCAGATATCGCCATTATTCTCACTCGATGGGACGAGCTCTTCATTGACGATACTTTATGGCCTGTTGGCAATCTACGGGATATTAAATCCTCCATTCAACGGGCCGATGCTATTATTATCACTGCTACTCCGGATGGTTTATCGGCTCAAGATATGAGGGAAAAAAGAGAGAGATTTAGAACGATTTTCCTCGGTCCCGTATTTTTTGCTCAAACCACGATTCTTGCCCTTAAGCCCCTATTTCCCCATTTATCTCGCCAACCTGAATGGCCTGTTGGGAGTTTTTGTGGAATCGCAAAGCCACAACCTTTCTTTGATTTTTTGAGCAAGGATTTTTCTTTAGAAAAAACCATTGTTTTTCCTGATCATCACGCTTTTAGTCAGCAAGATTTGAAGAAGCTATCCGAAGAATTGGTTAACTTTGGGGGCAAATTAAAGAGTTGGATCACGACGGAAAAAGATGCGATTCGTATTCAAGACGACCCGCATTGGTCCGGAATGCCCATCTATTATTTACCAATAGAAACAAGCATACACCCTGAAGATCAAAAGGAATGGAATCAATGGTTGAATCAACAACTAACAAAATAATACCCTACGATGATTACGAGTTAATTGTTGGACTTGAAGTTCATATGCAATTGACTACGCAGTCAAAAGCATATTGTAGTGATAAAAATGAATTTGGAGCTTTGCCCAATACGCAAGTTAGTCCAATATCTTTAGGACATCCCGGGACTTTGCCCATGATGAATAAGGGATCAATTGAGTGTGCTATTCAACTTGGGTTGGCGATGAATATGGAAATTCATCGAGACCTGTATTTTGCAAGAAAAAATTATTTCTACGCCGACTTACCCAAAGGCTATCAAATCACTCAGGATAAAACCCCGATTTGTACAGGAGGATATTTAGACATCAAAGATGAGAACGACCAGGTGAAGAGAATTGGCATTACTCGAGCGCATTTGGAAGAGGACGCAGGTAAAAGCATGCATGATCAAGATCCATTTGATACCCTGATAGATCTCAATCGTGCGGGAGTGCCTCTAATCGAAGTCGTGAGCGAACCTGATATAAGAAGCTCAAAAGAGGCCTACAACTATTTAACCGAATTGAGAAAATTGGTGCGTTATCTTGGTATTTGTGACGGAAACATGGAAGAGGGATCGATGCGATGCGATGCTAACATTTCGGTCCGAAAAAAAGGAGATTCCCATTTCAATACGCGCTGTGAAGTCAAGAATATGAATTCGATAAGGAATGTTCAACGCGCCATCGAATTTGAGATGAAAAGGCAGATCGAATGGGTAGAGCAAGGTGGAATGATAGAACAAGAAACGAGGAGCTTTGATGCCACCAATGGCACCACCTTTACCTTACGAAGTAAAGAATTAGCGCACGACTACCGATACTTCCCAGAGCCTGATATTTTGCCTGTGCAATTAAAGGATGAGGACATTATTCGAATTCAATCTTCGCTCCCCGCCTTACCGCAAGCGCTTTTTGTAAAATACACTGCTGAACTGGGGTTGAGTGACTACGATGCCATGATCATTACCCAAGAAAAAGAAACCGCATTGTGGTTTGAGGCTTTAATAAACATTATTCCGGAATACAAAGCGGCAGCCAATTGGCTCATGGGGCCCATCAAAGCAATTTTAAATGATCGCGCCATTTCCATTACCCAAATGACCCTCACGGCGCAACAAACAGCCGGAATCATATCATTGGTTCAATCTGGAAAAGTAAGCTATTCTGCAGCGGCGGAGAAGATATTACCCATTCTATTTGACGATGTTAATTCAGACGCTTTCAGTATCGCTCAAAAACTGAATCTTATTCAAGACGCAGGCGAAGATGATATTAGAAATTTGGCTAAAGAAGTGGTCGCTGAATGGCCTGATAAAGTGGCTGCATACAAAGCAGGGAATAAAGGACTCTTAGGATTGTTTATGGGAGAGTTAATGAAAAAATCGAATGGGAAGGCAAACCCAAAAACCGCTTCACAAATCGTGCAGCAAATACTTAATGAATCATGAAAAAATCTTTCCTGCTATTACCCCTGGTAATTCTTTTCTTTTCTTGTACCAACCAAGGGCAACATATCAAAGGTAAAATCGAAGGAGGGCATGGGGAAATGCTCTATTTATACGCATTTCAAAATGGCGAGGATGTAATCCTTGATAGTACTGAGATATCATCCAGTGATGAGTTTGATTTCACACCCCATGAAAATCTCGTAAAAGATGTCTATCGATTGGGGCTTCGAGAAAATGATTTTGTTATCATCATTACTGACAGTTCGGAAATTGTGGCGAATTAAAAAAAGCAAAAGTAACTGGTTCCCCATCCTCTGGCAAAGTCAGTGAATTCATGAATTCAATCGATCCTACCGTGGAGGAAATGCTGTCCTTAATGTCAGAAGACGACTCTTCGAAGAATAATCAAATCAATGCGCTTCAAGAAAACATCCGCAAAATTACCTTAGCGTTTGTAGAGGCAAATTACACAGATCCTTCTTGCCTCATTGCCCTACAATATCTTGATCCAGAAAAAAACATTGAGCTTTTCGAAAAAGTTATTGTAGGATGCAAAGAAAGTTTGGCAAACAGCGAGTACTTCGAAGCCTTTACCTTGTACACACAAAATCAAAAAAAGAATCTTGAATTTGCCAATGGCAAGAGACTACACGAGCAGGTTGTTATTGGCCAACCATTGTCCGACATTTCATTACCCAATCCAGATGGAAAAAAAATGAGCATTAGTGATTTAAAAGGTAAAGTAGTATTGGTGGATTGCTGGGCCTCATGGTGTGGCCCCTGCCGCCGAGAAAATCCCAACGTGGTAAGAAATTACAACCTTTTTCATGATAAAGGATTTGAAGTTTTCTCTATTTCATTAGACAAAGATCCAACACAATGGAAAACAGCCATCGCACAAGATGGTCTACTATGGCCTTATCATGTGAGTGATTTGTTACAATGGGAGTCCCTTCCCATTTATCAATGGGGCATTGAATCCATCCCCTATTCTATCTTATTGGATAAAAATGGAATCATCCGAGCGCACGGTGATATGCTGAGAGGAGAAAACTTGTCCATCGAAATTAAAAAATTAATACCCTAATAGACCATGAGATTATTGATTCTTTTCATTTATATTTTGACTGTGCAGGCAGCATGGGCTCAAAAAGAATATTTCCAACAAGAGGTAAATTATAACATATCCGTAAAGTTAGACGATCAAAACCATTTCCTCCATGGTGAAGAACAATTCGAATACGTTAATAATAGCCCAGATGCCCTCTCCTACTTGTACATTCATTTGTGGCCCAATGCCTACAAGAATCAGAACACTGCCATGGCCAAGCAATTAATGAGGGATCGAAATTATTTCTTTTTATACTGCCTGAGAAAAGATAAAGGTTTTATTGATTCATTGGACTTTAAAGTAAATGGAGAGCCCGTTGAATGGAGACTGGATTCTAACCACATTGATATCGGGATTATTTACCTCAACAAACCTTTGGCTCCAGGACAGAAATGCACCGTATCCACCCCATTTCGTGTCAAGTTGCCCAGTGGCAGTATATCTCGATTAGGTCATATTGGTCAGAGTTATCAAATTACACAATGGTATCCAAAACCTGCCGTTTATGACGCAGATGGTTGGCATCCTATGCCCTACTTAACACAAGGTGAGTTTTACAGTGAATTTGGTAGTTTCGATGTGAAAATAACTTTACCCAAAGAATACCGAGTAGGTGCGACAGGGAACCTGCAAACCAAAAGTGAAATTGCCTTTTTAGATAGTCTTTCTCGCTTACCAATCGTTTCGGAGGGTGCAGAATTCTCCGATAGCCTTCAATCAAAATCCAATGAGTGGAAGACGATTCAATACAAACAACGCAATGTACATGACTTCGGTTGGTTTGCAGACAAGACTTGGAACATCAGAAAAGGTGAAGTCGTTACCCCTTATACCAAAACCAAAGTAACGACATGGGCCATGTTTACTCCTTCAAATGCATCATTGTGGTCAAAGTCGATCGAATACATCAATGACGCAACCTATTACTACTCGTTGTGGAACGGAGATTATCCCTACACTCAAGTTACTGCGGTAGATGGCACTATTAGCGCCGGAGGAGGAATGGAATATCCCAATGTTACGGTCATTGGAAATGCCAGTAATGAAAATGAACTAGAAACCGTCATTATGCATGAAGTGGGGCATAATTGGTTTTACGGCATTTTAGGAAGCAATGAACGAGATAATGCATGGATGGACGAGGGTATCAACTCTTTCAATGAGGATCGTTACATGCTAACCAAACACGGTAAGGTCATGCAAGGCAAAGCACAATTGAGTAAACTAATGAAAGCCATCGACTTGGGCAATATGAATCCACGGGATGTCTCGATGCTTACCTATTTATTTACGGCCAACTATGAATTTGACCAACCGCTCAAATGTCATTCGAATGACTATTTGAGTATCAATTATGGGGCAAATGTTTATAAAAAAACCGCAGTAGTTTTTTATTATTTGCAACAATATTTAGGCGAAGAAATGTTCGATAAATGTATGCAATATTATTTCTCGGAATGGAAATTTAAACATCCACAACCCAAGGACATTAAAGCCTGTTTCGAAAAAACCTCAGGGCAAAATTTAGACTGGTTTTTTCAATCTTTTATTGATTCGAATGGAAAAGCTGATTTTAGTGTTCGTTGCGCAAAAACAAAAAAGAGCGATACCGGCAATAAACAAGTAATCGCGACCATCCGAAATTTTGGCAGCATCACAGGTCCATGCAATGTCACCATCTTAGATAAAAATGGCAATACCCAAACGGTGTGGACTACCCCCCTTAAACCTGGTCAAACAGGCAAAGTTGCTTTTGACCTAAAGGACAACATTAAAATTGATAAAATCATTGCCAATTACGATACGGTTATTCCTGAAATTTCCTACAAAAACAACCAATACCGAATGCGCAGTTTGCTACCAAAGAACGAAGGCATTGGTATTCGTTTTTTAACTGGCCTTCCCAATCGCAACAAAACTCAATTGTATTTAATGCCCGCCACCGGATGGAATAACTATGACAAATGGATGGTTGGAACGATGATTCACAACCAACATGTCATGAATCGCAGATGGCAATGGATGGTGGCCCCCATGTATAGCTTTGGTCAACAAGATATCGTGGGAATCGCCAGTGCCTCTTTGCGTTTTAATCAATTTCAAATTGGCGTTCAAGGCAGACAATTCTATTCAGGCTACACCAAAGATTTAATCAGTTCCAATTCCAATTCAACAACGTATGCAGAAAAATATCAATGGATGAACCATTACATAAAATGGACCACCAAAGGCGATCCCTCCCAATATCACAAAGGATATAAAACCGAGGTAATGTTCAATTACATCCGTTTGAACTCATTGATTAAAACCAACCAAGAAAACGCGCAAGATCCTCATCAAAGAAATTTCCTTCAAGGACATTTTTCAACGGAATTTAAAGTAAACAACCGAAGCTATTTTAAATACGCCTTACATTGGAGTAAGGATATGGCAAGTGCGAATGCCGGTTCACAAAGAATCACGATGTTAAATTATAGCTACCAATATCACCCATCCAAGAAAGACCGCACCCTCGCGCTCAAACTTTTCTCAGGCGCTAATAACAACACTGCGCTGAGCAATTGGAATCCCGCAGGACTGACAGGCAATATGGATTATAGTTTCAGTCAATATTATTTTGGAAGAACGGAAAGTTCTGGCATTCTGTCGAGACAAATTGCAGCAGACTACGGATTACTTTGCGCTCCTTCCTCCAAAAGCTTCAATCTTCGTCTGGTTGCCCTCAATGCCACTTTGAAAATTCCTTCAGACAAACTTCCAGTATCCCTTTTTGGAGCCGTTGCTTGCGGAATGCAAAGAAACACCCCTATTTTACTTGATGTAAATAATGGGCAAATCAATACTACATTCCTTTATACGGGCGGCGTGGTGCTGCATGTTATCCCCACCATCATGGATATTTATATTCCCTTATTGGCTTCACATCCGAATAGTCAAAATACCTCGAATGGAAAGTTCAATGTTTGGAAGAACATGATGTTTAGTTTTAATATACCCGCACTTAATCCATTTGAGTTGGTCTCTAAGACCATAGCGCAATAATGTCTAAGATTTATTTCATATCTGATCTTCACCTAGGCAGTCCTGACAACAAAGAAAGTTTGGTCAGGGAAAAAGCGTTTGTTCAATGGCTAACATTTGCATCAAAAGATGCTGATGCGATTTATTTGGTGGGTGATGTTTTTGACTTCTGGTTCGAATATAAAAAAGCAGTACCCCGAGGTTTTGTAAGATCATTAGGGAAGATAGCAGAACTAACAGACAATGGAACACCCATTCATTGGTTCACGGGCAATCATGATATGTGGATTTTCGATTATTTACCAACGGAATGTGGTGTTATCATTCACCGAGCTCCAATCGTTTTGAATCATCACCAACATCGTTGTTACATTGGACATGGAGATGGACTAGGGCCCGGTGATAATGCCTACAAATTCATGAAGAAATTTTTTCATAGTAAAATTTGTCAATGGTTATTTGCTCGCCTTCATCCAAATTTTGGAATTTGGCTCGCCACTTCATTGTCTGGATATAGCCGAGGAAAAGCCATTGAAAAAGATAAAATCTTCCACGGAGAGAACGAATGGTTATTTCAATACAGCGCGTCCATAGAAAGGCAAAATCATCATGACTATTACATATTTGGTCATCGTCATTTACCTGGTGTCATGAAGGTAAATGATCAAAGTTCCTATGTTAATTTAGGAGATTGGTTGGTTCATTTTACGTATGGAATATTGGATGAAGAAGGGTTTCAATTACTGAAATGGAAAGTTTAATGGCTTGTTAAGATATTTAACGAGTCGTTAAAAAGAATTCCTCCGAAATAGAACCCTTTAGGTTTATCAAAAATTTTTTATGAAGAAGATTCTATTCATAGCTTTAGTCATCATCTCTGTGAGGGGATACGGCCAACTTCACCAAAATTTCGACAACCAAAATTTCTGGATAAATCAAACCCTTACCTACGGTTTTCTTCCAAAATACTCATTACATTCTGAAATTCAATGGAGAAGAGAGGAATGGATACAGCATCCTCAGCAACTGCTACTGCGATTTGGAATTAATCGAGATTTTGGAAATGGACTGAGCGCTTCGGCAGGGTATTGTTATGTTTACACCTCAAAATATGGTGACATCCCGGTAAAAGCAGCTTTTGCAGAAAATAGAAGTTGGCAACAAATACAACAGAAAAATAATAGGGGTCGGTTGGAGATGACGGAAAGAATTAGGATCGAACAAAGATGGGTACAGAACCCTATTCAAAATTCGACCTCATCGGACTGGGAGGCTGGACCTTCTGTCTATTCCAATAGAGCGCGCATTCTACAACGATTTAACTTGGCGCTGAATAAGAAGTCGTTCGAAAATGGAACCGTTTATCTCGCTGCTTATGATGAGTTTTTTTCCTCATTCGGAAAACATGTACCCACCAATATATTCGATCAAAATAGGGCATTTATTGGTTTGGGATTTCAATTAGCGAGTGTAGGCAGAATAGAAGTTGGTTATCTCAATCAACTCATCAATAAAGGCTACACCACTACCGACGTGAACGGAGAGACTAAAGTTTTAAATAAAAGAGAACAAAACAATATTTTTTCCGTCTCTGTTTTGACCTCCATTTCTTACAAGGAAAAACAAAAAGCAAACGACACAAAGTAATTTTACATCACATAAAAAAAGAGGGCAATGCCCTCTTTTTTTTTGGGTGGCTTATGGGGTTCGAACCCACGACCCTCAGAACCACAATCTGATGCTCTAACCAACTGAGCTAAAGCCACCATAAAGCGGCTGCAAAGAAAACACAGAATTCTTGTTTGTGCAAGGTTTATCAAATAAAAAATAAATTTTCAAATTCCACATTACTTTTGTTTTGCTCATGCAGTTATCTTCCAATACGCTTCTAGCCGTACTCACTCGGATTCTCACCCTGGTGAATATTTTGGGTATGCTACTCATGCAACTTCATTTTTTAGGAATGGAGGGTCAAGGTAAAATGGCCTGGGTCAGTTCGTCGATTGTCATATTTACCCAATTCAGCCAATGGGTGGGCGGAGGGGCGTTGGCCTACTTAAGCGCACGAAGAAGCGCCCATGAATACTTCTTCCCTTCCCTCCTTTGGATTGCCTTTGGAGAACTCCTTTTTATTTTGTTATTACCCTTACTGATCAATGAACCCTTCTCTCTCCTTCAATGGATGATGGTACTGATATTGTGCAGTACACAGGCGTTGTTTACTGTTTTCCAAAATATTTTACTCGGTAAAAATCGGACCATCAACTATCACATCAGTATTTGTATTCAAACCTCCACTACCCTTCTCTTTTCATGGATTTTGCTGAGCATTCATTCCGACATTGACCAATTGCTGCTGGCGATGTTACTTTCATTTTTAATCACTTTGCTCTATTCCGCTCGTGTCACCTATCCTGAATGGAAGTCATTTGAAATTCATGGATGGAAAGAACAATTCCTTCAATTAATTCATCACGGAAAATATGTACAAGGTGCGAATAGCTTATTGCTCATTTTGGTTCGCATCCCTGTTTTTATCTTCCCCTTCATTTCTGATGGATCTTTTGTAAGGTCGGGGTTGTATGCCATGCTTTTATATCTTTCCGAAGGGATTCTTATTTTTACCAAAAGCTTTTCAGTCCTTCAATTCGCGGAAATTTGTAATACAAAAGAACCTCCTCAAATTTGGGGGATCACAATAAGGTATATAAAGAAATCCGTCATTGCTGCTGTCCTTATTTCGATCTGCTGGTGTCTTTTTCCCCTCCATTTTTTAAATCCTTTTATTGATGCTCCAATGGGGGAATTGCAACAATTATCATTCTTTTTCTTACCCGGTATTTTGCTACAATCTATGAGCATCATTTACTTGCACCTTTTCTCAGGAACCGGATATTTTAGATTTAATTTTTACAACGCGGTCATCACCTTTGCAGCGGGCTGTATCAGCCTGTTGGTACTTGTTCCTTTATTGAAAAATCCCGTTCAAGCGGTAGCGCTATCCTTATCGCTTGCTTGGATTGCACAGTGGTTGACGTACGTAATACTTGTCCAACGTTGGAAGCGCCTAGAGCAAATCCAATAAATGTGCAACTCCGGGAACTCGAGCGACCTGAAATCCTTCTGCAAAATGCATATTGGCTGGCCTACCAAAATCCATGGCCCTTGCTGCTAGGTAATCAAAAAACTCCTTGCCCGAGATGGGAGTTTGGGGTTCTTTGGACTCAGGATCATAAAATTGACTAGCATACGCTTTCAGTGCATTCATCTTGACTTCCCAGAAATCCGTGACATCCACTACCACATCAGGGTGATTATAATAATCCTGATTAAAATGATAAACGGCCTTGGGTCTCCATGGAGAAAATTCAGAAACTATTTTGTTCAAACCAGAATAAAACGCTGCCTCTGCCACCAACTTGGCCGCTCGAGCATGATCGGGATGTCGATCTTTGAGGGCATTGGTCATGATAATCGTCGGCTGATATTTACGAATTTGATCGATGACCTGTCTCAAGGAATTTTCGTTATATTCAAAAAAACCATCTGCTAGAGATAGATTGTCCCGATGATGAATTCCGAGGATATCACCGGCCAACTGCGCCTCCTGACGTCTGATTTCCGCACTTCCTCGGCTTCCTAATTCTCCTTTTGTTAAATCCACAATGGCCACTTTATGCCCCAAGGAAATGTGCTTTGCCACTGTTCCACCAGCAGAAATTTCGACATCATCCGGATGGGCCGCAATGGCCAAAATATCAACTTTGAAAGGATTCATGAGACAAAGGTAACAAGTAAAATTCATTAACAATTCATTGAAGGTAATTTATCATCCTTTCACAATAAGTGCTATGCTTCCCAATTATTTTTGCTACATGTTAAGGAAATTAGCCATTGTCATAGGGGTTTTCTGCGCCGTGGAATCGCAAGCACAAGTGGAGTCATCACTAGCGCTCATGCAAGATTCACTGAAATGGCTAAACCATTGCACCACTTTAATCCGTGACATAAAAGCGGGACAAGAGGATTCCATCATTAAAACCACCGAGTTCAAACCGGCGAAGATTACTTCACAGATTGATTTAAACTTGTTTGATCATATCTACACTTCAGAGTACGCCCCCCCTATCGATTTGAATCTTAAAAATTTCCAAGACTCTGTATCCACTATTCCTGGATATCTCTTAGATAAACGCTGGAATACACGAAGCATTCATGATTATGCTCCTATACTGTGGCATAGCGACTCCCTCTCTTTCCAAATGATAAAAGACAGTTGCGATTTTACCTTTCCAACGCAACACCCGCGAATCACATCTCCATTTGGACCAAGATGGGGCCGTAATCACCAAGGTTTGGATTTGGCACTTCGAACAGGGGATCCTGTCAAAGCTGCATTTGAGGGAATGGTTAGGATATCTCAATTTAGTTCGTCTTATGGCAATGTCGTTGTAATTAGACACAAAAATGGATTAGAGACGCTGTATGCCCACATGGAGGCTCGTTTCGTTCAACCAGGACAATGGATTCAGACAGGACAAGTTGTTGGTCTAGGAGGAAATACAGGTAGATCTTATGGTGCCCATTTGCACTTTGAAATTCGCTATCTAGGAAATGCTATCGATCCAGCATTGGTCGTAGATGTATCCAAAGCAAAAGTTAAAAACGCTGTATTTTATCTTACTAAGCGCAACACCAAAAAGCCTGAAGTCAAGAAAGAATTAAAGAAACCAGACGAGTTGGCAAAACGCAACGATAAAAAGGATAAAAAAGGCAAGAAATCTAAAAATGAAAAGGGAACTAAATATCACACTGTTAAAAAGGGTGAAACATTGTACTCTATTTCAAGAAAGACGGGGGTTTCCGTAAGTCAAATTTGTAAGCTCAATAAAATGAGACCTAGCTCGTCTATAAGAGTTGGACAAAAGTTAAGATTAAAATAATGTTTGGTGAACAAAACTGTTGGAGTTTTGTTTAATTTATTGTGATCAAACATAAAACAAAGACTATTGGTATTGTAGGTAGTGGCTTTAGTGGCCTTGCTGCCGCTTGCCAGTTAGCAAAAGCGGGATTTTCCGTTACTGTTCTCGAAAAAAACGACAAAATCGGAGGACGGGGCAAAAGCTTCCATGCCGAAGGTTTTACATTCGATATGGGGCCCAGTTGGTATTGGATGCCCGAGGTAATGGACCAATTTTTTGAATCGTTCGGGAAAAAGACATCCGATTACTATTTATTACATCGATTAGAACCCTCTTATCGCGTATTTCTTCCCGAGACAATCGAAGACATTCCATCTGACTATGAGAAATTAAAACAACTTTTCGAAAAATATGAATCTGGCGCAGGAGAACAATTAACCTTATTTTTAAAAGAAGCAGAAGAGAAGTATGAAACGGGTATGGGCGAATTTGTTTGGAAACCATCCCATCATATCGGAGAATTCTTTGAATTAAAAATTTTAAAAGCGCTCTTCAAAATTCAGCTGTTTACGGACATGCGAACTCATTTAAAAAAGTACTTTAAAAATCCCATTTTAATTCAGTTGCTCGAATTTCCGGTACTTTTTCTTGGCGCGAAACCATCACAAACCCCTGCATTATATAGTTTAATGAACTATGCAGACCTAAAATTGGGTACCTGGTATCCAATGGGAGGAATGTCCAAGGTTCCCGAAGCCATGCATGCGCTGGCTGTTGAATTAGGTGTACAATTTATCTCCTCGGCAGATGTGAATCGCGTTGAAATTCAGGACCAGCAAATCACCAAACTCATTTATGATGAAGGAGAGTTGGGGGTAGATGAAGTAATCAACTCGGGGGATTATCATCACTTCGAACAAAAGGTACTTCCCTCCTCCCATCGTGTTTATTCTGAATCTCAATGGGACAAAAGGACCATGTCACCATCCTCGTTACTTTTTTATGTTGGACTGAATCGAAAAATTGAAGGCATAGAACATCACAATCTCTTTTTTGATTGCGCATTTGATGCACATGCTGCAGAAATTTATGACGAGCCGAGTTGGCCCAAACACCCGCTCTTTTATTTATGTTGCCCTTCAAAAACAGATGCAAGTGTTGCGCCTGAAGGACATGAGAACTTGTTCTTTCTCATTCCCGTGGCTCCAGACATGCAATCGAACGAGGAGGTTAGGAATCATTATTGGAACTTATTGTGTGATCGCTTGCAAGAACGAATTGGTATCGATATACGTCCACACGTTATTTACAAAAGAAGTTACGCCCATGAGGAATTTCAAAGCGATTATCACAGCTACAAAGGAAACGCATACGGATTAGCTAATACTTTGATGCAAACTGCATTTTTAAAGCCGAAATTAAAGAGTTCACGCATAAATAATTTGTATTATTGTGGACAATTAACGGTACCAGGACCTGGAATGCCTCCAGGCATCATCAGCGGCCAGCTTGCTGCTCGTGAAATCATTAAAAAGAACTAACTAAATTATGAATAAGAAATCTTTATTCGATCAGGTATCCGTTGAATGTAGTAAAACAACTACGTTATCGTACAGCACCAGTTTTAGTCTGGGCATCAAGATGCTTTCAAAGAAACATCAAAAGGCCATTTATTCTATCTACGGATATGTCCGTTTTGCTGATGAGATCGTTGATACTTTTCACGATTACGATAAGAGTAAATTACTCAACAAATTTAGAGCTGACACTATTGAAGCCATTGAAGATCGAATTTCCTTAAACCCCATCATCAATGCATTTCAAGCAGCTTACCATGAGTATAATATGTCATGGGATTTGGTCGATACCTTTTTGAAAAGTATGGAGATGGATTTGAATGATGTTGCCTATGATGAAGAGAACTACGAACAGTATATTCTTGGTTCTGCACAGGTCGTTGGTTTAATGTGTTTAAAGATATTCACCAATGGGGATCAAAAGATGTACGATCATCTAACCCCTTCTGCCATGCGCTTAGGATCGGCATTTCAAAAAATCAATTTTCTAAGAGACTTGAATGCCGATTACCAGGAATTAGGGCGTGTTTATTTTCCAAATGTGGACATGCAAGAATTCAATTGGGACACCAAGCGAAAAATAGAATCTGAAATTGCCCAAGACTTTGCTGTCGCTTATCAAGGCATATTACAACTTCCTAAAGATAGTCGATATGGGGTTTATTTGGCTTACACCTATTACTTGAGGTTGTTTGATAAAATTAAAAGTTTAGATCCCGAAGTAGTATTAAACAATCGCATTCGAATTGCCAATCCCAAAAAATTGGCTTTGATGTTCGGATCCTTTTTAAAACACAATTTTAATTTGCTGTAATGCGATTTATCCTACTTAGCTTTATTCTCATGCTATCCGGAAACGGTATTGGTCAAGCGGAACTTCCTCATTTACGTAAATTATTTTTTGAATTACCGCAAAAAACGGACGAATTCATACAGTATAATAAAAACATACGATCTTCCGACCATTTTGTTCGTTGTTACCAAGGAGCTGCTATTGCAATGTCCGCTCAACAAAAAGATTGGCCACAAGATAAACTAGATGCGTTTAGCCAGGGAAGAGATTTAATTGAAGAGTGCATTGCCAAAGATCCTTGGAATCCTGAATTGCGTTTCATTCGACTGACCATACAATGCCAGAGTCCATGGTTTCTTGGATACAATAAAGAAATTGAAAATGATTGTAAAGTGATTGCCGATCATTCCTCCTTAAAATATATCAATACGAAAGATGAATATTGGCAAAAGGTTTATACTTTTATTCTGTCACAGAAAAACATCAACGAAAATCAAAAAAAATTAATAAAACCTTTTCGTGTATGAACCAAGTGATTTTGGTGGACTCCGAAGACAATGAAATCGGCGTCCTTGATAAAATGGAGGCTCATCTCACTGGCCAATTGCACCGTGCCTTCTCGATTTTTATTTTTAACTCCAAGGGAGAAATGCTGATACACCAGCGCGCTTTGGAAAAGTATCACAGTGGTGGACTGTGGACGAATGCGTGTTGCAGCCATCCTCAGCCGTCCACATCAATTTATCAAACTTTAGAAGAACGACTTGATTTTGAAATGGGGATGAAATGTGAATTGAAATTTGCCTTTACCTTCCTATATCAAGCGGCAGTGGAGCCAGATTTAATCGAGCATGAATTGGATCACATTTACATGGGTATTTCAGATATTCCACCGCAACCGAATCCTGATGAAGTGGTCAATTGGAGATACATTTCCATTCCCGAATTGGAGGAATCATTGAGAGACCAACCTACGTTATTCACTCCATGGTTTAAATTAATGGCTCCGCGCGTTATCCGACATTTTATAGCGAGACAATGAATATACTCATCACCCTAGCAACGTTCATCGTAATGGAAGGAATGGCATGGAGCACTCACCGCTTTGTCATGCATGGTTTCATGTGGTACTTTCATCAAGATCATCACGAACCACACCCACATGTTTTTGAAAGGAATGATGTGTTTTTTCTCATCTATGCCATTCCCAGCTGGCTCTTGATTATGTTTGGAATGATGAATGGAAATGACTTTCGGCTATACATCGGACTGGGCATCCTTTTATACGGCATTGCCTATTTCTTGGTTCATGACGTTTTGATACATCGGAGGTTTAAATGGTTTGATCATACCGATAACTGGTATTTCAGAGCCATTCGCAAGGCCCACAAAGTGCATCATAAAAATCAGGCTAAAGAGGAAGGTAAATGTTTTGGTATGTTGTGGGTTCCTATCCGCTATTTCAAAGAAGCCAGGAAAGCGCAACAATCGGTCATTTCATGAAAGGGTTTCCATTTTACTGGTTTGTATTAGGCTTGACCTTTTTAGGACCATTTATTTTAGGGTTTCATAAAAGTTTATCGTTCAACCAATCCTGGAAATCGATTTTAATGGCGATTACAGGAATCATGGCAATATACATTCCTTGGGACGTGCTTTTCACTCACTGGGGAGTGTGGCAATTTAATTCGGAATTTACCGGTGAGCTTTATTGGATGCAATTACCTATTGAGGAGTGGTTGTTTTTTATTGCAACACCCTATTCATGTATTTTTGTTTGGCGATGTGTGCAATACTATTTCCCTTCCATCGCCGTGTTAAATCGTCAAAACGCCCCAAAGATCAGTTGGATTTTACTCATTTTACTCTTCTTTTTAGGCGGGATTTTAATTTATCGAAATCCGCATGGATGGTATACCATCACCGCACTGTTGGCCGGATTAGGGCTCACGCTTTATCATTTCATCTTTCAATCATCCCATTTTTCAGGAAAAATTTTAACTTGGCTCATCCTATTGATCCCGTTTTTCATTTGTAATGGAATATTAACAGGTATTCATTTTTGGGAATACCCCCTCATTAACGTCCACCAGGATACTATTACTCATTTTGTCGTTGGATACAACTCCACCGAAAATGCAGGAATTAGAATTTGGAGCGTTCCTGCAGAAGATTTTTTCTACGGAATGGGCTTTTTCTGGATAGGCACTACCATCTATGATTTCATGGAACGCAAATCTGCGATGCACTAGGTTTCTTATTTTGAACTATTTTTGAAGGAAGTATATCTTTGAAAAATGCTCCAAAAAATTTTTACTTTTTTACTCATTCTCTTTTTTAACTTCGCAAGTAGTCAAGTAAAATTGGAAGTTTCACCTACCCTCGAATACCTCAATTACGCTCGTTATCCCTTGTCTAATGTAGGTGGAGACTTCTATATAAAACTAGGCGGAAATTGGACACTCAATTATCATGTTCGTGTAGGAATGCCTAATAATAATGCGCTATATTCTCATTTAGGAGTTCCTCAGGCCTTAGGAGGATTTTTCGTCCGTCAGGCACTGCAAGGTAAATCAATCGCTTTTGCAGGGATTGGAATCGTCTTCGCGTGTTTACCAGAGGGCATCGGTTATCAATGGCATCATAAAAAATTCACTAGTCACTTGAATGTGAGCATGTGGGGTTATGAAAATTTTAATCAGCGTGTGCCAAAGGATTATTGGGGATTTGTATCCCAGACCATTCAATATCGAGTGATCATTAAAAAATCATGGAGAGGTATAGAAACTTTCACTCCTTACCTCGCGGTGAGCCTCAATGATGACAATTGGGAGCTGCAAATGCCCGCGCTTGCCTTTCGGTTGGGTTGCGGAATTACCCTCAAGAAAAAAGAGAAAATGAAAGCCAAAGAGGAAAAGCCTATTCCTCCAGTGGAAGATAATTTCAATTGATCAAAAGGAAGGACAACCAATCACGTGTTTTTTTCGAAGTTTCCTTCTTTGAACAAACTGCCACCAATGAATCTTCTTTGGCATGGTGGAAACAGATTCGGTTCTATTTTTATTCACTGCCGACTTTTCTGTCTTGTTCATCTGTGATTCATTGGTGGTTTGTGCGCTGATTGGGCCCACATTCCAACCTAAAAAAGCAAGAACAATCAAGCATTGGAAATAAATCTTTTTCCAGTTAGAAAAATAAACGGTTTCCATTTGATCTGCACTAAATATACCGCATCGTTCTCCCCTGTCCCACTCCTTCCAATCGATGTTTTCTTGATCACGCATGTCATGCACGATCCGTTGACATTTAGTACAATTAAAACCACCCTCCACTTGATTTGAAGCACTCGGCTGAAATGGACAAGGAGCCTTAATTTTCATCTCTCAAAAATAACGCAACTATTTGGCAAAGCAAGGAGGAGGTTTCACCGGACCCTGTTTCTTTCTCTTTAATAAATTTCCAAATCGATAAAAAGTATTGCCCGTTTTAGCGTGTTTACAGTGGCTGGCCAACATATCCTTTCCACCATGTCTTGCATGATGCATGACTTCTATGCGCTTATTCATCCGTCGATGAGCCGCATAATTGAAACCTCGTTGTTGTGCGCATCCACTTGCCAAGATCAGCAGCAGGAAAAAAGGAATTAGATTTTTCATGGTCGTCAGCTTTAGGTGATATTCTCCTAACGCACAAAACCAAAATCTATTGTGTCATTGGTCAGGGTTGTTCAATAGAATATGTAATTCTGTCCTTCTATTCTCTTGATGCTCCTCTTCTGAGCAGGATACACCATCCTTACAACGATTCTTTAATTTATACTCACCATACCCCTTTGCAATGATTAAGGATGGATCAATTCCCTTACTGATAATATACTGCACACAACTATTGGATCGATTTTGCGAAAGATTTTCATTGAATTGAAAGGTCCCTCGACAATCCGTATGGGAAGAAAGTTCTACTTTCATTCCAGGATGTTTTTTCATGTATCCCACTAATTTATCCAATTCATCTTTGCTTATGGGGCGTAAACTATATTTACCATAATCATAAAGAATGAGATCTAAATTAATGAATTCCTCTTTCTTAAACATTTTAAGTATTACAGGAACTTGCAAAGTGTCGACACATGAGAGTTGTGTTTTATGCCAATTAAAATCAGAATGATTGATGAAACTGATATGAACAGAATCAAGATCCATCAACTCAGATTTCTTCAATTCTACTATACCATCAATCGGTGACAATATTTTCTTCTTCGGCTTTTTGGCTCCTTGCTTATATAACTCAACCAAAGCACCTTCAATTGGTTTTGACTTCTCATTGCTGATTTGAAATACAATCACCTGATCCATTAATTGAGGTTGCAGGTTCACCTCGAAGTTACCGGGATGCGTAACTTGTAAATCTTGCCTAACCCCATTGGTTAACTTATTCGCGGGAATTTCAAATTGATAATATCCGCCCTTTCTCCCTTTGAAGTAACAAACGCCATTTTCATCTGTCACGATTTTTATTTCCTTTCCATTGTTTGCATCCCGAACTACTATGGAATCGTTAGCAAACGCGGCATTATCACAGTATTCTGCCAATACTTTGATATTAACAGGATACGCCGGCGTGGTAAAAGAATACAACTGATCTCTTTCTTGCGTTCGATTAGAAGAGAGGAAACCTTTGTTATTTCCTTCGTTTATCCAAAAAGCAAAATCATCATTCGAGGAATTTAATGGCGGTAATAAATTTTCCGGAGCCACGCTCGTGCTGTAATAACCAAAAATATCCAAACCACCTAATCCTGGCCAGCCATCTGAGGCAAAGTATAAATCTCCATTGCTCGAAACGAATGGAAACATTTCATTCCCTTTGGAATTGATTTCAGGTCCAAGATTTTGAGGCTCGGTCCAAACACCATTCATAAAACTCGTCTTATATAAATCGGTACCCCCCAAGCCACCCGGACGATCTGAAGCAAAAATAATATTTCCTAAAGTATCCATTGTTGCATGTCCCGTTGAGAATTCTTTACTATTCCACGGAAAATCTACCTCTCGCCAATCCTCATTATTCTTGGTAAAATATCGCAGTTTCAATTGATGCATTCTGGCCAAACCTTCTTTACTCTTTTCCGGTTCATTGACCGTGATAAACATCTTTTGACAACTTTTTGAGAAGTAAATTGGTCCCCAATGGTATCGGCCATTTTGAATCTCATCAAACACTTTGGCTTTTCGATTGCGATCATTTAAGTCTGAAGAATCACAAGTGATTACCCGATAAAAATTACCACCGGTTCTCCCTTCTTTGGACGCCAACCAATTTCCCTCAATACCATTACTCACGAATGCCATTTGATTTTTTCCAAAAGGAAACAGAGCAAACTCCTCCTCTCCATTTTTTGAAGGAATTAGTTGAACCTGAAAGTCACCTTTAGCTACACCATAATTCTTTACAAACTCCACTCTTTCATCTAAAGCCATTTTCCAATTCCAATCTTTATTAATGGAAACCACACTATCCATCAACAGTCCCAATTGATTCCATTGATTTCGATAGATCAAACACTTGATATAAAACTCGTGTCGATTCAAGCGGTAAACATCTTTCACTTTCATTGCGCTGAACCAACGGATCGCATCATCATATTTTTCGGTATAATATGCATCCATTGCACAGTTTAATAGGACATTGGCATCATACAAGTTTTCTCCCATTTGTTCATTAGCCAGCTCTTGCCAAATTTCGTATGCCGCTAAATACTGCTGTCTCAAATCCAATTGAACTGCCTTCTTTTCACGATACGACTGCGCATTCGCCAGTAAAAAAGCACTACTTAATAGAAAGGTAAATATCTTTTTCATACTTAAAAAAATCGAGGACTCGCTACCGCCTTCGGGCGACCGTGAATATTAAAATTGATCAATATTTCTTGTGACCCTCGCTGTTGATTGAACATCCCGTTAACAGGAAATTCATAGGAATATGCTAGGGTAAAAAAATCGGTTATATTTATCATTACAGGAATTCCAATACTTTCTTTCCACCGTGCACTCAATCCAAGACCCACTTTATCATCAAAGATGAATAAGGAATTCAGATCAACACTCAAGGGAGCCTGCGGAGTGAACTTAAGGTTCACGTTGGTCTTCCATTTCCATAGCGCTGAACACTTGCGGAGATAACCCGATTGCAAATAGTAATGACGCTGCAAGCTGATTCTAGCAGAATCATTGGCAAATTCAATGTTTCTCAAAGTAGGAACCGAAACGCCTAAATAAAAATTCTTCGTATGCCACACCGACCCAAAACCCACCAACCACTTCTTAGATTTTTCCAAATTGTAGGCATTCAAATCAGAAGTTTCTTGAATCAATAGTGATGAAAAATCAGCAGAAACCGAATTCAATCCACCGGAAAGTCCAAAAGAAAGCTCACCCCACTTTTTTCCTAATTTCAAATGATATGCAGCGTTAAGAGAACTGGTTTGGAAGCTCCTGACACCTACTTTATCACCAATAAGATTTGCCCCTAAACCTAACTTACCAAAAAATAAAGGCACGTCCATTCCAATAAAATTTGTTCTAGGTGCACCCTCCCAACCCATCCATTGCATTCTCTTATCCATCGTGATTGACAGACCATTTCCCCAACCCGAAAATGCAGGATTTGAAATGGATGATTGATAATACCATAGGCTATGCTGCTGAAATTGTTGTGCGAACAGACCTTCGAACATTACGCAAAAACTGATAATGAATAATATATTTCTCATGGTTGAATTTCGATAAATCCAGTAATAATTTCTTTTGACTTCTTATGGGGCATGATCTTATAAAAATAGGTAGCAGAGGGCAATATGGCATTTCCGGCGCATGTGCTGCATTCACCTGACCAATCATTGTGATAGGGACGAGAAGCATATACCAAAGTGCCCCATCGATTATATACTTCTACCCCTGCGTCCTCATATTCGATTAGATTTTGTAATATCCATTGATCGTTGTCTCCATCGCCATTGGGAGAAATAAATTGATACGGCACTAAATCGGGAAAAGGAATACAGCCCAATTCAATCGAAAAACTCGCCTCACAATTTTGATTATCTATAACCATCACATTGTAATTTCCTTCATCGATGTTCGTTAGTTGAGTTCCCGCATTCAAGGAACTGGACCAATTGACTTGATAAGGAGCCGTTCCTCCGTTTATACTAATGCTCAGAAATCCATTCGATTCTCCGCATTGAGAGGAGGCGGAATCCAACAATTGTACTTCCAATAATTCTGGCTCAACCAATATCGATTGACCATTGTCTGTACATCCATCCAAATTAACTACATCATATTGATATACCCCTGGCGAAAGATTATCAGCAACATTAGAAGTGGATATGGCAGGATTCCAGTTAAATGAAACAACATCGTCGTTGGTAGCCGAAGTAAAAATTTCTATTGAGCCATTCTGGCTGTCCGCACAACTGATATTCTGCTCATCAACTGATACTATTTGAATTTGGATAGGAGAAAGTATATTCACCGTATCAATGGCCACGCATCCTGCGGTGGGGTCTGTTAATTCAACTTGGAAAATCCCAGCTTGATCAACTGCAGGTGTTAATGAACTTTGACCAGAAATAATGCCATTTCCAGTCCAACTCACTTGTACATTAGACAGATTAGAACTCCCTACAATACTGACAGGACTGTTGCAGCCCAATCCACTAGAAGGGGATAAAGAATAATCAAATGTGGGAATAGGTTGTACCTGAACACTAAACAATTCCTGATCTTCTGGACAATTATTCAAACTTGCGTTCACGATAATATTTGCAATCAAAGGAGAATCTGAATTATTATCAGCCGAGGTCCATGAGGGAATATCACCGCTACCGCTCCCAGCTAAACCGACATTCGTGTTGTCATTTTGCCAGGTGATTTGGGCATTTGAAAAATTCGTTTGAACATCTATGGCCGACACCGCTTCATTGGAGCATACCACAAAATCGTTAATACCTTCGATGATGATGGGGGCTTGTACGACAACTTCCACATCCGCTTCTTGTCCGGGACAAACATTATTTTCGATGGTCACGTGATAGGAAAGTGTATCATACGTAATGGCCGATGTAAAGAGTACTTGTTGAATGGTATTACCACTTCCATCGGACTGACCACTCATCGAAAATGGCGCGTTTACGGTCCAAGAAAAACTAACATTATTTAAATTGGAAGAGATTTCAATATTAGTAGTGGTTCCACTGCATAACAATTGCTGGGAAGGATCCACGAGCACATTGCCTTGCGGATCTACCCAGATTCTATGAATGACAGGATCCACTGCAGTGCAGCCAACCGAAGCTGCAATATCCACATAACCCGTTTGGGAGGAATTATTGCTCAGCACCCAACCATCCAAAATCAAGGGGCTTGGCCCGACTCCGCTATTGGAAGGTATTCCCTGCACATCAACACTTTCTATTACTTCCCAATAAATGTTGTACTCCGGAACAACAGACTCAAAGTTGATTGGATTGATGGTGTTACCGCTACAAATCGTTTGTTCGATGGGATTAACTGCAACGGAGGAGAGCGGTTTAATCTCAAAAACTTTTTCAACTGAATCTACACCGCAAGCACTTCCTGTGTACAACCATAAATGATAAATTCCGGGAGTGTCAAAAGCAAAAGTGATGTCATTACTTCCTACACTCCACTGATTAATATTCAATAAAGGTCCAATATATCCATTATTACTTCCCGCGGTTCCCGCAACCAATGAAAATCCAGCCAACTCCTGCATTCTCCAATAAAATTGATAGGAAGTATCACAACCTTGACTCGTTATGTTGAGGCCGGAGATTGAAGCATTGGAAAAAGAAATTTCCTCATTCATACATACTGGAGAAATTGGATCCATTGTAATCTGAGGTTCTACACCTTCAGAAATCGTGATCGGACCAATGGTAAATACAGTAGGAAAGCCATTGGCGGAGCAAATATTCTGGGCTAAAATGGTTGCCGAATAGGCATCTTGAATAGGAGGAAGATTAGGTGCGATAAAATATTCTGCACCGCAAGAAGATGACAAAAAGCTATGCGAAATGGTCGTGTCATTGGCGGTTTCAAAATTCATTGCCGGGGAATCATCGGAATATGAAACGGTATATTGAATGGGAACACCGTTAGAAATAATGTCAATGGGATACGGGAAAGGAACACAAGTATTTTGTCCTGCACCAGAAACCGTAATGACGGGGGATGAACCGTTGAATACAGTATAATGAACGACCGACTGGCAGCCTACGCTATTCAATGCAGTCAACACCAAGTCATATTGACCAATTGCATAATCATGGGCAATATCACCCCCAGTAAAATCAAAATTTTCGACCACTCCATCACCCCAATTAACTTGAACATTGGAACAATTAGCGCACAATGGATCAAAAATAAAGGTCGCTGAATCGGCAACGCTGCATTGTTTAAATACCACCTGACCTTGAATATTGACGGTTGAAAATCCAGAACCTGTATTCACGAGACTCATTGAGGCGACAGGTAAACCAACAGCTTGAATATTGATACTAGAAGTAGAAGGTGCAGCGCCGTTCAGATTATCCACCAGCAAGCTGACAGTAAAGATACCCGGCTGGGAAAAAATTACGGATACATTATTTGCGCTCGAAGCGGAACTAGGCAAAGCTGCTGCTCCAAAACTCCAGGTATAACTGGTATTTGGAAAAGTAAAGGACGAGAGATTAGAAAAAATAACGGATTGTCCTACACAAACCGTGAAAATACCATTGAGGGGAATTGCCGATGTCGAAAACGCTGCCACTGGTGACTGAGCCTTTAATAAGGCCGCACAAAACAAAGTGCAAGAGAAGAAGAATAATTTTAATTTCACTACTTTCAGTTAAAGGATGGCCAAAGATAATTACAATTATAAATTTAGACCTTCAAAAAAAGCAATTTATATCAGTTGAAAATTATTGTTTTTACTTAGAAAAGTAATAAATTCGCGCTGCGTTACTACCTAAACAAATTATAATGATTTTGAGTGCCCAAAAATCCAGTCCATGGATTTCTGTTTTATTGACTCTCGTTGTTTTTTTAAAAAGTCAAACGAGCCAAGGTCAGTGTACGGTAGATATCGGAGCATCTGATATTATTGCATGCAACGGAGGAAGTGTAACCCTCAATGCCACGTTAACCAACGCCAGTGGTAACCCATCATACAATTGGTCAGGACCTAATGGTTTCAATGCTAATACCGCTTCAATTACGCTCAATAACCTTGGTACTAATGATGCTGGAAGTTACACGGTCACGGTTACGGGATGTGCAACCAATGCGATTACAGATGATATCACATTGGTAATACTCAACAATTTTACTGTTAGTGCACCGGATGTTGTCATCTGTCCTGGCACCAGCAATTTATCGTTAACATCGAGCTTTAGCAATAATGAAAGTTACACACCCACCTTTTCTTGGTCCGGACCAGATTCATTTACCAGTTCGAGTCAAAATCCGACTATAACTTCTGCTACATCAAGTGCCACAGGCACCTATACGGTAACTGCAACCATTGGGACCTGTACAGTGACAGACAATGCGAACGCCATTGTTCTCAATGCACTTGATGTAACCGCATCTAACAATGGTCCCTTATGTCAAGGTCAAACATTAAACTTGACCAGCAATGTTACCGGCAATTCGGGACAAAGTGTGAGTTACTCATGGACGGGACCCAATAATTTCTCTTCTTCTCAAGCTAATCCAAGTATCTCCAATGTAGGTGCAGCCCAGAATGGACCATATACCGTAACGGTATCTAGTAATGGGTGTAGTGTTTCCAGCACAACTACGCCATCAATACTGACAGCTAGTGTTGCTTCCGATCAAATGCAAAGCTATAATAGTAGTCAATGGATTGTATATTGCACCAATCCGGGAGAAACCATTGGTTATGTATACGTAAATAATGGGCTGTCGAGTTCATTCTATTCTTTTGCAAATTCATACACCATTCAATGGGGAGACGGTTCGCCGAATTATACTAACAGCTCCGACAATTGGGGTGCGCCTGTTGAACACGGGTATCCTTTAGGACTATTCAATTTGAACATAACGATAGGCACCACTGCCGGCTGCACCGTTCAAAAAAATTACAATGTTTTTGTTGGAAATCAACCAGCCTCACCAGGAATACAATTACCTGCAAACGCACAAGGATGTTCCCCGATGACACTAATATTTCCAATTTCTGGTGTGGGCGATAATGTGCCTGGGACAACTTATACTATTACCTTTTCTGATGGTACTCCGGCGATAAACTTTGATCAATCGAATATTCCCAATTCCATTACTCACACATTTACAAATTCTTCATGCGGATCAACATTTCAAAATGGTGCCACACTAGAAAATAATGCCTTTGGCGTTTCGATGCAGGCTGTCAATCCATGTGGATCAGCTTCCGCCGCGGCTGCTCCGATAAGAACCTCTACAACACCAACTGCCAATTTTACCATATCGCCAAATCCAATTTGTGTAAATCAAACAGCAACGATCACCAATACTTCAACTCTTGGCTCATATATAACAGGAAATAGTTGTTCCGATAGTCATAAATGGCTTTGGGCAATTTCTCCCAACGCTGGATGGACATTACAAAGTGGAACCCTAGGTACAACAAATAATCTTTCGAATTGGGGTGGTTGGACTACTGGATCAAATTCTCTTGGAATCAACTTTACAAATTCCGGAACCTACACCATTCAATTGACTGAAAAAAATGGCTGCGCTGAACCCAATACAATTAACAAAACTATCTGCGTCATTGATCCCCCAACATGCTCCTTTACAACCAATCCTAGTACTGGTTGCGGACCTTTGACTGTTTCAACCACCAACAATAGTGTCGCGCCTTTATGCAATGGAACTGCGGTACCTTTGTCCTATAATTGGGTCGTTTCCACTCCCACCACAGCTAGTTTCGCTACCTCGACTTTAGCTCAGCCAAGTTTTACCTTAACCAATAACGGATCAACTGATTTGACATATACAATTACCCTTACAGTAACCCCATTAGATCCCGTAACTAATTTACCCATTGGAAACTGCACCAGCACGTGCTCACAAACTGTAGTAGTCCATCCCTCCCCTTACATATCGACTCAACCAACTATCAACCAAACCATTTGCATCGGAGGTTCACCTGGCTCTATTTCAGTGTCTTATCTTAATGGAAACGGAACCCCGTCCTACCAATGGTACAGCAACACTTTGAATTCAAATACAGGAGGTACGCTAATTATAGGGGCTACCTCAAGTTCATATTCTCCACCTGCGTTAAATTCGACCGGAAACTTTTATTACTACTGTGTGGTCTCTTTCAATACAACTTGTGGTCCCATTACCAGTAATCCAGCCTGTGTTTCAGTAATTGCGGATCCTTTTATCAGCACTCAACCTACTGCTACTCAAACTTTATGCGTCGGTGGAAATCCGTCGACCATTTCATTTGCAGCATCCGGTGGAACAGGAACTACCTCTTACCAATGGTATTCGAATACCACAAATTCTTCATCAGGAGGTACGGCGATTTCCTCTCAAACAAGTACCTCATTCACTCCTCCATCGCAATCAACAGTTGGCGGATATTATTATTATGGAATTGCTACAATATCAGGAAGTGGTTGCGGAACGGTGACAACCAACATTGCAACTGTCAATTTCATAGCTGACCCTATAGTTACTTCAATTGGAAGTTCGCAAACCCTTTGTCAAAACAGTACAATATCCGCTATTACTGTTACAGCAAGTGGAGGAGACGGTACACTGTCGTATCAGTGGTTTTGTAATACAACAAATTCAAATACAGGTGGGATAGCGGTGGGAACGAATAGTTCAAGTTATTCTCCACCAACCAATATCGTTGGTGCAAAGTATTATTATTGTGTTGTCACCCAATCAACCTCAGGTTGCTCTGTAACCAGTAACACTGTTCAGATCACAATAATAAATGCTCCATCAATAAATTCACAACCCGTTGGAAGTAACGTCTGTATTGATGGTAATCCTACTCAAATGTGCGTAACCTATTCCAATGGAACAGGTACAGCCTCCTATCAATGGTATAGCAATACTACCAATAGTACATCTGGAGGAACTGCAATTGCTGGTGAAAACAACAGCTGTTTTACTCCACCTGCTACAACCGCTGGAACCACCTATTACTTCGCCTCTATTTCACTTTCAGGTGGAGGATGTG
>CAZJCQ010000001.1:0-50445 GCA_964544665.1 uncultured Chryseobacterium sp. | reverse complement strand
ACCGCTGGAACCACCTATTACTTCGCCTCTATTTCACTTTCAGGTGGAGGATGTGCTAATATCACTTCTAACACTGCTCAAGTAATCATCACTCCTGATCCTGTTATTGCTACTCAACCCACTGCTTTGCAATCCATCTGCACAGGAGGAACACCGAGTTCACTTTCCGTTGCTATGCAAGCCAATACTGGAATTGGGGCCTTCTCTTATCAATGGTATACCAACACTTCGTCTGCTTCTTCGGGTGGTACGGCAATTACCGGTGCTACGGCGGCATCTTACACTCCCCCTACTTTAAATACTACTGGAACTTACTATTACTACTGCGTCATTTCAAATACCGGTAACGGATGTAACACTGTCAACTCTAATGTCGCTCAAGTGGATGTTGTCAATGACCCCTCCATCAACACTCAACCAAACTCATCTCAAACGCTTTGTCAAAACGCAACCGCTACTGCTATTTCTGTCTCTGCTTCAGGTGGTACTGGCACCTTACTGTATCAGTGGTACAGTAGTAATAACAATAGCACAACTGGGGGCACCATCATCCCTTCTGCTACGTCCAGTTCCTTTACTCCACCTACTTCCAGCACGGGAACTGTCTACTATTATTGCACTGTAACAACTGCTGCTTCTGGATGCTCGGTAACCAGCAACACTTCCGCTGTTGTTGTAACTCCCGCCCCATCTTTTACCACACAACCCGTTGGAAGTAACGTCTGTATTGATGGTAATCCTACTCAAATGTGCGTAACCTATTCCAATGGAACAGGTACAGCCTCCTATCAATGGTATAGCAATACTACCAATAGTACATCTGGAGGAACTGCAATTGCTGGTGAAAACAACAGCTGTTTTACTCCACCTGCTACAACCGCTGGAACCACCTATTACTTCGCCTCTATTTCACTTTCAGGTGGAGGATGTGTTAGTATCACTTCTAACACTGCAAGTATTGTTGTAAATCCACAACCTATAGTTTCGGATATAAATATTATCACCTGCAGCGCTGACAATTTTGATATAGATCCAGTTATTGAATCACCTAATTCTTCTATACCAATCGGAACAATATACTCTTGGAGTTTACCAAGTGGAATCGGCTTTTCAGGAGCTAGCATCAATCAAGTAGGATCGTCAACAATATCACAAACACTAGTCAATAACACAGTGAATAGTGTAACCGCCGTTTATTCCGTTATCCCAATATCTGCATTTGGATGCGTAGGCGATCCATTTAATCTAAATGTCACCATCAACCCTGCACCCACAGTGGCATTTTCACCTGCTCCACAGACCATTTGCTCTGGGAATCCATTTAATACCATCACACTTTCAACATCAACCGCTAATCCCTCCTTCACTTGGACAGCGATTGCAAATGGAGTGAGTGGCGTCATTACCAGTGGAAATACAGGCACCATCGCTAGTCAAACCTTGACTAACCCTACTAATGCTCCGCTAACTGTCACTTATACTGCCTCTGCTCAAGTTACTGGGTCAGGATGCCCCGGTGTCGACGCTACTTATACCATTGTCGTCAATCCAACCCCGGTCATATCAATACCTACTCAGACCATTTGTTCTGGCACTGCCTTTAACGTATCTCCTATTGATGGAGGAACCAACATTGTTCCTGCTAATACCAGTTATACTTGGCCTAATCCCACTGTTCCTGTCTCTATTTCTGGGGCATCTGCTCAAAATAGTGTATCTGCTCCCATCTCTCAAATTCTTTCAAACGCTTCGAATTCGCAGCAGACCGCTGTTTACAATATTACACCAACCTCATCTCAAGGATGTCCGGGAACTGCGTTTGTACTAAATGTCAACGTCAATCCTACTCCTGTTATTCCTGCGCAAACACTAACCACTTGCGGTGGAACGCAAACGGCCCTCAACCTTTCCAATAATCAGCCTACTACCATTTTACCAAATAATACCACTTTCTCTTGGAGTATTCCCGGTTCTTTGGTCAGTCTCACTGGCGCTACGGCGGGCAATGCGTTGAACAACTTCCAACAAACCTTAACCAACACTTCCAATACCACTCAAACGGCCACCTATAGCGTCACACCTGCCACAGTTAGTTGTACCGGAACACCTTTTAACGTGGTCATCACCGTCAATCCTACTCCGGTTGTAAGCAATGTTTCACAAACCATTTGCAGTGGAAATAGTTTTAATATCACTCCATCCTCGAGCATTATTCCTGTCGGAACGACCTATGATTGGCCTGCGCCAACTTCCCCTGCGGCTTTATCTACTTTCGCTAGTGGCACCGCGCAAAATGTTATCAGCGGAACTTTAACCAGTAACGCTAACACTGATCAAACGGCGATTTACACGGTTACTCCGACTTCGAACTTAGGGTGTATGGGTGCCAATTTCACCGCCACCATTACGGTTCATCCTACTCCTATTGTCGCTGATCTAACTGCGGTCACCTGTAGTGGGTCTACTTTCACGATTGTACCCAATAACAACCCCGCCACTAATATCATTCCTGCCAATATTCAGTACACTTGGCTAACGCCGATAGGTTCTGGATTTTTGGGAGGTGCTGCGCAAAGCAATCCGCAAATCAACATTTCTCAGACGCTCAGTAATACTACGGTGGATCCCGTAACGGCCACTTATTCTGTAACTCCATCTACTACTTTCTCCTGTCCAGGTACTCCTTTCAATGTCATTGTTACCATCAACCCTGCACCCACAGTGGCATTTTCATCTGCTCCACAGACCATTTGCTCTGGTACTAATTTCAACACCGTTACATTAACAAGCACCTCAACAAATGTTACCTATAGTTGGAATGCTGCTGCAAATGGAATCGTCGGGGTTACTACATCTGGAAATACAAATCAAATTCTAAGTGAACTGCTCACCAATCCAACTAACTCGAGTATTAATGTCGTCTACACAGCGACTGCCGAAGTAACAGGCTCCGGATGTCCAGGAGCGCCATCGAATTTTATCATTACCGTTCATCCAAGACCGAGCATCGCAAATCAAGTATTATCCATTTGTTCAGGGACATCATTCGATTTACCTCCGTTTTCAGGAAGTAATATTATTCCTGTCAACACCACTTATACCTGGCCTATTCCGGTCGAAACCAATTCCAATTCAACAACAGGATGGAGTGGTCAATTCACCCCTTCTTCCAATGTTTTTGGAACCATTGTCAACAATACCTTCCAAACTCAAACATTAACCTATACCGTTACCGCCAATACGCCCGATAATTGTGCTAGCAATCCTTTCACTGTTACGGTCAATGTCAATCCTGCTCCCGTGATTCCCGATCAGGCCAATACAATCTGTGGAGGAGATAATATTACGATCAACTTTGTAGATTCTCCGGGCAGCTTCCCGATCACTATTGTTCCCAATGGTACCACATATGCTTGGGCCCTTCCTTCTACGAGCGGAAATATTCTAGGCGCAACATCGGCTAATAGCAGTGCTAATTTTAACCAAACCTTGAGCAATAGTTCACCGAACATTCAGACAGCCACTTATTCCGTTACACCCAACGCAGGAAATTGTCCAGGAGCGCCTTTTGATGTTGTCATTACCGTTAATCCCACCCCAGCCATCATTGATATTGCAGAGGCATCATGCAGCGGGGTTGCATTTAATGTCAACCCTATTAATGGCATTATTCCTATCGGAACCACTTATTCTTGGTCGATTCCCAATTACGGAATTCATTTGTCGGGAGGAAACTCAGGCATCAATCAGGGTGCCATTACCGGATTACTAACCAGTGATATCAATACTGATCAAAACGCTACCTACAGCATAACGCCTACCTCTGATCTCGGTTGTATCGGAAATGATTTTAACCTTGTCATGACGATACATCCAACCCCTATTGTTCTTGACCTAAATCAAGTCTTCTGTGGAAACGACGTAATCAATATTCTTCCTAATGATAATTCTCCGATTGAAATTGTACCTAATAATATATTATTCGGCTGGACGGTTGCTAATGCTCAACCTGGCCTCACTGGATACAGTGAGTTGAGCAATCAGCCCGATTTCAATCAAATCATCACCAACACGACCAACATCATCCAGAACATACAATACAATGTCATTCCAACAACCCCTTTTGGATGTGTGGGAAACAACTTCTTTATTGATTTACAGATCAAGCCGATTCCGACTACCGATCCCGTTGCGAATCAAACCTGGTGTTCACTTTATGAAACCGATGCGGTAATTTTTACAGGTAATATCATTGGTACTACTTACAACTGGACCAATAGCAATACTTCCATCGGTTTGCCTGCCAATGGTATTGGAGATATTTCCAGTTTCATGGCGATGAACACTTCGCAGGTATTACAAATCGCTAATATCGCCATCACCCCTTCATTCGACGGATGCACTGGATTGACCACTGGATTTAACTTCACCATTCAACCTTTACCTTCTGCATCATTTACCCTTCCTGCATTAGGTTGTACCGATGTAGACTTTCCCATAACCAATACCTCACAATTCAGCAGTAATTTCGACTGGTATTTAGATAATGCCTTAGTGGATCAAAATGCATCTCCCTCCATAGTGGTTGCCGACACTGGATTTTACAATGTTGCACTCGTTGTCTTTAATGTTTTTGGATGCTCTGATACCATAGATCATGATATAGAAATTATTCAATCTCCGGAAGCGATCTTTGCTTTAACCAACGAACCGCTCAATTGTGGTCCTTTAGATGTCGCTTTCACCAACCAGTCTGAAGGCGAATACAATTCGTACATCTGGGATTTAAATCTAAGCACCACCACTGATTTCGAGCCCGTCAGTCAACTTTATCCACCGACCGACACAATAGTTAATTATCCCATTTCTTTGACCGCTACTAATTTTTGTGGAACCAGCATCATGATTGATTCGATTTTGGTTAATCCACTTCCCATTGCGCAAATCATCGGAAGCTTAGATAGTTTGTGGGGATGTTCCCCACTGCATATTGGATTTAATAATATGTCAACGGGAATTCCTGATAACTATTTATGGGATTATGGAGATGGCACCACCTCAACGGCATTTGAAGAACAAGAACATATATTTATTGCGGATTCTGTGCAAGTAACCTATGAGACCACCTTAATAACGACTAATGAGTGTGGAGTAGATAGTATGTCATTGTATATCACGGTTCTTCCCAATACCGTCAGTGCATTCCACCAAATTCCATTTAATGTAGGATGTGAACCTTTTGAAGTTTGTTTTACGGATTACTCTGTAGGAGTGGAGAATGGAAGCTCGCTCTATTTATTTGGAAATGGGGAGTCCTCCTCGGAATTTTCTCCATGCTATACCTATCAAAATGCAGGTATTTATGATGTGATGCAAATCATCACCAATGGATGCTCCTATGACACCGCCTATTCATTTATACAAGTACTCACTGATCCATCCATAACCGTTACAGCCGACACCCTGTTTAGTTGTGCTCACGTTCCGATTCAATTTTTTAGTGATGTTGATGTTAATGTCGGTTACAATTGGGATTTTGAGGATGGCACATCGAGCAGTGAGTCGGATCCTTTGCATGAATTTGCTACTGGAGGAAACTACACTGCTGTATTGGAGGTTGTAGGGGCAAATGGTTGTAACGCAACCGATTCAATCAGTGTACAGATTTATGATGTGCCTGTAGCAGACTTTACCCCTGCCACAACCATTGATTGCAGTCCCTTTAATTTATGCGTTTCTGCTGCCTCCAGTGCAGGTAATTTTTACTATTGGGATTTTGGAGATGGCACCAACGCAGTGGGAACAAACCCCTGTCATACTTACATCAATGCAGGACTCAATATAATTGACTACGATGTTACGTTATTTGTCGAGAATTTATTTGAATGTCGGGATACCGCCATCATCCCGATTAATGTATTACCGCAGCCCACCAGTGCGTTTACGTTATCAGCGTTTGAATCTTGTGTATTCCCAGTATCCACTCCAAGTCAGAACTTCTCAATCGGCGGGCTGGTATACGATTGGCAAATTGATGGAAATAGTGTTTCGGGTGAATCGCAACCTGTTCTCACTTTTGATAGCTTAGGACAACATTTGGTAGAACTATTTACCACCAATCAATACAACTGTAGCTCTGTCAGCTCAACCTATTTTACAGTTCATGACATCCCTCATTTGGATTTCACTTTGAATCCGGCACAAGGTTGCGTTCCTGTCATTGTTGATTTTAATAACAACAGTACGAACACCGATGATTACTACTGGTATTTCGAAGATAATTTTATCGATCAATCGACCAATCCCACTCATATTTATAATATCCCTGGAGATTATGACATCACTTTGATTGGACAAAATGATGAAGGTTGTGCCGATACTTTGACTTTATTGGATGCTGTGCATGTTTATCCATATCCAACACCACAAATTCAATATCAACCCACAGAACCCAATATATATGAAGCCCTTGTGAATTTGCAAGACATAGGAGGAGGGGCAACCAATTGGTATTGGAGTTTAGGAGATGGTGTGGTTTCGTATGATCCCTTTGTTGAACATACCTACGAAACATACGGATTTTATACCGTAATCTTAACCACAAGTAATGATTTTGGTTGCTCGGCTCAAGATGCGGTTACCATTGCGGTAAAAGACGTTTTCCAGATATACGTTCCGAATGCATTTACTCCTTCTGTGCCCGATGGCATTAACGATTACTTTAAACCGATTATGCAAGGTAAATCTTTAATTACCTCCTATTTATTTCAAATTCATGACCGATGGGGCAATATGGTTTTTGAAACCAACGATCCCGATATGGCTTGGGTAGGAGATAATATCCAATTTGGGCAAGATGTACAAGGAGGAACGACATTCGTGAAAGATGGGGTGTACATTTGGCAGGTTCGTGTAGAACTTAAAAATTCAGACGAGCCCCGATTCTTGAAAGGTCACGTAACTGTATTTAGATAACAGTTCAAATCTAGTTATCTTTAAATACAAACAGCAGCTACAAGAAAGCAGCCATTTGAGTTTGCATCAAGGCGGCCTCTCTGGCAGCGGCTTCCTTCCAATCCATATCAGAGGATGCATACATGATGCTTCGTGAAGCATTGATTAGCAAACCGCCATCAGCAGTTAATCCATATTTAATCACTTCCTCCATGCTCCCACCTTGCGCACCCACACCCGGAACCAATAGAAAATGTTTCGGAATTATTTTCCGTATATCTCCAATCATTTCAGCTTGTGTAGCCCCCACAACAAACATAACATTCTCATCAGAACCCCAGCTAGCCACGGTTCTAATCACCTCTTGATACAACGTCCCATTTTCAGTGGAACGAAATTGAAAATCCTTGGCTCCTAGGTTGGAAGTAAGTCCAAGTACAATGGCCCATTTCCCTTCAAAACCGATGAATGGCTTTACACTATCTTCACCCATATAGGGTGCGATGGTTACCGCATCGCAAGGATAGGTTTCAAAAAATGTTTGCGCATAATATCGGCTGGTATTTCCGATATCCCCTCTTTTTGCATCTGCGATGATAAAATGATCCGTTCCTATGTATTCCACGGTCTCTTTAAAAAGCTTCCACCCCTCGATTCCAAGGCATTCATAAAATGCTAAATTGGGCTTATAAGCCACCGCAAAATCTCTCGTTGCATCAATGATTCCCTTGTTAAACTCCAGCGGACTCACACCGCTCGGTATCTTATTAATATCTATGTCCAAGCCCACACAAAGCATGGATTTTTTTTCTTTTATCAACGATATGAGCTTCTGTCGATTCATATTTTAATCATTTCCAGCTTGCAATTTCTCGGCATTTTCCGCTACTTGTAGAGCTTCAATGACATCTTCGATTTCTCCATTCATGATCGCATCCAAATTATAAAGCGTAAGATTAATCCGATGATCCGTCATTCTGCCTTGAGGAAAATTATAGGTTCTAATTTTGGCTGATCGATCTCCTGTGCTCACCAACGACTTCCTCATCCTTGCCCTTTCTTCTTGGCGTCTATTCACTTCTGCCTCGAAGATTTTGGTTCGAAGCATGGTCATTGCCTTTTCTTGATTCTCGTGCTGCGATCTCCCCTCCTGACAAGCGACAATCACACCGGTAGGAACGTGTGTCAATCGCACAGCAGACTCCGTTTTATTAACATGCTGCCCCCCTGCTCCACTCGCTCTGTAGGTATCTCGGTGTATATCCGCGGGATTAATGACTACATCAAATTCTTCTGCTTCTGGCATTACCGCCACGGTTGCCGCTGAAGTGTGTACTCGCCCTTGCGCTTCAGTTTCAGGAACACGCTGCACACGATGCACACCGCTCTCAAACTTCATCGTTCCATACACATCTACCCCTTGTACCTCAAAAACCATTTCTTTATATCCCCCTGCTGTACCTTCGCTAAAACTCAACACCTCATATTTCCAACCTTTACTACTTACATAACGAGTATACATTTTAAAGAGATCTCCAGCAAAAATGGAGGCTTCATCGCCACCTGTTCCACCCCTGATTTCGACTACACAATTTCGCTCGTCTTCCGGATCTTTGGGAATCAAAAGCATCTTGATCTCGGATTCCAACATTTCAATTTTAGGCTCTAATTCATCATACTCCATTTGAGCCAATTCCTTCAAACCTGCATCTTCTTGACTATACAAGATATCTTTTGCTCCTTGAAAATCTTCCTTTGACTTTTTATACAACCTACCTTTCTCCACTATCACCTCTAAATCTTTATACTCTTTCATTAACACCGGGTAGCGTTTCATGTCAGAAATCACAGAGGGATCCGTTATTAATTTGGATACTTCCATGTATCGATCCTCGATGGCGATCAGTCTATTGATTAAATCTAACATCAATTAAAATATTCAAAATTGCCATTTTCAGAATGAATGCTCAGTCTTTTTCCCTCCGAGGCTTCCACTCTTCCTATCAGTTGGGCATCGATGTTCAACTCCTTGGCGATATCCATCATCCAACCGGCATTTTCAGGTGAGGTAAAGATCTCGAGACGATGTCCCATATTGAAGACTCGATACATTTCTTTCCAATCTGTCTTACTTTCTGCTTGTATGAGTTTAAATAAGGTGGGCACTGGGAAAAGTTGATCCTTGATGATATGTACATTTTCTACGAAATGTAATACCTTGGTTTGCCCGCCTCCACTGCAATGTACCATTCCCTTGACCGCGCTTCTATTGGTCTCAACTATTCTTTTTACCAAAGGAGCATATGTGCGGGTAGGAGATAATACCAACTGACCCGCATTGAGATTTACGCTTTCAACTGCATCTGTCACCAGCTTAGAACCGATATACACCACCTCCTTTGGAAGCTGCGGATCGAAACTTTCTGGATATTGATCTTTGTATTTTGAATGAAAAACATCATGACGTGCGGAGGTTAATCCATTACTTCCCATTCCTCCATTATAATTTTTCTCATACGTTGCCTGACCATCTGATGCAAAACCAATGATCACCTGACCTGGAGCGATGTTGGCATTATCAATTACGTCGGAACGCTTGATTCTTGCCACTACCGTAGAATCCACAATGATCGTTCGAACCAGATCTCCGACATCAGCCGTTTCGCCACCGGTCGTTGTGATTCCAATACCATTACTCCTGAGCTCTTGAACCAACTCCTCAGTACCTTCTATAATGGCTTGAATTACTTCGCCTGGTATCAGGTTTTTATTTCGACCAATGGTTGAACTCATTAAGATATTATCGGTGATGCCTACACAAATAAGATCATCGACATTCATGATTAATGCATCTTGTGCAATTCCTTTCCAAACAGACAAATCGCCCGTTTCTTTCCAATAAATATAGGCCAAGGATGATTTGGTTCCCGCTCCATCCGCATGCATCGCAATGGCATATTCTGGGTCGTGGGAAAGATGATCTGGTATGAGCTTACAAAAAGCTCTCGGAAAAAGACCTTTGTCCACCTTGCTGATGGCACGGTGAACGTCTTCTTTTTGAGCTGAAACTCCTCTTAATTGATATTTACTGGCATCCGACATAACAAAGCAGCGACCCTAGAGTCGCTGCAAAAGTAATCTTATTTTCTAATGGAACAGAAGACTTTATTAGTAAGTCTTAAACATTTATTTTAACGAGCACTGACGTATTTACCTAGAATCCAACCGCGCTTACCTTCTACTTCTACCAATTTCCAATCTTCGCCCCCAATGAATTCTAGACGATCCGGAGTAATTCTGGCATACCCCATATTACCGGTTCTATCATCCTTGTAGGAAATGGAATAATACGTTCCATCATAATTGCCCACAATCACTGCCTTACCCTTGCCCAAGGAAAACAATTTATATCCCATGGAGTTATCATAGAAGTCTGTGGACTGCCTCAATATGGCCTCGTCTCCATTGCCTTCTGGAACATAAGAGTCGATTAAAACCACAGGTGTATTTTGCTTTAAAACCGTTATTCTCTCCGATTTTACTGTATGATCTGAGCGAAGCGAAACATTGCCCGTGTTCACGAAATGGCTAGCCATTGGGGTATTGACCACCCCTTGATCATTTTGTGGCGTACTAGGTACTTGTCCTTGCTTGGCCGCCTCTAATTTCTCACGTTCTAATTTCAATCTTTCCAATTCCACTTCGTTCGCAGAAGGACCATTGCTACATCCAAAAGTAGCAACTGATAAAACTCCGATAAAAAACAAACTTCTTTTCATGACAATATTAACTTTTATGGTTTCTTGGGTTTGTTACCATTTACTTTTGGAGTCTCTTTTTTGGTATCCTGACTAGGCGTCGGGTTCTTAGGGTCAAAATCGGTTCCGGTAATAACAAAGACCGTACGGCGATTCAATTGATGCGCCAATTCTTTGTCTGCATCACTGGTAAGTTTCGCGATATAATCTTCTGTTAATACATCTCCCACTTTGAATGGACCTTGATTCTTTTTGATCACTATGGGCTGCTTTTCTCCCTTTCCAACAGGAACCATTCTCATGGCATTAATCCCCTTAGAAACCAAATAATCCACACAAGTTTTTGCACGACCGTCTGACAATGTCTGGTTCGACTCATCCGTACCACGCACATCGGTATGTGCTTCTAATCGAATTCTCCAAGTTGGGTTTTTTGTCAACAGTCTCAATAAATAATTTAAAGAGTCTGGAGAGTTGACAATGGTGTCATTCCCCTCTGTTTTAACCAAAAGCGTTGTTTGACTGTAAGGATATTGTACCAAGGGCATGTGGTACTCTTCACCAATCACTATCGGAATCAAGAAATACTCTTTAGCGAAATCGGTATTTACCTTGATGTTGCGGGTTGAAAAGCGATCATTGGGAATTCCGATATAATCCTTTTTCTCAATAGAAACTGTGTAGGTATTTTCACCCAATACCTGTGTATTGTCTAGGTTAAAAGCGCCACTTGCATCCGTACTGATCTTGTACTCCGACCCGTCCGTTCCTTTAACTACCACACCCGCGTTTTCGATCGGATTACCGGTCTTGTCATCATAAACAAATCCTTTCATCGTGAAAAGGATAGGCTGGTCTTTGAATTGATAAATATCGTCTTTTCCTTTTCCTCCAGGGCGATTCGAAGTAAAGAAACCTGCAAAGTCAACCTTGTACAACTTTTGTGCATTGCGGTCCATGATCAATGCAAAATCGTCGGAGGTGGAATTGATAGGATGTCCCATATTAATGGGGGCTGAGAAGCTCATATCTTCTCCTGTCTTGGTCGATTTGAAAATATCATAACCACCCAAGCCTGGCAGCGTATTAGAAGCAAAATATAAAATGTTCTTTTCATCAATCCAAGGGAACATTTCATCGCCATTCGAATTAATGGCTGAAAGATTTTTGGGAGCTCCCCAGGCATCCGCTTTCTTGTCATATTGGCTATACCAAATATCCATCCCTCCTTTTCCGCCTTTCAAATTAGAAGCAAAATATAAAATTTTACCGTCTGGACTCAAACAAGGATGTCCAAACACCACAGAATCAGATTTTGTTTTGTCAAAGACCACTCTAACAGGGGTTTCATACTTATCATTGGTTACCTTGGACATTCGGATTTCACAAGGATGGTAAGCACCCTCTTCGTACTCGCAAAAAGTAAAGTACATTTCATTGAAATCCTTCGCAAATGTAATCGGACCTTCATTATTAGGTGTATTCACAACAGAGGACAACGGCTGAGGAGTTCCAAACTTTCCATCAAATCCCGTTTTGGTCTTGATCATGTCACGAGTAACAGAGAATAAATCCATGAAATCTTCTCCTGTCTTAGAATCAAAGTTGCTTCCCATTGATGATTTACGGCTAGATGATAGAATAAAAACATCCCCTTCCTTAGAACTTTTCTTTGATCCATAATTCAACGCAAAATCAAATTCTGGGGTACTTAATTCAGGTACCAGGTCCACAATAATGGTTGATTTCGCGTTCTTTAGTTCAGCCGCATTCTGTGCGTTCTTTACCGCCTGATTTCCTTTTTCTCTGTCTCCACCATTATCCATGAATCTTTTGAACTGATTCACCGCATCCTCAAATTTACCTTGCATCTGAAAGCATAAACCCCAATTATAGTGTAACATCGGATCCTTTTTGCCATACATCGCACGACCCGCCATGTCATAATATTCAATGGCTTCATTGAATTTAGTCATCAAACGATAACATTCCCCTACATTGAAATAGGCCTTGGCCTTAACGTCAATATCCTTGATTTTCGGAGCCGCCAACTTATATTGTTCTGCGGCCTCTTTGTATTCTTTGGTGGCAAAAAAACTGTCTGCTTTCTTCAATTCCTTTTGTGACCATGCATTAATAGTAAATCCTATTACAGCCAAGACCAATAAAAATTTCTTCATTTTTTCTTAAACTTTAATGTTTCCTTGAGGTTCTATTGTTGCGAATATAACAAAAATTAAATAGGGGACAAATTTGTCCCCCATTTATTTTACCTAAACAAATAAAAACCTATCGCGTAAAAAGTATTTCTCTCATTTTAGGCAGCGGCCAACATTCGTCCTCGATGATCATTTCCAATCGATCTGCAGCATCACGAACATCGTCCATTAATGGTTTAACAACGCTCGCAAAAGCACGTGCTTGCTTCTCTGCCGACATCTCTGAAGCTTTCAATCGCTCTGCTGCCAAACGGTCTGAATTCTTTTTAAGTTCATTGACCTCTTTGCTTATTCCCTTGATCAAAGCTATCTGAGTAGATCCCGCTTCTTTCACTTCACTAGCCGACAGGACCTCTTTTAATGCCGCAACATTATGCAACAAATCACTTTGATAATGAATGGCCGCCGGTAAAATGTGGTTAATCGCCAAATTAACTGTTAAAGCCGCTTCAATGTCCCGGCGTCGACTATAATTTTCCAACTCAATCTCATACCTGGCGTGAATCTCTTCAGGCGTTAACACATTGAGATCTTGAAACATTTTTTGAACTTTTTTATCCTTCCAAACGGCCAACGCAGATGGGGTATCATTAAAATTGGACAACCCTCTTTTTTTGGCTTCTTTCAACCACTCCTCACCGTAACCATTTCCTTCAAAACGAATCGCTTTGCTCATTTTGATTAAACGCTGTAACTCTTTCAGAATCGCCTCATCCTTATCGTCCCCTTTTTCAATTCTACTGTCCACATCTCTTTTGAATTGATTCAATCGATTGGCCACGATGGTATTGAGCACAATCATCGCATTGGCGCAATTTGCACTGGATCCCACTGCCCTAAACTCGAATTTATTTCCGGTAAAAGCAAAGGGAGATGTTCTATTACGATCGGTATTATCCAACAAAACTTGCGGCAACTTTCCGATATTCAATTTCAACTCTGTCTTGTCTTGAGGCGTCATCTTTCCCGCCTTGATATTCTTTTCCAAGTCATCCAACATCGCGGAAAGTTGCGCACCTAAAAAGCAGCTCATGATTGCGGGTGGTGCTTCGTTTGCGCCCAAACGATGATCATTTCCTACAGAAGCGATACTGGCACGTAAGACGTCTGCATTCTCAAAGATTGCCGCAACCGTATTTACAAAGAAGGTGAGAAATTGCAAATTCGACTTTGGATTTTTTCCTGGCTTTAATAAATTCACTCCGGTATTGGTGCTTAATGCCCAATTGTTATGCTTTCCACTCCCATTGATTCCTTCAAAAGGCTTTTCATGCAGTAACACCCTGAATTGATGTTTTCTAGCGATTTTATTCAAAAGATCCATCAATAATTGATTGTGATCATTAGCCAAATTCGCTTCTTCGAACATGGGGGCCACTTCAAATTGATTAGGCGCCACTTCATTATGACGCGTCGTAACGGGTATTCCTAATAAATGTGCTTCCTGCTCAAACTCTTTCATAAAGCCCATTACTCGTTCAGGGATGGATCCAAAGTAATGATCTTCCAATTGCTGGCCTTTGGCGGGTCTTGCACCAAACAATGCTCTGCCTGTCATGGCAATATCAGGACGTGCATTAAACAATGCTTCATCGATCAAGAAATATTCTTGCTCCCATCCCAGTGTAGTATGCACTTTGACCACCTCTTTATCAAAGTATTGACATACGCCTGTGGCAGCGGCATCTACGGCATTTAATGCCTTCATCATGGGCATCTTATAATCCAATGCGTGTCCGGTGTAACTGATAAAAATGGTGGGAATGCACAAGGTATTACCTACAATGAAAGCCGGAGATGAAGGATCCCAAAGTGTATATCCTCTGGCTTCAAAAGTATTTCTGATTCCGCCGCTTGGAAATGAAGAGGCATCTGGCTCTTGCTGTACTAACATACTGCCTTCGAACTTCTCGATTGCCCTTCCATCACCCAGTGGCTTGAAAAAACTATCATGTTTTTCCGCAGTAGCTCCGGTTAACGGTTGAAACCAATGTGTATAATGGGTGGCTCCTTTACTCATCGCCCATTCTTTCATTGCAGATGAAATATGATCGGCCAAGGAACGATCTATTCTTGTTCCGTGATCGATGCAGTCCATCAATTTGTCATATACTTCATCGGTGAGATATTCTCTCATTCTAAATGGAGAGAATACATTGCTCCCGAAATAATCGGAGACTTTTGCACTTGGAGGTGGAACCAACAAGGCTTGACGGGTGTTCAATTCTGAAAGGGCTTGAAATCTAGATGTACTCATGAAAAATATTTTTGGCAAAAGTATATCCCAAATCGACAAACTAAAAAGTAAAAAATCTATTTTTTTGAACACCCCCCCTATTTTTTAGGGGTGTTATCCACTTTTTTGATAAAACAATTGATTACCCCCTCCCAATTTTATTACTTCATTGTCCAAAAAGTACCTAATTAATACCATTAGCTCATTTTGCTGATTTGGGAAATATTTCGTCAGTTCAGATATAGTAAGTGGTTGTTTGCGTATCAAGGACAACACTTCTTCTTCGAGCTGATCTGCGCGTTGGCCTCTCTTTTTTTGTAAACAACGATCACAACTACCGCAGGGTTCAGGTGCAACCTCTTTAAAATATTGATGCATGGACTGTACCCTGCACTCCTGGCTCTCTATATATTGCCAGATGGCCTTCCATCGTGATATTTCCGCTCTTTTACGCTCTTCATATATCTCGGGAGCAATGATGACCGAAGCGGGATGGAGTCTGCCTGTTAGTAAGGTAAACGTCGGAGTTTCCTTACGCATTTCATATTCTAAAACACCTAGTTGATTCATCCACTTCAATCGCTCTATCACCTGTGTCACATTGGTTCTTAATTGCTTCGCTATTTGTTCCTCGCTAATTCTCACTTCTCCAACCTGCAAACCTCCATACATCCTCAATATTGTTTGAATGAATAATTGGTGGTTTTCATTTTTCCTTTGAAATTCCATGAGATCTTGATGACCCCATTTCATCGAGATTCGCGATGAATCAAAAAAAGCTTCATTCATTCGAATATATCCTGCTGTTTCCAATATTTTGAATACGCCAAAAAGCGTTGCGTTATCCATTGCATGTCGTTCTTTCAATGATGCGAGGTCCAGCGGATAACTCTCAAATGCCCCATTCCCAATGGCCAATGGAATGGCATCACAGAGCGAATTATAAATGGCAATTACCTTTTCTCTCGGTGGAAAATGTTCCTCAATTTTCTGATTTCCATCTTGCTCATCGGAAGGATGGTATAACAAAATGGCAAATGATTTCTGGAGATCTCTTCCCGCCCTTCCCGCTTCTTGAAAATAAGCTTCGGGAGACATGGGCACGTTCCAATGAATGACCGAACGAACATTAGGTTTATTAATCCCCATTCCAAAAGCGTTGGTAGCGCACATGACACGAATCTTATCCTGCATCCAATTTTGAAATGCCTCCTCCTTTTCCTCCAATTTTCGGCCGGCATGAAAATAATCCGCTGCAATCCCTTCCGCATTCAACCAATCCGCAATCTCTTTGACTTTTCCCCTTGTATTGGCGTAAATAATGGATGAACCTTTAATTTTATCTAATAGCTCTTTCAATTTTGCAACCCGATCCGCCGTTTCAATAGCCGCATATCCAAGGTTCTTTCGTGTCAACGAGGACTTAAATATCCTTAGATCTTGCATATTCAAGGAGTTGCTGATTTCCTCCATCACCTCCGGTGTTGCCGTTGCCGTAAGCGCCAGCAATGGGGTGTTGGGATGAATCTCTCTTAGCTTGGCTATCTGTAAATAAGCGGGACGGAAATCATGACCCCATTGCGCGATACAGTGCGCCTCGTCAATGGCAAACAAAACCGGTCGCATGGATTCCAATCGTTTTAGAAACAAATTGGATTGGATTCGCTCCGGAGAAATAAACAAAAAACGTATATTCCCATAAACACATTCATTTAGCCAATGATCGGCTTTTTTAAAGGACAATTGAGAAGAAATACCCACTGCCTTAATACCCCGACCACGTAAATCGTTGATTTGATCTTCCATTAAAGAAAGTAATGGGGTCACTACGATGCACAGTCCATCCATTGTCAATGCCGGAACTTGATAGCAAATCGATTTACCTGCACCTGTTGGAAGAATGGCCAAGGTATCCTTGCCCTGCAATACGGAATCCACAATTTCCCCTTGAGGAAAACGAAAATCCTCATAACCCCAATACGCTTGTAAAACACTCAATGCTGTTTTCACCAAACAAATATGCGACGAATTCCTCAGTTATCGTCGCAACTCCAATTGGGAAAGTAACCCAACTTTCCACTTAACATTATTTAAATTGATTGCATCCTTAATCCGTTATTTTTGCGCCCATGCTTCGTGCTACCCTCCTCTTCGCTATTATTATGCTAACTCAACGAAACGCATTTGCAACGAATGTCCTGGGGATGGTGTATGACACTCATAAAAATCCCATTCCTGGAGTTTGGGTTTATTTGCCCAAACAGCAAATCTCTGCCACGACCGATCAAAACGGCACCTTTCAACTCAAACTTAATCCCGGAAATATCACGTTTCATTTGAAGGCTATCGGCTTTGAAGATCAAGTTATTTCTAAAGGCATTCAAGGAAAGGAAGTATCCATCGAGTTTACAATGATCGAAAAAGAATTTCAATTGTCGGGCCTTCAAATTACGAGTGATCGCAGTGATTTTGCGAAAGAGTTAATGCAAAAAGCAGCCGAACGATATACCTATAAAAAGGAGGGTTCATCTCCCATTGCTTATCGATTATATCAAAAAGTCAGTGTACAAGGACCTCCCAAAAGACCAAAAGGGGAAGATGCCGCTATCGATTCTGCCCAAGTCGAAGCCTACGATGAATTAAAAGAAGATAACGATGACTCCACCAAATTTCAAAAATGGATGCGTCGGACTTTTGTTCGATATTACAGAAGAAAGGATAGTCTAGAATATATCCGAACCCACTCGCCTGCCTATTTGTTTATCAAAGATTCCATACCCTCATTTAGACAACTTAATTTAACGGAGATTCACGCAGAAAGTTATTCAGGAAATCGAAAACAGTATTATGAAAAAATCAATGGGTACAAACGCTATGGTCCCTATCGACCTTGGACGGAACAAGCAGGATTTTCTGTAGGGTTTGACTATGGTGAAAAAGAAATATTTTCCACCAGAGATTTATGGGAAGATCCTTATGCGTACGAATCTCACTATGGTTTGCAGGAATTTGAGATTCTCGATCATGATTTGGACAATCTTCAGGTGAGTCAGAAAAGAGTCACCTCACCCTTCAGTAAAATTGGACTATTGGCTTATCGATACAATGTTATCGATGTAATGACCCAAAATGGCAAAAACACTTACTGCGTGCAAATTCTGCCTTTGTTTAAAAATGAGGCCCAGATTACCGGAGAAATTTGGATCGAGGATAGCACCTACATAGTGAAATCCATATCCTATGACTTCACTCCTAGAGCGCTCACCTTTCATCATCAATTTCATTTTGAGGAGACATTTGATTTACTCGATAGTGTAATTATTCCTATTCAAAGAGAAGTAAGTTTTGCCATCATTGAAGAAAAGGATACCATCAGAGGAAATACATCCATCATTCTGGACAGCGCACGGTTCACCCATGAGATTATCCCATTTGGACTCGAAATCCAAAAATTCACCAAAGAATCAGAAAATCAACCTGATGATTTTTGGAATGAAAAGCGACCAATTGCTTTGGATTCAATAGAGCAAAATTTTAGTCATTTCTGTGACAGCGTTCAACTCAAATATAAAAGCAGCCGTTACAAAGAAATCCGAGACTCATTGTATAACCGTGTTTCCTTTTGGGATGTCACCCTCAATGGAATGGGATTTAAAAATTCAAAAAAAGAGTTTTCCTATTTCATCAATCCCATTATGGCACAAATACAACCTTTTAGTGTTGGTGGTTATCGACACAATTTTGGAGGTTCTATTCGCAAACAGTTAAGCGATCAATATTACATCGACACGAGAGGAGTGATTTCTTATGGCGTTTTGAATCATGACGTCAATGGTGAGATCGGGGTAAGCTTTGGTTACCGGCCAGATAAGTTTATGAGAACGTCCATTTTAGTAGGCGATCGATTCGAAAGATTAAATACTTACACCTCACTTGGAACCATATTCGCGCGAAGTAATTTCTATCGTGCTCGCACCATCAATATCGCACAGCGTATGGAAATTTTCAATGGGCTTTATGGAGAAGTGACCTTGTATTACAATCAACAAACCGCAATAAGTGGATTGGTGCAAGATCGCTGGTCCGACGATGTATTTGGAACGCTCAATAAACCCACTGATTTCGCTACCTACACCAAGTTTGAGGTGCGATTTGACTTACAATACAAAATCGCTCAACGGTTTTATATGAGAAGAGGAAGGAAAATACTTCTTCCCAATAAAAATCCAGAAATCACTTTTGTTTATCGAAAAGGAATACCTCATCTCTTTAATAGTCAAGTGAATTTTGATTTCGCAGAAATCACGATCAAACAAAATTACAATTTGAGAGGAATCGGAATGGGCGATTGGAATGTGTGTCTCGGTTCTTTTTTAAACAAAAAAGATCTGCGCATTGTGGAGTATAAATATTTCAGGGGCTCAGATCCCTTCCTTTTTTCTGACCCCACCAAAAGCTTACAATTGTTAGGACCTGTTTTTAGCACGACAGAACCTTACCTTCGAGCGAATTATATTCACCACTTCAATGGATTAATATTAAACAAAATCCCTTTGATTAATAAATTAAAAGTTACAGAAGCAGCCGGCATTGCAACTCTCTATTTGAGAGAGAAGCAATTTTTACATCAAGAAATGTATCTGGGCTTAGAGCGTGTGGTTCGAATTAAAAAACAGCTTTTTCGCTTTGGTGTTTTTGCTTGCACGGCTGACAATAATTTCCAAGCAGCAAAACTAAACTACAAAGTAGGAGTCTCCTTTTTCAACACTTATTCAAAGCGTTGGAGTTATTGAGGAATCCGTGGTGACATCCAAATTTGACGAATGCGGGTATTTTCAATTTCGACTAATTCCGCTTTTCTTTTATAAGGTTGGGTGCGTGGCGTAATCACCAGCTCATACTCTCTCCACTTATCTTCTACCACCACTTGAATATTTCCGGTTTGCTTATTAAACAATGATTTCGCATTTTTCTGAACCAATTCATCATTCACTTTCGTCACTCGCATTTCCTGACCAATCCCAACATCATCAGCTGGACCCTCGAATACCACTTCGATCACCCTTCCGTTGTCATCTATGACCAAACCGTAAAAATCCTCATATTGATTTCCACTTGGCTTCCACTCCAATCGCCAACCCAACGCCTTTAGTGTATTCTTTAACATGGCTAAATAATCGCCGGTACCTTCGCACAATTCATAACGATAGTATGGAAGACCCTTCATATTGAGCGATTGGCATATTTCCCAATAGTCATCGGCTGTATATCCCAATCCTCTTTTACCAAATTGTTTATACATCGCACGCATTACGTCATCTAAAGAAATTTGACCCTGAGATTGCGCTATAAATTCCACATCCATCATCCAAGCCAACATGGCTCCTTCATTATAAATAGAAACCTTCCGTCCTGGAATTCCGCTGGTATATCCATCCACCCAAGTATCCACGGAACTATCCGCAACACTTTGGTGCAATCTGCCTCTATTCTTCGCATGGGTTTCAATGAATTCCTCCATCTGAATCTTGGTTTTATTCAAATCCCAGACCCCACTTCTGATCAACATCATATCCCCATAATAGGTAGTAATACCTTCAGTGATAAATCCTGTATTTGAATAATTAGGCTGCGTAAAATCGTATGGCGTCATGTCCTTTGGACGGATGCACTTTACATTCCAAGCATGAAACAACTCATGACTTGAAATCCCTAAAAACGAGTCATAATTTTTCCTTTCATGAAAATTTTGACTCGGTCCCATCGCAATGATGGTCGAATTTTCATGTTCTACACCATGTCGAATAAAGTACGGTGCAAATTGAAAGATAAAATGATAGTGACTGCGAGGAAAATCACCAAACATTGACATCTGCAATTCGGAAAAAGCCTGAAAATCACGTTGCCAATCAAAAGTTCCCAGGTTAACCTCACCATTCATCCAAACGTGCATTTCCTGACCATGGGCTTGATAATGATGAAAAGACAAGTCTCTAGAAAAAACGAACGGAGAATCTGCCAAGTGGTCGATATTCGCCGCCTTCAATAGCCATACTTGATCGTCTTTCATTTCATGAATCACTTCTGCTGGAATACCTCCTGCATAGGAAAAGTCTTTGGGAACCACGACTTCTAATTCCATTTCCATGGATTGGTCATTTAACAAAAAGCAGAATGCATTGACCGGATTCATGTACAATTGCGCACCATCCCAATAGGATGATCCCGCATTCATTTCCGCTGCGAAATATTCATAATGCACTTTAATCGACTTCACTCCAGTGGAGCGAACGACCCACGTATGCGGTGAAGTTTTATTCCACAACAATAATTCACCGGTATCCGCATCATACGCCTTCCATCCTCTCACATTCTTCGCAAAATTGCCGAGCTCATATCTACCTGGACGCCAAACTGGAAGCTGAATGATGGTCTCATCACCCTCCGATGGAAACAACGCAACTAAATCGATAAATCGATGATGAGGCGCCCCTCCTTTCACTCTATAACGAATCATCATTTTTTAATCTAAAATTTTTCCGATACAACCGGAAGGATTGGGAATTCCCAGAAAATTACAAATAGTGGGTGCGATATCCGTAATCGAAAATCGATCGTTGTACTTATACATACCCGATCCAATGTATCCACCATAAAAGATAGCCGGCACATGGGTATCATAATCATAACCAGAACCATGGGTTGTTCCCTGTTTACCATATTCAATCCAACCAGGCAGAAGGGTATAAATCACATCACCCGAACGCGCTTGATCAAAACCCAATTGTACTCTTTCCGAAAGACTATTGCGAGCAATACTGTACGATAACTCTGCATGTGTAAATGCGGAATGAACACCCTCTACTTCCAAACACCATGCAGCTACTTCCTGTTGAATTGACTTTAAAGACAACTTTTTCTCCTCGATTAATGGACGATTTAAAAAGACATTTTGGTTAGATTCATTGATCACCCAATTCCCTTGTCCATATTTCTGAATCAACTTACCTTCTATCATCTCCTCTAATCGATCACTCACAAAATTACCCGCCTGTAATCGGTTTTCCAACATCCATGCGGGATTATTAGCAGCACCATGATCTGCAGTAAGGAAGATTAAGTATTGATCTTCACCAATTTCTTTATCCAAAAATTGCAGCAATGAATCTAAATCTTGATCCAATCGCAAATAGGTATCCTGCAACTCTCTACTTTGTGGGCCAAACTGATGGCCCACATAATCAGTAGCCGAAAAACTGAGGCAAAGCATATCAACATATTGATCCTTTCCCAATTCCTCTCCTATGATTGCCGCCTTAGCAAACTCCATGGACATGGTGTTTCCAAAGGGAGTTGCTTTCATCAAATCGTATTGGTTATTTTGAGCAGCCAACGCCGAAAGAGAATATGGAAAAACCGGCTTTATCATACCCTTATATGGGAGTTCATAAGGATTATTATCGGCCATGGATTCCTCGTAACAAGAGTCTGGTTTTAATAATGTCCACGTTTGATTGAGCATCTTCGCACCATACCCTTTTGCATTGAATTCCTTTACCCACTGAGGCAATTCACTCATTCCATACCAAGAGGATGTAGCCCAAACATCCTCTGTACCACCAATGTACCAATAGGCTGCATTGGCCATACGACCCGCTGGAAGAATTGCGCCACGGTCTTTTAAACTCACCCCAATGACCTTTGATTTCATTTGGGTGGACATTCGTAACTCATCGCCAATTGTGGTAGTACGCAAATGCACGGGAGACATTTTTCCCGCCTCACTGGAGGTTCCCACCCCACTTACCTGCGGATCCTTAGCGCAATATTGTAGGGCGTCCGCTTTTTTATCATACCAATCGTTCGCAATAATTCCATGATACATCGGAGTGGTACCCGTAAAAATACTCGCATGTCCTGGTCCAGTATAAGTCGGCACATAATTGTAATGCATTTGCCGATAACTCATCCCCATTTGAACCAATCGATTGAAACCTCCGCTACCAAAATCATTTCTAAATCTTTCTAAATAATCATAGCGCATTTGATCCACGGTTATTCCAATGACCAATTTCGGCGCGGGCATTTCAGGAAAAGTGTATTCCAATATCGTGGAATCACTCATAGACCATTCATTGGAGAAAACCTCTTGGGTAGTCGTGATCGACTTTGATTGACATCCCATATGCAAGCACTGCATACAAACAAAAACGAAGATTACCGATCTTTTCATCATGAGACAAAAATAACGGAGAAGCACAGCCTGAATAGAAGATCCTAAGTCAAAGTTTCAACAATTGAAAACGAACGCATGATATGTCTTTAACGTTCCAATTGATAATAGTATTCAAATTCCGCGACCGCATCTAGAACTGCCTTGTTCATTAATTGAGGCTCCCATGGCTTTGAAACGAATCGAAACAATGACATTTCCTGAAGTACCTTAACCACATTTTCAATTTCCGCTTGACCAGTTAACATCATCTTCTTGGTCTTGGGAAAAAGTTGATTCGCCGCTGACAAAAATTCAGAGCCTAACATCTCTGGCATCAGATAGTCCGAAACGATCAATGCCAACTCCTTCATTCCGGCCTCCTTCCATTCTTGCAATAATTGCATTGCCTCCATTGGATGTGATGCTCTTTCCACAACCACATTTTCAGGAAGAATACGCTCTAACTGAATACGCAGCACTTCCAGAATGAATGCATCATCATCGACCAATAATATGACGAAGGGCTGCTGCAATTTTAGGCGATTGTATTTTTAATAATCTCAATCAAATTAGCCTCATCCCACGGCTTCATCACCACCCTATCAATGGTATTATTTGCGATGTACGATTCAACCTTGCCTTCCTCCAACTTTCCGGATAAAACTACCACCTTAACTGACTCATCAATACCTTTTACATATTTTGCAAGTACGTCGCCATTTTTCAAAGGCATCACCCAATCCGAAATGATCACTATCAATTTCACATCATCATTTCGCAACTGATCGATAACTTCAATTGCCTCATCTACATTCTGAGCAAACTCCAATACGTAATTTTGAAAATTTCTCTCCAACTGCATTCTCAATGCATTAAGGACCATGATATCATCGTCTACTGCTAAAATGGCTGCATTCATTGATTCTGTGATTTCGGCAATGTTACGACAAACTTGGTTAAACCCACCTCGCTTTGACAACTAATTCTTCCGTGATGCTTTTCAATGATTTTACGTACGATATTTAAACCGAGACCAGTGCCCTCTCCTCTTGCCTTAGTGGTAAAAAACGGTTCGAAGATTTTTGGTAAAATATCCAAAGGAATTGGAGGCCCATCATTGGAAATTGAAATGATGTGATGGGTCTCATTCTCACTGTATTCAAAAGTAATGAGGCATTTATTTCCAGCCGCTTGTAATGCATTATTCATGATGTTCGTCCATACTTGGGACATTTCATCAGCCAATGCGAAACAATTCACCTCTTCAGGTATCGCATTGATCACACGAGATCCTTGCTTAATCTTGTTCCATAAAATGGTTATCACGGTATCGATGCTTTCCTTTAAATTGAATTGAGTGAACTCGGAGCCCACATTACCATGTGCAAAGCTGTTCAATGCTTTTACCACCTTGCCCCCTTGATCAGAAGAAGCGGTAGTGGTTAAAATGGAGCGCAGAATGAGTACGAAGTTTAATCCCAATTGAAAAATCTGCTCTGCATTCTCATGGTGCATCCATTGAATCAACTCCTCGTCCAAATGGAATATCCCTTTCTGCACCAGCATTCTCGCTAACTTTTGCTTAAAGCGCAGTGGCAAATCGACCCGCTCCATTTCGTTCATGATATGCTGTGTCTTCACTCTCTCCTCGGTAGTTGAAAGTGTCTGGACTGAAGATCGTTCATACAGTTTCACACTCAAATTCAACTCCTCAGGTTTCATCGAGCCGATATAACGCATGACCCCCTCTGTAAACAAATACTTTAGATTTTCACCAGAGGCCTTTATCGCACCCAAAGGGGTATTGATTTCATGGGCAATTCCTGCTATCAACATTCCCAAGGTAGACAACCTTTCCTTGCTCACTATTTCCGATTGAGCCAACTTCAACTCCTCAATAGAGGACTCCAATTGCTCCGTTTTCAGTTTTAAATCAATTTCCGTAAGCTGCAATTGGTTAACCAAATCAGAGAGCTGTGCCTCTTGTCTTTTTCGTTCCGTGATATTGTGCAAGTATGAACGAAGAATTTGCTTATCTTCCAATAAGAATAAATTAATTTCAAAAATATCCGCACCAAAAGTAAACTCACCCTTATCTGCTAAATCAATGTGGTTTATATCATGAATATCCAAGGCCTTCAATTTCTCTTCATAAGATAATTCAATGAAATTTTTCAATTTTTGATGTGCAGCCGGATTAGCATAACTCATCTTTTTTGCTTCCAGGTCGAATTCGATCACGGGATTTGGATTTTGCTCCGGAAATAAGGCCAAGTGAGCGATATTCTTCGTTTTTTCCTTTACCTTTTCCTCGAGTTCTTCATTTATTCGAGAAATTTGATTCTTCGATTCCTCTAATAAACGTACATATTCCTCTCGTTGAAATTCCAACATTTTACGCTCTGTTACATCGCTCTCAACCGCCATATAACCTTTCAGTAATCCTTTATCATCTTTCAGCGGAACAATATTAATCGATAACCAATACTCATTTCCATTCTTCCCTCGGTTCATGATTTCCGCCCAAACGGGTTCTTGTCGATCAATCGCGTCATTGATGCGCATGATTTCAGCGTGGTCCGTTTTCTCAAACTGAAACATTTTCGGAGTATTTCCAATGATCTCTTCCCGACTATAGCCTGTTATCTCTATTACACTCTCATTTACCCATTGAATTACTTTATTTAAATCTGTGATAATAACCGCATTAGACGTCTTTTTCGCCACGAGGGAAAGAATATTTAACTCCTCTTCCACCATTTTGCGATCGGTAATATCTTGAATAACCCCAGACATCTTGATGTTTCGTCCCTCTACATCCTCGATATATTTCGCCTTGCAATTCACCCAAATTTCTTGATGGTCGCTAACTCGAATCAATCTGCATTCAAAATTCAATTCAGTTCTAGATAGTCTACCTTGTTCAAAATACGCTCTTACAAGCTCCTTATCTTCAGGATGAATCAGACTAAAGAAGGACTGATAATTACGAGTATAACGCTCATTGATTCCTAATATGCTATCCAAATTCACACTACCCTGCCATAAGTCATCTTCAATCATGTATTCAAAACTACCCAAACCAGAAATGTCTTGTGCACGATTTAAATCATCCAACGTATGATTGAGCGCGACCGTTCTCTCCTTGATCTTTTGCTCCAATCCCTGTGTCAAAGATTGGTTGTCTTCAAACTGTTGCTTGAGCGTTTTTGCTAAATCTTGGAGGGACGAATTGAGCGCCACCAATTCTACAGCACCGGCGTTTAACTTTTCCTCGATAATGTAATTACCCTTTTGCAATTGACCTGCTAAATTCTGAACCCATGCAATCGGATAAGTAATCCGATCTGCAATAAAATAAACCACCAAAATCGTCAACACAGCAATGAATAAGAGAAATACAAGCATGGGACGATTGAGCGCATCTATTTGCTGAAAAACTTTGTTCTTAGAAATTCCCATCATGATGTATCCATTAAAAACTGAGGTTTCAAATGGCGCACTTACATGAAGAAAATGGATGGTATCAATTTGATTTAAATCCAATTTAAAATCTCCAGGGAAGGTCTCAAATACAGCATCACCTGAGATTGAGTCAGAAACTACAACAGAGATATAATCCAACTTCTGCGATTCCCTGATGGTGTTCATGGTGGCCTGTAGACCAGGGAAATCATCGTGATCAACGGACTGCTTCACCCCTAATGCGACCATTCGAACGGACTGCTGTAACTCCTCAGTCTTATATTCTGTGAGCACTGTACGCTGTCGCTGCGGGTAATAATAAGCCAATACACCCAAAATGATCATAATCATTACCGTAAACGGCAACCAGATTTGAATAAAAATGGTCGGTCTAAATCTCATGGATTCACTTTGACGATCAAATTTTTGGGCACATTGAATCCCGCAGATTTTGTGATCACGCCAACTGCTCCTGGTGTCTTCGAGATAAAGTCCGCCATTTCCTTTTCTGTATCAAAAAAATAAGGGGACTTTGCCTTTCCTTGAAACACGATTGACAACCAAAATTTCTGGACATCCTTGACGGATTTATCATAGATTTCTCGGCAAACCTTTTCAGCATGAACACTCTTGCTGGCGGGTAAACAAATGGTAATACTCTTTCCATTGCTCCAGATAGAATACCGTGCTTTAAAAACATCTTTCACATAGGAAAAACTCAAATCGGAATTCGTTACATCATTTCCCATAAATATCAAATCGCTTTGCGCGAACATCGGTTTCATTAATACCACTCCCAGCAAAATGAGACCTACTTTCCAAATGTTCTTAAAATCCATATGCAAATTGAATTTTAATATCATAACGATTCGGGCCTGCGGAATGATCATGCCCACCCAACATATTCCCTGTTTTTTCCAACTGAACTTTCACCTTGTACAATGGACTGAATTCATAACGATATCCAAGATTAAACTTCAGAACCTGTCCACCCACTGTATGTAAATCATTGTGCGCTATGTCCATCATATCGGTTACATAATACAGCGTTTGGTTTTCTTTTACACGAACTCCAACATAAGTAAAGTTACTGAAATTATTCGCAACTCCCTTCAATTGGGTGGTATTTCGGTTATAGGAAAATTCGTTCAATAACTCCCAACCATCTCCAAAGTATGCAATCGAATTCGACCATAATTCATAATTGAGTGCCCCCTTGTAGGAAGATGCAAGGGCTCCTCCATGACCACTGTGTGCTCCTGCGATATTAGAACGTAAAAAATCATTGTAATATGAGAGTCGAATTTGCCAATTATCCGTTGGCTCGATTCGAACCGCAAAGGCTAATGCCTTGTTCATTGCATTGTCTGAAACATCGGTAGAGGACATTCCATTTCCCATCACGACATCATATCCAAATTTCAACCGACCAATGTTTTGTCCTTGCAATCGAATTCCCATGGTATGAAGAGGCACAACATAGCTAAATGATGTGGGTCGATCAATGGTAGGGAAAAACAAACGCCCGTGATGAAAAACATCATTCCAATAATTGACTGGTGTATGCATCTTACCAATTACAATAGAATGCTTGCTGCTGTAATCATATTTGACTTGGGCCCTTTCAATGCTTGGCGCAAATTTCGAATTGGTGGCGGCATCATATCTCACTACTGTTTCACCTAAAAATGAAATTCGGTCTGTGATATTTGAGGTGACGAAAAAATCCTGTTCGCCCAAAGCAAAATATTGCTTCGCTTCATTCCCAACATCGTCTAAATGATATTGAACGTGACCGTAACAAGAAAACTGCGTGTTCTTTTGTTGCATCTGAGCAGATACATCTGCGATCACAAAACCCGACAGCAGCAACGGGATAAAAAACTTCTTCATGAAAACACTAGATTAATTAGTTTAAACGAATATAAGCAGACTTGGGTTCCACATATCATTTTTATCAGTGATTACTACTATGAATTTACCAACATAGAATGCCGCGAGCAAAATGCGACAACCCTACATTCAACCTATTGAATAAAATTCCTTGAATAATGTACTAATAAACTGAAAAAACTTCTATAAAAAAAGAGTGCCATTAAGCACTCTTTCTCATTGCGGTCGGGACGGGACTCGAACCCGCGACCCCATGCGTGACAGGCATGTATTCTAACCAACTGAACTACCCGACCGTTTGCTCCTAGTAAGAAGCGGATGCAAAAATACGAACATTTCTTTCTTTTCCAAATATTTTTTTAGGAAATTTAGTCCCCCTAAAATTTCCAGAATAAAGTAAGGAATGGCAACGGAAATGAAATTCGATCGTCAGAACCAGAAGGTTGAATGCTCATTCCTGCCATGCTCAATTGCCATGCAAATTTTTCGGAGCTCTGAAATCTCATTCCCGGTGATACAAAAATAAAATTGCTCTTTTTTGAATATTCTTTGTTGCGAAAATTAGCATCAGGATATCGAAACATCGAATCAAAGATAAATGTCGATTTCGGACCCACCTTAAACATTCCCGCCACCGAAGTTACGGGCATTTTAAACACCGAGTTCAGATTAAAGTAAAGATAACCCGCTGAAACGGTAATATTATTCAATCGATCTCCATAGGTCACGTTACCAAAAGTCAAATGTCCATATCCTTGGAAATTCTCCCAATATCCTGAAGTCATTGCGAGGGTTCCTACAGAGAAATTTAACTTAGGATTTTTCGTTGGGATATTATACTTGACGGCCAATGCCAATGGACTGGCTATCCAAGAGGTCATGATTCCTACATTTAAGCGATCCGTCACTGCAAAATGTATTTCAGGACCATATATATTGGTCATGGCATAATTTTCACCTCGTTTTACAGGAAGTGCATTGGTTGTAATACTGTGACGAGTAGTAAAGGGACCCGCATCGAGATAACGTCCTCCCGTAATGAATTTATCTTCATGCTGAAACTCCAATTGCTCATCTATCTTTTTTAAGTTTTTTAATTCTGACTTTAAAATGTGCAATTTTCCAATCGACTCTGTTTCCAGCATCATTTCCTTTCCATCATCAGAAAGGACATAACCTATATACACCCGATTATTCTTTAAGGTAATCTCGTACTTGGGACCTTTCGATTCTTTATTATCTTGAGACCATGCGGTTCCCCAACAAAGCGAACCAATCAACAGGATTAAATATATTTTCTTCATTGTTTTTCGGAATTAGAATTTTTTGAATAAAGTAATCATCGGAAATGGAAAATTAGTGGCATTCGCTTGATCACTTCGAATAACAGAGGTCTCGGCGATGGTCAACTGCCAAGCAAAATTCTCTGTAGATTGGAATCTCATTCCAGGGGCTAAGAAGAAAAATGTGGCGTTATAAGGTAAATAGCTGACCGTGTGCTGATACAAGTAATTCCCGGATACGGGATCAAATATTTGAGTATTCTCCACATGTTCGCGCTTTCCTTGTAAGCTTCCAAACATCGAATCAAACACAAAAGTGGCTTTCTTACCCACTCTATAAATCCCTCCTACCGAAACAATGGGACCGCCGAGTGGATAGGCCTTTTGCATCGGTAGATTACCCGGTCCATATAACGTGCCGATAAAATTGAACATGCCTTGATTACCTCCGCGCCATGAGTAATAATAATCCGTTCCTGTTGTACCGTCTTGAATGAATCTTCTTCCACTGCGATAATATAAATAGCCGGCACTTAACGTTAGATTGGCATTCCGATTTCCAAGCGTCATATTCGCAAAAGACAGATTACCAAAACCGCGAAAACCTTGAATAAAACCCGAAGACATCATTAATGTCCCTAATGAAAAATGAACCCTTTCTTCCTTGGTCTTAAATGAATACTTGGCCGCTAGCGCCAATGGACTGGCTACCCATGAAGTCATCATACCCACATTGAATCGATCAGTTAATGCAAAATGGACTTCCGGTCCATGAAAATTGAGCATGCCATAATTCTCTCCTTTTTTAATCGGAAAGGCATTGGTTGTAAAGGCATGTCTAGTAGAAAAAGGATTCTCTTCTGTCCATGTTCCTGGAACCTCAATGGCCTCCTCCTCTTTCTCTGTTATCTTAGAAATGGACTTCAATTCTCTTTTCGGAATAAAAATCTTACCTAGGTTTTCACTCTCCATGAAAATATTCTTACCATCATCCTTCAATATGACACCGAAGATTTCAGTCCCATCGTATTTCAATATTCGCATCCGCTCTCCTGGCGAATTTTGAGCCCAAAGCGTTAATCCCAAAACGCAAATAATAAAAGTTATAATCGGTTTTTTCATATGGCAATGTAATCAATTTTAGTGATTATTTTCTATTTCTTTATACTTTGTTAATCCTATTCGCAGACATTCTACTGCCTGCTTGAGGTCATGCTCGTTCAACACATACGCCAATCTCACTTGGTTCTTTCCACTTCCTTGCGTAGCGTAAAAACCAGTCGCGGGCGCCATCATTACGGTTTGACCTTCATGAGAAAATGACTCCAACATCCATTGGCAAAAGTGATCTGAATCATTTATGGGAAACTCTGCCATGCAATAGAATGCTCCTTGGGGCTTCGGACATTTCACACCTTCAATTCCGTTTAATCCATCCACCAGTATATCTCTTCTTTTCACATACTCCTCTACTACCCCCTCGAAGTACGAAGCCGGCGTGGCTAATGCGGCCATGGATGCCCATTGGCCAAAAGTCGGGGGTGATAATCTGGCTTGTCCAAATTTAAGAGCGGCGGCCATAAAAGTTGAGTTTCGAGAAATGAGGGCCCCAATCCGTGCTCCGCACATACTATATCGCTTGCTGACACTATCGATCATAATCGCATGTTGCTCCAGTCCTTCCAAGTTCATTACGGAATATGGCACGGCTCCTTCATACATAAATTCTCGATATACCTCATCTGCATATAAAAACAAGTTGTACTTTAATACCAAATCACGTAATTGTTCCAATTCCGCTTTTGAGTAAAGGTAGCCAGTGGGATTACCTGGATTACAGATTAATATGCCACGCGTCTTATCCGTTATCTTTTTTTCAAAATCCGAGATGGGAGGAAGCGCAAAGCCATTATCAATTACTGCCGTTACGGGCACCACTTTCGCTCCAGCCATTACCGCAAATCCATTATAATTCGCATAAAACGGTTCAGGAATAATGACCTCATCACCTGGATTCAATGTTGTCATAAAAGCAAATACCAAAGCCTCTGAGCCGCCGGTTGTCACCATGATGTTAGGCACTTCCAAATCGATATTCTTAGAAGCGTAATATCCTTTAAGGCCCTCTCTATAATTGAACATACCCTCTGAATTCGAGTACTCAATTACACTTGCATCCTGCGCTTTCATCGCATCTCGAACCACCTGAGGGGTCTCAATATCCGGTTGACCAATATTCAAATGGTAAACCTTAGTTCCGCGCTTCTTCGCCGCCTCTGCGAAGGGAACTAATTTTCGAATCGGCGAGGCCGGCATTGCATCGGCCTTTAAGCTTAATTTGAGCATACCATTCATTTCTTCAACAAAGGTATAGCAATGCCTGTTTTTTTTTTCACTTCTAAACATCAAATTGCCTACGTACCTTTGTGAATAATTAGACATGAAAAGTTTCGTCCTTACCCTCTTAGCAAGTTGCTCGATTTTATTTGCGCAATCTCAAAACCAAATGCCATCGCGCAATGATTCCTCTTCAATCGGGCTGATTGCGCTAAAATTGACCCCTTTGACATTGACCCGAAATATGTGGTTTACCGCACACGTTGATTACGCATTTCATCCGCAATTCAGTGCCAGCTTGGGAATAAGTCCAAATTTCTTGGCCAAAGGAAATTCCTATTCACGAGATTCGATTTGGAATTACGATAACGGAGATACCACTTTTTATGATTATCTCAAGACCAAAGGATATCCTGGGATGAGTCTTGATCCAGAAATTCGCTGGTATCCAAATGGTGTTTGGAACGGCTGGTTTTTTGGTTTGTATAGTTCACAACGATTTTCCAGCGCCAAAATTGAGGAGGAGCGTTTCATCTCCCAAATAGGAGGATCAGGTTCAATTCAATACGTTCCCACGCGCACGGGCAATTACCAGGTATTGAAAAGTAGAGTTAGCATCATGGGGTTACAAGCGGGTTATGTTAAAAGATGGGGAAAGCGACAAGAATGGCTCATTGATGTTTTTGGGGGATTGGGCGTAAAATCGACCATTTTCAGATATGAGAATTATGGATCATTATACCCCGACGAGACATTCGTAAAACCCGGAATTGCCGGACGTCTGAATGCATCTATCGGTTATATTTTAAAATAATAATGACGAACGAAACGCCCGTAAGAATCAACAAATTTCTGAGTGAAGCAGGATTCTGTTCTCGCAGAGCGGCCGATCAATTAATTGAAGACCAGCGCGTCACCATCAATGGAAAAATACCCGAATTGGGTACCAAGGTCACCTCGTCTGACGATATCCGTGTAGACGGAAAATCCATCTTTCCTCCAAAAGAAAAATCTATATATATCGCTTTCAATAAACCCGTTGGAATTGTTTGCACCTCTGATCAAAAAAGAGAAAAAAACAATATCATCGACTACATACAATATCCCAAAAGAATATTTCCCATTGGTCGATTAGATAAACCCAGTGAGGGTTTGATTTTCTTGACGAATGATGGCGACATTGTGAACAAGATCTTGCGCGCTTCCAATCATCATGAAAAAGAGTACATCGTACGCGTCGACAAACCCATTACCAAAGATTTTATTCGAAAAATGTCCAATGGTATTCCCATCTTAGATACCATCACCAGAAAATGCTATGTTCGCGAAACTGGGAAATTCGAATTTAAAATCATCTTAACACAAGGACTCAATCGACAAATTCGAAGAATGTGTGAATATCTCGACTATCAGGTTATTAGCCTAAAGCGTGTTCGGATCATGAATATCAAATTGGACATTCCGGTAGGAAAATGGAGATATTTTACCGAAATCGAATTATCGGAAATTCAATCGCTGGTCGCTGATTCTAAAAAAACGTTTGATCCCAACGCTACAGGTAAAAATCACGAGTAAGCGTATCAAAGGCTGTTGTGCGCACTCCGCGTTCCTCTTCTAAAATCAGTTCCTCTATTACGCAAGCAGAATCAGACGAAGACTTCGTCCACTCCAATAAAAACCTACTTTCAGCTACCTTGTTATTTCCTCTAACTCGAACCAACCGCAGTAAATTCCACCCCACTTGATGCGCCATCTCTATCCAATGTTTCTTTCGATCTGGTGGAAGAATGACCGCCAATTTTGCATCCGTTGTTGATACTTTCCAAGACTTGAGCAAAAAGGCAAGAGGAGGCAAAAATTGTTCCTGCCTGGCCATGCGACGCTCCAAGGAATCGGAAGACAACATACTTTGATAGTAGGGCGGATTACAAATAATGTGAGAAAAGACATGATCAAATGACTTCGTTAAAAAATCACCCTGATCGGCTCTTAAATTTTTGAAGGAACTATTGTCAAAATTATACTTCGCCTCTTCCAATGCCGCTGGCTCCAAGTCGATTCCCCACCACACTTGATTGGTAAAGCGCTGCGCCATCATCAAGGTGACCACACCACATCCACAACCCACATCAATGCCGACTCCGTTGGTATTCTTCTCGCTATTAAACGCCCATGCTCCGAGTAACACTGCGTCTGTGCCCACTTTCATTGCCGCCCTTTCATGCCGCACCGAAAATTGTTTAAACTGAAAAATGCTCACTCTGTTTTCCTTTCCTGCCAAGTCGAATAGCCTCCACCCTGCACTTGACGATCCGCCGGGATTTCCGTCAAAGGTTCACACGCCTTCCAAGATGAATGCAATTCTGCTGGTAATCTTTGATACCAAGCGGTTCCTTCTTGTTTCCATGAAAGCATTTCATCCGATACCGATTTCACTATTTTTGCGGGATTACCAACCACTACGGAACGATTTGGAATTTCCATTTTGGTTGGCACAAAAGACAACGCACCAATGATACACTCATCTCCAATAATGGCATGATCCATAATAACCGCATTCATTCCAACTAAAGTATCTCTTCCGATATTGGCACCATGCACTACAGCGCCATGTCCAATGTGCGCCCCCTTTTTAAGGGTAATGGTAACGCCTGGAAATTGATGTATTGTACAATTTTCTTGAACGTTACAACCATCTTCAATGATGATCATACCCCAATCTCCTCTGATGGCAGCCCCCGGGCCAATGTACACATTCTGTCCGATAATTACGTTGCCCGTCACCGCAGCCAATGGGTGTACAAAACTACTGGGGTGTACCACTGGAATATAGCCGTTGAAAGAATAAATCATACGCGCTCTAAAACCATTGCAAATCCCTGTCCCACACCGATACACATGGTACACAAGGCATATTTCTTTTGACGCAAATTCAACTCAATTGCCGCAGAATTTACGATACGAGTACCGCTCATTCCCAAAGGATGACCCAAGGCAATGGCACCACCATTCACATTCAGTCTGGCATCATCATCAGCCAAACCCAAGGCTCTTGTGCAAGCCAATACTTGCGCTGCAAATGCCTCATTCACTTCGATAATATCCATTTGCTCGAGGGTTAAACCTGCCCTCTTTAAAGCTAATTTACTGGCTTCCACCGGACCAATACCCATTATTCTTGGCTCAACCCCACTTACTCCCGTCGATACAATCTTTGCCAATGGCTTACAGCCCGACTTCGCTAATCCTGCTTCGCTCATGACCAACACGGCTGCGGCACCATCATTTAAACCCGAGGCATTGCCCGCGGATACCGTTCCTTCTTTTCTGAAAGCGGCCTTTAATGCTGATAATCCCTCAAGGGAAGTGTTGGGCTTAATAAATTCATCTTCTTGAAAAACGATAGACTCGCCTTTTTTTTGCGGAATGTTCACCGCGATAATCTCGCGACTCCATCGACCTTCTTGACGAGCCCTTGATGCCTTCATTTGCGACTGAAAAGCGAATCGATCTTGATCTTCCCGACTGATGTGGTGCAATTCAGCCAAATTCTCAGCAGTTTCACCCATGGCCTCTACCCCGTATACTTCCTTCATCTTTGGATGAACGAAACGCCACCCGAAACTACTATCAAACATTTGAGCATCCCTTCCGAAAGCCGATGACGTTTTTGAAATTACCCAAGGACCACGTGTCATATTTTCAACACCCCCTGCTACCAAAATATCCCCTTCTCCGGCATGAACAGCCCGAGCAGCATGTGCAATGGCATTCATCCCCGAGGCACAAAGACGATTGATGGTTTCGCCAGGAACTTGCACCGGGTAATCCGCCAATAGCAGCGCCATTCTCGCTACATTTCGGTTATCCTCTCCCGCTTGATTGGCACAACCCATAATAACATCGTCAATAGCGGTTGGATTCATTTGAGGATACTTATCCAGTAATCCCTTCAATACCACCGCGGCCAAATCATCTGTTCGAACTGGAGCTAATGATCCTGCGAAATTTCCAATAGCGGTGCGAACACCTTCCACCAAATATGCGTTCATAAGAAATAATATTACCTGCAAAGATGACATAAATCCTTATTAGTTTTGAAACATGGAGAAAAAAGAACGTCCACTTATATTAGTGACCAACGACGACGGAGTAACAGCAAAGGGCATTCAATCCTTGGTTTTAGCCATGGCCAACATTGGAGATGTGATTGTAGTGGCCCCGGATAAACCACAAAGTGGAATGGGACATGCGGTAACCATTCATCACCCCATTCGAATAACACCCGTTGAAGTTCCTTACGCCAAAGAGGCCTATGCTTGCAGTGGCACCCCGGTTGATTGTGTAAAAATTGCATTGTATACCTTGTTCGACAAAAAGCCCGATATCATTGTCAGTGGCATCAATCATGGGTCCAATTCCTCTATTAACGTCATTTACTCAGGAACGATGTCAGCAGCCGTAGAAGGTGCGGTAGAAGGAATACCGTCGGTTGGTTTCTCGCTATTGGACTATGATTTAGATGCCGATTTTTCCGCATCCCAAAAGGTGGCGATTCAGATTGTTCAAATGGTACTGAACGACCGACAGTTCCCGGAAAGGATTTGTTTAAATGTGAACATTCCCAAAGGTCCCAGTGTAGCGGGAATAAAAATTTGTCGGCAAGCGAATGGAATGTGGCATGAACAATTCAACGAACGCATCGATCCTTTCCAAAAGAAATATTATTGGATGACCGGAGAGTTTATCGTAAAAGATCAGGGTGAAGACACAGACGACTTTGCATTAAAAAACAACTATGTTTCCGTTGTTCCCGTGCAATTTGATCTTACGGCTTATCACGTCATTTCACATTTACAACAATGGAATATTCATGAAAATGGGAATCAGTAAACACCGTTTCGATCACATTGGAGTCGGTATCATTTTAGGATTACTGGGCGCTGGACTGGGTTTCTTGTTATTTGGATTTGTTTTCACTTTAGGAACCTCTACCAACTTGGGAACCTTTTTTTATGACCTCGCCTATGGAGTTACCGCCATGTACCAAGACAAAGTGGTCACGGTTTCCATACTCACCGATGTCGTGATCTTCTATTATTTTATCAAAAAAGAATGGTACCAATTAAGCCGAGGTATATTATTCGTCGTAATTGCCAGTGTTCCTGTTGCTCTCTACTTTTATTAATATGAAAATATTTATTGTTGCAGGAGAGGCTTCCGGAGATTTACACGGCAGTTTGTTGGCTAAAGAATTATTAGCATTACATCCCCAATGTGAGCTGGTCGGTTGGGGAGGAGATAAGATGCGAGAAGCGGGCGTCAAGATCCTGAAAGATTATCGGGAATTGGCCTTCATGGGATTTGTAGAAGTCCTTACCAATATTTGGACAATTCGTAATAATTTCCGTTTAATAAAAAGGCAAATCAGCGAATTCTCACCTGCAAAAGTGGTCTTTATTGACTATCCTGGTTTCAATCTCAGAATTGCACCATGGGTAAAATCAAGGGGAATTGAAACACATTATTATATTTCACCGACGATTTGGGCGTGGAAAGAAAATAGGGTTTTGGGGATAAAAAAACACATCGATCGCATGTATTGTATCCTCCCTTTCGAACCTAAATGGTATGAAAAGCATCAATACACCGCGCAATTTGTTGGGCATCCTTTATTAGATGAATTAGATTTACTCGATCAAGGTTATGTGCATAATAAACCCTTTATTTTGCTCGCACCTGGAAGTCGAAAACAAGAAATCAAAAGAATACTGCCCGTATTTCTGACCTTAGTAAAAAAATTACCTCAATTTGATTTCATCATCGCGGGTGCCCCGGGGTTGAAAGAAGAAGATTACTTGCCCTACTTGAATAACCATAGGGTCAAATTAATTTTTGGACAAACCACCGCACTCATGAAAGGAGCAACGGCGGGATGCATTGCCAGTGGAACCGCTACCTTGGAAGCCTCACTGCGCGGACTTCCCATCGTGGTGGGATACAAGGCCCAACCTCTCTCCTATGTTATTGCTAAATGGCTGGTGAAATTAGAATGGATATCATTGGTCAACCTTATTCTCGATGAGGAAGCCGTTCAAGAATTGATTCAAACCGAACTCACTTCACATGAAATTTACTTGTCTGTTCATCGATTGATCAGTGAAGAGGGAAAAGCAAGAGCGTCCTTCATTCAACAAGCACTTCTCGAAAAGCTAGGTGGTCCTGGTGCCTCTCAAAAAGTAGCCTCACAAATTATGCAATAACCATGAGTCATTATCGAATCCTACTCATCGAAGACGAACCTCATTTGTGTCAATTGATAGAGATGAACTTGTTGCTTGAGCATTATCAAGTCGTTGCTTGTAACAACGGATTGAAAGCCTTTCAAACCATTCAAGAGCAAGCTTTTGACGCAATTATCTCCGATATCATGCTTCCAGGAATCGATGGCCTTCAACTATGTCAAAACATCCGAATCAAAGGAATAAAAACTCCCCTGATGTTCATCTCAGCCAAGAGCAGCAGCAAAGAACGAATTGAAGGACTTAAAGCGGGTGCACAAGACTATTTACCCAAACCTTTTGACTTAGAGGAATTGTTGCTTCGAGTTAAAAATTTAATCGCTCAAAAGGACTCTGCTTCAGCCACCATTTTTGAATCCAACATTTACGAATTTGAGGGTGGGAAAATTTTCTTGGACGCATTTGAGATCATCGACCAACGTGGAGAGCATCAAAACATATCCAAAAAAGAAATGATGCTCTTAAAATTAATGATCTCAAAAAAGGGTCAAGCCATTAGCCGAGAAGAAATCATGGATGTTGTTTGGGGATACGACATCTTTACCTCGTCGCGAACCATTGATAATTTAATAACGAACTTTAGAAAATATTTTGAGGAAGATTCGAAAAACCCGAAATTTTTTCACTCCGTGAGAGGAATTGGTTATAAATTTACTACAGAGTAAAAGCTACTTTTCATCCATGAGAACCTTAACCATCTTTTTTCTTCTGCTGAGTGCACTTCATTCTTCGGCACAAAGCCACGAGTCTAAATGTTCCTTAACGGTGGTCAAAGCGTACACTCAAAACACTTTTGGGAAAAACATTGGGTATTACGTTGATTTTAAAAACAACAGCGGAAACAGTGTAGATGGAATCAGATGGACCGCGCGATTCTATGATAATTTTGGAGAACTGAAAGGAAAAAGAGATGGCCAATGGCAATCTGGTAACTTCATGAGCCCTATTGCACCTGGGGACACTGGAAGCGATGTAGAAGGTGTCTGGGTAGATGACGCTACCAAGGTATTTATCACCATTAACTCCGTTCATTATACCAATGGCACCTCTTGCAATGGAGGCTCTTCCAAAGCAAAAAAGAAATAAGCAATTAGTCCCTGTTAATTAATCTTGGAATAAACTAAGGTGTAGGCTGTTAACACCCCAAATATCTTGTAAACTAAATGGTCCACACTTTTAATTTAAAACTTGCATTATTGAAATTTATTCATTAAATTCAATTCATGAAAAATCTTGTACTAATAACTGGGTTGATCAATATTCATTTACTAAGTCTAGGACAACAATTTGTAAATGGTGAATTGAACACATTCGGAATATACATGAGTGCGTCAAATGAAGTTTCATTTGATGGATGGAATGATGTTTTTGATGGAGCAAGTTGGTACGGAACAGGCAAATCTGCTTGTTTGGAAAATCTCATGGGAAACACTTCTGCTAATATCAGATTTTATAATGAATTTCAATTTTGTTGGAACTCTAATTTAAGCGTTAAGTTAAATCAGCCACTTGAGGCCGGTGTTACTTACCGCCTACGATATTCAGAAAAATATGATTTAGATACACCTATGAAAATAGAATTATCTCATTTTCAAAACACCCCAGGAATCGAAATAGGTCAAATGAGGGTCTCGAATATTTTTCTGTGGGATTGGAGGGAAAATAATATAGAATTTACTCCAACAGAGGACTTTCAATATTTTAATTTCATCTTGGACCATGAATCATCCGCATACCCGAATAGTATTAGATGTTTAGATAACTTTATTTTAGAAATTATTAATGATCCACATACAACTGATATTGACCCGCACGTTAAGCCCTATATAAAATATGATGTTTTTGGTTTAGATGGAAAACTATTATTCGCAAAAGTTTATATTTCAAATTTACCCTCGGGTGTTTATATCCTTAAATCAGGAAATGAGGTGCGGAAAATCATCAAATAGTATTTAAACATATTGCCTTTCTCTCATTTCTAGCTTCTCGCTGCTCTCTCAAAAATACTAGAAAAGGAATAAAGATTAAAACTCACTTAAAAAATTTGATTTAATCGCATCTTCATTATTTACAACAGTAACAACTCGAAATTGTAAGGAAGAAGTTTTAACAATCTCATTCTGATAAAATTCAGTTTACAACCATGTCCACATCGCTCAAATCAGACTAAAATTGTATAAATAAAAGGAATATGGAAATTCAATCAATGGGAATACCGAGTGTCGACTTGCGCGATTTTGTGCACGGTGATATCGAAACGAAAGCAAGGTTCGTGGCTGCGCTGGGAGATGCATACGAAAACATCGGTTTTGTTGCTGTAAAAAATCACTTGATTCAAGACGAAACAGTACAAAAACTTTACAAAGAAGTTCAATCTTTCTTCGACTTACCCATTGATGTTAAATTAAAATACGAAATCGCAGGACTCGCAGGACAAAGGGGATATACATCTTTCGGAAAAGAACACGCCAAAGATTCGAACGCTGGAGATTTGAAAGAGTTCTGGCATTTCGGTCAACAAGTAACCGATGGCGATCCCATCCAATCTGAATATCCCGAAAATGTCTTCACCGATGAATTACCGGGTTTTAATGAAATTGGAATCAAAGCCTATCAAGAGCTGGAGAAAACAGGACAATACATGCTACGAGCCATCGCGATACATCTGGGCTTAGATGAACATTATTTCGACGATAAAATTCACAATGGAAATAGCATTTTAAGGCCTATTCATTATCCTCCCATTACTTCGGAACCAAAAAGTGCTGTGCGTGCAGGACAACATGAGGACATCAATTTGATTACATTGCTCATTGGTGCCAGTGCGGAAGGATTGCAAGTATTGAACAAGCAAAATGAATGGGTAGATGTTACGGCATTGCCTGATCATATTGTTGTAAACGTTGGTGACATGTTGCAAAGACTGACCAACGGAAAACTAAAAAGCACAACGCATCGTGTCATCAATCCTCCCAGAGAAAAATGGAGCACGCCACGATACTCCATTCCATTTTTCTTGCACCCGAGAAGTGAAATGCGATTAGATTGTTTACCCTCCTGTGTCGCAGCGGGAGAAAAACCACAATGGGAGCCCATTTCAGCTGGTGAATATTTGGACCAGCGTTTAGCCGAAATAGGATTGAAAAAATGAAGATCCGCTTGAGCCCTGAACAAATTCGAGTGCGTATCGATCGATTAGAAGCTGCTGAATGGCTGCGCTCGCACACACTAAAACTGCAGATTCCATGGCCCCAAAACCCTATTGAATTTGAACTTTTATTATCTCCATCACTTGAATGGAAATTGAGCAGCCCATCTTCTCAGGATCGTGTCATGTCCATTCCATACAACCTCATCGAAAATTGGCTCGATGGCCCTCAAGAGCGAATCGAATATCAATTACCTGAATTGAATATTTCCATAGAAAAAGATTATCCGTGCGAGCATAAATTGTCGGCAGATGACCGTACTTTTACGCGTCCGCATGATACTAAGAGATAACCACGGAAGAACTTTTGAATACATTCGAATTGGCGTAACCGATCGATGTAATCTTCGTTGTCAATATTGTATGCCGGCGGAAGGTCTCCAATGGAAACCGCAGTACCAGCTTGCCTCCATCGCTGAATATCATCAGCTTTTCAAAATTTTTAGTCATTGGGAAATCAAGAAAATTCGTTTCACTGGAGGCGAACCTTTTATCCGTAAAGACTTTTTAGCCATTGTCGAAATGGCCAAAGATTTTCCTTTCGAAGACGTCGCCATTACTACCAATGGCGTTCTCGCTCATGCTGCACTGCCTACACTAAAAAAGTGGAATATTCATCGTATTAATTTTTCCTTGGATACGTTGGACGCTTCTCGATTTCACAAAATCACCCTTCGAAATGACATTGATCAAGTGTTGGATGCTATTCAAATCGCATTATCTCTAGACATGAAGGTGAGCGTCAATGCGGTACTTCAATCGGATACGACAGAAATTGAACTGCTCCATATGATGGATTGGGCAATTGAACAAAATATTCATTTACGGTTTATTGAGGAAATGCCTTTCAATGGTCAAGGTATATCGCCCGACTGGAACTGGAATTGGAGACGTGTCGAAAATCTGATCCAACATCATTTCCCCAACCAACTCATTCAGTGCAGCACTCCCAATGCCACGGCTGTATCTTATAAGGTCGAACCATCCCGGGGGAGCGTTGGATACATTCCGGCGTACAGTCGAACTTTTTGCGGAACCTGCAATCGATTGCGCCTCACCCCCGAAGGCAATTTACATCATTGCCTCTACAGCAATCATCACTACCCTATTCTTCAAGCCATTCGGGACGGAAAAGATCACAACCTTATCCATGAGGAAGTATCTGCATTTGTTCTTAAAAAAGCCATCAATGGATTTGAAGCAGAGAAACAAAACCAAGACCATTGGGTCAGCATGGCCAAAATAGGAGGCTGAAATATGATCACGGTAAAAGAAGCTATTCAAAAAGTACTGTCCACGGACCTTCCAATTGGCAGCGAAAAAGTTAAACTCGAAAAGTCAAAAGGCAGATGGCTAATGCAAGAAATTTTTGCCGATCACGACTTTCCTCCTTTTGACCGCGCCATGATGGATGGCTATGCCATTCAATTTAGTAAATGGAATAAGGGTCAAAGAAAATTCAGTTGTAATAAAACACAAACTGCAGGCAGAATGACTGATATCCCGAAAGGATGTGAGTGTATTGAAATCATGACCGGAGCTGTAGTGCCAACGGAATTTGATTGCATTATTCCTGTAGAACAAGTGATCCATCAAAACGAAGACGCAGTAACTTTCGATGATGGTGCAATTTGTCGCATTCACCAGCACATCCACCATCGAGCGACGGATCGAAAAAAAGGAGATTTACTATTGTCCATTGGTCAATTCCTTGGACCACAACAAATCGCCATTCTGGCGGCAAATGGGATACAAGAAATTCAGGTAAAAAAACGCCCAAGAATCGCGATCATCGCCACTGGAGATGAATTAATATCCATCGACCAACAACCGCTCCCGCATCAAATTCGCATGAGCAATGGATACGCATTATCTGCCTTGATTCAAGATTTTACATCTCAGTTGGAAATGATCCACCTCGTGGATGATGAGCAAGTGATTGATCAATGGCTGCAAGAAGTAGGACCAGGATTTGACGTTTTGGTATTTTCCGGTGGCGTTTCCAAAGGAAAAAGAGACCTGCTACCTGAAATTTGGAAAAGTAAGGGTTATGATAAGATCTTTCATGGCGTTGCTCAAAAGCCAGGAAAGCCCATGTGGTTCGGGAAAAATGAACGCAATATTATTTTTGGATTGCCGGGAAATCCGGTGTCCGCGCTTTTTTGCGCAAGAAGATACTTGGTTCCATGGCTCGAAAAAAACAATGGACAATTCAACGAGCTGCCAGCGGCTACATTCAACCACCCCGTCCAAAACACTACTTCCTTAACCCAATGGATTCCCATTCAAAGAAATTCCAATGGAGGCTGGGAAAAAGTAGTATTCAATGGCAGCGGAGATTTAAACGGGCTGATTTACGCACTGGGTTTTATCGAGATTCATCCGGGAGAGGAAAAAAATCATTTCCCTATTTTTTTGTTTTAGCCGTCGTTAACTCCATCTTCAAATATTTACCAGTATGACTGGCCTTGACCTTTACCATGCTCTCTGGTGTTCCTTCAGCCACAATCATTCCTCCCTTCTCTCCGCCTTCCGGTCCTAAATCCACAATATAATCAGCTACTTTGATTACATCCAAATTGTGTTCTATGACAACAACAGTATTTCCCTTCTCTACTAGGCGATTCAAGACGTTGATTAACATTTCTACATCCTGAAAATGAAGCCCTGTTGTAGGTTCGTCTAAAATATAAATGGTTTTTCCAGTATCCCGCTTCGACAACTCCGTGGATAATTTTACCCTTTGAGCCTCCCCCCCGCTTAATGTGGTCGAATGTTGACCCAACGATATATAGCCCAATCCAACATCTTGCAGCGTTTTCAAGGTGTGATGGATATTCCGATGATTCTCAAAAAACACCACCCCTTCATCCACCGTCATTGACAATACATCCGCAATACTCTTTCCTTTGTATCGAACTTCCAGTGTTTCTCTGTTATATCTTTTACCATTGCATTCCTCACATTCCACCATCACATTCGGAAGGAAGTTCATTTCGATCACCTTCACTCCACCACCCTTGCAAGTTTCACATCGACCGCCCGAAACATTAAAACTAAATCTACCCGGCTGATATCCCCTCACTTTTGCTTCTGGCAATTGCGCAAATAACTGACGTATATCGGTAAATATTCCCGTATAGGTACTTGGGTTTGATCGAGGTGTTCTTCCAATGGGACTTTGATCGATGTCTACCACTTTGTCCAAAAAGGATAATCCGTCTATACTCTTGTATGGCAATGGTTTCCGCAAGGAATCATAAAAATGTGCACTTAAAACAGGATATAAAGTGTAATTAATCAAACTGGACTTTCCGCCACCACTCACTCCAGTAATACAAGTAAAAGTTCCTAATGGAATCTTTAAATTTACTTTTTTTAGATTGTGTCCCGATGCACCTTTCAAGGTAAGCCAATTTCCATTTCCTTTTCTTCGTTGCTTGGGAATTTCGATGTTTTTAATTCCCGTTAAATATTGACCCGTAATACTTTTAGCGTGGACTTTACTCGATGGTACCCCGGCCGCCACTACTTTGCCACCTTGAACACCCGCACCAGGACCAATATCTAAAAGAAAATCTGATTGCAACATCATATCTCGGTCGTGTTCTACAACAATAATACTATTGCCCAAATCCCTTAATGCCTTCAAGCTTCGAATCAACTTCTCATTATCCCTTTGGTGTAATCCTATGGACGGTTCGTCTAGAATATATAAAACACCCACCAATTGGGCGCCAATCTGAGAGGCCAGACGTATTCTCTGCGCTTCACCACCGCTCAATGTTCGAGCGCTGCGATGTAACGTCAAGTAATCCAAGCCCACATCCATTAAAAAACCCAGTCGGTCCCTGATTTCCTTCAATGGCTCACGAGCAATTGATAACGTACGTTGATCCATTTTAGCATCTGCCGTCTTCATCCAATGGGACAAGGCTCCTAAACTCATTTCGGCCAACTCAAAGATATTCTTTTCGTTGACCTTAAAATACAACGACTCCTTCTTTAATCGTGCTCCTTGACATTGCGGGCATGAAATTTTATTCATAAAACTTTCTGCCCATCGTCTGATAGCCGGACCAGCATCATCCTCCGCTTGACGTTCAATAAAGGAAATGATTCCATCAAAGGTTGATTGCAGATACGATCCATCCTTTCCCTCTACGGTGATCACATCTTCCGTTCCATATAAAATCACTTGCAAGGCCTCGCTTGGTATATCAGAAATAGGCGTTTTTAAATCCACCTCATATCCTTTTAAGATGGCCTCTACTTGCTGAAAAATCCAATTATTCTTAACTTCTCCCAACGGAACTATTCCGCCTTTATAGATGCTTTTTTTAAAATCGGGGATGATCTTCTCCATATCCACTTCCGCAACTTCACCCAATCCGTTGCAATGCGTACAAGCTCCATATGGACTATTGAAAGAAAATAAATTGGGCTCTGGTTCTGGGTAGGACATACCGGTCTTTTGACACATCAAAAAACGAGAGTAATGTTTTACCGCCATTTTTCCTTCTACCTGAAAAGGAGCGACCATCATGGTTCCTTTGCCCAACTTCAATGCCAAGCGAACAGCATCTTTCAATCGTGCCTCCGGTTCTTCTCCCGTCAATCGATCTACCACCAACTCAATATCATGAATTTTGTAACGATCCAATTTCATTCCTTTCGTCAGCTCTATCAGCTGACCATCGATCCGTGCTCTCACAAATCCCTGCTTCATGTATTGCTCGAAGAGTTCTCGATAATGACCCTTTCTTCCCTTCACTAAGGGAGCGAGAATGATCATTTTCTTTCCTTTAAAATCAGCTCTGATTTTAGCTACGATTTCCTCTTCGTTCAACTTGACCATCGGGTCTCCTGTAGCCATGCTATAAGCTGTAGACGCTCTGGCAAACAAGAGTCGAAGGAAATCATAAATTTCAGTAATCGTTCCTACGGTAGATCGCGGATTCTTGGAAACAGTTTTTTGCTCTATGGAAATGACTGGTGAAAGTCCATTGATTTTATCGACATCAGGACGTTCTAATTCACCAAGGAATTGCCTGGCATAGGCATCAAAAGTTTCAATGTACCTGCGTTGCCCTTCTGCGTAAATGGTATCAAAGGCCAGTGAAGATTTCCCACTGCCACTTAATCCTGTGATTACTACTAACTCATTTCGAGGAATGGTAACGTCTATATCTTTTAAATTGTTCTCTCGAGCTCCAAGAACCTCAATAACTTCTTCGTTCATACCAGCCTAGAACAAATCAAATTTAGGAATTGTTCAATATCAAGATACCTTGACCATGATACCTTCTATTACCGATGCCGCTACCTCTGCGCTATCGGCAGATTGCGCAAGAACGGTAATGATTTCTTTGATCTTTATTTTCTCAATCACATCCTCATCCGTAGAGAATAAAGTCGCTAAAGACTCATCCCGCAATTCCTTGGCTTTCTTCTCATTATTACGTATATGCGCAATGGACTTTTGAACTTCCGGTGTGTAATGCAAGTCGGGAAGGGATTTAACCAAAGCCAAAAGATCGGCGCTTTGCTTCTCGATGATTCTCGCAATCTCAATCATGTGAGGATGAATGGCCTTTGGTTTATAGAGATTAATGCGCTTGGCAGCTCCATGAAGGTAATCTGCCACATCATCTAACACGACTGCCAACTCATGAATATCTTCACGATCAAATGGGACAATGAAAACGGCATTGGCCTCATGTACAATTGCATAGGTATATTCATCGCCTTGCTTCTCGAATTGATGAATACTCTCCAACATACTGATTCGCTCTACATCACTACCCTCTAGACCCTTCCTCATTGAAGTCGCCATTTGACATAAACTCTCCGCGCTTTTTTCAAACAGCGGATAAAATCTTTTATCCTTAGGTACCAACACTTGTAATAAATCGTCCAAACTAGCCATATTGATTTTCATTTTGCGAGTGTAACACCCGCATGTTAAGTTAATGTGAGCTGAACAAAAATAATCAATAAGTGCACTGAAATTTGAATTGTTGGTAAAGTATGACCAATGGTTATAAGTCATACGGAAGAGGTAACGGTCTGATATTTCTCGCACTTCGTTCCATAAACCCATAATGTGATGGCAAAAAAAAAGCCTCTCGAATCCGAGAGGCCTTTCTAGACGATCTAACCGTATTACTTTACAGAAACACGAATACTATTTTGAGATTGACCTCCTAACACTTCTACCATGTAAATACCGGTATTGAGTCCAGATAAATCTACCGTAAGGTTGTTCTTTCCAGCAACTACTTTGTTGAACTGCTCGGTCATCACCAATTGACCCATTACATTAAATACTTTAATATTTAACTGTTGCGCATTGAGCGTTTGGAAAGCGATATTCAACAATCCATCGGTTGGATTAGGATAAACACTGATTTGATCCGCCCATGCCAACTCGTCAACACTAACGGTTCCAACACACTCACAATTTGCATTGTACACATCGTTGAAAGTATTAGACAATCCATCATCACAAGAGTCATTCGGCATTAAACACAAATTATTGTCAATGTTGGTAGCAAAAGGATTGTAATTACAAGCAGTAGTATCACCACAACCTGCACAATCGCCACACAAATCAAAACATACTACAGGAAGCACTTCATTCACACCAGCGCGAATGTGTGTCCGATTGTAACCGCCTATGCCGTTGCTAATTCCGCAAATCGTGTTGATTCCAGGACCCTCTTCTACGATGGGAGCAAAAACGTCTTGACCGCCCATGAATTTATATTGGATAGCAGCAGGACCTGAAAGATTAACGGTACACTCATACACTTGGTCGCCATTATCATCTGTCATTACTGTGCGACCATCCTGCCACACCGGGTTAGTAGCACCTGTAATCATCCACATTGTATCTGCAGCAGCATTAAACGTACCGGCTGTAATAAGATCAGCCATATTAACACGGAAAGTAATGTCCGCTGGATTGGGGTCTACAACGCACTCTGCTGTACACTGATTGTAGCAATACTCCACCAACATTGAAGTACCTGCCACTGTAACCGCACGATTACCATTGGTGTTACATTCTGCTGGAACCGACTCATTATCGTTTCCTACTCCACTCCAAGCATTTCCATTGACAAACTTGAACTCATAACTTCCAGGTTGAACAGCCTTTGTAATTTCATAAATACTGTTTCCCATATCTGTTAATGCCCAATCTGCTGCACCTGGATCCCAACCTTGCAAACTTCCTGCTAGGTGAACACCATTTGGAGAAACAGTCTCATTACTCATATTCACACGGAATGTTACATTGGTCGGCATCAAACAAGTTGAACATGATGTAAAGCAAGAAGCTTCAGTGTATTGATTTGGACCGGTAACGGACAAGGTTCTGTTACCCGCATTAGCACAAGCTCCTGAAACTGTTTCATCAAATCCCCAGGCATCACCATTGATAAATTTGTACTCATAGTTTCCGATGTTCAAATTCATCAATACACCATACACTCCATTTCCTAAAGGCATGCACTGGATAGCAGCAGGATCCCAAGCTGGATATCCTGTTGTACCGTTTGCATCAAAATTACCAGCGACATGAACCCCTAGGCTGCTGATGTCATCACCTATCTCACCTGTAATTCCATCTCCGTCCTCGTCTACCAAAGACATATCTACTCGTAAAAGTACTGTATTTGCACTGCAAGATGAACATGCAGCGAAACAAACAGAATAAGAAGCAGGATCAACACCCACCTCAATGTAACGATTATCGTTACCGTTTAATTCTACTTGGCAAATGTTGGGTACATCTTCCACACCTGGCCAATCATTGTCATTGATAAACTTAAATTCGTAATGTTCTGGTAATAAATCTAGGGTAACAGAAAAAGTACCATCCCCATTATCATTCATAGCAATCGCAGATGGATTCCAGTTTACGTAAGCTGGGTTCACCACTGAACCATCGTAGTTGGGGTCGCCAAAGTTTCCTGCAATGTGAACGCCGTTCGCACTAGGAGTCAATCCAGCACCAGCAATGTCCACGGTGAAGGTCACCGGCGTTTGAGCATTCAAAAACGCAGCTCCTAACATGGACAACATGAAAGTGTAAATTTTTTTCATTTTGTTTAATTTAATTTGTTAGTTTAGTTTTACTTCGTGTACTTTTAACACTTTCCAAAATTAAAACAAAAGGCAATTCACAAAAAATGATTTATTCACAAAAAATGAAACCTTCCTTTTTTTCACTCCTATTCATTACGCTCTTGACCCTATGGACATCGAACGCTACCGCTGGATCTGGGCTACAATGCGACCCTCCCAATTGGTGGGTGGGAATGAAAATGAATGAAGTGTCGCTCTTGGTGCGTGGTCAAAATTTTCAATCCACCAAAGAGATCAAATCCAATGTGCCCGAAGTTGTCATTCAGTCTTGGAAAATCATGCCCAATCCCTTGTATCTTCAATTGACCATTGAGATCCCTAAAACGCTATCGGAACAAACCGTCCAATTTACCTTCATATCAGGTCTGCAGAGATGGAAACTTGACTTTCCTATTTTGGAAAGATCAGGTTACCAACCCAA